>NZ_JAKRGH010000003.1 GCF_022347565.1 Vibrio sp. Of7-15
TATGAGCAGCAGTTACAGTTATTAAAGGACTGATAGCGTGGTCGCCCCCTTCTAGGGGGCTATATTGCAAAACCGCCTTCTAAGAAGGCGGATATTTTTTATCTCAATCAAGAACAGATCGTGATGCGTTAAGCACTATAGCGAGAAAGCTGATTAAGTGCTGTAGCCAATCGGTACCTTGCGGGCGCGGGCGGTTCATTGAGGTGTCTGCCAGTGTGGGAGTGGTAGTGATGCGCGCGGATATCATCGACGTAAAAATGCTGATCCAAGAAGCTGACATTGCGATGTATCAAGTGAAAAATGAAGGCAAAGGAAATTTTGTGTTTGCAGAAGATGTAAAAAAGCAGACTGAAACTGATCAGTCTGCGTAATAGGGTATTTTAGTTGGTTAATTGGACATCAAATGGATACCAAGTAAGCTCAATGGTTTCTCGGCGTGAAAACATGTCCATGTGTTTATCGATGATCGACTGCTGCATTTGTAGCTGATCTTGTTGGCTGGCTTGGCAATGAATCACTAATTGTGAATCTGTGGCCGTCATAGTGCATAGGCCAACTGGAAAATCCACTTTGCCTTCGGTTTCGGTCCAATTTGCGGGTACTTTTCGGGCAAAGTGGCGGCATAAAACCACTAGGTATTTTTTAGCATGTTCAGAGTGAATGGTGGCGGTAGATTGAAACATAGTGCTTCCTAGTTTGTGTCAACGTTATTGTTATTCGGTGTAAGTAAAATTAAATGGCTCTGTCTGCGATAATGTGCGGGTAGCTTTGCGAGCAGCGCTCAATGCGCCCTTCAATGCCATACACGTCTTTAAGTAATTCTGGTGTCATGACATTTTTAGTGGCTCCAAAGGTTGCCGTATTATTGGGTTGTAAAATTAATAAATAATCGCAAGAGCGTAATGCTAAGTTGATGTCGTGGATGGCCATCAAGCCAATGGCGTTCTTTTCTTTAACGTTGGCTTTCAGGGCATTAATGACCTTTAATTGCCAGCGAATATCCAAAGCACTAGTGGGTTCATCGAGCAGTAACAGGTCGGGAGATCGAGCCAAAACTTGCGCAATGGCTATCATTTGCCTTTGCCCGCCTGATAACTTGGTTAAAGGGGTAAAAGCCAGTTCCATAAGTTCAAGCTGAGTAAAAGTTTGTTCTATAGCGAGGTTTATTTCCTTTTTATTAAGGGCACTATCGACGGTTTTTATGGCGCTGAAGACCACTTCATAGGCAGTAAGCGGAGAAGCTTGTGGCAGCATTTGTGGCACATAACCAATGTGGCGAACTCGTTTATTTAGTGAGAGTTGATGCAGGGGCGTTTGTCCTAACTGGATTTCCCCTTTACTTGGCTGAAGGCCGGCAATGGAGCGCAATAGGCTTGATTTTCCAACACCATTTGGCCCAATAATGGCCACTAAACTGCCTTGACGGATTTCTGGAACCGTTAAGTCTTGGAATAAAAAATGGTTTTTATACCCGATTTCCAGCTGTGATAAATTCAACATTAAGACTGCCTCGCACGAGTGATGATCAATATCATGAACAGTGGGATGCCAACTAAAGAAGTCACAATGCCAATGGGTAAAATAATACCTGGGATAAGGGACTTACTGGCAATAGACGCCATCGACATCATTAGTGCGCCACACAAGGCACTGGCTGGTAGAAAAAAACGATGATCTTCACCAATTAGTAGACGGGCAATATGAGGCCCCACCAAACCGATAAAACCAATCTCTCCGACAAAAGCAATGCTGACCGCAGTTAATAAGCTGACACGAATCATGAGTTTGAGTCGTAAGGATTCGACGGAAATACCGCTAGAGCGAGCATGATCTTCACCGCAGCGTAATAGAGTCATGGCCCATGCATTTCGTATCGAAAAAGGCAAACAAATGGCAAATACGACGGCGACAATGACAATGTTGTCCCACGTAGCACGAGCAAGACTGCCCATGGTCCAAAATACGATCTGTTGTAAGGTATCTTCACTGCTTAAAAATTGCAGGAATGACACCATGGCATTAAGGGCAAAAAACATGGAGATGCCAAATAAAACCACGGTGCCCACTTGGGCTCCAAAGTGGTTAGCTAACAGCAAAATAATGGCGGTAGACAGAAGCGCAAATACAAAGGCGGAAGCGGGGACAATGTAAGTGCTGCTGATTCCAGACCAGTTCCAGTCAAACACTAAGGCGAAGGCGGCACCTAGTGTGGCAGCAGCAGAAACCCCCAACGTAAAAGGGCTGGCAAGTGGATTGTTTAGTGCGGTTTGCATTTCGGCTCCAGCCAGTCCGAGTGCTGCGCCCACTACAACAGCCATTAAAGAGTAGGGGAGGCGAACTTGAAATAAGATCACTTCCTCACCGCGAGATAAGTTTTCTGATTGAAAGAGCCCCAGAACGACGGTACTGAAGTCCATTGCGGAAGGGCCAGAAGCAAGATCAACCAAAAGAGCCAATACAGTGCATAACATTAATGCCCCCATTAACTGTACTCGGCGTTTAATCAGTTGATGATAAGTCGTTTCAATATCGAAACGACTTGAAGGTTGTGTACTACTTTGTGTTGTTTGAGCCTGAACAGACATATCAACAAACCTTTTGTTTATTTTGAAACGGCATCTAGCTGAGCCCAATACGTACCTTGGTAAGCAATAGGCAGAAATTTTTCATGCATGGTTTTTAATGTGGCTTCAGGGTTTAGTTGGCTAAAATCGTCTGGGTAGAACCATTTGGCCATTTGCTGAATAGCGGCTACGTGAAGGGGGGTGTTATAGAAATGGTGCCAGATGGAGTAGGCTTGGCCATGTTCAATACTGCTGAGGTACTCTAGTTTATACACACCAATGGCATTTTTTAGTGATTGCTGAGCTTGTTGCTGGTTAACGGCGGCACCTAATGCCACTCGCGGTGACTGTTTTGCTAAAGATTTGGACGAACCAATGGCTGTAGCAATGTAGATGTCAGGTTGGTTGGTGAGTAAGTATTCGTAATTCATCACCCCAGCAATACCCGGAATAATAGGCTTGGAAATGTTATTGCCGCCCGCAAAGTCAATTAAGTGGCCAAGCATGCCATCAACCATGGTTTCACAGCATTCGTTACTGAGCCCAACTCGGCTATGAATAAAGACAGTTGGCTTGGGTGTTTTCAGTTTGTTAACGATCGCACTGACTTTATCCATCTCTTGTTGGTAAAACTGATTAAATTGCGCTGCTTGTTGTTCTTTACCTAAGACTTCCCCCAGTAAGGTGATGCTCTTTTTGGTGTTTTTCAGTGGCTCTCGACGGAAATCAATGAAAATCACGGCAATGCCAGCGGCTTCCAGTTGATTAATAATGTTTTTATTTCGAGCACCAGGACCGTGTCCTTCAATACCAAAAATGGCTAAGTCCGCGCCACTGGTAATGGCTTTCTCGACACTGAATGTACTGGCATCACTCCGGCCGATAACGGGTATGTTGGCAAGTTGAGGGAATTTGTCGAGATACAGCTGGTAGCTGTCGGGATCCATACGTTTATAATCACCAACGGTGGCAGTGATCCTATCAAGTACTTGCTCTTGTTCTAAAATAGCCATGGTCGGAATAAACCGTCCTTCACCCAAAATAATACGCTTAACGTTTTCGGGAACCTCTACCGTTCGGCCAACCACATCGGTAACGGTTTTTGCGGCAAGAGCAGCAGGGCTCAGCAGCGAAGAAATGATGAAAGTACTGATTAGACTAAATGAAGATAAGAGTTTCATTGGCATCCTTGTGATAAGTAATGAAGCCCAGTTGTGCGCATTTAAGGCAAAACTGGGCTGAATAGAGTGAATGAATAACTAGAATTGATATGAGGCCGATACTTTTACGTTTCGTCCTGGCTCAAAGTCTGTACTGTCAAATCCGCGGGCTTCCCCAGAGCGTGAAGCATGAGAGGCATAATGCTCATTTAATAGATTGTCGACACCAAAGGTCAGCATCAGTCCATCGACTTGATGAGGAGCCCATTGGGCAAATAGGTTGTGTACGGAGTAACTTTCTTTTACAGGCGCGTTAGTCAAGACATTGTCTTCTTCTAGAACGAACTGAGAGGTTAACCCAACGTACAGATCTAACTCATAAAAGCTGTAATCAAGAGTTAAACCAATGGCGTCACCAATATCGCTGCTGCGGCCATTTGAATCTAAGATCGGAGTGCCGTGAATGATGCTTTCATTGTCTGATTTGGAATAAGAGAGTTTTGAGCTGAACGCGTCGTAGCCATAAAATACGCTGGCCTCAAAGCCTTTTATCTCGACATCTCCATCGTTATAGATGTCATATTGCTTAGAGGCTGAGTTGTACTCTGTTCGGATGTAATCATCAATTTCAGTTTTAAACACAGTTAAGTTAGTCGCAAAACTGTGTTCACCAGAATTGCGCTGGAAGCGAAACCCTGCTTGGGTATTAAGGCCAGATTCGTGCGTAATGTTCTCTGATAAATGCGCCACATTTTGATATTTGATGAAGGTTTCAAGCAGCTCGGGGGCTTTAAATAACTCTTTGGCACTGATGAAAAACGTTAGCTCATCTGTTGCTTGGTAATCTGCAGCTAAAGCCCAAGTGACATCATTAAAGGATTTATCACTGGTAACGGCTTTACGTTGGAAGTCGTCAAAGCGCACGCCTGGAGTGACGGAGATGGCATCCGTAAGCTGAATTTTGTCTTCAATAAAGGCTGCGCTGGATGTGGCTTTCTCATGCATTTGTGGTTGTGGGCCATAGGTGCTTTTACTGTCTTGGCGGTTGTAATCGACTCCGTAGGTGAATTGGTTATCAAGGTTACCTAGTGTGATGAAAGATTGTGCAGTAACCGTTGCCCCCGTATTGATGTTATTCGCGTTGTTTTTATGTAAGCGATCGGTTGGCCAGCGAATGGTAAGGTTAGATTCATCGCGCATTAAATTCATATCATTACGATAGGCGACAGCTTTTAAAGATAGGGCATCACCTCTATCCATGTCGTAACTTAATGTGAAGGTATCGCGGTCATAGTTGGTTGGTATAAGAGTGTCTTGAGATAAACCATCGTTGGCACCACCCGACATGTCAGGGCGAGGGTTGTAATCCCCTTCATCCCGGTACATATCGTAGCTAAATTGCAGTCTATCTTGATCTGTTGGCTGCCAACCTAGCTTGATGAGTACATTTTGTACTTCACCATCAGCACCGAAAGTCTCGACACCTTTCCCGTCTTTAAAGTTACCTCTGTCAACGGTATAACCGTAAATCATCGCGTCGATATCTTGGCTTAATTGTCCATACAAAGTGACGGAGCCTTGGGTGTAGTCGTTACTGCCATAACCGGCATGGAGTCGAGCACCAAACTCTTCATCAGGGCGTAATAAATCACGAGCATTTTTTGTTTCAAATTGCACAGAACCACCAATGCCGCCGTGTACCACAGAGTTTGCGCCCACTTGAATATCAGCTGATTTAATGATGTCTGAGTTTAGAGTGAGGTTGCCAATGTGGTGGAACATATTGGCGTGTTGCGATGCTCCATCTAGGCGGATATCGAGATCTGTTTCATTTAAACCACGAATATTAATACGTTGGTTCACGGAGTGAGTACCGCCCACATCGACGCCAGGAATATCACGCAATAAATCAGATAAGTGGTCGACTTGCTTAATGGAGATGTCTTCATCACCTAAGTATTCAGAGGAGCTAGAAACTTTGGCGGCCCATACCACCACTTCATCAAGGTAGGTGATGTCTTCTTCAGCATAAACGAGCGGGGCTGAAAGGGCTGCGGCAATAGAAAAACTCAGGGGGGTATAACGTAATAGTTGGGCTTGTTTATTTGTAAAATGAGTACGGCTAAGCATGGTTGTTATTTTCCTAACGGTGGTCAATCGTCCTTTAGAAAGGCTGCTTTGTAATGATATTTATTCTCATTAATGTTATGTTCTGCGCTAATTGATGGAAAGCTTAAAGAGTTATGCGAAATCGCTTTTGTGTTATGAATAAAATCATGGCGATATGGAAAGTGAGGATCCGACAAACAAGGCAGAGGGCACAATGGCTGGGATAGCAGTGAATAAAAATCGAGCAGATTCAGTGATTTTGCGCAAAGTAGTGATGACACGAGTAGAGCAAGAAGATCAAAATATCAAGATAGTGTCGGAGCGTAATCAGCAAAAGGAAATACTTGTTGAAGGGGATTTTGTTTCTGTTGAGTTTCCCTCGGGTATGTTGGTGCAAGGTGGTAGTACCGTAGAAAAAGCCGATGCGAACGTGCTGGCTAGAGCAAACCCGTGTGTCATTGTCAGTATTGTGTTGGAAGGAGAGCTGGAGTTTGGCTATGACGATCGTGAATATTCGTTATCTGCGTGTTCTCAGCAAGAAGGTCACGGTTCAGCCATTATTGTTAACCTGAAACGCAGCTGCACTTTTCGCCGGCGAGTAGTGGAAGGCCATGCCATGAGAAAAGTGAATATTATTCTTAAGCCAGAGTGGTTTGAGCGCCAGGGGATGAGCCAGAGCGTGAGCCACCGCCAATTTGAGCAGATGTTTTCAGAGCATTTGTCACAATTAGCATGGCAACCACCTCCTGCTGTGGTGCAATTATGTAATGAAATTTTAGCGGCCGATAATTCTGATTTGTGGCTACATCACCTTTATATAGAGAACCGAGCTACCCAAGTTGTTTATGAAATGGTGAACCATGTCGTGGTTCAAGCTAAGAGTAAAGCACAAAAGTTGGGTAATGCAGAGGTGCGCCATACTTATGATGTAATTGCTGATGCAGTGGAATACCTAGAAAGCCACTTATTTACTGAGATAAGTTTGGAAGAAGTGGCTAAACATCTCGCCATGAGTGTCAGTGCATTACAGAGAAAGTTTAAACAGGAACTTGGTTTTACCGTGGTGGATTATGTACGTAATCGCCGACTAGAAAGTGTGATGGAATCTTTGAAAAAAGAGCGCGTTAGCATCAGTGAAGCAGCTTATATGGCAGGATATAACCACCCATCAAACTTTATCACCGCATTTAAGCGTAAGTTTGGTGTTACGCCAGGGGAAATGGTGTCAGAGTCGTTTAGTTAACTTGAGACAAATATGTATAAATAAACTCAGTTAATTGGATGCGAGAGAAGAACAGCCGAGAGCGATCATCGGCTGTTTTTTATTTTTATTTTCTAGCGTTTTAATTATTTCAGTGATTTCTCAAGGCGGATGTAATCCCCTCGGAAATACCCAGAAATAACTGCTTTTTCTAGCTGGCTTACTGTTGTGGCATTGGCTGGCAACCAGCTTACATCTACCCCAGAAAATTTGGTCGTTGTATCTGCATCCATGGAGGTCGCAGATAAAATTTTATCAAACGTTGTTGCGGTTAAAGATCCATTGTTTTGAGTAACCCAATTTGTGACTAAATTTTTATCCATTAATTGATGAGCGACTTTTACTGGCGCGCCACTGATGTTAGAAAATTGCACATAATCAATAGATTGGCTATTTACTAGAATGATCTTGTCCGACAGCATTCCCATAAACTGTGTATAGCTGCTGTTAGGCTGCTGTAAGAGCACCTTTTTCTCTTTACTGTCCAAAAGATAAAGTGTTGTTGAGGTTAATACAGAGAACAATGAACCATCAGGGGTAGAAGAGATGAACCTTACGTTACCATCTAGGGTGAGTAAGCCAGAACCAACATTTGGTTGCTGGGTATTAAACCATTGGATATTACTGGTTCCGTCGCTGGTAATGATTTCGCTTTCATTATTTACAAACGCTGCTTGTTTAACGCCAGCACTTGGAATAGTACGTGGGTTATCCAGTTTCGCCGAATCTAATAAAACAGGTTCACCACTGCCTTGTTTTACAAATAAGGTCTGATGGGATTCACTCATTACATAATAAGGCGTGTAGTAAGAGGTGGAGATAGGATAATACAGTCCAGTAGGCTGTAATGTGTGGCTATCAAGCAGTTGCAGCTCTGTAGAGCCAGATAACCCCACACCAAATTGAGCGATAAGTTTATCTTGTTTGTAGCTAGGAATAATCGCCTGGATATGGTTATTAAAGCATTGTGAATCTGCAACTGGCTTTGGAAGCGGTTTAGGGGTAGGAGTAACGCCAGAAGCACCTGCATAAGTATCGATCATGGTGGCAGACGTTAGTGTTGTGGCTTGTGCACCTTTTTTGAGTGAAGTAAGGAAAACACCGTTGTCACCGCTTTGATTACACGTATTTGATCCTGAAAGGTCGCCATTAATGGTTGGTGAATACACCAAATATACTTCGTTTTCACCTTCACCTTTTAAAGCAGTCGTAATGGTGGATGTGCTAACTGTGCCACCATCACCGTAATCATCATCATCATCATCATCATCGTCGTCATGAGAGTCATAAGGGTAGATGATTGGTGGTGTAACCTCATCTGAACCAGAGTCTTGTGTGGCACTTTCAGAGGTGTATTTTCCTGTCGCGGCGTCCAGCGTAATGAGTTTGTCATCGCTGGTTAATAGCAGCATTTTCCCTTTTTGGGTGTCTAGAGAAAAAGACTTATAGCCTGCAGTAGCTAAAGTGTGGCTACCTGAGAAAAAGGTTTGTTTCTCTAAATTGACTGTTTTTTGGTCAAGATAGCTTTGGGTGAGTTTCTCTCGAATATCTAAAGTTTTATTCGCAAGCATCATATCGACAGCGGCGGAAATCTTTAGATACGGTGAGTCGCCCGATAATTGCAGGGCATGCTCGAATGAGGAAATTAATATTTCGGATTCGCGCACAGGACCGTGTTGAATATTTAAAGATGAAAAGTCGATACCAAGTGGATCACCAAGCTGTGTTTGAAGATAAGTTTTGGCTGATTCAATGCTCCCACCATGCTGAGGGTTGAATAAAACCTCATTCTGAAGAAGGGTGGTAAAAGGACTGACAAAAGTGACATTAGCAGGTGCAGTGAGAATGTAATTTTTACCTTCCACCATGCTAGGCAAAGAGTCATCAACGATAGATGTGTCGCTACTTGATAACGTGGATAGACCAGTATTTTGTGCTGAGTCACATTTTCCGTTTAGGTCAGAATCCTGGCATCGAGTTAGCGATGTGTAGCTATAAGCATCACTTTTTTTGCTTTCTGTTGTTCCATCTTCGCTGCTATTACATCCTGCAAGTGCCACAATACCTGCAATTGCTAGTGAGATCCTACTCAATTTCATTTTTATATTCGCTATGCTAATAGTTGTTTTACGGGTTAGAACACCATTCTTTATAGATTTTTAATCTCTAACTAGGTGATTTTTTAGGATAATAGATCAAATATAATTGATAATCGATATCATTTTAATTAACATACGCAAAAATATGTAAATTGACATTTATTTTATGAATGCATTTCTCATCAACTTAGTCTGTTGTATTTGGAGTAGTTAAGGCTATGGATAGTTTTAAGGCTAAACAAAAGTTTATTCTGTCAATGGTGGCGAGTTCATTGCTCGTTGCATGTAATGATTCTAGTTCTGACCCGAAAGAAAGTGCGAATCCAGGGAGTGGTCATTCACCACTTGTTTTAAGCGGAACGGCCATTGACGGTTATTTAGAAAATGCGAAAGTTTGCCTTGATAAAAACGCAGATATGAAGTGTGACGTGAGCGATGGACAAATCGTTCGTACGAATAAAAATGGTCAATTTACCCTGCCGTACTCAGCCCCTTCAGATTTAAACTTCCCGATTATTGTTGAAGCCATTTCAGGAGAAACGATCGATAGTGATCAGCCTGATTCTGCGATCGAACATTCATTTGGTTTAGTGGCAGAAGCGAATAACTCTGAAGTGATTACACCTTTCACTACGTTAGTCATCGAAAGGGCTAAGCATGATAGTGTTTCTTACCAAGATGCTGAAGCGGCTCTTGCGTCTGAATTAAGTATTACTGTCGGAGACTTAGGCCGTGATTACGTTGCGGGTAATAATGAAACGGATCAACAACTGCATGCGTTAGCACGAAGCGTTACTCAGCTCATGAAAGATGCTGAGCAGGCTTCATTGGCTGAAAATGTTGATCGCTTTAAAGCGCGAAAAGCATTACATGGCAAACTTGCGATGATTGATGTTTCGGGTATGAAGAAAAAAACCGATGTTTTGGTCGCAAATGGTACCGTTGATGCTCAAACACTGAAGGTGGTGAGTGATGAAGTTGTTGATGACGTAAAAGTAACTTCAGAAGAAGTCTCAACAGGAGTGACTTCTATTAAACCACCAACACCAAAAAATGGTGTGGTGGATGATAAAAACGATTTATTTGGTTGGGCGTGGGCTGGTCGTTTAACGGCAGTTGAAGATTACGAGTACTCGGTAGATAACGGAGTAACCTGGCTGCAAGTGACTGCGAATCCTCAGCCAATGGGTGACAATAGTTACTCGGCAGGTACAGTTCAAGTTCGTGTGAAGGCTAAAAAAGAAATTAATCGCTTAGCCGGCGATGCGCTAAAGTCGAGTAATGACTTTGCAAAGATTGTTTATGTTACCCCGGTTGCTCCTTCCGCTATTACAACCAATGACGCAAATAATACGTTCACGTGGGATGTAGTAACTGGCTACGATGCCGCTGAGCTGTACGAATATTCATTAGATAACGGATCGATTTGGCAAGCGGCAGCGGCTAATCCACAGTCGATCGCTGATCAAGCCATTGCTGTTGGTCATCTGAAAGTGCGAGTCAAAGCTCAGTCTGAAAATCATGTTTTAAGTGGCGAGAGTGTTTCTTCTACGACCGCTATGACATTGACGCCAGCACAGCCTTCAGCACCAGCGATCACAAATACGAATGATGCGTCAGATACCTTTACGTGGGCACTGGTTAGTGGTTTTTCTAAGCTAACTGATTATGAATACAATTTAGGTAACGGTTGGGTTGAGGCGACAACACAGACCATCAGCGTTGGGGATATTAATATTCCAGCTGGTACCATTAAAGTACGAGTAAAGGCAGATCCTATTACTGGCCGTGCGGCTGGGGTAGAAGGCGTGGTAAATACATCATTTAGCAAAGATATGATGGTACTGCCTGCACCAATGAATGCTGTAGTGGACGATGGTAATAATACGTTAACCTTTACCTATGCCGCTGGGTTTGGCTCGCCGTCTGATTATCAAATTTCATACGATGCAGGGGTGAATTGGCAGCCAGTAACCAATAACCCTCACACAGTGCCAGATAAAGCATATTCGGCAGGTCAGGTTGCAGTTCGTACCTTTAATTCAAAAGGGGAATACAGCCCGTCGTTGCTGAGTAAAGAAGCATTTACTGTAACACCAGCTACGCCAAGTGCACCTACGTCTGCTCAAGTAGATGATGCGAGTAATACGTTTGGTTGGTCAAAAGTGTCTGGGTTTGGTGCTGCTTCTGATTATGAGATCAAAATTGGAAATGCAGCTTGGAAAACAGCAACGGCTAACCCAATGCAAGTCGATAACGTCGTTTACGCTGTCGGTGCAATTCAGGTAAGGGTGAAAGCGGATGCGAAAACAGGGCGTTTAGCGAGTGCAGCTTTAACAAACCATGAAGCTTATACTGTAACACCAGAGCAGCCAGTTGCTCCAACAGCCCCACAAACTGACGATGCAAGTAACACTTTCGGTTGGAATACTGTTGCTGGTTTCTCTTCTCCTTCTGATTATGAAATAAAAATCGGGGCAGGTGCTTGGCAAGTGGTGAGCACAAATCCTGTTCAACTAGACGATAAAGAATACGCAGTAGGTAGCATTATAGTTCGTGTTAAAGAAGACACGAAAACTGGACGTCCTGCGGGTCGATTGCTTTCAAACACCGATGCATTTACCGTTACCCCTGATTTACCCGTAGCGCCAACAGCGCCTGTAGTGGACGATGCAAATAACAGTTTTGGTTGGACTGCTGTGGCAGGTTTTAACGCGGCGTCGGATTATGAGGTGAAAATTGGTGCATCCCCTTGGCAGGCAGTAACTCAGAACCCAGTGAGCATCCCTGATCAGGCTTATGCGATTGGTGACATTCTGGTTCGTGTTAAAACAGATACCACAAATGGTCGTCCAGCAGGGCAGGCACTGAGCAATGACAAAGTCTTTACAGCAACGCCAACTAAACCAGCGGCACCAACAGCACCTATTGTGGATGATGCACTGAATACCTTTGGTTGGACGAATGTTACTGGCTTTACCGCTGCTTCCGACTACGAAATTAAAGTAGGTACAGCGGAATGGGCTTCAGCTTCAGCCAATCCGATGACCATCTCCGACGGTGATTTTTCCATTGGCGACGTTAAAGTTCGAGTAAAAGCAGACCCAATCACAGGTCGTGCGGAAAGTGACAGTATTGCTAATACTAAGGCGTTTACCTTAACACCAGCACAACCTACCGCCCCAACGGGTATTGTGGTTAATGATTCAACAAATACGTTTGATTGGACTTTTGTTACTGGCTTTACACAAGCCACCGATTACGAGCTTTCTAAAGATAACGGAAACACTTGGTTATCAGTTACAGTGAAGCCTGTAAACGTAGGCGACAACGCTTATGGTGTTGGTCAAGTTCAAGTTCGTGTGAAAGCAAATGCTGAAAATGGTATGCCAGCAGGCTTGATCGCAAGCAACCCAAGTGAATACTTCGATGTGGTTCCAGCGGATGCCCCAACACTGCCTGTAGTCGTTAATACCAGCTCAATAAAAACCAATGGACTGAACTGGACGGTAACGGCTGGGTTTACTCAAGCATCAGATTATGAGTTCACCAATGATGGTGGTACGACATGGCAAGATGTGGTGAGCATTCCGCAGCACATTGGTCATAAAGCGTATGATAAAACACAGGTAGGTGTTCGTGTTAAGAGCGACAGCAAGTTAAATCGACCAGCGGGTAACACTTTATGGGCAACAACGGCTACCGTTGATTTTGAAGCATTAAAATATGTTCAGTATGGTGAGAATGGTAAGCCATTACCATTGAGTAATTCTGTTTATTCTCGATATGGTGATTGGTCAGGTTCTAAACAATGCGAAGCTTATTATGAAATAGAAAATGCTGAACCTGTATTTTGGCTGTCATCAACTTCGGTAAAGAGTGATCGCATTGATACTTGGATTGCAGATGCAAACAAAGATCAAAAATGTAATCTGGGTATTTGGCAAGCGCCAAGCTATGCATTGGTTAAAACACTGTCTGGTTTAGCGGATACAAATAATAAATTTATTCACACCGGTTCAACGTTCTGGGGTAAAAAAGACGATGGAACGTATCAGGCGATACAAGACGGTGCTGATTACACAGGTGATACTCAATGGCGATTTGTGTATTTAAGTGCTAAAGCCGTACTGCCTGCTACGTCTGAAGTTAAGAGTTTTGTTGCGAGCACTAAATCGGCCTTAGAGCTTGGAGTAACAAATTCTCAAACCAGTTGGCAGACCGTAGAACAAGATTGGACCGGTGTGATTTCTGGTTTTTCATCCACATTAACGCTAGCGGAACTTACCCAAGATAAAACCGATGTGACGGCGTTAATTGCAAGCCTTCCAGTATTGATTAGCCAAATTGAAACGGTGATTACAGCTCAGGAAACGAATATTCAAAAAGCCGCCGCTTATATTGCTTTAGTACAGCAGCGTGCGGGGTTAACTGAGCAAGATAAAGCGCTACTTAATACAGATTTAGCTGCAGCACAAACTGCATTAAAAACGTTAAAAGAGCGTAAAGCGTCCGCAGAAATGCTGCAAAAAGCAGAAAAAATCACCACGACGTATATCGACTTACGTATTGTTGAGCTTGCTTTAACTCAAAGCAGCCAGAAGCTAGATGCAACGTTATTAGGTGCCGATGGGGCACTAATGCACAGTGATGCCCAAGCGTTATACGCCAAACTTGAAGAATTAAAACAAACGTTAATTACGCTAACGGCACAGCAAACGCAGTTTAGCAGTGATCTAACCGCAGTAAGTTCAGAGTTAGTGGCGCAACTGGTTACTCAATTCGACCAATTGATTTTGCTTGTGAATACCAAAGTGTCGGGCTTCGATAGCGCTGGCTTAAAAGTGCATGAAGATAAAGCAAAACAAGGCTTTGATTCAGCTTGGCAAAATGGTTACAGCGTGAGTGTTGATCAAGCGAAAGTTGCGACAAACTTCGCCAAACTGGACATTAATGGTAAATACCTACCAACGGCGACCACTTATGCTCAAGGTTGGCGTTGTGTGATGGATTTACGTAATCCAGAACGTAATCGAGTGTGGAGTTTATTGCGAAATGGCTTAGGTAATGGCGTGGATGATATGGCTTATGAGGCCAGCTCTGCGAAAACGTTACTCGGCGCTGGTGGTTTCCTTGAAACGACTAATCAGGCTCAGTTATGTGGCTATAACGATTGGAAAGTACCGAGCTATTTCTTATTTGAAACACTAAAAACCAAATCAAACGGATCGTTTGATAAATTTATTGATACTGATGTGTTCCCTAATCATAAAGGTCATGAACCGTACGAAAGTTACACGTCGCCACGTTACTACTATTGGGCGAGTGATTCCGTTTCACGCTCAGATGAAGCCGCTGTCTTCAGGTTCCAGTCTGAGTCTGAATCTGAACGAAAAGATAGCAGTGAAAGGGATGGTAGTGACCAATATGCGTACACTTTGGCTCGTTTAGTACGTGAAACGCCAATTGCGTACCAGTTATTGTTAGAAAATGGCACAAATACAACAGACAGAAGTGCAGCAACATGTGTGGTGGATCCAACCACAAATTTAACTTGGCAGCTATTTACAGCCGCAGATGCTGCGCGATTTAAGATCCTTGATGATATTAAAACAGAGGCCACGTCGAAAAATAGTTGTGGCAAGTCTGCGTGGCGTTTACCAACGGTTACTGAGTTGCAATCACTATATCCAGTAGACAATGTTGTTTTCCCATATAGCGTCGTACCAAAAGATGGTTTACCTGCCTCGGATCAATACAACGCTCGGGTTTGCTACGCCAGTTCAGCAGAATCTCAGCAATATGGGCGTGATTATGTGGAATGTGTTTCCATGTCTGATGGTACTTCAGAAGATAGCTCAGTCGGACAGTCCTACAGTCCTTATACAAAATACAAATTTATTTACCGCTTAGTAGCACAATAAGATAATTAGGAACCATTATGTTTAATAATAAGAAAAAACAAAAAGGCGCAGCGGCGATTGAGTACGCAATTTTAGCTGCCGCTATGTCACTTATACTAATTGATGCTGTTGGTGGTGATGGAAAGATCACAGCTGCTTTAAAAGATACATATACCACTATTGAAACGCAGTTAGGTTCTATCACAAAAAGTGACAGCGAAAACTAATCTTATTAGGGCGCTCATAATCTTGAGTGCCCATTACCCCAAGTAATAATAGATATATGAAAATAAAAAAATTAGTTTTCCTGTCGATTTTTTTGTCTATTGCTGGTTTTTTATTAATGGCGCTATTTTTAGTCCAACCAGTAGCAGAGGAGTTAACTGAAACACGAGTTCAGAAAGTAGAAGTACTTATTGCGTCTTCAAATATAGAATCTGGCCGGGTATTTAGTAGCTCTTCATTTGAGTGGAAAAGTGTCGATAAATCTGAACTTAATAAGTTAGTCAGCTATATTGCAAGAGACAGCTTTGATATCCAATCTTTACACGGCTCTGTGATTAATGGCGATTTTAAAAAAGGTCGAATTATTAGCAGTGATGACTTTATCTTCCCAGATAATGGCGGTTATTTATCATTAGTTCTAAAAGAAGGCTATCGCGCTGTTTCTGTTCCTGTTGATCAAGTCACGGCAAGTTCAGGTCTTATTGGCCCAGGAGATTGGGTAGATTTGGTTCTTATTGCTTCAAAAGAAGAAGAGTTAAGAACGAACAATAACGATACTCAAGACTTGTACGTAAAAACCATTCTTGAAAAAGTAAAAGTGCTGGCGTTTAACGATGCAGTTCGACATGACAAGTACTTAGAGGTGCAAAAAGGCAATAAAGGTTTTGTTCCTGATGACAGTGCTGTGACTTTGCAAGTGAGTGCCCTTGAAGCGAACAAAATCATTTTGGCAAAGCAACTCGGCACATTAAGTATGGTTCTCAGAAATAGCCATGAAGAAAAAGCACAACTTGGGGCAAATCGAGTCAACATTAATAATATTGCCCCTGAATTAAAAGTGGTTAGTCCTGATCATGGTCTAATTGAATTTAGAGCACAGAAAAAATCACTGATAGGCCAGTAGGGAAGTCGGCGTGTTTAATAAAAGTATACTAGTAGTTATTTTTGTTTTTTTTAGCAGTTTTCTCTCTGCAAAAACAATTGAATTATCTATCGATAAAGCTAAGTTAATTAATTTACCTGAAAATGCCCGTTCGGTATTTATTGCAAACCCTGAAATAGTAGATTACCAAACTTTAACCAATACAAAAGTGAGTGTATTTGGTAAAAAGGCAGGGGTTACTTCGATCATTGCTTTAGACATTGATGAAAATATTATTCTTGAAGCTTCAATTAAGGTTGAACACGATGTTAAAAGCTTAAATAAAATCATTAAATCGAACTTTCCCGATGCGTTTGTTACGGCAGAATCCATTGCAGGAAAGTTATTCTTAAAAGGACATGTAGCAACACCGGTAGAAGCGGACAATATCTATCGTATTGCTGCTGGTTTTACCAAAGTGGATTTAGCTTCACAAAACACATCCGGTGATGCGGCTTCTGATTCAGGCTCTTCTACGAGTGATAGCCAGCAAGGTAATAACGACGAAGCTAGCCCTAGTTCACAAACGGATGAGATCATCAATCAAATGGTGGTCACTATGCCAAATCAGGTGAACTTACGTGTCCGTATAGCAGAAGTATCTCGCAACGTCTCTAACCAGCTTGGTGTTAAGTGGGCAGACAGCAGTAAGCACTTTTCTGGTGGCTGGAGCGGCAGCAAAGGCAGCCCTGGTGTGTTGTCATTTTTTGATCAGCAGTTTTCTGTGACCGTAGATGCACTCGCTGAAAATGGTCTGATTTCTGTTTTGGCAGAACCTAACCTAACCGCACTAAGCGGTGAATTTGCTAAATTCCTTGTGGGTGGCGAAGTTGCATTACCTTTAGTGCTTAACGATACCGCTGCTATTGAGTACAAAGCGTACGGGGTTCAACTTGCTTTTAAACCGACAGTATTAGGCCCTAACCGTATTAGCTTAGTGGTTGCCCCTGAAGTGAGCATGATTTCGGTTGATAGTAGTTATCAAGCGGGGAACATTCTGTTGCCTAATTTCACTACTCGTAAGGCATCTACCACTATTGAACTCGCTAGTGGTCAAAGTTTCGTTTTAGGTGGTTTACTGCAAAGTCGTGATATTGAAGACATGCAAAAAGTACCATTCCTTGGCGATGTTCCTATTTTAGGTTCACTTTTCCGCTCTTCTGCGTTTAAGCGTGAAGAAACTGAGTTACTTATTATTGCCACGGCGTACTTAGTTAACCCAATTCGTAGTGACAGTTTTTCGCTTCCGACCGATGGCCTATTACCTCCAAGTGATCTTGAACGTTTACTCGCTCTACCTGAGAAAAATGCTCGCCGTGCACTGGAAAACCAAGATGGTTCAGAGAGCAATTTAAAAATGGGTATTTCAGACAATCAACAGCCTCGTTTACTTGGCGATAACGGTTTCTACTACTGAGGTAATAATGAAAGTCGCAATTTTATCACTGCTTGTTCTCTCGCTAACGGCATGTTCGGCTTCTCAGCCTATTAAAAGAGAGCCAAGTGTTAATGTTGAAATCGTTAGCCAAAAAATGAGTTTTTCTGTGAAAGGCCGTGCTTTATCTACTCAAGATAAACAAGCGGTGAAGAATTTTATTGTTCGCCAGGGAAATCCAAATCGCTTACGAGTACGCATTGAAGCGAATACGAAAAAAGGCGAGAGAGTATCACAGCAGCTAGTTGGTTTATTCCATGAACAAGCGATATACCCAAGCCAAGTTGAAGTGAAAAAAAACGTCACAAACGGTGATTCAAATAAAGATGTAGTCCTAATCGTTGAGCAGTTTCGTTCACAGTTAAGCTCATGCCAAGGAGGAGATTATTTTACTCTTGGTAATCATCGACATAACTCAGACAACTTTGGCTGCGCCAGTGCAAATGCGCTAGCGCAAATGGTTGCTGATCCACGTGAGTTGGTGGTGTCAGAACGTTTAGCGCCTTCTCAAGGACGTAAAGCCGTTTCAACACTAGATGCTTATTACAACACTAAAACCGTCATAGAACAGAGTAATTCAACCAGTAGTAACCAATCTAGTGGTAATAATCAGTAGGAGATACGATGAATAATAACCAAAAAGCAATCGTGGAAACTGATGCTCATACTGTGATTTTTAGTAAAAATGATCACCACAGTTCGTTGTTCGAAAGCGCCCTTGAAACACGTCATTGCCAGTACCAACGTATTATTGGTGGTATTCATGAAGCCATAGCGTATTGTGATGACAACGCATTACCAGAAAATGTGGTATTAGATGTTTCTCATAACGCACTTTTGCCAGAATTGGCGTTGTTCACTACTTTAGTTCAAAAGTTATCGACACGATCGCGTTTGATCGTTATTGGTTGTATCGATGAACTGGAAACCTGTTTGTCGCTACAGCAGTTGGGTGTGGATGAGTATTTGTCGGTGCCGCTGAGTCGTATGAGTGTTGAAAAAGTCATTCATATGCCTTCGCTATCTTTAGTAACACCGACTCACCAGGGAAGCTCAAAAAACAGTAAACACCTTGCTGTTATTGGTGCTAAAGCAGGCTCAGGGGCAACGACACTGATTGCGAGCATTAGTGCTATGTTGGCCAGAAAAGGTAAGCAAGTCGCAGTGGCTGATCTGGACTTTATTGGTGGAGACTTAGATCTTCATTTAGATTTTAAAGCCAATAATCGCCTGCTTGAAATGCTGCGCTTTCCAGAGCGTTTAGAGCCTGTTATTTACCAACGTAGTAGTACATGTGCATTACAGAATTTACATGTGTTTACGGGGTATTCTGGGCAGGGAGAACAAGAGTTTTGGCCTGATTTAGACAGCTTTAATACTGTGTCTGATTTTTGTTTGGAGCATGCTGATTACCTTCTATGGGATGTACCGACGTTCTCTTTACGTGATCAGGTTGGTTTCCATGCTGTGCAACGTGCTGATGTGTGTGTGTTGGTTGTAGAACCAACGTTATCGTCGTTAAGACAAACGAGTGTATTGCTACAGCGGTTAGAGCAAAACCCTGCCCAACGTGTGTTTGTTGTTCTGAACCAAACAAAACCAGCTGGCAGCTCTTTACTGACACCAGAAGATATCGTGAAAGTGATTGGTCGAAATGTTGATATTACGATTCCTTACGCACCAAAAGCCTTTTTGTCATCAGCCAGCATTGGTGAACTTCCGTTTGATAAAAACCGTAAGTTGAATAACGTAATAGAACAGTTATCTGATCTTATTATTGATGAGCCAGCCGCCAAAAAAGCGTTCTTTTCACGCTTATTTGGAGGTAAATAATGTTTGGTAAAACGAATACTAAGAGAGCGTCTCATCAAGCCAATGGTTTGAATAAAAGTCGTTATCAAGACCAATATCAGGTTGGTCAGCAAGGAATAGGGACGACCTCTTTTTCCCATTCGGAGCCAAGTAAAACTGTACAAGAGCGTGAGCTAAAAGAAAGCCGCCTTGCATTGATTCACCGCGAAGTGATGGCGACCATTGAGCCAGCGGTGGCTTTACAGCTGTCAGCGGAAGACCTTGAAATCCGTATTCATGATGCTGTTGATACCATTGCCACAAACCATCAAATGGCAATGGGTGTGCGTGATCTGCGAGAGATTACTCACAGCTTAATCGATGAAATGCTAGGTCTTGGCCCACTGCAACCATTAGTGAATGATCCTGAGATCAGCGACATCATGGTGAATGGTCCTAAGCAGGTGTTTATTGAAAAGCAGGGCAAGGTATTCCCATCTCACATTACTTTTCGTGATGAAGACCACTTACTGAGTGTGGCACGTCGAATTGTGAGTAAGGTTGGCCGTCGTATTGATGAAGCAACCCCGATGGTGGATGCCCGCTTGGCGGATGGTAGCCGTGTGAATGTGATCATGCCGCCACTTGCACTTGATGGCACGTGTATTTCTATTCGTAAATTTGTAGATAACAAGCAGTCTTTACAGCAACTTGCAGCATCTGGCTCAATGTCTGTAGAAATGGCTGAAGTACTGGATATTGCAGCTCGCTGTAAGGTGAACATTCTTGTTTCAGGTGGTACTGGTGCAGGTAAAACTACTTTACTTAATGCAATGTCGTTTAGCATTGCAGCGGATGAGCGCATTATTACCATTGAAGATGCGGCGGAACTTAAGTTACAGCAGCCTCATGTTATTCGATTAGAAACACGCCCTGAAAGTATTGAGGGTACTGCGCACGTTGATCAGCGTCAGCTACTAAAAAATGCGTTACGTATGCGTCCAGATCGTATTTTGCTGGGTGAGGTTCGTGGCATTGAAGCCTACGATATGATGCAAGCGATGAATACGGGCCATGATGGCTCTATGTCGACATTGCACGCAAACTCGCCGGGTGATGCGTTGATCCGACTAGAAAACATGTTGATGAACGCTCAGGCAAACTTACCTTTGCTGGCATTGCGTCGTCAGATTGCCAGTACCATTGAGCTTGTTGTTCAAGTTGAGCGAATGGCAGATGGCAAACGACGAGTGGTGCGCATTACGGAGCTCACTGGTTTAGAAGGTGATCAATATATTTCACAAGATCTGTTCTCTTATCAGTACCAAGAGCAAGATCACCTTGGTAACTTGCATGGCCATTTCGTCTCTACTCAGCAGCTGCCTAAGTTTGTGAAAAAAGCACGTTATTATCAGCTTGATCGCCAATTAAAATCGGCATTAGGAGTGATGGGATAATGCTATCGACTTCTTGGCTACTGCCGTTAGCGGTGCTTGGTTTGATTGGGTTGCTATACCTTTGTTCTGCGGTTTTACGCACCGTCACGGTACGTACTAAAGTGTCACGTCGTGTGAAAGCATTGGCTCCAGCTCAGGGTGCAAAAACACCACAGACTGCGTTATTTTCGTGGCAGCAAGAACAGTCATGGTTACAACAAACCAGTCAACGTTTTGGCCAGCGATTCGATGCACTGTACGGTGTGAGTGGCAAAAAAGTGGTGGTGATCAGTGCCGCTGTGGTTTGCTTGGCGTGTTGGTTTTATATTCCAACAGAATCCGCCTCACTGAAGCTCATTGCAGCGGCTTTAGCCATGATTGTTGGACTAGGGGGGAGCTATGTGTATTTGGGCATGCAGCAGCGTAAGGCATTTGAAAAAAGCTTTCCTCAAGTTCTGAATCAGTTATCAAGAGCAGTCATGGTTGGGGTAACTGTTCCTGAAGCGATTGGACAAATTGCCGTGAGTCACCGAGGTTTGATTGCTCAAGAATTTACCTTAATCAAAAACAAGCTAGAGATAGGGATGGATTTAAAACAAGCTCTTGCGGAGGCGAACCATCGTTTACCTTACTCGGGTTTTCATTTCTTTACGGTAGCGCTGACATTGAATCAGGACAGTGGTGGTCAGCTTCGTTCTATTTTGAACAGTTTAAGTCGGACGCTACATGATAACAGCACCATTAAAATGAAAGCTCGAAGCTTAACGGCTGAGCCTCGAATCACTATGGTCATATTGGTTACGCTGGTGCTTAGTTTGGTCGGGTACATGATTTACAAAACCCCGGATAACATTGATCTTTTACTCTCGACAGAATCAGGCAATGCCATTCTTTTGTATATCGTTGCTAGTATGAGTGCGGGTATCGGCATTATTTCTTATCTGACGAAGGTGAAATTATGACGACCTTACTATGGCTCGCTGCATTTTTATTCGGCATTAGTGGTTTGCTTGCTGTGAGTTTACGTCGTTACGCAGAGCAGCAGGATAAAATTGCTTCTCGTATTGAGGCTATTTCTCGTAATACGGCCTCGAATGCGCAAGATCTTGCGAAACAAAATACCAAAACCAAAGCTGAAATGTTATTAATTTCTGCTGGATTTTATTCACCGAAAGCACTGCGGTATTTTTGGCTTGTAAAAGGCAGCGTGATGCTGTTCTCTGGCATGGCATGGTTGTATTATCGCCAGTTTGATCTCAATTCCTCGGAGCTTGCTAAAGCCATAGTGTTTGCAATCAGTGGTGGCTTGCTGGTTGAGCGTTTTTTGCATTTTAGAGCAAAGCAGATTATTGAGCGCATCGCATCAGCTACACCGGATGCCCTAGATTTGATGGTGATTTGCATCGAATCTGGTTTAACGATTGAAGCCACGTTTGCCAAAGTGGGTAAAGAGCTAAAAAGGATCAGTCCAGAACTATCACGTGAACTGCTGATCACTGAAGCGGAATTACGTTTGCTGGATTCACGTAAAACCGCATTCATTAATATGCAACGCCGAGTGAAAGTACAAGAAATCGACATTATGGCTTCCACATTAATTCAGTCGGATCAATACGGTAGTGCCGTTGCAGAAACCCTTCGAGTTATGGCGACAGACAGCCGCCAACATCGTTATCTTCGTCTTGAAGAAAAAGTAGGTAAATTACCTGCTCAAATGTCGTTGCCTTTAGTAGGGCTGGTGATGGTACCTGTGGTGGTGCTAATTGCCGCTCCGACCATTTTAAAAATTCTAACTATGCTGGGGGTATAATGAGGCTCATTATTCTTAGTTTGGTATTGGTTTTAGCGGGGTGTACTGCTACTTCGCATAATCAATCAGAGCCAACGGCCGAATTAGAGAACACGGATCGTAAGTTGGCAGACATTGCTCTGGAAACAGGGCGCATTGAGAACGCCATTGATATTTATTCTGCTGAGCTTGAAAAGAACCCTAATGATCCTGAATTGCATTTTTTATTGGGAAGTGCTTATAACCAGATCGATGAGTTCGAATTGGCTATTCATTATTTAAAGCGCGTTGATAATAGTTTTCAACCGGAAAAGGTAAGTAGAGAGTTGGGTCGTGCCCATTTAGGTTTAGGGGAACTCGATTTAGCACAGCAACAGTTAATGAAAGCTCTAGAAGTACAACCAAAAGATGCCGTGAGCCAGAATAGCTTGGGAGTATGTTATTCCTTACAACGTAAATACGATGCTGCGCGTGATGCGTTTTCTGCGGCTTTAGCCATTGAGCCTACCCGTTTAGAGTACAGAAACAACTTAGCATTGGCATGGATTTTAGATGAGCAGCCGCAAAAAGGAATCGATGTGCTTTATCGTGCGTATTCAAAGGGAAAAAGTACCGCCAAAATGCGCCAAAACCTTGCGTTAGCGTATGCAATGAAAGGGGATCTGGATGCGGCCAGAGAACTGATAGAAGGGGATTTAACCGCGGCAGAGCTTGAAAGTAATCTTGAGTATTACCGACAGATAGTGAGTAAGCCGTTATGAGGAGTCGTCAGCGTGGTGGTCAAACAATAGAGTTTGCACTTACTTTACTTCCTTTTATGTGCATGTTTATTATTTTCATCGAAATTTGTCGGTTTTTACTGGTGAATTCTTTGCTAGACAGTGCATTGGCTAAGAGTACATTTGAACAAACCAGTACCACAGTCAATGATGATATTGCGGTGTCAATAAAAGAGAACATTGACGCAAATAATTGGCCGCTGATCCAAATGGATAAGCTCAAGATCGAAGGGCGTTATTTTTCAGATTTCAACGAGTTAGTCGATGATAATTCGGTTACTAGCCATACCAATCAGCCATATGCTCAATACAAACTGACGTACACCATGGAATTTATGGGGATTTCATTTCTACCTGTTCTGTTTGATGGTGAGCATACGTTCACTAAAACCATTTATGTAGCTCATTATTATGCGTAAAAATCAGCGAGGGATCAGCAGTATAGAGCTGCCATTTATTATTTTATTTGTTGTGCTTTTGACTTTGATCGTGACTCAGCTGAACAGTGCCGTTCAATTAAAAAATCAACTTAACGTTGCTTCTCATGCCATGACATCCATTGTTACTAGCAAAAATGTAGTCACAGGCCCGCGTATGGATCAAACCCTTGTGGGCATAGATGGTGTGGTTGACAGTGCCTTAGCGGAGCAGCTGTTGGAATTGGTGGTTCGTCAGTTTGGTTCTGATGAAAGTATACGATCTCGATTAGGTCTCGTACTTGAGCAGCAAAAGTTTGATGTCAATAACCAACCAGGAACTTATGAAATCGTCACAGCAGGACAAACCTGTCGTGGTTATGATCCACTGACGAATTGGCTTTCATTGATTGGTACTGCGCCTCATGGAGATTTGAACGGTGGCAGGCCTGCCGATTTGTTGCAGGTCACTGTCTGTTTAGACCCCATCTCGTTTGAGGAACAAGAGAGCACAAGCTATTTTGCGGTGATCAAGCGTTATGAGGCTGAATATTTCATGAGTTCCTCAGTCATGAATGGGAGGCAGCTTGAAAACTAATAGGAAGCTATTGAGCACAAAAGTGTCACAGCAGGGCAGTATTTCAATTGTGTTTGTTTGTAGCTTGCCAGTGATGCTGATTTTATTCGGCATAGTGATGGCGGTTTCAATGCATTTGCAAGCTGCCAATAGAGCCATTTATGCTTCAGAAGCCGCGGCGTTTTCATTAGCAATTAAAAACCGTGTTGATGATCAGGCTGTCATGAAATATGCAGAATATTATAAGCCTTATATGGCTGAAATTGCTTCTGAGCCGAAGGTGACGAGGCGGGTTGATGCTGCTGATAATACCGAATACCAAGTCACGGTAGCCTATGGTTTTGAATCTACGGCGACTGTACTGATTAACGACCAGCCTTCAAACATTGTGGTTGATGGACACAGTGTCTCTAAGGTTTCTGTTTCTAGAGATGCGGTGGATGTTGCGTTAGTGCTGGATACATCTGGCTCGATGTCAGGTGATATGGCGGATTTAAAAAATATTATTAATGAAGCGCTACCAGAACAGAATAAAGGCGACACGGTTCGGTTTTCTGTGATTCCATTTTCTGGTGCGGTTGGGGTCGAAAACGTCAGATGGCTGCCTGAATCCAATCAGAGTTTAATGTGTGTGAGTGGCTTATCTGAAACCAACAGTACGGTTGATATTCCTCTGACTGTTAAGCAACTAGATTTTTTACCCGCGAACCTGAATATAAAAGCGACAAAGGGCAGTGAATGGCTAGCAGACTGTTCAGACAGTGGTGCCATTCTTCCTTTGAGTGCAGATCTTACTGCTGTCAGAAATAAAATAGATTCTCTATCTGCAGGGGGCAATACCGCTTCTTACCAAGGGCTAATTTGGGGAGTGAGAACCCTGTTAGATGAGTGGTCTTTTGATTGGAGTGTGGACGATAAAACTGGCACTAAAATTACGAAACGTCTGATTTTGTTCACTGATGGACAAGATGGCGGCACTGTATTTGATGATCTTACCAATGCTGGTGTCTGCGAAAAAATCAAATCTGAGCTGAACATAGAGATGAGCTTTATTGGTTATGGAGTGGATTCTTCTCGTATTAGACAGTTCCAATCGTGTGCTGGTGGCTCTGAGTATGTGTTTGATGCTCAAAATACCGCAGAGCTACGAACCTATTTACAAGCAGCCATTAAAGGGGCTGTGCAGTCTGACTTGTCGGTACGACATTAACTGCCGATAAGATTAAAAATCTATTTAGAAGTGATTCTTATTTGTTTTATTAGAGGTATTTATGTTTTCTAGAGTGTTGTTGATTTTGTCTTTGTTGTTTTCTAGCCATGCGATGGCGTATCAGCAAGGGGATCAATTACCTGAAGCGGTTCAAAAGAAGCTGGGCTTAAAGCCTGATGAATTAACGATCATTGATTTCTTTGCGGAGTGGTGTGTGTCATGCCGTGAAGAGCTTCCAGAAGTGAATCAATTATCGAAAGAGTTAGAGGGCAGTGGTGTTGTCTTTTTAGGCGTTGATGTTGATGAAGACATTGAAGTCGCTAAGAAATTTCAAGCAGAGCTGGGTTTGACTTTCCCTGTGGTGAACGATCCTAGTCAAGAAATTATTGGCTACTTTAAGCCAGTTGGAATGCCAGCTCTTTACTACGTATATCAAGGTCAGGTACTGAAAGTTCGCTTTGGAGCAATTAACCATATCAGACAAGTCATCATTAACGATTTAAAAGAGATGGGGCTGTAACTATGGTGAAATCAGAACAAGTGAAACCCTTTTTTTACGCCGGATGCTTACTGTCGGCAAGCGTTGTAATGAGCAGTGCTTATGCAGATGACTATAGCTATGAAGAGAATGTCTCGACATCCGTCTACAGCAGTAAAAGTGTACAGGTTGAACCGACTCAGCAATCAACAGTAAAAAAACCGATCCAAAATGGTATCAAAGGGTTATCACTTGGTAACAAAAGTGCCTCTGATGTTGAATCCGGAGCGCTTATTAAGCCGCTGGCTAATTTAAAAGTGCCAGGCAAAAGTAACTTAGCAACAGAGCAGACCGCAGCAGCAATTAAACCCGCTGGCCTATCACTTAAGTTAAATGGCTTATCAAAACCAGCGGTATCGCAAGATACAACCTCGGAAACCACTACGCCTAAGTTAGGGCTTTCAGCATTGGCTGGATCGACATTGCTTAATAGCTCAGAAGGTGAACCATTAGCCTCACCTGAAAGTGTAGCTCCAGCAGAAGAGCCATCTATGTTTGCCTTTTTAGACGACTGGTTTGGGATTGAAGAAGTGAAGCCGTGGCAAAAGGGTACATTGGCGCAACAAGAAATGAAGCCCGGTGGTGCGGTTCCTGAATTTGAATTGTTCACCAACAAGGTATTGGCATACAAGCAAGGTGCTCGTGGTGGTAGTGGTGTTGGCGGCGGTGGTTGTGGCTGTAACTAAGCCACGTTCCATTAAGCCATTCGCTTTTTCGTAGTGATGATAGCAATTTGTAATAGCAGAAATAATGCCTCGTGATAACAGTGCATAGCCCTACAAAAACAACAATGAAGTAATAATAATGAGTAAGAAATTAAGCCTAACTATTTTAACGACGGCAGCAGTGAGTGTTCCTGCAATTGGTGCTGATCACATTTCGCAGCACTACATGAACTTTGAAGAGTATGGAGATAAAGTCCGAGCGCAAGATTTAGTCACCTCCATTGAAAAGAGCTTTGGCCTTGATTATACCTTAGCGGTTGAATTGGGCTACGATTCTGTATCGGGTGCATCGCCATCTTGGGGGCCAACTACAGCAAGCACTGGTGATGCGGACTTGGTTAATCGACACAACAAAACAGTACAAGCTCAGAAGCTAACAGATGAAGTCATTCGAGCTGGGTATGATCCACATCGTGATAATTATGCTGTACAAAAATATGACTTAGAAGATACTCGCCAATCCATTAATGCGCGTTTAACTTACCGTGATGAGAAGCGTAATGAGTGGACGTTTGGTGGTAATTACTCGAAAGAAGAAGATTACGTCAGCATGGGCATGAACGGGCAAGTGCTTTTCTATGCGGATAGCCGTAAAAACCGTTCGTACACGGTGGGGTTTTCTACTTTATTCGATGAAACAACAGCATTTCAGAAGTACGCCAATTACGGTAATGGCCAGCAATGGGAAGATATCTTCACGGGTGATGTGGAAGTTGGGTTATCGCAAATATTCACCCCTAATTTTTACTCCACTTTCACACTATACGCGGGTTACACATCGGGCTACTTGAGCAATCACTACTTAACGGTATTGCGAGAAATCGACATTAATGCCAATGGCACCATTGAAGATGATGAAGTGTTTTTAGGCCAAGATTCACGTCCTGATACACGTATGTCGGGTGGTTTCAATGTGCAGAGTTTTTACAACGTAAATAGCAAGCTGGTCGTTAACCCAAGATATAAATATTTTTCAGATGATTGGGGGATCAGCTCTCATCAACTGAGCTTAAAAGCGAGCTATAAAATTACCGATTCATTAAGCATTATGCCGGGTTACACTTGGTACAATCAGGAAGGTGCTGATTTTTATCGAGATCCAACATCTAGAGATCCTTCTTTTGCTGCAACAGGTTATGCGACTTCAGATTTACGTTTAGGTACTTATACTGGTAATGCGTATGAGGTTGGTGCCAGTTATAAAATTACCGCTGAGTTACGTGGTAACGCATCATATGCTTATTACGAACAAACCAATGGGTATGAAGCGAGCTGGTGGTCTGTAGGGGCGACTTATGAGTTCTAAAATGCCGTATTGCCATACCTTTACCGCAATGACGGTTCTTTGCGAGCTACAAATTTTTGATGAGCAGGCAGCAGGGCTTGCTCAGAAAATTGAGTCAGTTACCCAAGAGCTAGAGCGTAAATACAGTTTTTATGATGAGAAGTCATGGTTATCTACTGTACTTAATAACCGACAAGGTCACCGAGTGGTGCTTGATGCTACCTCGCTAGCTGTGTTTTGTGAGGTCAAAAAATGGGCAGATCATGTTGATCATAGTTTTGACATTACGGTTGGGACGCTTAAAAAAGCGATCGAGCGCTCTCCAGATCTTTCTAAACAGGATCTCTTTAAGCAAAACCAGCCTTTTATGGGGAAAGATTCTTGGTCTATTGAAGGCGATGAGTTAGTTGTACCTGCTGCTCAAACACAGTTTGATTTAGGCGGTGTGATCAAAGAGTTTGCTGTTGATCAGGCCGCTGAAATTTTAGAATGTGCAGGTGTTAGTGGTGCCCTGATTAACTTCGGTGGCGATGTACGAACTGTGGGTCAGAAGCCAGATGGCTCAGCGTTTGTAGTTGCAGTAAGAAACCCTAAGCAGCCAGATCAAGTGGCGTTTGCTTTGCCTCTGGAAGGGCAGGCTCTTACCACATCGGCTCATTATGAAAGGCAACAAACTATCGCCACTGAGCGAGTGTCACATATTCTCGCTGAAAAAGGAGTTCATGCTTCTGTTCTTTCGGTTTCTGTTGTGTGCGACAGCGCGCTCCAAGCAGGCATTTTTAGTACTGCACTTACTATTAATCCGCAGATTTCTATTCCTGATGAGATGGGAATCGCGTTGATTGATTCACACCTTAACATTCACCAAGATGCCGAGTTCTTACAATGAAGCGCATGATTTCTATTTTATTTGGGCTGATGTTATCGGCTCATGCCATAGCCAGTGAAGAGCCTGTTTTTCTTCCCGTTGAAGAGGCTTTTCCGTTTAGCTATTCCGTTGACGATTCCAACATAGTGGTGCAGTTTGATACTGCGGAAGAGTACTATCTTTACCATAAACGTTTTTCTGTTACCTCCCCAGAAGGTGAATTGCAGTTACAGGCTGCTCAATACTCACAAATGGGGAAGATGAAAGACGATCCTAACTTTGGCACCGTCAAGGTATACGATGAGCCGTTAACCGTTACGATTCCATATCGTGGTGAAGGGGAAGCGGTAATTCGTTATCAAGGTTGTGCTGACGTTGGCCTTTGCTATTTACCGCAAAGTCAAAAGATTAATATTTCTTCCGATCCATCTGCACTATTAGTAGCTAACGTAAATCACAGCGAAGAGGCATCATCGCCAGAAGAAAAGGCTCTTCCTAAGTTATCTTTACCTAAGCTTAACCTTGCCAAATTAGAGCAAGGAACAGAGCAACATGAGGAAACGGGGAGCGAGGTAGGAGAAAAACGTGATGACAACGTTTCTTCATCTGCTCCGTTATCGACGGTTTCGTTGGCTAATACATTCTCTTCAGACAGTGATGGTTTGTCCGACTACTTAAATAAAGCGAGCTTATTACAAGCGTTAGTCATTTTCTTTGTTCTGGGTGTAGGCTTGTCTTTAACGCCTTGTATCTTGCCGATGATCCCAATTCTATCGAGTATTATTGGTGGGCAAGGTGAAACGACTTCAGGTTGGAAGGGCTTCCGTTTAGCGTTGGCTTATGTACTGGGGATGGCTTCGAGTTATGCACTTATTGGTATTCTTACCGCGAGTGCAGGGCAGGGCATTAATTTACAAGCAGCCATGCAACAGACGTGGGTGCTAAGTTTATTTGCTCTGTTATTTACAGGTCTTGCTTTATCTATGTTTGGCCTTTACGAGCTGCAACTGCCATCTCGCTTTCAGGTTGCCATTAATAATCAATCTCAGCGTTTTTCTGGTGGTAAGTCATTGGCAGTCTTCGCCATGGGTGCGGTATCAGCCTTAGTGGTCTCTCCTTGTGTATCAGCGCCTTTGGCGGGTACGTTATTGTATGTATCTACGACACAAGACTGGTTGTTGGGCGGATCTGCTTTATTTGTTTTAGCGCTTGGAATGGGGATCCCATTGCTTGTTATTGGCGCAACAGGTGGGCGTTTCTTACCGAAAACTGGACCTTGGATGGTGGCGGTTAAAACGTTATTTGGCATTATGCTGTTAGGGGTTGCTATCGTACTTGTCAGCCGCTTTGCATCGTCTGGTATAACGTTAGGCTTATGGTCTGCTCTTATTATTGGTAGCGCGGTTCATTTCGGTGCATTGGAAGCTGCTCAACCAGGGTGGGAGCGCGTGAAAAAGTCAGCTGCCTTTATAGGATTGGCATTTGGTGTCATGCTGTTATTAGGGGCGTTTACTGGGGCATCAGACCCACTTGATCCTTTATCGGAACTCACATCTCACTCAGGTACTCAGTCTGAATACATTGCTAACCCCTTTACAACCGTAGAGCGAATAGATTTGGTTAAACAAAGCATCCAATCGGCGGGAGAGCAAAATAAAGTCACCATGATTGATTTGTATGCCGATTGGTGTGCGTCGTGTCAGGTAATGGAAAAAGAGGTGTTTCACACTAAACCAGTGATGAAGGCTTTACAGTCTTACCAAGCCATTAAGCTTGATCTCACTGAAAATAGTGATGATCAACAAAAATGGTTAGCTGAGAAACAGTTATTTGGTCCGCCAGCGATTTTATTTTTTGATACTGAAGGTCAAGAGATACGAGATTTACGTTTAACGGGTGAAGTGACGCAAGCTGAATTACTGGATCAGCTGAAGAAAGTCCAGCAAGGGTAGAAGTTTATTGTTAGCAAAGGATGAGGCCACATTGATAGTTATCGATGTGGCCTTTTTTGTCTGTTGATTTATATAAAAATAGTTGGGGTAGTTCGTGTCTATACTAGAGATAGGTTCATTAATGACACGATTTATGAAACGAATAATAAAGTTGATATGGTTTATAGGTTTTGTGTGTAGTGCTGTTGGCGTCAGTGCTGCTGAGCTTTCAGGAAAAGTAGTTACATTCTGTGCCGAGGATGGTGAGTGGCCCCCGTTTAATTTTTTTCTTAGAGAAAACGGAGTAAAAACAAAGAAAAGTGTAGGGTACGATTTAGACGTGCTCAGAGCGATTTTAATAAAACACGATATTGTTGCGAAATTTGAAATTATTCCTTGGAAGCGTTGTTTGAATTTAACAAAAAGAGGACGGTATGATGCGATTCTAAGTGCATCATTAAATCCTGAAAGAGTGGCTAGCTTTATTACAACGGAACCTTACTATTCGATTACACCAAGTTATTTTTATTTACGAGAGGATTACCCTGGAGGATTAAGTTTTCAAGCTGTTCAAAAAATAGATTCTAAAAATATTTGTGGTCGACAAGGGTATAATTATGTAAATTTTGGCTTTGATAATCGGAAGATTCAAAGAGTTGCAAAAGATCATGATACCTTAATTAAAATGACAATTGCTCGTCGTTGTAAAGTTTTTTTAGCGCGTTCTGAAATTTTCTTCGGTTTAAACTATCTTGGTTTACCAACCACATCATATAATCAGTTGGATTATAAAAATATACCTAATATAAACCCAGAGACATTTCATGTTCTTATTTCGCGCCAGTTTAAATACGCGAATGAATTAAAGTTGATTATTGATAAAGGGGTAGACGAGTTAAAGAAAAGCGGTGAATTAGAAACCTTTTTACGGAAGTATATTCCAAGGTGAGTTATTTAATTTTAAATAATTATTTATAGCTTATATAAAACGTTTGACAACCTCATATATTAGGCGATTTTATCTACCTATTCAGTAATATTTCTATGCATTATTTATATGAATGCTGATGTTTTTGTCATTCAGTTGTTTTGGTGATCCAGTTCATACAGTTATGTGGATTTCTTGCGTCATAATTATGTCGGTAGACATAGAGTTGACACATAGCTACTAAAATCAGATGAAACAAAAAAAACAATAGATATTTTGTATGTTCATTACTTTATTTCTTAAATAATTTCTTATTAAAGATAAAAAAAGAGATAAAAAAATAAAATTAACAAATTTATTAAGTAGCTATACTGGTTTTACTTCTTTGATTTTATTGAAATTGTTTACTATTGTTTTATCTGTTTTGATTTTTTGTTAATAATTGATTGTTTAATGTGCGGAACTTATACTCAAGCTCCCTTTAGCTCGTTGTAATCAACGATAAACAATTGCTGTCTGATGAAATTAATAACTGAAAATAATAATGATAGTAGTCATGCTGGAATCATGGAAGATATACGATTCTCAGTTGAGAAAGCAGCTAACCACTATGAGCACTTAACAAAAGACGAAATTGAATACATATTGGATGTGTTGATTAGTCATGCTCACAAAATAAATATTAATAATTAACAATCAAAAATAATATGATTGCTTTATAAACTGGAATAATAAATATGTCATGGTTCATGAATTTTAGGCTAAAGTATCAAGTACTTTTCCCTGTTGCTGTTTCAATTCTTTTAATTATTGCATCGTCTATGTATGTGGTGGTTAATTTACAAGAAGCGTCGGATGGTGCTCGTTTGACGAATAATACAGCGGAAGCAAGTTCTGTTGTCTCTCAGTCTCAACGAGATTTATTAAGGTTGAGAATGCAGGTTATTAATGCATACAGTAATCCTGAGCAGTTTAAAGAAATCGAACAAACCTTTTCCATCTCCTCATCAACGATTTTAAAAGGCTTAGACTCAGCGGATTCAATGCTAGAGGAAGATCTATCTTCTACTAAAAATAACATATCTAAGGTGCTATCAGAATATGGTCAATCCATTTCAAGTGCCGCTGATGCATTTGAACGCTTAAGTGTTAATTATGAAAAACAGTCTTGGTTAGTCGATATTATTTTAAATGCTAATGTCATGTCTGAGCGAGTATCATTATCTGATGAAGAGAGCATGTCTTGGGCTAATATTAGAAAAGAATTATTGAAAACGGCTGCCCGTGTTGAAACAGAAATTATCTACTTATATACGGTTAACTTCGATAAAGAGAAAGCCGTTTTTGATAATATTGATGCGTTAAAAGATTTGGCGTCTAAAGTTCAAGTTGAAAGCATTTCTGCGTATCTTTCTTCAGAAATAAACAGCTATGAAAGTATTGCTAAGCAGGTTAGCTCGGATGCCCATAGTATCGCTGACTCTATTACTCGCTTAGGTACACTGGGCCCACAAGCTGACAGTGAACTGACTGGTATTACTCGTTCGTTATCTTTAACAACGAATGAACTTGCAACAGATAGCGCCGAGCAGATTCAATCCAGTGAAAGTACCATGATCACAATGCAGTTTATTGCTTTGTCGATTGCATTGCTTATTGCTTGGTTTGTGGCAGATACCATTATTAATCCAATCACTCAGCTACAACGAGTGATGTCTGATGTAGCTAAAGGGGATCTGAGTACTCAGGTGAATATTTCTGGTGATAATGAAGTCGGTCAGCTATGTAAAAATACTGACAAAACCATTGATACATTAAGAAGTATGATTGGTCAGCTACGTAATGTTGGTGAAGAAGTATCATCTGCATCAACCGAGTTGGCTGCGGTGATGACTCAAAGTGAAGCAAATGTGCATGAGCAAAAATCTCAGGTTGAGCTTATTGCTTCAGCGGTGACTGAACTTTCTAGCTCCGCTACTCAAGTTGATGCTTCGGCCTCTCAGGCTGATACAAGCGCACGTGAGGTATTGGCATTAAGCCGTCAGGGGGCCGTTGCCGCAAATGAGAGCTCTCAGCTGAGTCAAAGTCTAGCTAAACAACTTGATACCACATCTACCGAAGTGACTATGCTTAAGGATCAAACCGATAGCATCAGTGAGGTGATCAATGTGATCGAAAGTGTGTCTGAGCAAACAAATTTACTGGCATTAAATGCGGCTATCGAAGCAGCACGTGCCGGAGAAACAGGACGTGGTTTTGCTGTCGTCGCTGATGAAGTTCGTATGTTGGCGGCAAAAACTCAACAATCGACCCAAGATATCCAAACGATCATTGATAGCTTGCAGCAAAAGTCGTCAGATGTGGTGAGTTCGGTGCATGAATCCATCAATATGGTTCATGAAACCAGCAGAATGAGCCATGAGACCAGTAAGCAACTCGCGGATATTTCAACTTCTATCGAAATGATTTCACACACAAACTCAGAGATGGCAGAAGCCGCCAATGAGCAAAATAGAGCGATCTCTTCTATTAGTGAAAACGTTGAAATGATCAATGAGATCATTAGCCAAAATGTGGCAGGTATTAGTGAGAGTAGTCAAGCTAGCTCACATTTATCAGAGCTCTCTGAAAATCAAAAACATCAGCTTTCTCAATTTAAAGTCTCTGCACTGTAAATAAAGTTGAATTAAATAAGTTCTTATTTATTGCTGAAACCACCGTCTATGGCGGTGGTGATTACCTGTTAGGTTGTCGCCTAAACAGTGCCCATGTTAGAAGTAGCCTCTTAATTAATCATGTAAGAGGAAGAAAGCATATGGGTGATTATATTATTCAATAACATTCCATATAAGGTTAAACAGCCTATTAAAGGAATTTACGTAAAAGTTACTTCTAGTTTAGATATTTAGGTTATGGCCGTGAAACTACAAAACAAAATAATTATATATATATCTTTGTCGATAACTTTGATGATATCGGTATTTATATTCTTAATTAACTTTATTTTCTCTTCTTCTTCTATTTCGATGGAAAAGATGAAATTAAATACATCTTCCTCTTTAATTTCATCAATAATAAATGAAAAGCTCAATGGGTATATTGATGTTTTAGATAACTATATAATATCAAACCCCGAAATAATAAAACCGAATGGCCATATTGATCATGACATAGGGAAAAAAGTTGTATTGTCATTGAATAATATTGATGGTGTTTTGGAGTCTTGGATAACGTTGCCAACAGGTAATACATATGGGGTTATTGATGGGGAGTTCATTCAAAATGAAGGCTTTAATGCTAAAAAAAGTAACCGTGAGTGGTTTGTAAGTGTTTTTGAAAAAAGAGCTCCTTTCAATATCAGCTCACCCTACAAAAACGTCGAACAGGCACATGTTATTGCAATAACTCACCCTATACACAGAGGCAATGAAATTATAGGAAGTCTGTCATACTCTATACCAGTTTTATATATTTCAAATTTTTTAAACTCATTACCAAATTCTAGCAATCTGACTGTTTTTACTGATTTAGGGTTTTCAGTTAGAGAAAATGAATATTTTAATGTTGGGGATAATGTTTTTAAAACAGAGCCTCAATACAAAACATTATCAAAAATAAATCCATATATAGAATGGACATCAAAAAATGAAGAAGATAAAGGGATAAAATATTCCGCATACTATAATGATATTGGCAATATAGGTTGGAATGTTTTATCTTGGTCTATGGAAAAAAATGTCCTTAAAGATAAAAACAAACTATTAATAACAATAGTCTTAACGGCAGTGGTATTATTATTACTTTTTCTTCTAACTTCCTTTTACTTTTTAAGAAAAAATGTATTTTTACCTATTGGTGGTGAGCCAACGAATATCCAAAATATAGTAAAAAACATTTCTGGTGGTGTATTTAACTCAGACATAAAAACAACAGGCAAAGAAACGGGTATTTACCTATCAGTGATAACCTTAATTGAAAGGTTGCCCAAAGTGATTAATACCTCAGTATCGATTGCTCATAATGTAACCTCTTCGTCTGAAGAGCTTGCTGTGGTCATGAAGGACACAGCAAAAAACATGAATGACGAAGCAGAACAAATAGAACAAGTGTCGACTGCTATTAGTGAGCTATCCAGTACTTCAAAAGAAGTGTCATCGAATGCTGTTCAAGCGGAAGAAGAAGCTAACAAAGCTTTAGGTAATGTGAATTTGGGGCATGAGGCGCTAGAACAATCAATAGTGTTAACTGATAACATTAACCACTCAGTGCATGAAACGTCTCGTATTCTTAAAGAATTAAACATGAGTGCGATTGAGGTAGGCGAAGTGATGAGTGTGATTAATACTATCTCAGAACAAACTAACCTTTTGGCATTAAATGCGGCTATTGAAGCGGCTAGAGCTGGTGAGCATGGTCGAGGTTTTTCTGTCGTGGCTGATGAGGTACGAAAGCTCGCCGCAAAGACTCAAGGTGCAACACAAGAAATTTTAGATATTGTCTCTAGTCTTCAAGAGAGGACAGAAAAAGCCAACAGCAATATGTCAAAGAATATTACGTTAATTCAAGAATCTGTAGAGCTTTCTGACAAAGTGAAATCATCATTTGGCAGTATACACCGCTCTGTTAAGTCGATTTCAGACATAAATACTTTGGTTGCCACAGCATCACAAGAGCAAAGCTCTGTCACTGAAGAGATTGCACAAAATACAACAAGAGCTTTTGATTTAGTGAATAAAAATGTTGTCGCGGTTAATCAAACACAACAAGCCGCTGATGTGCTTGCATCATTAGCAGAACAACAAAAAAAGGAACTATCGTTTTTTAAAATTCATTAACGCTGTCGTATATGAAAGAAGTGATGCCCTTTAGTGTTCTAAGGGGCATTGGAGGGAGTGACGTCGAGATGGCCAAATAAAATTAACATAGTGCCTTCCATGAAAGAGCGTGAGCGAGATCAGTATGAATGACCTAGGATGCGCAGCCTTTTGTTGAAAACCAATCAACTTATTTTTATTTATTGTTTACTTTTTAAGTAGTGGCGTATTTTTAATAGGTTGCTTTTGATACAGTGCTTCATATAGTTGATTGGCAATTGATAAGGGATTAATGACTTTATCTCATTTAACCTTGAAGAGATTATCGATTCTTTTATCGATACTGACCGTTGTAATTTTTATAATGAGCTATGTCTCTTTTCGGTATTTTTGGTCTTATGAGCAAGAAAAAAAAGCAGTTATTTCTGCTCAAGAAGAAGAGGTGAGTCGTGTAAAAACGGTGTTTGATTTTCAGACGTCATTTATGGGCTCGTTGATTAGGGATTATGCTTCATGGGGCAGCATGCGAGATTTTGTCGTATCACCATCTGAGCAGTTCATTTCTGATAACTTCACGCCTTATATCTTTCAATCTATTGGTATTGATGCACTTTATGTTTACGATGAAGATGTACAGAAGATTTGGTCTTACGCACAGGATCTAAAAACCGGTTTACCATTAAAATTAAACACATTACGGTATCGGCATGGAGAAATCTTAGCTGAGACTTTAAAAGATCGTTCTCCTAATCCTGAACCTGTGGTTGGCCTTATAACGATAGATAAAGAGCCTTACCTGTTCTCTTCAACCCGAATTTGTAATAGCAAAGGTCAGCAATGTAATGCAGGTTATATGCTGATGCTAAAAAAAATCCGAGCCGAATTCCAAGATGATATTCAGCGCTTAACGGGCCTGAATGTTCATATCCGCTCCACGAGAACGGCTAAAAAGATGGATTATGTCGTAAAGAGGCCGACTAATATCGAAAGGGTGGTGATCCCTGATTACCGTGGCCGCTCTGCGATTGAGTTAGAAGTTCGTCATAATGCCGTGATGCCGCCTTTTGCTTCTAAAATTGAACTGATTGGGATCTGTATTCTGGCGGTCATTTTATTGATGGTGAACTTTTTTGTGGTGAATATTTTGATTTCACCGCTAAGGAAAGCAGCGCTCAGGCTACAGTACTTTAAGGATCATGGGGGATTAGTGCCTAAAATCGATCAGTTTTATACCGCTGAATTGAGATCGTTTGCATTGAGTATTTCTGATCTGTTGAACCACTTAGAACAACAAAAAGAGCAGCTGCTTTATTTGTCGGAACATGATCCCTTAACTGGTCTTGCTAATAGAAGAAAGCTGGATCAAACCTTAGATAAAGTATTATTGAATGACAGCAAGCATTATGTTGCGCTTTTCTTGTTAGATGTTGATCGTTTTAAGGCTTATAACGATAACTATGGTCATACGAAAGGGGATGAAGCCTTAAGCCGAATTGCAAAAGCGATTGATGCTCTTTGTAAACAACAAGGTGGCTTTAGTGCGCGATTTGGTGGAGAAGAATTCTGTATTCTTTTTTCATCTCAAACCCAAGTTGATATTGTGAGCCTTGCAAAACAGATCTGCCAAGCTGTGGTTGATCAGCATATTATTCATCAATATTCTCACGTAGCAGACGTTGTCTCAGTGAGTGTCGGCGGTGTAAGAATTAAAAAACGTGCGGAAGAGCAGACAATAAATAAGCTTGAATTGTTCAATTTGGCCGATAAAGCCTTGTATCAAGCGAAAGAAAAAGGGCGAAATGGCTATATTATTGTGGATTATTGAGCAATGACGCCATACTAGTGTTTTGAAAGATAGCTCTTAATGGTGGGATGCTGTAAGCTACACGGCCGCTGATTGTAGCGGTATATACTTGATCACAATAAGAGACGATTCTATGAGTTTTACCTCCTTGGGCTTATCTGCCCCTATCCTTAAGGCCGTAGCTGCGAAGGGTTATGATACACCTTCTCCTATTCAAGCTCAGGCGATTCCAGGGGTGCTTACCGGCAAGGATGTAATGGCAGCGGCCCAAACTGGTACAGGTAAAACAGCAGGCTTTACTCTGCCGTTATTAGAGCGCTTATCAAAAGGCCCGCGCGTACGTTCAAATCAAGTACGTGCGTTGGTGTTAACGCCAACCCGTGAGCTGGCGGCGCAAGTCGGTGAAAATGTTGCAACCTACAGTAAGCACTTACCACTCAGCTCTGCGGTTGTATTTGGTGGGGTGAAGATTAATCCACAAATGAAACGTTTGTGCCAAGGCGCTGATGTGCTGGTGGCTACCCCAGGTCGCTTGTTGGATCTTTATAACCAAAATGCAGTTCGTTTTAGTCAGTTAGAAGTGCTGGTGTTGGATGAAGCCGATCGCATGCTGGATATGGGCTTTATTCGCGATATTCGTAAAATCTTGGCCATCTTACCGAAAAAACGTCAGAATCTTCTGTTCTCTGCCACTTTCTCTGAAGAAATTCGCGATTTGGCGAAAGGCTTGGTACATAACCCGGTTGAAATTTCAGTAAACCCACGTAACACCACCGCAGAAACCGTTGAGCAATGTATTTACCCGGTAGATAAGCGCCGCAAAGCTCCATTACTTGCTCAGTTAATCAAAGACAATAATTGGCAGCAAGTACTGGTATTTAGCAAAACAAAACATGGTGCTAACCGTTTAAGTACTTATTTGGATGCAGAAGGCATTAAAGCGGCTGCTATTCATGGTAACAAAAGCCAAGGTGCAAGAACAAAAGCATTAGCCAACTTTAAAAGTGGTGAAATTCAAGTGCTGGTGGCGACAGACATCGCAGCTCGTGGTTTAGATATTGATCAATTACCGCAAGTGGTGAACTTTGAGCTTCCGCATGTAGCTGAAGATTATGTGCATCGCATTGGTCGTACGGGTCGTGCTGGAGCAGCAGGTAAAGCGGTTTCCTTAGTGTGTGCCGATGAAGCAAAAGATTTATTTGCCATTGAACGTTTAATTCAACAATTACTCACACGTGAAGAAATTCCGGGTTATAAGCCAGTAAATAAGCTACCTGAATCGAAGCTCGATACACGTCCGATCAAACCGAAAAAGCCTAAGAAGCCGAAAAAACCTAAGGTGGATCATCAAGATGGTCAGCGCTCGGGTGACAATGCCAAAGGCCATAAACCGGTAGGTAAGAATAAAAGACACACTGGTGGTAACCGCCCTTCAGCAGGAAAAACGGAGGGTAAAAAACCAGCTAGCCGCTCACGTGGTAAAGCGCCAGCGAAACAAGGGGCTGGTAAACCGAGTCAACATCGCTCTGGTCAAAGAAAGCCAGCAGCACGTACTTAGTTTGAACGAAGACACATTAGCCAAAGACGATAAGCAGTAACGCACTCTTATGATAAGACGATAAAAGTGTGCTTTAATCGCCTTAATAAAAAGCCCCGCATTGTGATCAGTGCAGGGCTTTTTTCGTTTAATTAAAAGCTTAATTCCTTGAAACAGTTACCATACAATATGGACTGCTGTTAATTAGATTAGTCACGAATTAGGCGAATGCGGAATGTACGGCCTTTCATCTTGCCTTTTTCGAGCTTACTCAGTGCTGCTTTGGCGACTTTATGATGAACCGCAACAAAAGCGCAGTTATCAAATACATTAATTTTACCTACTTGTTTGCCATCAATGCCGTTGGCACCAGTCAATGCGCCTAAAATATCACCAGGGCGAACTTTTTGTTTCTTACCACCAGAGATTTGTAGGGTTGTCATTTGAGCGTAATAGGGTTTTTCGCCCAGCAAGTCAGAAGATGGTAGAGGTTCATCTTCAATTGGCATGTCTAAATACTCATCAAGTTGAGCGACTTTGTAGCTTTCTTTCTCACTGAATAAGCTACACGCTACACCTTTATTACCAGCACGACCAGTACGACCGATACGGTGAACATGTACTTCAGGATCGCGAGCTAATTGGTAGTTAATCACCGCATCTAAGTTTTCGATATCCAGACCACGGGCCGCAACATCGGTAGCTACTAAAATCGAAGCACTTTTGTTAGCAAAACGAACCAGTGCTTGATCACGTTCACGCTGTTCTAGATCGCCGTGAAGGGCTATCACACTAAAGCCATCGTAGTGAAGATCGTCAGCCACTTCTTGGGTTTCACGTTTAGTATTACAAAATACAACGGCAGATTCAGGTTTGTAATTCAATAGTAATAAGCGTAGAGCTCTTAAGCGATCCTCATTATCGGTAACTTTATGAAAGTGCTGAGAAATGCTGCTCTTATCGTGTGTTGCTTCTACTTTTGCCATGACAGGCTTAATCATGATTCGGTTAGCGATGGCCTGAATTTGATCTGGGTAAGTGGCACTAAACAATAAGGTTTGGCGCTGTTTTGGAGCAGCATCAATAACGGCATCAAGTGCATCTTGGAAGCCCATTTCTAGCATGCGATCGGCTTCGTCTAGAACTAGTGTATTTAGGTTATTGAGTCGAAGCGTGCCTTTACGAATATGCTCTTCAATACGACCGGGCGTGCCAACAATAATATGGGCACCATGCTCTAATGAACCAATTTGTGGACCAAAAGGCATGCCGCCACATAAAGTAAGCACTTTAATGTTATGAATGGTACGTGCCAGAGTACGGATCTCCTTGGCTACTTGGTCAGCGAGTTCACGAGTAGGGCAAAGCACTAAAGATTGAATGCGAAAGCGTTTTACATCTAGGTTTGAAAGAAGCCCTAAACCGAATGCGGCTGTTTTCCCTGAGCCTGTTTTACCTTGTGCGATGACATCTTTGCCATCGAGCATGTGCGGCAAGCTTTGCGCTTGAATCGGAGTCATTGAGTCGAAACCCAAAGACGTTAAGTTTTTTAGCAAAGCTGGGTCTAAGTTAAGGGTAGAGAAAGCAGTTTGGCTCAAGGTATTTATCCTTTCTGGTATTGATAAGAGTATTTCTGTGGAGCACAGATCGGGGACGGTAACCTGTTCATTATGTATCGTCAACAGATAACAGCGTGATTTAGTTACTTGACTATAATTGGAAGAGTCGTTGAGTGCTAAATCGAGAAAGTCATGTTAAAGAAGTTCCTGACTCCAGTATTAAGCTTGCTTATTGTTCTCGCTATCGGTATCGCCATTTATATTCCCCATATAAAAGAACAAGCATTAATCAATGCGGCAAAGAATGAGGCGGTAAGCACGGTAAAGCAATTTAAAATCTTACGCGGTTATTACACTAAGAACGTGATATCTAAAGCCAAAGCCTTTGGAATGAAGCCTCATTATGATCACTCCGGTAAAGACAATATTCCATTGCCTGCCACATTAGTTCATGAGTTGAGTGAACTGGTATCTCAAGAAGGGACCACCATTAAGCTGTTTAGTCAGTTTCCTTTTCCTAACCGTAAAAATCGCCAGTTAGATGCTTTCCAGAATGATGCGTGGAATGCATTAAAAAGGGATCCTCAAACAACGTTCATTCAAGTGGATGATACGTCAGGTATACCTGTTTTAAGGGTTGCAGTGGCAGATACCATGCAAGCACAAGGTTGTGTTAATTGCCATAACGCACACCCAGAAACACCTAAAAATGATTGGAAATTGGGCGATGTAAGAGGGGTTCTTGAAGTCATTAAACCTTTACAGCCCATTTATGCCCAGGCGAATGAAATTCGAATTCACATAATTGTTATCACCTTGATTGGTACTTTGTTGGTTGCGGTTGTGCTTTATATTCTCTTTAGAAGAATCGTTTTAGATCGCACTGAGAAACTGAAAAACTCATTATCACGATTGGCTCAGGGAGAAGGGGATCTCACGGCTCATCTTGAAATTGGCGATCATGATCAAATAGGTGATGTGGCTGAGCAATTTAATTCCTTCTTAAATAAGTTTCGTAACATAGTAGAAACCATTATTCGGAGTGCCAATGAGGTTGAGCAGTCCATCATTATGGTTAAAAACGCTGCCGATGAGATTTCGGAGAAAATTAATAGCCAAGAGAAGCAAACTCGGGACATTACTGAGGCAATCCATCAGGTGACACATAGTATTAAAGATATCTCTAATAATACTGACGTTGCAGCATCAAACACACGGGAGACGGATGAAGAGATACAGCTGAGCAGTGAAAATATGGTCACCAGTGTGGAAGATATTGAAAAACTGTCGAGTAATATGGCTGAAAATACCACCGTTATTGAACAGCTCAGTACTCAAAGTGCCCAAATTGGTTCGGTACTTGATGTCATTAAAAATATTTCTGAACAAACGAACTTGTTAGCATTAAACGCTGCTATCGAGGCGGCCCGTGCAGGTGAGCAAGGACGAGGCTTTGCGGTGGTGGCTGATGAAGTACGAGCCTTAGCACACCGAACGCAAGAGTCTATTGTGTCTATAGAAAGTACCGTTGAGTCATTACAAGGGTTAGCAGATAAAGCCGTAAAAAACGTCACACAAAATGCTGAAACCACTGCTCATGCACAAATGTTCATCCACAAAGTAGCAACTCGCCTTGAGCATACTAAGACGCTTGAGAGTGAAATTGCTGAATCTATTTCCAGTATTGCCAGTGCTATGGAAACTCAAACAGAAATGTCTGTGCATATGGAATCGAACATCGAAATTTTAAGAGATTCGTCAACCAATTCTTTTGAAGACTTACAGAAAATCATGGGGCAGTTAGAAGATGTCTCCACTCAAGCCCACTCGCTCACCGAAGAGTTAAATAAATTTAAGGTATAAATCATCTAACGGCTATTTGTTATGATTATTTTTCAGTGAGGTTATGGCCTGTAATGTAAATCTTGGTAAATTATTTTGTGGTGTTGCTTACTACATCTATATGATTGATTTGATATTTCTTGATAACAATAATAGATGGAATAGAAGCAATGAAAGTAAAGTTACTTATCAGCAGTATGGTCCTAGTCGCGAGCACGGCTACAGCAACTCCGTTTGAAAATCCAGAAGATGCGATTGAATATCGCCAATCTGCTTTTTCCATGATCGCTACAAACTTTGGCGATATGGCCCAAATGGTGAAAGGTCGTAAAGATTGGGATCAAAATGCTTTCACTCAGCGGGCAGAGCATATTGCACAGTTAGCGTTAATGCCGGAAGAAGCCTTTAAAGTAGAAGGTTCTGACAAAGGTGATACAAAAGCCAAGCCAGAAATCTGGAGTGATTGGGATGGTTTCACTGGTAAACTGAACCAGTTTCAAGGGGATTTAGCTCAGTTGGCAAAAGTATCATCAGAAGGTGATGAGCGTGCGACGAAAAAAGCGTTTGGTGTTGCAGCAAAAAACTGTAAAGCCTGCCACAGTGATTACAAATTCCGTTAATGGCTAACATTAAATAAACTAACACCGAAGGCATGGTTTTTGTCTTCGGTGTTTTTGTTTATCACTTCTGTCGCTCTGGTTGTTGTATTTTGGGCTATTGATAAAAATCAGAAAGCTAAAATAGGAATGCCACCACATCTTTAGCAAAGTAGAAATATACGGCCGCACCAATTCCTAAGAATAGGGTCCAACCAAGTAAACCGTTGACAATTTTCGGTTGTGGTTCAGTACTGATAGGGGTTGTCTTCTGGCCGCTGATCATTGGTTTTACTAAATTATCTTTTTTCATCAAATAAACGAAAATAGCGATAAGGTGTAGTGCGATTGCAGCTAGCATAAAGTCAAAGTTCAGAGCATGGATTTCTGTTAAGAAGCTACTGGTATCACCACTTACATATATGGCAAAGGGTCCTTCGGAGATGATGTCATCCGTAGCAAACAGCCCTGTGGTGATTTGTATCGAAATGATTAGAAAAAACATAACGACCATATAACCACCTGCCGGGTTGTGGCCTACGTGCGTATTTTTTTGTTCGCTGGCTTTACGAAGTGATGATAAATATTGAATGACCGCTCGCGGTGAACGAATAAAGTGGCGGAACTTTGCGGTGTCACTGCCAATGATTCCCCAAACCAAGCGTGTTAATAGTAATGCCAGCAATAGATAAGCCACCGAGAAGTGCCAATCCATGAGTCCTTCCGTACCGGTGTACCATAACCCTGCAACACAGGCGACTTGCAACCAGTGATAACCTCGAACGAAACCATCCCAAATTTTGGTTGGTACTTGCATAACCTAGCTCCCAATTATAATGATTGTTATTTGGAATTATTATCTCAGACTTCAGCCATGTTCAGAGTAACTTTACGCATCTTTACAATGGTTTAAAATTATGGCGATTCACTCTTTCCATCACGAAATGGTTGGGTGAGCATGTTTTTTAATCGAGACTCGTGCGGCTTTCTGAATATGGTTAATCCAATCGTCATATTCGTATGGCCTTGTTTGGGTTGGCTCTGGTAAGTGTTGAAGATGAGATCCCACCAGGTTAAGCAGAAACCAAAATTACGATTGGTTTCTGTTCCATCTACAGAGTGATGAATGCGGTGCACATCAGGTGTGACCAAAAAATACCGCACATACTTATCTATTTTCTTAGGAATCTTTACATTGCCATGGTTAAACATAGCGGTCAGGTTCAACAGAACCTCAAAAATAATGACTGAAACAACAGGAGCTCCAAGCAGTACGACGATGAGGATCTTAAAAATCATGGATAAAATAATTTCTAAGGGGTGAAATCGAGCACCTGTCGTTACATCAATGTCTACATCTGTATGGTGCATTCTGTGCAGACGCCATAAAAAAGGTACATGATGAAAAAGAACGTGCTGAAAATAAATAGCACAATCAAGCAAAATGATAGCAGTAACGATGGCAACTGGTGCTGGTATATCGAACCAATGAATAAGCCCCCATTGGTTTTCAGTAGCAATATATGAGACATCGACCGCAAGAATGGGAAATAGTAATTTAATGGTAATACTATTGAATACAACGATACTTAAATTACTGCACCAGCGAGTAGGTTTTGAGCCTGTTAGCCTTTTGCGTGGGGCGATTAGCTCCCCAATAGCGACTAAAGTAAAAATAGTTAAAAAGAAACCAAGCCGAATGTAGAGTTCATTTCCAACAATCCAGTCACTCATTTTTCATCCTAAAATATTGAATCATAATATTTAGATTCTGATTGTACTCCATTTTTTAAGTTTGAAAACTTTGTTTCCATTCCCAGTGCTTTTCATTGTGGTTCCCTTTTGTATATAACCACTAAGTATGATTAAAAGTTTGTGAAAAGTATTAAGAAAGTTTATATCTTCTTAATTTTTAATGCTAAATGATGATTTTATTTTTAGCGTATGGTCATTTATATAAAAATAGTCTACACCTTTTACATGACACTAGTCGGAATAAAAAGAAATCACGGCATTAATGGTACTTAGTACTATAATGAAGGGTAGGGATGTATATCGTATGGAGTGGGATAATAACTGGATGAAAAACTTGACCTTTTAAAAGGCGCTGTACTACGTTTAGAGCAGCATTAATGGAATGTACGATGATAAAAGAAATTATTCCTATGCTACTAATATAATTTGAACAAGTGTCACATTAAAACTTTTTAGTATTGATAATTGTAGGTCTAATATATTTGGTGATAGTATTAAATATACAAAATGAATAGTGTTTTATTGCTCGTTATTTATACAGAATAATACGTTTTGCTTATACCGCATATAAATTGTGATTATTTTTATTGATTTTATCTTGTTGATTTAATTGGTTTTTTTAAATTTATTTGTTTTTTATGAATATTTTTGAAATAAAACATTCAAGTTCGAGGTCTGATGAGGTGAATATATGTTGATTAAAGATAAAAAAAACTGATATTGTTTCGCTATAAGTAATAAGCCAGTGGTTAATACTTTTGGATAATATAATGCAACTATATTAACAATAGTGATTCTGATTCATATAAGTTATTTTGAGTTACATTGTTCTCTAATTCTAAAAATATAAATATAGCGGGTGTTATGCGCTTTAATGAAAACCAACGACAAACTTTGCTTTCTCCACTGACAGAAGATAATTTCTGCGGGAGCTACTTGAAATCAGATCGGCAGGTGTTTAGACCATTACGAAATGAATTTAACTTAGCCCAAACATCGTTAAGAAAGCTGACTCAGAATCCAGATCCGTCGGAGATTGAGGCACTTATTGAAGAAAACCAAAATAATTGGGGTTCTTTATCAGATAGTTTGTTTACGGTATTTCAGCAATCGTCTAGAGACATAGAATTGGCTGGCTGGATGCTTGTTTCACAGGTCATTATTGATCCAAGTTTAAACTGTGCTAGCCAGGTTAGTGAATGGTTGAAAGAGTTGGTGTCCTCACATTGGGACAACTTACAGCCAATTTTGCCAGACAATAAAATAAAAGCCGGTGATGATGCGGGCAAAAAGATTGAGATCGACACTTTTAAAGTGAAAGCCTTTGTACAACTGGTTGGTGAGAGTGAAGACAGTAGTTTACTTTATTCACCACTTTTAATGACACCTTTGATCGGAGATTTAGATTATTTCCGTTATCAAAGTGAAGAACGTAAAGGCAACTTGACCGACTTACGTCACCAGTACAATTCAGTCGCATTGGAAAATCGAGCGCATTTAACTGAACTCGTGCAGAATTTATCGAGTTTGGCAGAAAACATGACAGCCATTGAAGCACAAGTGAAAGTGGTATGTCAGAAGAGTTTGATAGCTCAGCCAGGTTTTGCTTTTGTGACCGGTTTATTAGCAAAAATGCTAAAAGCCATTGAATTTATTTCTGGTATTAAGCCAGTAGCCGCTTCAAGCCAAGCTGCTGCCGCTGTACCAGAGAATAAACCTGAGGTTGATGCAAACCCTAATGCCCCAGTTGATGTTGTGGAATCAACAGTTTCGATGAACCAAATAGAGAACTCGAATATGGCTCAACCAACACAACAAGCGGCGACAACGGTTTCATTTGCTTCTATTGCTGAACAACAAGAATTTAATCGAGACCAAGCATTTCACCAATTACGTGAATTGTCAGAATTTTTTAAAAAAACGGAACCGCACAGTCCAGTACCTTACTTATTGGAAAAGGCGATTCGTTGGGGCTACATGCCATTACCTGAGTTAATGACCGAGTTGCTATCAAATCAACAAGAAACGATTGCGCGTGTTTTCAATTTAACAGGGTTAGACGAAGAAGGGCAGGTTGGTTTACCAGATTTGCCAGTAAGAAATTACTCAGTGTCGAGTCATTCGATACCGAGTCAAAATGTGACGTCGGCTTCGGCCGAGGTCGTAGCGAAAGAACCATTACACAATAATAATTTAACAGAAACTAAGTCTACACCTTCTACTTCAAATGAAGCTGAAAGTGTAAATAATCAAACCAAACCACAAACGGAGCAAAAGTCAGATTCCAGCAATTCTTTAAGCTGGTAAATGGCCTTAGCTGCACATAAATAAAACAGGGGAACTATTATTATGGCAAGCATCTATATGCGAATTGATGGCGTACAAGTAACAGGCGGCGCAACTATCGAGGGTATTCCTGGTGAAGGTTGGTTCGCACTGAACTCTTACAGCTGGGGCGCAGTACGTTCAGTTGCTATGGATATCGGTAACGGCACGAATGCAGATTCAGGCATGGTAGCGATGAGTGAAGTTAACCTGACTAAAGAAGTAGATGGTGCTTCAGAAGACCTACTTTCTTTCCTATTTAGCCCAGGTCCAGAAGGTAAAGACGTAGAAGTTGTATTCACTAAGCCATCAACATCTGGCGAAGGTGCAGATATTTACTTCCAAGTGAAGCTACAAAAAGCACGTCTTGTTTCTTACAACGTAAGTGGTTCAGACGGTTCTCAACCATTTGAAAGCATCGCGCTTTCTTACATCCAGCTTGATCAGAAGCACTGGCATGAAGGTAACGGTGGTAAGCTTGAGCAAGGCGGTCTTGTTTCTTACAACGTACCACAAGGCAAGCTGCTGTCTGGCGCGAAATAATTGTAGTAAATGCGCCGCTGTTTGGCGGCGCATTTTTTATACTTTTAATTCGGCTTTTAATATTATTGCGAAACAAGGTAGGGAAGCATGGCTCTCAACTCACAACATAAGCGTGTAAGCAAAAACCGCGTCAGCATTACGTATGACGTAGAAACTAACGGTGCAACTGAAACCAAAGAATTGCCTTTTGTCGTGGGCGTGATTGGTGACTTCTCTGGCCACAAACCAGAAAGCGAAAAAGTGGACTTAGAAGAGCGTGAGTTCACTGGTGTCGATAAAGACAACTTTGATACGGTAATGGGACAAATTAACCCTACCTTATCTTACAAGGTTGATAATAAGCTGGCAGGCGATGACAGCCAGTTTGATGTGAACCTTAGCTTCAAATCAATGAAAGATTTCCACCCTGAAAACTTAGTTGACAGCATTGATCCTTTAAAGCAGCTAGTAGAAACACGTAATCAGCTAAAAGTATTGCTGAGTAAAGCCGATCGTTCTCGTGATTTAGAACGTTTGCTTAAAGAAGTTCTGCAAAGTACCGATGCGATTCAACATCTTGCGGAAGAACTAGGCGTGCAAAAAGGGGAGGCTGAATAATGTCAACTGAACAACAAAATGCACCACAGCAAGCAGAAGCGGCTGAAGGTGAGCTGAATTTTCTGGATCGTGCAATTACAGCAACGACTCAAACGCCAGCAGATACAACAAAAGAGCTGCTTTCTGTTTTAACATCACAAGCTCTAGACGGCACAGTAACGTGGGATAAAAACCTAACGTTAACCATTGAAAAAGCCATTGCTGCTTTGGATGTGAAGATTTCTGAGCAACTTTCAACAGTCATGCAAAACCCTGATTTCCAAAAACTGGAAGGGACATGGCTTGGTCTTCAAAAGCTGGTTAAAAACAGCGAACTTGGCCCAGATCTAAAAATTAAGCTTGCTGACTACACGAAAGACGAGCTATTAGAACAATTTGAAGATGCGCCTGCTATTGATCGCAGTCGTTTCTTTACCATGATTTATCAAGAAGAATTCGGCACAGCTGGTGGTCAACCATACGGTGCACTAATTGGTGATTACGAGTTTGGCTACGGTGATGAAGACGTAGCATTATTGCGTTACATGGGTGAGGTTGCTGCGGCTTCTCATGCACCATTTGTAGCTGCTGCTAATGCAAGCATGTTTGATTTCGATTCTTTTGAAACCTTCTCAGAAGGTAAACCAGTTGCGGCAGGTTTCGACTCACCAGCTTACGCAAGTTGGAATGCTTTCCGTGAAAGTGATGACTCACGTTACGTTGCATTAACGTTACCAAAAACCATTGCTCGTCTGCCTTATGGTAAAGGTACAGTACCAGTAAGTTCTTTTGATTTTGAAGAATTTAAAACAGATGCGAATGGTAAAGCAGTACCACAATCTCAAGATGATTTTGTGTGGAGTAACGCTGCATACGAATATGGTCTGTTACTGACTCAAGCGTATACGCAATACGGCTGGTGCACCGCGATCCGTGGTACGGACAATGGTGGTAAAGTTGAGAACCTACCTAACTTTACTTACAACACACCTTCAGGTGATCTTGTTCAGCAGTGTCCATCGGAAGTTAACTTAACGGATGAGCGTGAGAAAGAGCTGAGCGATCTTGGCTTTTTACCATTAGTTCACTACAAAAATACCAATTACGCGGTATTTATGGGTGCACAAACGGCTCATAAGCCAAAAACGTATACGGACCCTGATGCAACAGCTAATGCAGCTATTTCAGCGCGTTTACCATACACAATGGCAAGCAGCCGTATCGCCCAATACCTAAAAGTAATGGGACGTGATCGCATTGGTTCAAACCTTGATCCAAACAATGTTGAAAAAGAACTGAACGACTGGATTCACCAATATGTGAACCCAAATGCCATCGGTAATGAAGCGAAAGCGACTCACCCATTGGTAGAAGCAAAAGTAAGTGTAGAAGAGCAAACAGGTCGTCCTGGTTGTTACTCTGCGGTTGCTTACTTGCGCCCTTGGCTACAAATGGAAGAGTTAACAACCTCTCTACGTATGGTTGCGAACATTCCAGGCTAATGATTTCTTCGGGGGCTTAATCGGCCCCCGAATGGAGCTTTTATGACAATATCAAACCCAACATCATCCTCCAATGTCTTAGCCGAAACAGGGCAATGGCGAATGCTGTTAGAGTTAGCAAAACAGCAAGATAATGATGGCTTTGTTGCTTTACTGAGCCGTGTTATTGCCCAATTAGATCAAACATTAAGTGATCAACTTGCCGAAATTATGCAGGCAAAAGAGTTTAAAAAGTTGGAAGCGACGTGGTCTGGTTTAGCAAGCCTAGCTGAACTGCCAGTCTCAGGCCGAAGAGTTAGAATTAAGCTGCTCGATTTTAGTTGGAGCATGTTGTCCACCGACTTAAACCAGTCTTTTGAAGTTAGCCGCAGCGCACTCTATAAAAAAGTCTACGCAAATGAGCTTGATACCGCAGGGGGGCAGCCATTTGGTCTGCTGGTTGTGGATCATCTTGCCCATTCGGATTTAGATGACGACAGTGATTTTGATGATCTTTATACACTCCAATTGTTAGCCGAACTTGGTGAACGTTCATTATGCCCCGTTGCACTGGGTGTTGATCGTTACTTTTTTGGAGATGATCCTGCCAGATTATTACACGACTCCGCACGATTAACTCGAATATTAAACAGTGATGATCTCCAAAGCTGGCAATTGCTTCGTAACCACAGTTCCAGTCGATTTTTACACCTCGTTTTACCGGAATTCAGAATAAGAGAGCCTTATCGTCATTATTCGGCAGGTTTTGTTTTCAATGAACCGAATACAAACAACAGTGTCTTGTGGGGAAATGCGGCATACCTTTTAGCGGCCAATGTTATTCGAGAATTTGATCGGATCAGTTGGTTTGGCTTTTTACGAGCCTATGACAAAACAGGCCGTGATGGTGCATTAGTGAAGCCAAGTACTCCTATTTGCACGCCACTAAAAGCGCATGTTGATCTTTACAGTGAGAATGATGGTTTTTGGTCAGAGCAAGGTTTTGTCCCCGTGACTAGCGTGTACTTAAGTGGTCAATTAGGGCTTTTTAGCAACCAGTCGGTGTGGAAGCCCATTGATGAGGCCAGTAAAACCAGTGCGATGCTTCAAACCAATTTAATGGCGTGCCGTTTTGGTCATTATATCAAGGCTCAAATTCGCGATAGGGTAGGTAGTTTTGATAGTGCCATGACGTGCCAACGTGATTTGGAACGCTGGCTACAGCAATACATGAGTGAAGTTGACTATGGCGATGAGTCCATCATGGCGCGTTACCCACTTAAGCATGCTGATGTTCAGCTGGTACAGGATGAACGAGATGCCACTAAATATCGCTGTCAGATTAAGCTGCAACCTCAATACCAATATGAAGTGCTGGATACTCATATCGTGTTAATGACAGACGTAGCAGCACGCAAGCTGGGTGAGGTAACTTAATGAGTTTACTAGCGAAGTTAAAAAACCAATGGCATGGTAACAGCGACAGTGTTCGTGATGCGGTGATTGAGAATATTTCATCGTTGTTATCGGCTCGCGCGCCTATTTGGCAAGATGAGCTGCATGGTGAAGTGAATAACTCTGTTGCGTCATTTGGCATGGTGAACTCATTACGTAGTCAAGGTAAAGCGAGTGGTGACTTGGTGTTGCATGATATTCGCTCTTTGATTAGTACCTTTGAGCCAAGGTTAAAAGACGTCTTGGTTGAACTGGATGAGCGCTCAGTAACGACTAATAAATTAAAATTTCGAATTGAAGGCACAATGACCAGCCAGTTCGGAGAAGAAGTGGTTGTGTTTGATTCAAGCTTAGATTTTACCACCAGTAGTTTAGATGTAAGGAAAACGAATCTTGTCTGAGTCATTATTAAGCTATTTTGAACAAGAGCTGGCATTTATTCGCCGAGAAGCGGGGGATTTCGCTCGTCGTCATCCTGGCTCGGCCAAATCGTTAGGGATCAGTGATGACAGTGTTGATGATCCACAAATTGCTCGTCTTATAGATAGTGTTGCGTTATTAAATGCCCGTCTGCAGCAACGATTGGATGACTCTTTTCCACAATTGACAGACAGTCTACTTCGCTTGTTATTTCCACATTATTTGCGTCCAATTCCTTCCTACAGCATTGTGAAAATGACGCCGTCGGATGATGTAAGTGCGAAACACAGTTTACCAAAAGGGACACAGCTAGGGATTTCAGATGGCGATAGCGAAACTGCTGTGTTTCAAACTTGTCAGGACGTAGCGTTATACCCTATCGAGCTAAGTACAGCTGCGGTGTCAATTGCGCCATTTGATGTGCCAAAGCCGAAAGGGGCAGAGCACGCAAAAGCTATGCTAGAGCTGCAACTAGAAACCACTGATCCTGCGATTTTGTTTTCGGATTTAGATCTTTCTTCATTGGATCTGTTTTTACGTGGTGAAACCCAATCTGTTTTACGCTTGTATGACTATTTGTTGTCAGGGGTAAAGCAAGTTTGTATTCAATATCAAGACGAGTGTATTTCGCTTGGTGCAGGCTCTTTAGGTTCCGTAGGGTTCCATGATGATAACCAAGTACTGCCTTATAGCGCACGAAGTTTTGGTGGTTTCAAGTTATTAACTGAATTTTTCATGTTCCCTGAGCAATTTCATGCGGTTCGCCTAGATTTATCGAAAATGCTCTCATGTATTAAAAAAGGGATGCTGCAAACGAACCGAATTCGTATCCAAATCTTTCTAGATGACATGGCTATTGATCTTGCTCGTAGCTTAGGGGCAGATAATTTCCACCTGTTCTGTACGCCGATTGTTAACTTGCAAACATTAACGGCAGAACCTTTAAACATCGATTTTAGTCAGTCACAGTATCCGATCTTACTGGATGCTGGTGGTCAAGAACAATTACAGCTATTTTCCATTCAAAAAGTGGTGGACGTAACAGAGCAGCAAAGCCGTCAAGTTCCGCCTTTGTATGGTGAAAAATTCCGTGGTGCTGAAATTGGTTTGCGTTGGCAGTTGAGCCAAGAATGGCAAGATGACAGTTATTTAAGTAGTAAGCTACGTGTGGCTGACATGGATCACACTAGTGCGAACAGTGGGCCAAGAACATGGCTGGTCACGGCAACCTGTTCGAATGGCGAGCTGGTAAATCAGCTGTCTATTTCCAGTGAGGTGGATTGCCGAGACTCTATTTCAATGCCAGCAGAATTACAGTTGCTGCGCCGACCAACCAAACAGGTTCGTATTAAAGGCACTGAGCACAATGCATGGCCATTATTGGCTCATTTACATTTTAATTATCACGCGTTATTAGGCTCTGATGATCCAGTTTCAGCGCTAAAGGCCATGCTAACTTTGTATAACCATAACGACAACATGCAAAACAGCGCTTACATTGCGTCGATTCAAGGTTTAGAACAAGAACAAGTTGTGGCTCCGATCCGAATTTCTGGCAAAAGTTGTTTTGCTTACGGTACTCGTTTGAAGATCACGTTAAGTCCAAAAGAACTTGGCGGTGGTGGGGTAGAGCTGTTGTCGCAATTACTTGACCGCTTTTTTGCTTATTTCGCAGGTTTTAACAGTTTTACCCAAGTGGTTATTGCTCTTGATGGCGTGGAAGGTGAACACAAAGTATTTCCAAGGAGATCGGGATGCAAAAATATGCTCTAACCCAGCTATTGAGCGCTCCGTATACGTTTGATGTTCATCGGGCCATGCAGTTGGTGAAACACGAAGCGGCATCAATAGGAAAGCGACCTGTTATTACATTTTCGGCCAGTTTATTACCTGCGTACCAGCAATCTGACATTATTGAAGTGCGTAACCCTATTGCTGGCGAATGGGTATTCACTTGTGATTTAACCGCATTGTCAGGCAGCCAAGGGGTGATGCCACGCTACAGCTATAGTGAGTCGTTAAAGGAGCTGTTTGAACAAGGCAATGACGCGCTGGTTGATTTTTTTGATGGATTTAACAACCGTTATTATCGTCTGCATTGCCAAACAGAATTAAAACACGACTTAGTTTCTCAGGCAGAAGAAGAGCATTTTAGTTGGAATAAGCATGATTTATCGCTGACGACCATGCTTTCTAATTTATATGGTGATTTGGGTCACCATAGTCACTTACCTGCAACACATTTAGTGCAATATTCAGCGCTTTTAGGGTTGAAGCTGTCTTGTCCGCATACCCTAGAAGGATTGCTGGAAGATTATTTTGAATATGTCTTTGAAGTGAATTATGGCGATGTGGACTATCAACCATTATTACCTTGTAGCGTGACTCGTTTAGGTGAACAAAAAGGGCAGAATAATCAACTTGGGTTTGGTGCTTTGGTTGGGAAAAGTGCGGTAACGGCTTTTCAACGTTTAGATATCATGATCAAACCGCGTAATAACCGTGAATTCAATAATATTCGTCGGGATCAGCGTTTAATTACTGCCGTTGATGAATTTGTTCGTCATTACATTGGCGTTGATATTCGCTTAAAACTGATGATGAAAGTCGATGGCCGTTACTTACCTGGTTTACAGCTGACGACCAATACTGATACCGATACCAGACTAGCTCAATCAACTTGGCTTGCTCCAAAACAAATAACAAAAGAATACGTGGTCATGCCACTTAAATAGGGGAAGAGAATAATGATAAACGTGGAATTACAAAGTTTAGTAAAACGCTTAGCGCCAACGTTAAAAAGTGCTCTTGAAGCGGCGGCTGGTGATTGCATGGCTCGTACACACTTCAGTATCGAGCCAGAGCATTGGTTTTATCAGCTTCTTGACGATCCTAAAAGTGGTTGGACAGAGCTGCTATCTCAAGGCTCGGTTGGTCGTGATCAATTAATTGATCAGCTGGTTCGCCACTTGAACGGTTTATCTCGCGGTAATGACAGTTCCCCATCATTAGCGCCAGGTTTAGTTGAGCTATTGAAAGACAGCTGGTTACTTGCCTCTCTAAACCACAGTAATGCTGAAGTAAACGGCTACCATGTTCTTCTTGTTTTAAAGCAGCGTATTAGCCAAGCTGGTTACAATGGTGAGTTAACACCGTGGTTAAATGAGTTATCTACTGAAGCATTAAAAGCTAATGCTGTTAAGCACGGTACAGTTTCAACAGTGGCTCCGAGCACTGCGGGTTCTGAAGCGAGTATCAATCATGAAGCCAGTACTGTCGCTCTTGATAAATACACACATAATTTAACTCAGGCAGCTCGTAACGGTGAGCTGGACCCTATTTCTGGTCGTAACCCTGAGATTCGTAAATCTATCGATATTTTATGTCGTCGTCGTCAAAACAGCCCTATTTTGGTGGGTGATCCAGGCGTAGGTAAAACAGCGATTGTAGAAGGATTAGCACAGCAAATTGTTGATGGTAATGTGCCACCTTCTTTAGTTAATGTTGAACTTCGCACACTAGACTTATCATTATTGCAAGCAGGTGCAAGCATCAAAGGTGAGTTTGAAAACCGCCTTAAAGACGTACTCACAGAAGTTAAGCAGTCTGCTCACCCTATTATTGTGTTCATTGATGAAGCTCATACCTTAATTGGTGCTGGTGGCGCAGCAGGCCAAAATGATGCTGCAAACTTATTAAAGCCAGCTTTAGCTCGTGGAGAGTTCCGTACTATTGCGGCAACGACTTGGGCGGAGTACAAGCAATATTTTGAAACCGACGCAGCGTTAACTCGTCGTTTTCAATTAGTGTCGGTGGGTGAGCCAAACGAAGAAGATGCCATTCAAATGCTGCGTGGCGTGACTCGTGGTTTAGAAAAGCATCACCGCGTTAAAGTATTAGAAGAAGCCATCGAAGCGGCAGTTCAGTTGTCGGTACGCTTTTTACCTGAGCGTCAGCTGCCAGATAAAGCCATTAGTTTATTAGATACGGCGTGTTCACGTATTGGCCTGAGCCAGAGCGCTTTACCACAGCAGCTTGATGGTTTAGCGGAGCAAATTCGCTACACCAAAAATGAAATTTCAGCGGTTGAACGCGAAGATGCAATGCTGGCTAATGGTGCTGAAAAATTAGAAGCAGCAAAAGAAAAACTGACCAAACTTGAATCTGAGTTCGATGAGTTAGAGCAACGTTGGGAAGCTGAAAAACAGTTAGTGACTGACATTACGGCTCTGCAAGATGCGATTGATGAAAAATTCTTAGCGGGTGAAGACGTTGCTGATAGCGCCGAGCAAAATGAGTTGGCGGAAAAAATGGCGAAGCTGCATGAACTACAAGGTGAATCACCACTAGTCATGCCACAAGTTGATACTCAGACCATTGCGGAAGTGATTTCATTATGGACAGGTGTGCCTGTTGGTAACATGATGAAAGACGAAGTAGAACGTTTACTGAAGTTAGAAGATCTTATTGGTGAGCGTGTAATTGGTCAAAAAGCCCCAATTGCTGAAATCTCTAAGGCCATTCGAATGTCTCGTGCGGGATTAACGGATCCACGTAAACCTGTTGGTGTCTTTTTAATGTGTGGTCCAAGTGGTGTTGGTAAAACAGAAACAGCACTGGCGTTGACGGATCTTCTTTATGGCGGTGAGAAAAACATCACGACCATTAACATGACGGAATTTAAAGAAGAGCACAAAATCTCCATGTTACTTGGCTCACCAGCAGGGTATGTTGGGTTTGGTAAAGGCGGTGTGTTAACGGAAGCGGTACGTAAAAATCCATACTCAGTTCTATTGTTGGATGAAATGGAAAAAGCGCACCCAGGTGTTCATGACTTGTTCTATCAAATCTTCGATAAAGGCTCGATCTCAGACAGTGAAGGCCGTGATATTGATTTTAGGAACACCATTATCATCATGACATCAAACGCTGCTGACAGTGCAGTTGTGGATGCATGCTCTGAGAAAAGGCCACCAGTTCCTGAGTTAACAAAAACCATTTTCCCTGCACTGCAAAACTACTTCAAGCCCGCATTTATTGGCCGTTCGACAGTAGTGCCTTATTTCCCGCTTGATAATGACGAAATGGCACAAATTGCTCGTTTATCATTACGCCGAATTGAAAAGCGCGTAAAAAATCATTACGGCGCTAGCTTCAGTTACAGCGAAGAGCTAATTGAACATCTAATTGAACAAAATCACTCACCAGAAACCGGTGCTCGTGCAATTGAGCAGATTATAAACCGGACTTTAATGCCTGAGCTGGCGACACAATGCATTGTGAGAGTTAGCGGCGGCGAAGCCATTACTCAGATCCATCTGGATCTGGCTGAAGGACAAATTGATATAGCCATTAATTAACGGGGGATGTTGTGAACAACGAAATAAGCAACAGTTATGGGCTTGGTAAAGCGATTCATAAGCAGGTAACAGATCCTAAAGGGGATTCTGTAGGTTTGGCCGATGCGGCGCTTGATTGGACGACTGGAATGATTGATGCGACACCGATTGGTGAAGTGATTAACCGCCCAGTTAAAGCCATTGAAGAAAGCTGTATTAGTCGTATTGAGCGCACCAAAATTGTAGAAGGCGTAAAACAAAAATTTTCTACACACATCAGTAAAGCGGCTGCTCAAAGCTTGCATAGTTTTACGATGCCAAATGTACTTTCTGCCGACAGAGCATTACTGAGAGGCAAAACCGGGCAAGAGTACATGGACACAACAAAAGCGGTTTACGACAAACATCAGCAGTCTCGTTTTTATCGTTTCCAGCGTAAAATGCACGATCAAGCTCGTGTGTTGAAGAAGAATCCGGTAAAAATTGCCAAATTACCACTTGGTTTAGTTCCGGGTGGCGATATTGCTAAAACAGCTATTAAAGGCGCTGAATACGTTGGTGGTAAGTTTGCTGGAGCGCGTAAGCAGCGTAAAAAAGGCGAATACGCATCAGGCAATAAAGCCGTTTTAGAGCAGCGTTTAGGGAACAAAGAAGCAGCAAGGAAAATTGCTAAATGGCAAGCAAAAGACATAGCTGAATTGGGGCCAAAACTGCAACGTAACCTGTATAAGTTAAAACAATCGGTAGCGGTGTTGGATTCTCGCCACAGTGATATTGAAGCGAAAGTAAATCGCTTTAATGCGGCTTCGACGGTTGATGCACAGTATGCCGCTTTAGCGCAAGTTGCACGTAGCCGTGAAGAGTTAGCGATGAGCTACCATGAAGCGCAGCACTATATCGAGAAGGTAAAAGGGATGTGCAGTACACTAGAAGCCACTGCCATTGAAACAAATGCGTACTTACACTTTCTAGAAGAGTTACTGGATCAAACACAAACTTCCATTCTTAACTCGATTAAGTAGCGGTAATAACTAAAAACATTACATATTGTATTCAGCGGCTGAAAAGTCGCTGAGTAGTATACAAGGAGTGACGTTTATGCCGAGTAAAATGTCAATAACGCTTAGCTCGACTAAGCCTGCGGTTAGTTTTTCAGGCTTAAAAAATGTACCGGGTTACATGAAACGTATACCTGACACAAAAGGCTTTGGTTATGCTAATGATCATGTCGGTGATGGCATTGGTTTAATCACAGGTGCCGTTGAACAGGCCCAAGAAGTAGCGAATGCCGCTGCCGAAGCTGCAGGTGCTGCTGCGGATTCTGGTGGTATTGATTGGGTTGGTGCTGGGCCGATTGGTGATACGGTTTCAACAGCGATTGAGTCTGTGCAAGCGATTTTAGAGTGGGCCGGAAAACGCAAAGCTAAAGAGTTACCTGCTAATACGCTCTTATTAGCTCCAACTCCGGTTTCTCCGCCACAAGGTCAAAGCCAAGTTGTGCATCAAGATATGTTGTCGGCAACGGCTTCAAATGCAAAGTGCCAGAGCTACTTTAAAAAACGCATGTACAAGAAAATTGCAGGCTCGGCAGTATCAACAACTGGGTCTTGGCTGGGAGCAGTGACGCAAGTGAACGTAACAGGGGCACTTCGTCATGGCCGTTCAGAAGCGAAAACCATTGCTCATATTGCTCGTTTTAAAAAACTCTTAGATGGTTTTAACCGTCAAGGGTATGAAGATGAAATCGAAATGTGTAAGCGTTTAATGCGCTGGAAAGCAGTAAAAGCGGTTTCTCAAGGTGCTCAGTTAACAGCAGATCTCATTCCAGGTTCGGCAGGTGCACCTATAGCTGGAGGCTTGATTGCTGGTGCTGCTTCTATTGGTACAGCAGCTTACATGCGTAAAGAAGAAGACTTGATCGTTCAAACCGCTCAAATGCTCCATTACCGCGCCTTCATGGAATTATCAAATAACATGGATACTCAGCAACGCAGTGTCTACACCGTTGCATTAGATTCGCCTGCCGTTGAATTAGTACGTGAGATGTTTGGCCAAATCGCACGTATTGAGCAAGAGCGCGTACTCGTTAATGTACGTGGTCATAAACTTAAAATTGGTGGTGAGCACCTAAAAGCCGATCAATACATGCGTGAGCCTGCTGGCTGGCTAGTTCTGGTTGATAAATTGAGCTTGCTCTAATATTTGTTTGCTTTGTAATAAACTAAAAAATAAAATTATTACAAACAAATATCATAAAAATAAAAAGTCAGATCGACTGAATATAGCCGATACTGATTATTATAAAAACAATAATACCCAGAAAAGTGGTCATCATTGTAAGGGAAAATATTAGGATACGATTGTGGAAAAAAATCCATTTACACCAGAACAGCTTCAATGGATAAGAAGTTCCTTAAAAATAGCCGTTGTCCACGGAGGAGATAAGACGCAATCGGAAAGTTATCTTTATGAAAACTTAAGCCCGCGTTCAACAAAAACCTATGAGCCAGTCGCGCACGATATTGCTCAGGCTTTACGTGAATCAGGCTTTATGCATGTAAAGGTGCTTCCAGAAGACATTAATTTACCGCAACAACTAAAAGCTTTAGAAATTGACTTAGTTTTCACCAATAGTGGTGGTTTACAAGGCTTTGACTCAATGTGTCACTTACCATCTATGCTCGAAATGCTAGGGGTACCGTACGTTGGCCATTCACCAATGGTCGCTGGTGTGTTGGATAATAAGCATCTGTTTAAGCACGAGATTCATGCGGCAGGGATCCCGACTGCACCTTTTATTACCATAGGTTTAGAAGAGAGCATTAATGATGACGTGAACCAGTCTATGCTTGATCTGATTGACGCTGAGTTTGGTGACGGCTTCATTGTTAAGCCAGTGTCTGGCCGTGCTTCTGTGCATGTATACCCAGTATTTGAGCGTAAAGAGCTTGATAGTGTGGTTAAAAAAGTTCAAAAAGCGACCAATAATATCGTTCTAGTCGAACCTTATTTATCTGGACGTGAATTTGTCGTTGCTGTGGCTGGCCCAGTAGTGATGAAAAATAATGAACTACACAGTTTAGATGGGCCGCTGTCTTTTTCTATAACAGAGAGAGTATTAGAAAAAGATGAAACGATTTTTACTTCAATGGATGTAAAACCTATTACAGGTGATCGCTTATTGAAGGTAACAGATTCTAATCTGCGCGGTCAGTTGGCCGAAATTGGCTCGAAAATCTTTACTCAATTAGGGCTACAAACCCTTGTTAGAGTCGATTTACGTATGGATAAGAAAGGAAAATTGTTGGTATTGGAAACCAACCCTAAGCCTGATCTGAAAAAACCAGAAGGTAATAAGGTCAGTCTTGTTTGTCACGATATTCAGGGAGAGAATATGAGTTACCACGACCTAATTCAATCGGTTGTTTTCAATCGACTGGCTTATTTAAAACAGCACCGACCAAGTACTCTTGCCCACTGTTTCTCTGATGATTTTTATCAGCTAGCAGAGAAATAGGAGTAGGAGTGGACTCAGTAAAAAATAAAGCAAGGTTGCTACTCGGTTCAGCAATAGTGACGTTGTCACTATTGCTGATTCTCGTTGTGGGGTACGCACAAGCATTAAAAAGCTATCAACAGTTAACCGTTGATACGGTGCTGGCGCAAACAGAAGCAGCACGTCTTGGTATTGAACAAATCCTGAATTCAGGTGTGTCCCTGACCGAAATTGCAGGCTTAAATAAAGTTCTTCAGCCTATTGCTGATTCAGAAAACTCAGTGACGGGGTTGCGCTTACTAGCCGGTGATAAAGAGTTATATAGTTTTGGCCCTCAAGCAGGTAGCCTTAATCATATTTCAGTACCATTAAGTAACAAATTTGGCCAAGTAGGCAGTTTGGAAGTGGTTTTAAGCCCTGAAAAGGTTGAAGCTCTGATCAGCGCTAACTTTCAGCCGATGTTATGGCTTATTGCAATCCTTCTTATCGTCTTTGTTGGTTGTGTACTGAAGAGTCAGCATCGTGCTGTTTATCTGACCAGTTTTACGGTCATCTTCTTTACTATGGCCATTAGCGTATTGCTGTTAGTCGGCAGCTTGTACCGTGATGGTTTACAAAGCAAAGCGGTATCTCTGGGGGATATTGTAAGCCAGCGTTTATCTCCCATTCTTGATTATAACGTTGATCAAGATTTATTAACTGGGATTGATGGCATGCTTGATAACTTCAGGCGCGCGAATCCGGAGCTTTCCGAAATTTCGGTGTACAAAGGCGAAGCGTTGATTGCCAGTAGCCATGACCGAAATAGCATGGGGCTGATTTTAAAAGACACCGGAGTGCTTGAATACAGCCATGCCACCTCTTTGCAAGGCGAGGTGAGGTTATCTTATCAAGCAGAAGTTGTTTTAGCACAGCTCGCGAGAATTTTGAAAAACTTCGCGGTGCTGTTTTTTGCGTGTGGGCTAGTGTGTTTTGTGTTCATTCGTCTATTAAGCGGTGAAGCAAATCGAAGCCAAGACGATTTAGTTCTAGAGCGACTTAAGCCCTTGTTTCTTGGCGCAGTGCTAATGGAAGCGCTAATGGCTCCGATCATGCCCCAGTACCTAACAGCAGTTGCTAATGATGCTGGTTTAGGGGCGGGCGCATCTTCTTTATTTTTCACGCTGTATTTTCTCGGTTTTGCATTAACGCTATTGCCTGCTGCTCGGCTTATTGAACTTTATGATATTAGACGAGTGCTGGTTATTGGCATTTTATTATCAAGTTTGGGGTGTGTTCTTCTTGGCTCTGAGTACTTCCATATTGATTGGAATATTGTCGTTACGCTTGGGGCAAGGTTAGTTTCTGGTATTGGCCAAGCTTTAATTTTTATTGCTGTTCAAGGGTATATTTTAAGATTTAGTAACCGAAGTAATAAAACTCAGGCGGCGGGTATCATTGTCTTTTGCTTTAACGCTGGCTTTATTACCGGGGCAGCGATTGGTGCTTTATTGGCTAACTACCTTGGTGATAAAGGTATCTTTATGCTTGCGGCAAGCATCGGTCTGATCATGAGTATGTTTAGTTTGTTGTTGCCTTCCATGAAATTACAGAAGGTGTCATCACGATCGTTTACTCAAAATATTGTGGAGATGATGTCTGACTCGTGGCGCTTAATTAAAGTCCCTGCATTTATTCGTACCATGTTATTAGTCGGGATACCAACGAAAGCAGCATTAACGGGGGTTGTGTCTTTTGCTGTTCCTTTATTGTTATCTGAGCAAGGGATCAGTAAAGAAAGTATTGGGCAGGTATTAATGGCATACGCAGCTGTAGTGTTGTTTGTGAGCCATAAGGTTGGCCCTTGGGTTGATAAATTAGGCAGTAGCAAAACCGCGTTGAGTATTGGCAGTTTATTAGCTGGGCTAGGCCTTGCTTTGTTGGCTTATGCTCTGATGCTGGAAACAGAGTGGCACATTGTCGCGTTAATGACGGTATCTATGATGGTGCTGGGCTTTTCACACGGTTTAATTAATGCGCCTGTGGTGACACACGTTGTAGAAAAAACTCGTGGTTATAGCAGCACAGACTCAACAGTTGCAGCAACTTACCGATTTCTTGAAAGATTTGGTCATGTTTCCGGTTCTATTATAGTGGCTCAATTGCTGATGTGGTTAGGGGCTGCTCAAGCGATGCTTGCATTAGGTATTTTCTTCACTTTGGCTTGCACTCTATTTGTGATGTTTGAACGAACCACGGTTAAGGCGGTGAGTGTATGAGGTGGATAGTTTTATTGTGCTCATTTTTGAGTTTCATTGCCTTTGCAAAACCAAGTGACATGAGTTCAGGCATGATGCAGGAAGTGCAAAAACCTTGGCCTCAATGGCTTGGAGAAGAGTTAAAACCAGATTTTAATAGCCATTGGCAAACTGAAATTACAGATTTGGGAGTGACTTATTCTCCGGCGCAATCGCTACCAACGGTGCTTGTGATTATTTCTCGTAAAGCGAAATCTTATGATACAGCGTTGAATACCTTGTTAGGAGCATTCAGTCGAGAATTGCCACAAGCACAGCTAGTTATACGTAAACTACCAACGGAAAAAGCGGAATTAACCGAATTACTTAATCTTGCAGAGCAAAGTAGTGATTTGATTTATACCGTGGGCTCTAAAGCCACGGTAGCGGTTCGAGAAGTATTTAAAGGTCGTCAAACCCCTGTTGTTTCTGTAAACGCAAAAGACCCTGTTCAACTGGGTTTAATTGAGGATTATCAGGGGTCAGGTGATAACTTTGCGTTTACGTCTTTGAATTTACCTGCTGATGTTACCTTGGCTTTTATGCAGCGTTTTAAACCTCACCTAGAGCAGGTTGCTGTGCTTTATGCAAAAAGCAATAAGAGTGCTTATGTCACTCAATATTTGCCTTTAAAGAAAGAAGCAGAGCAAAAAGGGGTGAAGGTATGGCCGATAGTGGTAGACGAAAGTGATCCTGATTTGCGTTTAAAAACGACGATGAAGCGAACCATTGCGGAACTAAAGCAAAATGATCCTAATTTAACAAAAACAGTGTTGTGGCTCACAGGCAGCTCAAGTTTACTGGCAAGAGTGGCAGAAATTAACCAGTATTCTAGTAACTTACCGCTGATTTCAGCTGTGCCTGATGTAGTTCGCCAAGGGAAAGACAGTGCGTTGATGTCGTTTGGTGTGAGCTTTGTGAACAATGCTCATCAAGCTGCTTTGTATGGATTGTCCATTTTAAAAGGAGAAACAACAGCTGGAGAATTGCCTGTTGGGTTGATCTCACCACCTGACATCGCGATTAGCTTTGAACAAGCTCAGAGAATTAATCAGCAAATACCATTTGTGCTAATGGAAATGGCCAGTGATGTATATGACACCGATGGAAAGGTAATTCGTTCAGAGGGTAAATCTATGCAGGAACAGCAATGAAGGTAAGCAGACTATACAAAGCTTTTGGCCTCAGCTTTTGTTTGTTATGGACAGCAGGCGTTAATGCTGCGGGAAATATTGGCCCTGAGCGCTTATTGTTGGTAACTCAACAATGGCGACCTTATCAGTACCAAGAAAACGGTGAGATGAGGGGCCCTGGTATTGATAAAATAAAGTGTGTGATGAAAGGCATGCAGCAGCCTTATCAACTTACGATGACAAGCTGGGATCGAGCCCAAATCTTAACGGAAGTAGGCGATCAGCATGGTTTCTTTTTGGCATCAAAGAATGATATTCGAGATAAGTTCGCTTCATATTCAGACCCAGTAATGAATCAAGCGTGGAGTTGGTTTAGCCTTTCAGACTCTATCGACACACAAAGCACTATGTTTAAAGAGCAGATCACTGTTACGGCTTTGTTTGGTTCTAATAAATGGTTTTGGCTACAAAAACAGGGTTATCGAGTAGAAAAAAAACCACGCCATTCCGGAACCTTGGTTGAGTTGTTATTAGCTGGTGAGGTGGGGGCTGTCCTGGCGAATGATTTTGTTATGGAAGACGCTATTAAACAGCTAGGCGTAAGTCACCGTGCTATTACTAAAAATAGAATTAAAGAAAAGCCACTTGGTGTGTATTTTTCAAAAAAATTTACTAAGCAGTACCCGCGTTTTTTAAAGGCATTTAATGAAGCCGTAGCGCAGTGTAAGGGGAGTTAAAATGCCATTATCATTAAGAATTATCAGCTCTCCTAACGGGGAACCAATTTCAGATTGGACTAAAAACTTCCCAGAAGAAGGGGGAAGTATTGGACGCTCATTTGGAACTACGATGCAGCTCTCTGACGCGACTCGTGAAGTTTCTGGCACACATGCAGTGATCAATCGTGGCAGCCGTGGTTATCAGATCATGGACATGAGCACCAATGGATTATTCATTAATGGAAGTAATCAGCCATTAGGGAAAAATAATCAATCGGCTTTAAACGATGGCGATGTTATCGATTTAGGTCAATATCGCTTGATGGTATCTTGTTTTGTACCAGCTCAAGCCACAGCGAAAAAAGGACTAGAAACTGCCAATTCACCACTAGGTAGTTGGGAAGATGATCCTTTTGGATCCGATATTCCGCCTATGTCGACTCAACCTGAAGCACCTGCTCAAGTAAGAGAGCCTGAATTATCTTTCAGTGCGTTGTCAGATAGCGTTGAGCCGGATCCCTTTTTGGAGATAGAGGCAGAAAAAGAGAGCACTGACGAAGTGCGAAATATTAGCCTATTAAGCAACGATGGGTTTGATGATGACCCGTTTGCTGAAGACAGCAGTGACAGTTTAACGCCTATTACTTTTGATGCGCCAATAGCACCTCATACGGGTAATTCTTCTCCTAATATTCATCCAGCCATGGATCCACAGCAGTTATTATCCATGCAAGCGAAGCAGCAAGAGCTGATGATTCAAGCTGTGGAAATGGCCTTTGGTCGTTTGATGGAAGAAATGGCTCCTGCCCATTTAGAAGATATGTTTAATGATATCGCACAGCCTGGTTTCTTTAGCCGTAAGCCGGATTATTGGTCGATGTACAAACGTTATTTCCAGCGTCAACAAGACAATCAAGACTGGCAATTAAAGTTTAAGGCGTATTTCAGTGAGAGTTTACGCATTAAACAGTCGTTAGGGGAAAAGTAAGATGAAAAAGATACTCTTAATGATGGCTTGTGTGTTTTTGCTGAATGGCTGTAGCTCGTGGATGTTTTGGAAAGATCCTCTTCCGCTTCAGGTAACAGTGAATATTGAAGCGGCAAACAACATTAACCCCAATTTAGATGGATTAGCTTCTCCGCTTGAAATGAGGGTGTATCAGCTTGCTGACAGCGAAGCGTTTAATCAGGCCAATTTTATTGATCTTTACAATGATGATCAGGGCATTTTAAAAGCTAAGTTACTGTCAAAGCGTAATTTAGACAGTGTATTACCCGCAGAGAAACGCGTAGTTGTGTTGCCTCAGCTAGCTGAAACTCAATATATTGGCGTGATTGCGGCGTTTGCCGACTACCGAGAAGCAAAAAATAAAGCGATTGTACAAGTTCAGCCGGGTTTACCTGTGGTTGTGAATATCAGTGTCGATGGAATTAATATCAGTATTACAGGTCAAGAGGGCTAATTAAGAATGGATAAGAAAAAAGTCGTTTGGTCTGAAGGGATGTTTTTAAGCCCGCAGCATTTCCAGCAACAAGAGCGTTACTTAGAAACATTTACAAAATCTTACTGTGGTTTGATGAATCCGGCGCGTTTTGGTCTTGCTGCCCTTGAACTGGATTCTTCACTTACTCGGATTGGTAAAGTTGGGATCAAAAGCGCATCGGGTTTATTCCCAGATGGTACTCCGTTTGAGGTACATAATGGACTTGCTCTAGAGATCCCTGAAGGTACTATTGATAAGCTTGTTTATTTGGCATTGCCGATTTATCGCACGGGGGTTGTAGATGTCGGTGATGAGCAAGATAAAAATCGACGTCATCATCGAATTGATCATAATGTATTTGATACCAGCCGAGATCACAGTGAAGCATTACAGCTGGAGCTGGCGGAGCCGAACATTGTATTAAAGCTAGAAGGGGACGATCTACAAGATTACACCGTGATACCGATTGCTCACGTTACTGAGCATAAATCAGATGGTGAAATTGAATTAAACCGTGCTTTCATTCCTGTGCCACTTTACTTCACAGTGTCGGATTATTTAAAAGACAACGTGAACGACATCTACGCGCAAATGCAATATCGTGCACGCACCATTTCACAGCGTCTGCAGGTGGAGTCGGGCAGTAAAAGTCATCAAGCACTTTTACGTGACTATTTGTGGCTTCAAGCATTGGGCCGTTGGCTGCCAAACGTGAAATACTGGCTTGATACCAGCACCATTTCCCCTCAAGAAATCTACCAAACGTGTTTGCAAATGGTGGGTGAAATGCAAGGTCTTGAAGGTAAGATGCCGCAAGAATATCAAGGCTGGGAACATAACCGTTTGTATAGTTTATTTTCATCCCTGTTTTCTGATATTCGTATCATGTTGCGTGAAGTACAGCTAGACAGTGTGAGCACTTTGGTTTGGGATAGCAGTCTATTTGAGAAACGTCGACTATTGCGCACAATCGTACAAGATCGAGGCTTATTTAATGCTGGTCGATTCTTGTTGGTGGTTTCTTCACCGTTAGGCGCAGTGCAGCTGGGGGAGCAGTTCCCACAAGCGAGTAAATTGGCGGGTAATAGCGCGATTGCAGAATTGGTGCGCAATGCGTTATCTGGTGTACCGATGCGTGCGCTTCCTGTACCACCTTCTGAGCTAAAAGCACGCAGTGATGCTGCTTATTTTGAATTGGATACTCAGTCACCATTATGGCGTGAGTTGATTCAAAAAGATGAGCCGATAGCCCTTCATGTTGACAGCCGTATTGGTGAAGTTGACATCGAATTTTTTGTGATTAGATAGGGGCGTGAGTGATGACGTCATTATTTAATGAACAAGAAACTATTTCAGTTCGGCGCAGTGGAGCTAATGCCGAGCCAGTGAAGTCTGCTGAGCAGAATCCAGCACTGGATTTAACTGGAACTGAAAAGCTCATTGAAAACTTAACGATTTACGGTAATCCATTGCTTAATGCCAGTAGTGAATTACTGGGTTTATTAGTCAGTTTGCCTCGTTTAGCTACACCGCTGGATATCGATGCATTTCGTCAGCAACTATTAGATGGCATTGCTGACTTTAAGCGCCGTGGTTTGTTCTTGGACTATCACCCGAGTGTGATTGAAAAAAGCTGCTTTGTTTTGTGTGCCGCGTTTGATGAATGTATTTTGTATACCCATTGGGGCGAGCAAGTTCGTTGGGAAAATCATTCCTTATTGAGTAAGGTATTTAACCAACGAGATGGTGGTGAAGTCTTTTTCACGTTGTTGGATCAAGCGCGCCGCCAGCCATCAAAATTAGTGGATTTTTTAGAGCTTCAATATGTGCTTATTATGTTGGGCTTCTTAGGTAAATATCGCCATTCTGAGCGACGAAAAATCAATGAGCTTCAGTCTGAGCTTTATAGTGTCATTCGCTTTTACAGAGAAGAGTCTGCTTTGCCAGTGCCTGCTCCCGGTACAGTGGTTGATGCAAGAAAACCATGGCAATTCTTGAGTGTCACTAAGCTGTTGGTGATCAGTGGTTTGGTTGTGCTGGGCTCTTATGCATTTTCTGAGTTCTGGTATAAAAACCGCAGTCAAGCGACATTATCTGCGTTTACGTCGTTAGACATGCATGGTTTTGTTCACACGACGCAAGATAGTGACTTGATTTACACAAGTACACCCGCCGATTTGGGGCAAAAGGACGCCAGTTTGCCTGAAGTAATGGTGGAATCTATGACACCACCTCAAGTGACCTGGGAAATTTTGATAGCCACTTTCTCTAGTAAAGATGATGGGCAACGCCTAGCACACGACTTACGAGAATCTGGCTACAGTATTACCATCAAAACGTTAGATACAGGTGTGGAGTTGATTGTTACTGAGCAAAAAGATTTAGCGAAAGCCAAAGCGTTAAAAAATGAGCTGAATATACGCTTCGGGCTTAATGCTGCTGTGCGCCGAAGCAAACAGTGATTGTCGGCTAAAACGGAGTTTATAACATCATCATCGCAGTTCTTCACTTTATTGGCCTAAGTCTAGATAGGGTAGAAGCAACTGCGACTATGTATAAGAATAAAATTTATGAAATTAAATAAACCATTACTCTTGCTAACCGTCCTGTTGTTGATGGCTTCTGCTTTCACTTGGTGGCTGATACCTGCTGAGCCTGATTTTAATGGCTTGGTAAAAATGTTGATAGTGTTTAGTTTGCTTGCTGCGGGGCTTGTTTCATTCGGCTTATCTTACTGGTATCGTTCAGAGAAAGAGCAAGATGAGCAGCAACACGAACAATCTTTGCTTCTTAAGCAAGACATACAAACCATTAATCAGCTATTCAAAAGTGCTGTTAAGCAGCTACGTGGTGTAAGAGGGAATAAACTCAACAGCTTGTATGAGTTACCTTGGTACGTCTTGATCGGTGGGGAAACCGACGCCAAAAGTAGTTTGTTACAGCAAAATAATTTAGAGCCAGTATTACACCGAGCACACGATGCAAGTGATACGGATCAGTATGTTCGTTTCTGGAGCAATGATAATCTTGTAGTTATTGAAGTAGGGCATCGCTTATTTGATAGTGATGGCATTGATGATTCATTATGGCGTGCTTTTGCGAAACAGCTACTTAAATACCGCCCTCGTCAGGCAGCGAACGGGGTTGTTACGGCTATTGGTTGTGATCGATTACTGCAAGGTGATAAAAAAGCGCGCCAAATATTAAGTACCAATCTACAAGAAGCGATTTTGACGTTAGGTGAACATACTGGCTTGTCTTTACCTGTTTACAGTATCTTCACTAAATCTGATTCCATTTCTGATTTTGTGGACTTCTTCACTAGCTATTCAGGTTGTGATGTTGAAAACCCATTTGGTTTGTCTTTTTCAATGGATGACTCGCGTCGATTTAATCCTCACCAGTTCGAATCTGATAGCAAGCAATTATTGAAATCACTGTCTCAACAACAATTCCAGTTATTACGGGAAGTTCATCAGGACAGCAGCTCTTCTGTTATCGCTTTACCTTACCAATTGAGAATCTTTTTTGAGCGCGCGAATGAGCTATTAACCAATATTGGTCGTGAAAACCGAGTTCGCCAAGCTGTATGGCTTCGAGGTATGTACTTGGTCAGTACGGGCCAAAAAGGAGCGAGTTATGATTTATTAACTCAGCTGGTGGCAGAGCAAGGTTCATTCAACGCAAATTCCGTGAAGTCTCAAGTCCCAAGTCGTAAAAGCTTATTTGCGAGTCGCATTTTTAATAATGTGATTGCACCAGAAGCGGATGCGGTTGGGGTTAATGAAGTTCGCCATCATTCGTATATTGCGGCTCGAAGTGCATTGGTAATTGCTTTGTTTGGTGTCATCACGCTCTTTGGACTACAGCTAAAAGATAACTGGAATTTGGACGAAGAGTTCCGTGGTAATGCGACAACACAATTAAGCCTGTATCGTAATGATATTGAGCGTTTACGAGATGGTCGTTCAGGATTAGCGGAAGTGATTCCGGTGCTGAATGAATTACGTTTAGTGGCCGAGCAAGGTAACCAACCAGTGCCTTGGTATCAGAAGGTCAGTATTAAGCAAACGCAAACGGCAGAGCAAATTTATCAAGGTTATCAGCAGCAGTTACAACTGTTCTTACTACCACAACTTGCAGATGTACTGAGTAGTGAGTTGTACGTGTATGTAAACCTAGGTAACCCAAGTAAGGTGTTTGAGTTACTGCGCTATTATCAGATGTTGTTTGATAAGCAGCGACTAGATCAGCAAGAAATGGTGGATTATTTGGTTGATACCTTGAATGACCAAGGGGATATTTCAGCCGACAGTTTAAATAATTTAGGCCTACTCATGGCTGACTTATTTGGCAGCAGTTATGACAAAGTGTTAGAAGCCAATAGTGAGTTGATCTCTGTTGCGGCACAGAATTTAGAAGGTCTATCGCCAGAACGCTTGATTTATGCACGCTTAAAAGCCATGCCTGAGTACCGAACTCGTGTTGATATTCGTCGCCAGTTGGGTGAAAAGTTTGGCTCGATGTTCCGCTTTAAAAATGATTTTCATGGCTATTTATTGCAAGAGCTGTATACCCGCCAAGGCCACTCCAACATTGATTTATCGGTGAAGTCACCACTGCTGAAAAAGCAACTGGAAGAGTTTAAATCGATCCAAGGCGACATGTCGGGTGTCTCTATTGCAGAGCTGACGGCATTGAGTAAAAAAGTACAACGTCTGTACTACGCTGACTATGTGTATCAGTGGAAAGAGCTGGTTAATAACATTGAAGTGAAAGAGTTTACCAGTATGGCTGATTTAGCGTATGCGGTGAAAATAGCTCGTGAGCCAGCTAACAGTCCATTAATTGATGTTCTTGATGCTCTAGTTGTTAATACCACTTTAGCCACTGAAAAGACCCCTGATACGAAAGGGACGACAAAAGCTGCAAGACAGCTGGGTTTAAAGAGCGTTGCTAAAGTGGCTAAAAAAGCAGACAAAATTAATAAAGTAGGGGGTGAAAAACTACTTCGTTTACAGCCTGCTTTTGTTGTGAACGAAGCGTTTAGCAGCTATTCAACATTTATGGGGGCAGAATCTGAAGTACCACCCGTTAATGAGTTGATCACTGAATTTGATAATTTGAATACCTATTTCGATAGTGCACTTTCTAGCAGCGAGCCAGGTAAAGCAATGTACGCCAATGCTAAGGCTCATGCAGCTGGTAGCCAAGACCCACTTGTGACATTCCGACGTCAGTCTAGCCGTGCTCCGGGGCAGGTAGCAGACTGGATTAAGTCACTTGATGATCAAGCTTGGAGCCATATTATTAGTAGTAGCTCGGTGTATTTGAATCGACAGTGGAAAGAGCGTGTTTATTCGTTTTACCGTCAAGCAATTGAAGGTCGCTTCCCATTTTCTCTTCAAGGGCGTGGTGAAGTAGCTTTGGATGACTTTGCTAACCTATTTAAACCGCAGGGACGTATTGATACCTTTATTACAGAAGAGCTTCAGCCTTTTGCGTATTGGGATAATGGAGTACTGAAATTAGCGGAAATTGATGGAGAACGTTTACCAATAAAAGCCGATATGCTGAGAAAGCTAAAACAAGCAAAAGACATTCGTGAGTTGTTCTTTGGGCCGACAGGTCAAGAGCTTGCTTTGCAGTTGCGCCTTAAAGCCAGCTCCATGAGTACATCGACGACGCAGTTTGATATTCGTGAAGCCGAAAGCTTATTCGCTTATCGTCATGGCCCACGTTTATGGCAGAACATTGCATGGCCTACAACAGGAGAAGATGGTTATATTTCCGCTAATTTCTATAATGGTGAGAATAGAACCGCAAGTAAATCCTATACGGGGCAGTGGGCAATTTTCCGCATGTTATTTGATGGACAATCCAGTTCTACGGGTGACCGACGTATTAGAAATCTTGTTTATAAGCTAGAAAAAGACGATATTGTGCTTCAATATGCGTTAAAAGACAGCAACCGAGCGTTAAATAAAGGGTTATTAACCAGCTTCTATTTACCATCGAGCTTGTAATTCAAGATAGGGGATATTGTGAATGCATTTTTGCCTGTGCAAGCAGGCAGTTTATTGGCTAACCGCTTTTTGGTGAAAGAACCGTTAGGTCGAGCTGTTTATATAGCCTATGACTTGAGTCACGGTAAAACGGTTGTCATTAAGCAAGCGAAGGCGTCACAATTACAAAAAGAGTGGCAATGTTTATCGATGTGCCACTCACCCTATATTATAAAAGCAGGGGAGTTATGCTCCTCTGCTTCATTATTGACTCTTCCATACTTAGATGGACAGTCGTTACTGTCTTTCTCTTCTGATCAAGCTCACTTGTTTTTATCATTATTGCCTCAACTGGTGAGGGCTATTGATCATGTACATCAGCAAGGTTGGATCCACGGTGATATTAAGCCTTCTAATGTGATGTATTTAGCCAATGAACATAAAATTCAGTTGATTGATTTTGGATCTTGTCTATCCATTGGTACGAAATATTATGATTTGGATGAATGGCAGCTGACACCAGGATTTTCTACACAGGACCAACTGCAAGGTAATGGCCACGTACTTCCTAGCTACGATTGGTTTGCACTCAAGCAATGGCTATCTCAATTGGATGCAAATTGTTTATCTGATCCTGAGCTGCGTTTAGCTACCCAGTGGTCATCTTGGCTTCAGACGAAAGTAAAGTAATCAAGCTTACTTCGAAGCCAGCATTTGGTATTTTTTTAACATGCTTGAATATTTAGGTGTTCGCTTTAGGTTTTTGATAGATTTACTAAACTGCTGGATTAGGTAGGTAGCGTTCGGTGTTTTTTTACTTATCGCCATGTAAATAGGGCTAATGTCGACGGCTGGCTCTAACAGCACTATTTGATGACTGACTCCTAGCCGATCAGCCTGTAATTTTATAGCAAATGGGTTGCCAACGGCCAATTCAAATCGTTTTCCTATCAGCATTTTGATGAGTTGATGTTCATTGTTTACTCTGTCTTTTTTCAAAAAATTTGCTTTGTCGTACTCGTTGCCGTAGGTATATCCGCTGATCATACCGATGCGATACTGTTTGAGAGTGTTTAAGTCCCCATTATAGTGAATGGAGAGCTCTGGCCTAGTCACAAACTGATTGACTTCTAGGGCGTGGGGTTCGTCTGGGTAAAGGGCAAATTGAGCACGCTCTTCAGTGTAAAACATAGTGGTGATCAAATCTGCTTTACCTGTTTTTAAGCTGTTTAGTGCGCCTTGCCAAGAAGATCTTTGGTAACGAAGGGTAAAACCAAGATCATCTGCGATATGCTCTAGTACCTCAATGGATATTCCTGAAAAGGTGTCATTGTCTTTGAAGTAAAAGGGGGGATAATCCACATCGGCTAAGGCGATAGTCAGTACTGAGGGGATCTGTTTTTCACTGGCGTGACTATGCAAAGAAAAAGTTAACAATATGCAGAAAATGGCGATAAGATGCGAAAAAAGCATGTATGTTCGCTTTACTATGCAGTGCAATCTAACCTCTACGACATGAATGGCTATCTATAGAAAATAGCACGTGTCAGGAGGTATTGCGTATGAGTAAAGGTCTTTGGTAAGAAAAGAGGGCTTGCTAGCCCCCAATTAATACGGTGGGCATCCCCATAACAATAGTGCCGCCATGAGCAGTGGTATCACCCATTCGAGCGGCAGGTTTACTGTTAACTAATACTGTAGCGCTACCTTTGACCACACTGTCTGGTGGCCCAACACAAACACAGATTTGTCCAACGGTTGCGGCAGGAAGATTACCAATTAGAACCGTACAAGGTAGAGGAAGAAGTGGACCGCCCACATGGGGGATTGGTACGACAGCAGGGGTTTGCATTGGGCACACATGCATGTCGGTAGCTCTGGCTGCGGGTAGCATAATTAACTCTCCTTAACTTACTTCGCTCTGTAGGCCATTACCGCCCTGTGCGATGTTTAAACCCATGTCTAAATAGTGTTGATAGCGTTCTTTAGCTTGCTCACCATCTGGTAACACAGCGGTTAAATTAATTGCCCCTGCGACGGCGTGAGAATACAGATTTGCAGGTGGTGGAACCACAGGATCACCAACGGCAGTCATGCTGCCTCCACTCCAGAATGCAGCTTGTGCTGTCCAGCCTGCACCTGTTTGCAAATCTGCTTTTTCTGCCATTTGTTCTGCAAAGCGACGTGATGTTTCATCAGGTGTATGCACCCAAGCTTTGGCTGAACGGATGGCATTTTCTTCGTCTTCATTCCAGTCATCGCGGCTTGAGGAGCAACAACAAGCCCACCAAATCGCTTCACGAACGGGTAGAGCATGTGCAAGAAATAAAACCACATCATTAAACAGTTCAGCGTCAATAGCCGCTAAAATCAAGGGCGCAGGCTCAGGGTGTTGCTGGGATAACTCTAAAATTTCATCACTGGCTTCATAAAGGTTTAAAATATCACTGGCCAATTGATGGGGTATTTTTAAATAAGTCATTAATTTACCTTCGCAATAGCGCCTTGAATTTGTACCATTGCGCCTGCTTTTACTTGGGTCATAGCACTACCGTTTACGGTAATCATGGTGCCTTTAATATCGGCTTTACCTTGGCCTTCAACGGTTACCATAGTGGCTTTCATTTCTGCTTTAGCTTGCCCACTAATGGCAATTTGTGGCCCTGAAATTTTAATGCCACTTGCGCTTAGTTCAATGGAGCTTCCGCCAACGGCGAGCTTAATACTGGTTTTACCCGAAATTTTAACGGTCTGGCCATCAACAGACACAGCGGAAGTTGCGCTAATATCGGCGTTCTTGCCTGCATCTGCACTGAAGTTGGCATCTGCTTTTAAAGAAACGTCCTTTTTTGCACTGGCAGAAAAAGCATCTTCAGTGGCTAATGTCATGGCCTCTTTACTTTTCCAGTCTGTCGTTTTTTCTACTTCAGTGGAGGAGATGCCTGTGATTGTTTGTTTCGAGTCGTTCTTAACATTAATCGTTAGGTCTTTTTCAGCTTGAAGAAAGACCTCTTCTTTGTCTTTTTTATCTTCAAAGCGCAGTTCATTTGCGGTGCTGCTGCTGCCATTTGGTGTGGTACGGGTTTTTATGCCGCTTTGCGTGGCAGTGGTATAAGGCGGCTTATTTTTTCCATTATAAATAGAACCAGATACAACAGGTCTATCAGGATCGCCATCAATGAAGCTGACTAATACTTCGTCACCAATTCGCGGAATGAATTGTACGCCAAAGCCGTTACTGGCGACGGCTTGAGCTACTGGCACCCAGCATGAACTTTTCTCATCTTTTTTACCGTCTTGATCCCAATGGAATTGGATTTTTATTCGTGCTGACTTATCTTGGTTGACTTCTTCGCCACTTGGTCCTGTGACTTCTGCACTTTGAATACTATAAATTCTCGGTTTTTCGATAAAAGGTGGTCGCCATGTGCCAGTTGTCGGAACACAGTGAATTCGGTTCTGATATTCCGCTTGCATGCCACTTTCATTGGCTTGAATCGAGTGCTCAGCATGGGTGATCAAGTACTCTTGATTGTATTCAGACTCGGTATGATCCGTTAAAGAAAAGCGCAGCCCAGCCCCCAGCGTTGGGATTGTTGAATGGGCAACAGCAATCACTTTTTGGCTATCAATGCTTTCCATTTGCCGTTTGGCGGCATCACGAATGGCGCTTTTATCTTGATTACCTTGGCCGAAAAAGTATTGGGTTAACGCGCTGTTTTTGATTGATGAGGTGGTGTTGCGATCACCGCTCGATAAACATTCTGCAAGCTCTTGAGTGTGATCGGCTAATGAAAGTTTGCTTGCCCCAATTTGGTTACGATAGCCCCATTGCGTGATGGCAAAGGTTTTATCTTTCGCATTGGTAATGAAGGGAACTTTGCTATCCTTGGCTTTATTAAAATCTTGATTACTGTCGGCGATAACAACAGAAGGTTGAGAGCCTGTGTGATCACAATGATAATGCCAGCCTTCACTTGCCATCATGCGCATTAAGAAATCTAAATCAGATTCATTAAATTGGATACAGTATGTGTGGGTAATGCCTGAACTTCGAGGCGATACTTTGAAATAGCTTTTCAAACCAGAATCAGACAGCACTTCTTCTACAATTTGCTTTGTACTCATTTCTTGAAAAGTACGGCTGGTCGTACGAAATGCAAATACAGAAAGTGGATCAATAGCTTCTACACGGTAGCTATAGAGTTGTTTTCCAACATCAAAGCCAATATTTTCAATCGACGATGTTAGAGCAAGAAAGCGTTTTACTTCTTCTCTATCACCTTCAAAACCAGGAGAATAGCGTACATCAAAAGTTTTGCCTAAGCTGCTCTCGGCTAGCTTCTCGCTAGATACAATAGTCGCTACAAAATCCGAACGTCCTGATACACGTTCAGTCACGTTCAGCTCAGTGATAATGTATGGCCCTTTGCCGTCCAATTTGGCAAGAGCAGGACGCTGTTTCTCATTATAGTCAGCAGCCATAATCTAAGCTCTCTGTTGTTATAATAATTATTTTTAATATCGTAATTATACAGTATTTCTTAATAAGTCGAATTTATCAATGGTTGGTTATTATATAATTTATAAGTAAAAAAACAGCTCTGATGACTCGTGTATAGAGAGCTCATTCCAATTGTTCGTATTGCTTTAACCGTTTTAGTTGTTGTCACTGTTTATATAAGAACGGGTAAGTGCGCCATTATTTTCAAAATACCTTGAATTTTTGTTTTTATGTAAGTGATATCCATTCCACTTTTGATGGTTTAGAGCTACATATGTGTACAAAAAAATAATTTGTACAATCTTAATTTTTCAACTAGCATAGTTGTACAAGGTGATTTTTTGTATAGGGTTTAAATATGGATATTCAAGTTGGAGTGAGTGCGTGTGTTCTTGGGCACCCTGTTCGTTTTGATGGTGGTCACAAAAGACATCGTTTTACAGTTGAAGAGTTAAGTGAGTTTTTTAATTTCACTCCGCTCTGTCCGGAGGTTTCGATCGGTTTAACGGTTCCAAGGCCCACGATTAGGCTTGTTAAAAAAGGCGAGCATACTGAGTTAGTTGCGACCAAAGATCCATCGATTATTTACACGGAAAACATGAATCGATTTTGTGATAAGCATATTCCCACCCTAGAAGATATGTGTGGTTATATTGTTTGTGCTAAATCACCTACGTGCGGTATGGAAAGGGTAAAGCTTTATCGAGAGAATGGACATACCATTCCAGGGGGAACCATGGGGATGTTCACACAAAAGCTCATTGATAACATGCCTTGGCTACCTGTAGAAGAAGACGGAAGGCTGCAAGATCCTGTTTTGAGAGAGAATTTTATTTTTCGAGTGTTTGCACTGAATGATTTGTACAATTCTGTGAGTGAAAATTTATCGATAAAAAGCATTGTTGACTTCCACTCAAGATATAAGTTAACTCTAATGGCCCACAGTCGCGTGGACTACACGGCTTTAGGAAGTTTAGTCGCGAACATTAAAGGCCGTGATTTAGATGAGTTTTTTCATGAATACAGAAGTTTATTTATGGCGGCATTGAAGAAAAGAACAAACAAGAAAACGAACACAAATGTGTTAATGCACTGCCAAGGTTACTTTAAGAAAATGCTTAATAAGCAAGAAAAAGAAGAGCTATCTAAGTTAATTTTGGATTATCGAGCTGGAATAGTTCCTTTGTTGTCTCCACTAACTTTGATTAATCATTATTTGAATCGATTTCCGAATGCTTACTTGACCAGTCAAGTATTCTTACAGCCTTACCCAGAAAAATTGAGATTACGCTATGCCCTCTAAGCCACAAGAAAAAACAATGCCAGCTTTACTCAGTATTGGAGAAGTCTCTTCAATAACAGGTGTTAATACCGTTACGCTCAGAGCATGGCAAAGGCGTTATGGCTTAATTACCCCCCAGAGGACAGAAAAAGGCCATCGATTATACAGTGATGCTGACATTGTATTAATTAAGGAGATTTTAGAGTGGCTAGATAAAGGGGTATCTATTGGCAAGGTGAAAGCGCTGCTTGGTAGTGCAGCGGTTGTAGAAAAGGTGAAAAGTGTTCGTTCGCTAGATGGTACAGAAGATGTTATTCGTTATTTAGAGCAGTTTAACCAAGTGAAGTTAGATCGTCAGCTAAGCGAGATGATGAAGCTTTATCCGCTAGAGTCTTTACAGAGCGGTCTATTTGATGTGGTTGAATCACATTTAAATAATGAACAAAACCCTATTGCTGAGTTACAGAAAGCACTATGGGATAACGTGCTGACAGAACGGTGCATTTTTTCTATTGCTGCACTACGAAAGCGAAACAGTCAGGGTTGCTTACTACTCAGCTACGATGAGGTAAGTAATCGGCATTTTTGGTTAGTGAATTTGCAGTTAGCGAATAAAGGCTTTAATGCTATTGCTTTGCAGGCAATTAATGGCAAGTTATCGATTTTACGTACTGTTGTTGAACAGCAAAAAATTAAGCATATAGCATTATATGGTGAGTCTAGAATATCGGCAGTGAACTTAGATCTACTTGTGAATTTCCTTTCAGATCTGGATGTTAGTGTGTCTGTACATGGTTCCATTGCTCACATTCATTCTCAGTCTTTTTGATGTACTAGCAAGGAGGGCTATGTTTTAAGTCAGGTGATGATAAGAAGACATAGCTTAACAATATGATGAATGTTTCAAGTTCTGTTAATTTGATGTGGTTTCGGCGTGATTTGCGAACCTTCGACAATAAAGCCCTTTATGCGGCATGTGATGCAGGAGTCCCTGTTATTGCACTCTATGTTGCAACACCTAAACAGTGGAAGTTACATAATAACGCAGGCATTCAAGTAGATTTAATTCAACGTCGCCTTAAGGTTCTTGAGAAAGAGCTGGAACACTTAAATATTCCCTTACTTGTTGAAAGTGTTGCTACTTACAATGATGTGCCTAGTTTATTTGCTAGCCTGATTGAGAAATATCAAATTAAGCATGTGTTTTGCAATAATGAATTTTCATGGAATGAGCGGCAAAGAGACCACATGGTGGCCAATCAACTTAATGCAAAACAGGTTTTGTTTAGCGGCTTTGATGATGATTGTGCTTTGATTCCAAATTCCATTGTCACTCAACATGGTGATCCTTATAAAGTATTTACGCCGTTTAAGAACACTTGGTTGAAGGAATTTGATAATCATCCATTGTGCCTTATTAAGCCAAAAGCCTTGCCGTTCAACCAAGTAACCAGATCATTAGTTGATAGCTCTAACGAGTTTATTTCATTTGATTACTCAGAGGATGATAGCTCAGGGTGGGATGTTGAAACGGATATAATTCACGATAAGCTGTCTGATTTTTGTAAAGAAAAATTGTTTTATTATAAAGAGCAGAGAGAAGAACCCTCTATTGATGGTACGAGTGGATTATCACCTTATTTAACCATTGGGGCACTTTCGATTCGCCAGTGTATGAATGCGATAAGAAATGCCACCCAAGGGGCTAATTTCCAGCAGAAAGAGAATGTTTCAACGTGGCTTAATGAATTAATCTGGCGAGAATTTTACCGTCATTTGATGATAGCTTACCCTAGAGTGAGCAAGGGGTATTCATTTCATTCTTGGGCTGAAAATATTGAATGGAACAATAATCCAGACTGGTTTTTAAGGTGGAAAAAAGGAGAAACTGGCTACCCAATTGTTGATGCAGCCATGCGACAGCTTGAAAAAACAGGTTGGATGCATAATCGACTCAGAATGATTGTGGCGAGCTTTTTAACGAAAGATTTGCTTTTGCCTTGGCAGTTAGGTGAAGCGTGGTTTATGTCGAAGTTGATTGATGGTGATCACCCGTCAAATAACGGAGGGTGGCAGTGGTCTGCATCTACAGGGACCGATGCACAACCTTACTTTCGAATTTTTAACCCAACGGTGCAAGGACAGAGATTTGACTTGGAAGGCAAGTATATACGTCGGTGGGTAAAAGAGCTGAGAGAAGTACCTGATAAATATATTCATACTCCAGATAAATGGGTACATTTTGATGATCTTAATTACCCAAAGCCTATCGTAGAACATAAGCAAGCTCGATTGTTGGCTATTGAGGTCTTTAAAAAGGCGAAAGGCGAGATAGCATAATCGAGAGAAGATGATTACCTCAAAGGCGGAAAGAACTCTGCCTTTGAGGTACAACGTTTTAAAGTTGCAATATTTTTAGTCTATCAAACCATAGTCAGAGCGAAGAATGTCCACAATTTCAGCTTTCGGATTTTCACTCAGTGTAATTTTCTTACCTGTTACTTTCTCTGCAACGCCAATATAAGTTTTCGAGATTTGCATTAATACTTCTTGTGGTAAAGCGTTATCACGCGCAAGGGCAGAACGCTCTTCCATGCGGTCTTTGTTTAACAAAATATCTGGGTCGGGAAAGTGGTTGAGCAGTAGCTGACGGAAATCTTCTTTTGAGTTTTCGATGATTTGACCATCGCGGTAGGCTGGGCCATCCCAAATACGAGAGGAATCAGGCGTGCCAACCTCATCCATGTAAATTAGTTTTTCTTTGCCACTGGCATCACTTACGTAGCCAAACTCGAACTTTGTATCCACAAAAATTTGGTCGATGGCTGCTAAGGCATCGCTGATGACGTTAAAACCTTCTTTCAATAGCTTTTCATAATGAGCAATGTCGCAGGCTTTGCTGAAATTAAAGGAAGCAAAGTTATCTTCGATGTTTTTACGTGTGATGTTCACATCATCGACAGCAGGAACACCAGGAATGCCTTCTAAAATGCCTTTTGTGGATGGCGTGATTAAAAGCTCAGGTAACTTTTGATCTTTCTCTAGCCCTTCAGGTACTTCGATACCACAGAATTCACGTTCGCCCTTTTCGTAAGAGCGCCACATTGACCCCGTAATGTACTGGCGGCAAATTGCTTCAATCATGACCGGTTTTGCTTTTTGTACGATCCAAACAAATGGGTGAGGGATGTCTAGAATGTGGCTATCGGCAAGGCCATTGTCTTTAAAAAGCTTAAACCAGTGATTAGAAATGGCATTAAGAGCAGCCCCTTTACCTGGTACGCCTTTCATACCACCTTCACCGTGCCAAATGCAGTCAAAAGCCGAAATACGATCGCTGATCACCATAATCGCTAGCGGGGCATCAGGGGCTACATCATAGCCTTTTTCTTCGATCAGGCGGCGGCTGTCCGCTTCAGTTAACCAGTAAACCGAGCGCACTTTTCCACTGTGAACAGGTTTGTCGGTACGGATTGGGAGATCATCATTTACAGCGAGGACTTGATCAGCAAGACTCATGGCGAGAAATTCCTATTTCAATAATCAATACGATGATATAGCGCGCAGTGATTGCGGCTAGCAACTGGTGCGAATAATAACAGAACTGATAGAGGCTTCCACCTAAAAAGCAAACGTTTGCCTTTGTTTTTATCTAATTGGAGCAATAATTAAAAAATAGATTAGATTAAGGCTGCATTCGATTTTATATCAGCACGAATACAGCCGTGATATGAGAGAGTGATGTAAAAAGTTAGGAATTAAAAAGTCCAGAAGCAAACTTGATATTGAGCCACTCTGGCCAGAAGAGGAAATGGCTCCAGTCAGTTAATACATCAATTGCGGGTTGTGGAGAGGGCGCAATTTGAAACAGAGCGACAGTGGCAACTAGCTGAGCGATGCTTGTTACGGGGTAACGCATGTCCATGAACTTGAGGGCAGTACCAAACGAGGCTTTTAAACTGGTATTGGAAAAATCTACACTGTAAAACTCATCCAGCAGCAGATGTACCATAGCGCCGCCAAAGACAAATATGCCTGACAGCCAGCTGATCACGTCGGCATTTTGCGCTCGGTCTTGACTTGCCCAATCGATCAAACAGACAGTGATCATGCTAAGTAAAGCTGAAAAAACTAAGGAGTGGCAACTGCCACGGTGAACCGTGAGTTTTTCAAATGCAGATTTGCATACAAACCGAATAAACATATAAATTGCCAGAGCCCACAACAGCAGTTCCAGCATGGTGAGTTGCATGTAGATGAACCGTATGGCTAAAAAAGAGCACCCTCCCGCTAATAAATTAAATAAGGTTTTCATTGAGGTGGAGTTGTCTGAATCGATGTCAGGCAGTAAGCCACCTACGGTACCTAGAAACCATAACCATAATGCCGTTGTTGGTGTGATGGCATAAGAAGACAATAGGGCAGTGGACGCTAACCCACTGATCAATGCGGCCCCATTTAAATGAGTACTAAAGTTCGCCACAGCTTAATCCTTGCCTGAAACAGGAATAAGGCCACGAGAAGAATAAGCGATAAATGTGCAGTCAAAGCTCATAAAGGTCTGTGTTTATATCCAGTACTGTTCGTTTATAGGCACGGTATAGCAGAAACTTTGTGTTCATGAAACTTTTTTTGCATGAAAAGTTCAATTTAGCTCGAATAGTATGCTGGTTCTTGGTCGTATAGGCTGATATTCCTTGCTTTCTACCGTTTAACTGTTTTCCTTTTCGAAAAAAAACACTAGAATCTTGCGGTCTAAAAAATTGACCGTATAAGTCAACTTACAAAACAAATAAATCCGCCAGCAAAGCTGTAGGACGATACATAGGAAACAATATGATTCAAGTAGTAGGACACAAAAACCCAGACAGCGATAGCATCTGTTCAGCTCTAGTTGGTGCAGAACTTCTTAAAGCTCGTGGTCTTGAAGCAAAAGCGGTTCGTCAAGGCGAATTAAACCGTGAAACTCAACATATTTTGCAACAAGCCGGTGTTGATCAACCAGAGATGTGTGAAGGTGTTGCTGGCGAGAAAATCTGGCTAGTGGACTACTCAGATCTAGCGCAAGCACCAGACGATGTAGCTGAAGCTGAAATCGTAGGTATTGTTGACCACCACCGTCTAGGTGATGTGATGACAGTTAACCCACTTGAAGCGTGGATCTGGCCTGTTGGTTGTACTTGTACCATCATGTTCAACCTATTCAAAATGGAAGAAACAGAAATCACTCGTCCACTAGCGACACTAATGATGTCTGCTATTTTAAGTGACACAGTAGGTTTCGCTTCTCCAACTTGTACTCAAAAAGATAAGGATGCGGTTGCTGAACTTGCTCCTTTAGCTGGTGTTGAAGATCTTGATCTATTCATCAAAGAGCTTTTAATCGCGAAAACAGACATTGCGGGTCTTTCTGCTGCTGAGCTTGTAGAAAAAGATCTGAAAGCGTACCCATTCAAAGAGCGCGATGTTGTTGTTGGTCAAATTGAACTTGCGACTCTTGAGCAAGTAGATAGCATGATTGATGAGCTGAACGCTGATCTACAGCGTCGTTGTGATGAAGATGGCCTAGCAATGGCTGCTCTAATGTTAACAGACATCACAACAAGCACGACTCGTCTACTTTACAAAGGTGAGTGGAACGAAACGTTAGATACACACGCGAAAGACGGTGTATTAACAATGGAAAATACGCTTAGCCGTAAGAAGCAAGGCTGGCCTTGGCTACAAACGGTTCTTGCTTAATCGCATTTAGCCGTTTATACAGCCTGCTTAAATAGCGGATAGTAAAAAGCCCCTGTATTGACAAGTACAGGGGCTTTTTGTTTCTGAAATCAGCGATGAGAGAATGAGTAAAAAATGAGTTAATGAGAGTATTGCTCGTTGATGGCCAAAGCGAGATCTATATTGTTCAGTAGAGTGTCAACAATGAGTGGGTCGAGGTGAGTACCACGAGAATCACGAAGCAGAGTGATGACATCTTCAATAGGCCAAGCTGGTTTATAACATCTGGCATGAGTGAGGGCATCAAACACATCAACAACGGCGATAATACGAGCTTCTAAACTGATCTCTTCTCCTTTTAAGCCTTGTGGGTAGCCTGTGCCATCGTATTTTTCGTGGTGCTGGTGGGCAATAATGGCAGCGGTTTGTAGAATAGGGCGTTTAGAGCCGGAAAGGATATTGTACCCAATTTCAGAGTGCTCTTTCATGATCTCCCATTCTTCAGGATCCAGTTTTCCGGGTTTTAAAAGTATGGCGTCTGGAGTGGCAATTTTTCCGATATCGTGCATGGGAGAAGATTGTTTGATCAGTTGTGCGCGCTCTTCACTGCATCCAAGTAACTTACATAAATGATAACCAAGATTAGCGATACGGCGAACATGGTTGCCTGCTTCTTGGGAACGCGATTCCACCACATCTCCGAGTCGGTAAATAAGTTCACCTTGTGTATCGATTATTTCTTTATTCAATAGTAGGTTTTCAAAAGACATACTGACACTAGAAGAAAAAATATTGAGAAGCTGGCATTCTAAATCGGTGATTTTTCGTGCCCCTTTTAAATACAGCAGACTGATGGCCCCAGATTTAGTGGAGAAGTAACCCACAAAAATATCGTCTTCGATAATGCTTTTTTTCTCTTTTAATGCTCGTTCTAAAAACCGTTGGATCTCTTCATCAATGGCTTCTTCAGTATCATCTGCGCCTATTTGAGCCAATATCTGATAGTCGTTTTTTTCATCCTGTAGGGTAGCAATTCCTTTGACTCGTACCAGCATGCTTTGATCATTCATTCTGAGCAGAGAAAGCACTTGTTGTAAAACCCCACTACTAAAAGAGGTAAGGGTACTTTGTTTGAATATTTCTGAAGTAGATTGAATGACTCGTTCTAAGCCGTGACGATAGCTTTCTTCTTGTTGGCGAGCTTCTTCTACGTTGATGATGTCGCGATAAGAGCGCAGGGAAGTATATACGGTTGAGAATAGTTTTTTACTGTCGAGTTCGGTTTTTTCTCGGTAATCGTTAATGTCATACTCTGTGATGACTTTATGTTCTGGAGCTTGACCGGGTTGACCTGTTCTTAAAACAATACGAGTGCGGTGGTTATCCAGCTCTTGACGCATCCAGCGGGCAACTTCTAAACCTGCATCGTCCGTTTCCATTACCACATCCAAAAACACTAAGGCAAAGTCGCTGGTGTTGGAAAGTTGCTCTTTGGCTTCTTCGCCGGAGAAGGCATCGTGAAATTCTAAGGGGCGATTATCAAATTTAAATCGCTTTAACACCATTTTAGTGACTTGATGTATGTCTGGTTCATCATCAACGATCAATATTTTCCAAGGAGGTAGGGATTCTTCCTCAAGATCTCGCAATAATGACAATGACATGGCAAGTCTCTTTGTTAGCTGTTAATACTTATTGGTATAGGTAACTTTTGTGTTTTACACAAGTGCATAGGTTCGGCAGTTGTATGTTAAAGGCGGTGTATCATGAGTCTGGATGCTGAGAGGGAAAGTTGATGAAATAGTTTAATCCTGCTCCTGGGGCTGTGGTAATTTGCACCTCTCCTCCAAGTTTTCTATTTACTAAATTGTAGACAAGGTGGGCCCCTAGGCCGCTGCCACCTTCATTGCGCTTGGTGGTATAAAATGGGTCAAAGAGGTTCTTTTCACCTTCATAATCAAGCCCAACCCCATTATCTCGAAAATGAAGGCGTGTCATATCGTCTTCCTGAGTGACCTTGATATCAATTTGGCCTGTTTGCTCTGGCTCAAATGCATGTAATAAACTATTCATAATTAAATTAGTGAGGATCTGGGAGATAGCGCCAGGGTAGGAGGTGCAGACAATGTGTGGTTCACATTCAACATTAATGACATGGGGAACACGTTTTAACTTGGGGCGCAGAGAAAGCAAAATTTCATCAATGTATTCTTTAAATTGGAATTGGCGTAATTCATCACTGGATTGATCAACGGCCACTTGTTTGAAGCTTTGGATCAGCTTTGAAGCGCGCTCATTATTTTTCAGGATGATTTCGGAAGATTCATCGCACAGCTCCATAAACTCCAGCAGTTGAGATTCGCTTAACTTACCTTCATCATAAAGCTGTTTAAGTACACTGGCTTCTTCATGGAGGTTGGATGCTGCGGTGACACAGACTCCAATCGGCGTATTAATTTCATGGGCAATCCCAGCGACTAATTTACCCAGTGAAGCCTGTTTTTCATTTTCAACCAATTGAGACTGTGCTTCTTGTAATTGATTCATGGCATCTTGTAGCTCTTGGGTGCGGTCATCAACTAAGGTTTGCAATTGCTCACTATAACGCATGGCCAATTGTTCTTTTTCTTGTGCGTAATTAAGCTGCTTGCGGAGTTGAGTTGGGCTTACTTTTAGTTGGCTCAACATCTGGCGGTAGCAATTTTCTAAAGCGTTATTTTCAAATTCAGTAAATAATTCTGATTTTTTTATTAATATATGTGCCATAGCGGCACCTGTTATCCCGCTTAGCATTCGCTCTGCTGTTTTTTCTATATCGGCTAACTCTTGAACATTGATGGTGGTTTTATTGTGGACTTTGGACTCTGTTAAGCAGGTATCGAGCTTTTGTTTGGTTTCATTTTCAGGAAGGTATTGATTGAATAACTGGGTCAATATATTTACTTTTTGTTGCAGGTTGATATCTTGCGGCAAATCCAGTTGTTTTAAATCCTCCTCTCCCTGCCTTTTAGTCATAACATCAATAAATTCAGCATTATAGCGATCCTCTTCTTTTGATGTTTTACAAAATAGGCTGGCAATAATAGCGGTAGAGACATTAGCAATTAACGACCAAAAAGCTCCGTGGCTAACTCTATCCATTTCTGTACCAAATAAACGCTCAGGGTGAAGCCAGCTGATCCCCCATGGTCCGTACTGGAGCATATTTGCATCAATCCAGCCGCTTTTCATAATGGCAGGAATAAATAAGCAATACGCCCAGACTAAAAAGCCTGCGCTTATTCCTGCAATCGCACCAGCAGTGTTCACATGCCGCCAATAGACCCCCATCAGCACTAAAGGCAAAAATTGCAAAACAGCGCAAAAGGAAATCATCCCCATATTGGCTAGCATGTAAGACTCACCTAAGAATAAATAAAACGCCTGTCCTGCCCCCAGCACTAAAAAGACGGCCAACCAACGGACTTGTAGAAGGTATTTGCTTAAACGACTTTTGGGGGCGAGCCACTGCATAAGAGGTAATGCAAGGTGATTACTGAACATGGTGGACAGCGTCATGCCAGATACCATTAACATGGCCATAGACGCAGAGAAGCCACCGATGAATACCAATAGAGCAAGTTCACTTTGTTCTGCTAATAATGGTAATGCCAACATATAGCGATCAGCATGTTGTGGCCCAATAGCAAGTAGGCCTGCGGCGGCGATGGGGGTGACAAACATGGTCATGAGCAGCAAATAAATAGGCAAGGCCCATTGTACTTTTTTAATGTAGGTTGGCTCAGAATTTTCCACTACCATGACATGAAATTGGCGCGGTAGCATGATAAAGGCGGAACCAGCCAAAAGAAGAAAGCTTATCCATGTCATTAAATTTGGTCGGCTCGCCATTTTGTCAGCAGCTTCTGGCAGTTGTTGTTGTAGTTGGTCAAAAATATCAAAGGGGCCATCAAACATAAAAAAGCACACAAAAATGCCAGCCACCAGCATGGCGATCAGCTTAACTGCGCCCTCTACGGCTAGGGCAAGCATCATACCCGGGTGACGCTCAGTAGGGTCGAGGTGGCGAATCCCAAAGATAATGGTAAATAGAGCAACGCCAATCCATACCAGCCACGTCACTGATAGGTGGTTGTCTCCGCTGGTGGAAAGGATAAGGTTGATGGAGCTATTAATGGCTTTTAGTTGCAGTGCGAGGTAGGGGACAATGCCTATCATGGCAACAATAGAGACAAGGCCAGCGAGATAAAGGCTGCGGTTAAATCGTGCAGAAAGAAAATCGGCAATGCTGTTGACGTGATACACCTGTTTGATCAGTAAAATACGTTGCATTAAGGGCCAAATGACAAGCATGAGTAGTGTTGGGCCAAGGTAGATGGTAAACATCAAAATACCGGATCGCGAGGCGAGTCCAACGCTGCCAAAAAATGTCCAGCTGGTGCAATAGATGGCAATCGAGAAGATATACACAATGACGCTGGATGAGATCCTTTGAGCCCGTTCATTACCCGATTCGGCCCACGTGGCTAAAAAATACAAAACACCAATATAGGCAAGGATCACGATAATGAGGGTCGTGGCACTGATCATAGCGAACCTCTTTATTCAGCAAGGAAGCGTAAGAGCACGATTAAACAACACCAGATCACAAGTACGCTGATCAGTAGAGTACCAATAGGGAGAGGGATGCTAGCAGCCACTGGCCAAGTAACCAGTAACGTGGCGAGCACTAAAATTAAGAGTCGAAGAGCGGGTTGATTATTGTTCTTAATCCACACAGTGAGAACTCCTTCTGCGTTACTAATAGATAGCATAGTCCAGCTTGGAAGGAGTTAGGGAGCTCTATGGTCGCCTCCTTATTTATAGTGGTGCTTAATGACGTTGATTAGGCTCTTAATGTCAGATGCATTGTTATAAATATGCGGTGAGATTCGAATGCCGTGGCTACGTTCATCAATACTGATTCTTTGTTGTGCTAAAGCGGCGGTGATGTGAGGTTGCCGCTGTTTAAAATTTAATACCACGGTGCCACTACGTTTTGCTTCCAAGGTAGGAGATGCCACTTCATGACTAAACTCATTGGTAATCATATTAATTAAGGTTTGGTTATGTTTCCGTATTTTGTCTGCTCCTATCCGAGATAAATACATAATGCTGTTCGAGGCAATGACATAAGGAGCAATGGATGGCGTTCCGCCCCAAAACCTCAGGGCGTTGTCTTGATATTGAAAATGGTGAATATCAAACTCGAATGGGTTTTCATGGGAAAACCAGCCTACATCTTTAGGTGTACATAATGACAAAATATCTGGATTGACCCATAAGTACGCCGCGCCTGGACCACCACATAACCATTTCACGCTAGAGCCGATAAGAAAATCTGGCTTTAATGCATTTAAGTGCAATGGAATAACGCCAGCCGATTGAGCAACGTCAACAACGGATACAGCGTTATGTTCGTGGGCTAATGTCACTATGTGTTCAATGGGGGCGCGCTGCCCTGTATTGGAGTAGGCATGGCTGATAAACACTAAATCGGTATTATTATTTACATATTCAGCCCAAACGTTGGGGTCGGTAATATTGAGATGTTTAGGTATATAGGTAATGCAGGCTTGGTGAGGCAGGGCTTTTTGTAGCACAAACCCCATACTGGGAAAGTCTTGCTCACTCATGACTATACGGGGGCGCGACACTTGAAGAGAAGCTAGCGACATAACGACTTTACTGAGGGTGCTAGACAAGTTCACTTGTGGGCAAAAATTGCTCATGGAAGAGTGAAACAACAATCCCAGAGCCGTTCGAAATGAATCAATTTGTGTTAGCCATTGTTGCCACGGATCACCATGAGAAGTTTGCCATGGTTCAAAGAAATGATCTGTAAAAAATTGTTGGCTAGTTTTTAAAGGTCGCCCCACAGAGTGGCTGAGTAGATAGGTGCCATCAGGAAGTAGAAAGTCATCGCTGTACATAAGAAACCTACGTGATTTTAGTGTCTATCTAATGTGGATTTAAGCTTTTGAATGTCTTTGTATCGTGTATAAATATCACTGCGATCAGCAGCAGCACGGCGGTCGCGAAGTTTTTCCAGTGAATTGAGTAATACGGGCAATGGTGGGCCGCTGGCCGTGAGTTTATCCATGTGTTGCTGATTCATGTTACTAGATGGAATGGCGATGTATTTTGTAACCAGTTGATTATGGTGCTGAATGGCTGTTTTACCGTGGAGTTCACATACCTCTAAAAAGAGTGCTAGGTTTTCTTGATACCAATTGTGGTTGCTGTGTTTGGTTTGGCTTAGAAAATCATCCATCATGCTTTGTCGGCGCATACAGTCTCGTAGAATTTGTTGATCTTCTGGCATCATAAACAAGAATTTATCCACCAATATTTGCGAATAAGAAGGCTCGTTTGCCACACACAAACCAAGCAGCAAATCAATGACATTAATGCCTGCAAAATCCCCCGCATTAGCCCCCCGATACACTTGGGTGCCGACTCGATAAGGTTTGTAATAAGGGCGAACACAATAGAAAAAACGATCCGGATCCAGCTTTTCAAATAGTTGTGAATTCGAATCAAATACGTCTTGCAGTGCTTGTTTTGTTACTTTGAGTAACTCGCGGCTAATAGGGTGAGAAATACCAAGAGGTTGAATTTTTAATAAAGCATCCGCCGCACGTTTGTAGGCCAAAATACCTTTGGTGTTGTAATCAACAAACAGCTTTTCATCGGTGAGATCGCTAAACCGCTTGTACAAGCCGTTACTGGCCGAGTTGTGTGTGGTGAGGTGTGCGGTAGAAAACCGCGGTGTTACTCCAATAGAAGCCCCAATGTGCATAGCCAGTGCAGAGGCTTCTTTTAATGGTGAGGTGGTTTCACGTGAAGGCTCTGTGATTTCATGTCGACGACAAGCCGCCATGTATAGCCCCACATTGCCTAACAAGTTAAAGTCTTCATCAAATCCTTCATCGGTATTCCCTTCGGCTAATAGTTTTGTAATATATGCTCGGCCTTCCTCTTCAAGTTGTTGTTTTTCCTGTTCACCGATGTTTTCCACATTGGCTTTATCGTTTTGAGCCCAATAAAGGCGCTCCAGCTCAGAATTAATTTCCACAAAGGCGGTTCTGATCCAGTGATCAAAGATTTCAGTATTTTTTGTCACGGCCTAGTCCATTAGTTAATGTTGCTAATATGTTAATTTTATACTCAATATCAAAGTGTAATTCGTTAAAGGGATAGAGAGTTTGTACAGTGATTAGCGTTATTCGATAAAAATCTAAGATAAATTATCGAAAATCACTCGTTGGTATTGATCTGGGAAGGTTGCGTTTTGCATTTTGCAACGCAGATAAGGGCGTTAAAGTTAGATTTTGTCTAAAAATGAGTAAATTTAAGGAGATATGGCTTGGTATTCATCTTGCGTTACTGGAAATAAATAATTTTGGGGATACGCAAAGGAGATCAAGATGAGAAGAGAAGCATTGATCCTATTTCTTGCTCTGCAATCAAGTATGGCCTTTGGTGCGGCATTCTCTACTTGCCCATCAAAAGCCTTCTTGATTCAAGACACCACCGCTAAATTATATGGTGTTAATCTGGTTTCTGGTGATCACACCTTACTGTCAGACAGTATGAATACATCAGGAAAGATCAACGGCATGGGCTTTAACTTTCATGATAACTATCTTTATGGCTTTGGTTATGAAGCTAAAAATGTAGTGAGAATTGGCGATGATTATCAGGCCGAAGCGTTATCAGCCACAGGACTTCCGAATACTAATTTTTATGTTGGTGATATTTCGCTATCAGAAAATGCGTACTACGTATATAGAAAGGGAGGAAGTTATGGTTTGTATAAAATTCCTCTTGATCCTTTAGATGCTAATTATCTTCAAGCAACCAGAGTTATTGATGGTGGTTCATTAAATCTGAATATCTACGATTTGGCGTTTAACCCAGTAACCAATGAAGTTTACAGTGTTGATGGTGGGGGTAATCTACACCGCATTAATGTCAGTACAGGGGGAGCAACCTCATTGGGCAATGTTGGAGTCAGCGGCACTTTTGGTGCGGTTTATTTTGATGTGAATCAGAACCTATACATTAGCCGAAACAGCGACGGTGTAATTTTTCGTATTGCGATAGGTGAAGGTGCAACAACAGCGGAGCATTTCACGTACGGGCCAAGTTCGGGTAATAATGATGGTGCTCGCTGTGCTATGGCTGCGGTCGTTGATGAAGATAGTGACCCAACCGTAGATTACGGTGATGCGCCAGATACATATGGAACTTCCCTTGATAGTAATGGCCCGCGACATGGAGTATCAGGCTTGTATTTAGGCTCGTTGGTGGATGCAGAGCATCATGCATTAGTATCACCGAGCTCTGATGAAGGGGATCAACTGGCTGACGATGATGGTATTGGTTTTGTGTCTGTTATTGAAAGTGGTCAAAAATACTTATTACAGATCGAATCAAACGGCAGTGGTTATTTGAATGCTTGGCTGGATTGGAACCAAAATGGCCAGTTTGATTCTGGCGAGCAAATCATTACAGACATGGCATTAACGGGTGGTATCAATAATGTGTTGTTGGATGCGCCATCTGATTTAGTGGAAGGCATGACTTGGGCGCGTTTTCGTTACAGCTCAACGGCAGGCATTGGCCCTACGGGTGGTGTGTCGGATGGTGAGGTGGAAGATTACTCGGTGTACATCACGTCATTGTCATTGACTGCTCATTACAATGCCAATACCACCGTTGCTTTTGAAGATTCATGGCCTCGTAAAGGGGATTACGACATGAATGATTTGGTGTCGACTTACGACAGTACGGTTTATGTCAATGACGCCAATAATGTTGAAAAGATCATTATCTCCGGGACCATTATTGCTTCTGGGGCTTCTTATCATAACGGGTTCGCTATCCATTTCCCTGGTATTGCGACGGGAGATGTATCCAACTCTCTTTCAACCTTAACGGTAAATGGTGCTATTGCCAGCCATGACATGTTTGAATCAGCGTCCACTTATTTATCTGTGGTGATAAGCCCAGATGTGGAAGAGGCAATCACCAAACTAAGTGGTTGTTCCTTCTATCGAACAGAAAGCAGTGCGGGTTGTGCACAAAGCATTCAATACAGTTTTGAAGCGCAAATCAACGTAACAGGTACTGTGCCGTATAGCTCTATGCCAGTAATGCCGTTTGATCCGTATCTCTTCGGTGTTTCCACTCACTACCATGGTGATGACTTTAGTGTAGCGCCAAGTAATGCGTTAGAAATCCACTTGAAAAATAAAGCCCCAACCAATCTATTCAATACTGATTATTTTGGCTTGGGAGATGACAGAAGTTCAGTCGCGAGTGGTGTTTACTTTCTAACAGACACAGGACTTCCTTGGGCGATTTCGGTTTCTGATTCATGGGTTCATCCGTACGAGTTTAAAGATATTTCAGAAGCTTACCCAGATTTTATTAACTTTGTGACCACTGCTGGTGGTGAAAATGGAGATTGGTATTTGTCTGAAAAAGCGAATTCTGCACTGATTTATTCTAATTAGGAGAAGAACAATGAAATATTGTTTTAGTGTGTTTTTTCTTATGTTACTGGTTGCTTGCGGCGGCGGGGATAGTGGTGACGACTCAGGAAATAGCAGTGTTAGTACGCCTTCTACTGGTCCAACGCCAGCGACAAAAACGGCAGACCTATCTACCACGGAGGAATTTGATTTTTCTACTCATAAAACCGTAATGGTAGCTGTGGATCTGACTAATGCGGCATTAACGCCGATGTTGCTGAATATTTGTACGTCTTTTGTGGAAAAAAATGCGCAAGTCATTGTCGATCAAAGTAGCTGTGTCGTTAAGCAAAAGGTGAGTGGTACTTATTATGAGTACAGTATGGAACTGAGTAATCATCAACAGTCTTTGGCGGTTCAGCTGTGGCAATCGGAGCCAGAGTTGACAAACGTGACACAAATTTTGGATGTGTCAGACAACATAGCGTCTTCTTTGGTACGAGTCGATTTTTAATAAAAAGGTGAAGTGTGTGTTACTGATACAGAGTGATTTTCGATACACTGAATGAAATTGATATCGGAAATCACTCAATGGTTAAGTTAGATAATAAAGATCGCATTATTTTATCCATGTTGCAGCGCTCTGGCCGGATCTCCATGTCTGAATTAGCAGAGGTTGTGAACTTATCAGATACGCCATGTTTGCGCCGAGTAAAAAAACTAGAGCAAGCGGGGGTGATTGAAGGGTACAGTGCAAGAGTAAATCGAAAAGCGGTCGGCCTGAATGTGTTGATTTATGCGTTTGTACGTTTAACCGAAAGCTCCGATACCAATGCCGAACTATTTGAACACGCCATGAGTGAGCTGGATTGTGTACTGGAATGCTCGGTAGTCACAGGCAGTTATGACTATTTAATCAAGATAGTGGCTTATGATTTGGAAGCTTACGAAAGCTTTGTGAAAAAATCGTTTGGGCGTTTATCGTTTATTGCCAATATTGAGTCAACAGTGGTGCTAAAACAGACGTTTTCTAAAGAAGAGTTGCCGCTAGAAGGCTAAATGGGCTTAAGCGCAAACAATGTTAGCGATTCAAATTGCTTACGCTTACTGTATTTTACTTAGTTTTTTGAGTTATACATTTTATCGAAGTTTTTCTGATTCCAGCCAACCATTACCTGATCGCCAATTTTTAACACTGGAATAGAGCGAGCGCCCATGGCTTGCAGTTCTTTACGTCCACGTTGCATTTTGGCATTGGTTAAGCGGTATTTAATCCCTTTTGAATCAAGGTAACGCTGTGCGTCTTTACAGTGTGGGCACTTGTCAGCTACGTATAAAACAATTCTTTTCATGGGATATTTACTCTTTACTTATTTGCCAATGCCAGCGTAGGCCAAAACAGATTACGCCGCTCATTTTTACTTCAAAATGAGCGGCGTAGTATATACGTAAATAGCTTCAAGATGCTCGTTTCAATGAGAATTTATTGGTTTCAAGCCAAAGAGCCGATTTAAACTGGGGTAAGGCGATGGTGAAAATCATTATATCTACATTAGGTTAGATGAATAACCAAGGGGCCTGTTGTGTTTGATCAATCACTTGGCGGTAGTGTTGGTGAATACTTTTGAGTTGTTGGCTGGCACCATCTAATTCTTTCTCAATGTGTTTTGAGATGGAGCGGATCAGTTCGTAACCGAGTTTTGCGTCTTGTTGGCTTACGATCTGTTTTAAATCGTTAATGCGGCTTTCATCAAAACATGGGTCTTTATCTAATAGCTCTTGCTCTTTTAAAGGTAAGTACTCCCAGTAGAGTAATAATTCATCGGGCTTACTTTTGGTTTCTTCTATTTGTTGTTCTTTAATAAAACCTTTTTTCTCTATGGCTTCTGCGTAAGCAAAGTAATGATACAGAGACTTTAAGCTATTATCGTCTAGCTGTAATCGCTGGTGGCAGTAGTTCAATAAGCGTTTGTAATCATGAGAGAAGTAGCTATGGTCGTTCATAATACTAAGAAGTTTTAGCATAGATTCTGCAGCAACCTCTGTGATTTCGGGTAGGCTTTCAATTTGCTTAAGGTGCTGCTTAGCTTCTGATAGCTTTTCTTCAATTCTGAGCACATCAGGCATTTGTTCTAGTGTGGTATTACAAAAGGTAATACATAACATGTTGGTGGCTTTTTTATATAACAGCAGTGCGGTAAACGTGTTCGACATGGACGCGTAATCTGTGTGATGTTTACTGTCCAATTCTGGTGGAAAAATATTAGTGTGGGTGGTTTGTTGTTTTTTAAGGCAAATATCAAACAGCACTTCAATGGGGAAGCGGCCGATGATCTGATATTTTTTTTGCTCAACAACATGCTCATAGAGCCAAGAACTATCAATAAACGCTAGATTTTCTAGATGCGCTTTTGTTAGCTCATGCCCATTTATTTTGCATTGCTGCACTTCGATGATTTCTTTTTGGACTTCTACTTTCATACGCAACATCCTTGTTCGCTATCTAATTTTCAGATTAGCTTACATTCAGACCTTGTAAACAGCCGAAAGTGAGATTAAACGTATAAAAGTACAGAAAAGTCATTAATATTATCAGCTTATCAATATATTTTATGCTGACAGCATTAAACTTAAATTCACTTTTGAACTGGGGATGCGATTTAACTTTTGGCTGATATCTTTACCAATAGTGGCAATTTTTTCTAAGTCTACCCCTGTCTTGATGCCTAGACCACGGCATAAATAGAGTACATCTTCAGTGGCAACATTACCATTTGCGCCAGGAGCATAAGGGCAGCCACCTAAACCGCCCACAGAACAATCCACTACACTTACGCCGCATTGTAGAGCCTGATAAATATTCACAAGGGCTTGGCCGTAAGTGTCATGGCAGTGAATGGCTAAGTGCTCAGCAGGAACATGAATTTGTACCGCTTCTAATACTTGTTCAATGCGAAGCGGGGAGGCCATGCCTAATGTGTCACCAAGGGATATTTCGTAACAGCCTAATTGGTGTAGGCTTTGAGCAACGTGAGAAACTTGAGCGACGCTCGTTTTTCCTTCATAGGGGCAGTCGGTGATGCAAGAAAGGTAGCCCCGTACTTTTATATTGTACTGCTGAGCTAATTCCATTATGGGCTCAAATCGTTGTAAGCTCTCTTTTATGGAACAATTAATGTTTTTTCGACAAAATGATTCGGAGGCAGAGGTAAAAATGGCAATTTGTGTTACGCCTGCGCTGATGGCTGCTTCTAAGCCATTTAAGTTCGGTACAAGTGCCGAGTAGGTAACGCCGGGCTTTCGAGAAATGCGTTGCAGTACTTTGGCAGAATCTGCCATTTGGGGAATCCATTTTGGAGAGACAAACGAGCCAGACTCTATATGAGTGAGTCCCGTTTCCGATAAGTCATTAATTAACTGGATTTTGGTAGCGGTACTGACTTTTTTTTCATTTTGAAGGCCATCCCGTGGCCCGACTTCCACTAAAGTAACTTGCTCCGGTAAGTGTTCTGCTACCATATCTTCTTGCTCCCATAATTAACTGTCTTGATGTTCGTCGTGCCAACTTGGGCTGCGATTATCAAAAAATGCTTGAACGCCTTCTTGTCCTTCTTTAGAGACTCGGATTTCAGCGATCATTTGGCTGGTGGTGCGGCGGAGTTCTTTATCCAGCGGGTGTTGCTCACACAATGCGATGACTTTTTTAGCTTGGGCGAGGGCGTTGGGGCCATTAAAGAGTAAATTGTGTATGAGATCTTTAGCGGCTTGAATTGGGTCTTCATTGATCTCATGAATCAAGCTGAGTTGCACTGCATGTTGGCTTTTAATTATCTCGGCCGTTAAAAAATAGCGGCGGCTTTGGCGCACGCCCATAGCTCGTATGACGTAAGGCCCGATAGTTGCGGGGATCAATCCTAGTTTTACTTCGCTTAAACAGAATTTCGATTCCGGGTTGGCAACGGCAATATCGCAGCAGCAAATAAGGCCAATAGCTCCCCCGAAGGCCGCGCCATTGATGGCAGCAATGGTAGGGTGTGGAAATACGTCAAGCTTGTGCAGTAACTCGGCAAGAGTTTGTGCTTCTTTATGATTTTGAAAAGGGGTATGGGTTGCCATTTCTTGCATCCAGTTTAAGTCGGCACCAGATGAGAAATGCTTTCCATTGGAGGTTAAGAGTAAAGCACGTATTTTGGGGTTTTCTGTTAGGGCATCGAGCTGCATGATCAGCGCATTAACGAGTTCAGAGTTAAAAGCATTATGAACCTCAGGGCGGTTTAATGTTAAGGTCGCAACGCCCTCTGGGGAGATATCAAGCTCTAACATAAAAATCTACTCCTTTGTTATTACTTCACCGGAACTTGGGATAATTTAAGTTCCCAGCTCTGGTTACTCGGTACGTTTTTCAAAATGCAAGTGACCGTAATTCTCAAGGTTTTACCTAAAAGCGTAGATGCAGTTATCAAAATTCACAGGTGGATGTTTACATTTTTGGGCTACATACGAAAAATTCCAAAGTCACTGTTAGAGATCTTTTGGTTTAAGGCTGCGGTTAACGCTTGGATAAGGACATCACGTGTGTGTGCCGGATCGATAATGCCATCATCCCATAGGCGGGCGCTGGCGTATAAGGGGCTGGCTTGTTGGTCATACATATCGATGATGGGCTGCATAAATGCGTCTTTGTCTGCTTCACTCCATTGTTCGCCTTGCCTTTCTTTAATCGCTTGAGTGACTTGAGCCATAACACCTGCTGCTTGGTTTCCTCCCATGACGGCAATTTTAGCGTTTGGCCACATCCACATCATGGTTGGATCGTAAGATCGCCCGCACATGGCGTAGTTGCCTGCTCCATAAGATCCCCCAATCACCACGGTTAATTTAGGCACATCAGCACAAGCCACGGCCATGACCATTTTAGCGCCATGTTTTGCGATGCCTTCTGCTTCATAGCGTTTGCCGACCATGAAACCAGTGACGTTTTGCAAGAATAAGAGTGGTATTTTTCGTTTGGTACACAAAGTAATGAAGTGCGCGCCTTTTAATGCGGATTCTGAAAATAAAATGCCATTGTTGGCCACAATGCCGATTAGGTGACCATTTAGTTTAGCAAAGCCACAAATAAGACTTTTGCCATACAAGGCTTTAAATTCATCAAAATCTGAGTCGTCAACTAATCGAGCAATAATTTCACGAACATCAAAGGGGATCCGTAAATCGTGATTGATGATGCCGTACATCTCCTTGGCATCGTACCTTGGTGGCAACACATGATTTTCTGTTGCGGGATCTTTAGGGGGAAGCCCGCAGTTTTGAATGGCTTGTCGCGCCAGTAAGAGGGCATGTGGCTCATTGTCGGCTAAATAATCCGCGACTCCAGAGTGGCGACAATGTACGTCAGCCCCACCGAGATCTTCAGAACTGACGACTTCTCCGGTGGCGGCTTTGACTAAAGGAGGCCCCGCTAAAAAGATTGTGCCTTGTTGTTTCACCATAATGGCGACGTCAGACATGGCGGGAACATAGGCTCCACCAGCGGTGCATAACCCTAAAACTACTGCAATTTGAGGAATGCCCTTGGCCGACATTCGGGCTTGGTTATAGAAAATGCGTCCGAAGTGCTCTCGATCAGGAAAAACTTCATCTTGTCTTGGCAGGTTAGCGCCACCAGAATCGACGAGATAAACACAAGGAATGTGGCATTTCTCTGCGATCTCTTGCGCTCGCAGGTGTTTTTTTACGGTGATCGGGTAATACGTGCCGCCTTTTACTGTTGGATCATTGGCAATGATCATGCATTCTTGGCCATAAATATGTCCGATACCAGCAACAACACCAGCGCAGGGTACGTCTTCTTCATACACTTTTAAAGCGGCGTATTTTCCAACTTCAAGAAAAGGTGAACCATCATCGAGTAATTGCGAAATGCGCTCTCTTACAGGTAGTTTTCCTTTTTCTTTTTGTCGTTGTTGTGCTTTTTCTCCACCGCCTTTTTCAATGCGTTTTGACAGGGTGGTAAGCAAATCCAAATTACTTTGCATGGTCAATGCGTTGGTAGAAAACAGCTCACTGTTGGTGTCGATTTTACTGGTTATGATGGCCATAAGTTATCTTCCTGATCGCTTATTTGTTTTGAGTATCCCAAGCTTACTTATTTAGATTCTTCAAAGATCTCTCTGCCAATGAGCATTCGACGGATTTCTGAAGTGCCTGCTCCAATTTCATAGAGTTTGGCGTCGCGAAGCAGTCGGCCTGCGGAATATTCATTGATGTAGCCGTTGCCTCCAAGAAGTTGGATTGCATCTAGGGCGATTTGGGTTGCTAGCTCCGCGTTATATAAAATGACACCAGCGGCGTCTTTTCTGGAAGCTTCACCACGATCACATGCGGCGGCTACTGCGTATAAATAAGCTCTGGCTGCGTTCATTCTGCTGTACATATCGGCAATCTTTCCTTGTACCAGCTGAAATTCGCCAATAGATTGGCCAAACTGTTTTCTGTCATGGATATAGGGCACAACTAAGTCCATGCAGGCTTGCATGATCCCAAGTGGGCCTGCGGCAAGCACCACACGTTCATAGTCAAGGCCGCTCATTAAAACTCGTACGCCTTTGTTTAACTCGCCCAGTACATTTGTGGTGGGAACCCGGCATTGATTAAAGACCAGTTCACAGGTATTCGATCCGCGCATGCCGAGTTTGTCGAGCTTTTGTGCGGTGCTAAACCCCGCAAATTCCTTTTCGATAATGAAAGCGGTAATGCCATGAGATCCAAGCTCCGGCTCTGTTTTGGCGTATACCACCAACACATGCGCATCTGGCCCATTGGTGATCCACATTTTGTTGCCAGTCAGAACAAAATCATCACCATCTTTTTCCGCTTTTAACTGCATGGAAACCACATCAGAACCTGAGTTCACTTCGCTCATGGCAAGCGCGCCTATGTGTTCACCTGAAATGAGTTTTGGTAAATATTTTTGTTTCTGCTCAGCAGTACCATTACGAAAAATTTGGTTAACACACAGGTTGGAGTGCGCACCGTAGCTAAGGGCGACAGAGGCGGAAGCTCGGCTGATTTCTTCCATTGCAATGACATGGGCAAGGTACCCCATATTTGCACCACCATATTGTTCGGAAACGGTGACGCCGAGTAAGCCCATTTCACCGAGTTTTTCCCATAGATGATTTGGAAAGGCATTTTGCTGATCGATATCGGCTGCCAGAGGGGCTATTTCACCGTTTGCAAATCCATTGACCTGTTCGCGCAGCATGTCGAGGGTTTCCCCCAACCCAAAGTTTAAGGGGGTATAAGTCGATTGCATAGCCGCTCCTTAATGTTGTTATTGACCAGATTAAAAATGTTAACTGGCTAAGTGTGGTGGTGTTGAACTGTCTATATCCAGCAGTGCATTTTGGCAGCGCTCCTGAGCAAGATTAAGTTCATTCATTACGGCGTTAATGTCATTGAGTTGTTGCTGTAAGGCTATTTTTTTTTGATCGATAAGCTCAATCATTTGGGTTAATTGCTCGGTATTTTTGTTGGCATCGTACATTTCAAGTAGCTCACGAATCTCGGCCAGTGAGAAACCTAAGCGTTTACCACGAAGAATAAGTTTGAGCCTAATTTTGTCTTTATGGTTGTAAATTCGAGTGCTGCCCTTACGCTCTGGATACATCAAGCCCACATCTTCGTAGAAGCGAATACTGCGTGTTGTAATATTAAATTCATTAGCCAGCTCACTGATTTTAAAGGTGTCCATATAGGTATTTCTCCTTGCTAGCTTGTTATCGTTGCGGTGCTGATGGCACTTGATTTTGAAGCTAAAGATAAAGCGATGTTGCAAACTTGACGTTTACGTAAATGTTAGTAAGACTAATTCATAGGCGCAAAAAATTATTCGATGAAATTACAGTTTCTGTCAGAATCGGGAATGTGTAGTACGAAAGATTGGCAGACGAAAATTCAGTTTCTAGGTTGTGAAAACACATAATCAACCTCAACGAATGTAGGTCAGGTCATGGAAAATACCGTCTGGATAGTAGCCGCAAAACGTACACCTATGGGCAGTTTTCAAGGTTGCCTAAGTTCTCTTTCTGCACCTGAATTAGGCGCGCATGCTATTCGCAGTGTCTTAAAGCAGAGTCACCTTCCTCCTGAGCGTATCGATGAAGTGTTCATGGGGTGCGTATTACCCGCTGGGTGTGGTCAGGCTCCTGCTCGTCAGGCCGCTATAGGAGCGAATATTCCTTATTCCGTGCCATGTACCACGTTGAATAAAGTGTGTGGCTCGGGCATGAAGTCTGTCATGTTGGGATACGACTTGATTCAGTCACGGTCGCTTAAAACCGTGGTGGCTGGTGGCATGGAAAGCATGAGTAATGCCCCGTATTTTATGCCTGCTGCCCGCAAAGGCATGCGCTTAGGCCACGGAGAAGTACGTGATCATATGTTTTGGGATGGCCTTCAAGATGCGTACGAGGGCAAGTTGATGGGCGTGTATGCTCAAAAGGCCGCAGATGAGTACCATTTCAGCAGAGAAGCGATGGACGAGTGGGCGTTGCTCTCACTTGGTCGTGCAAAAAAGGCGATTGAAACCGGGTGGTTTAACGCTGAAGTCGATCCCATTAAGCTCACCGTGCGCCGTACTTCAACTATGGTTGAGCATGATGAAGCCCCATTTACCGTCAATGAAGAAAAAATTCCCCATTTAAAACCCGCTTTTGTTGAACACAGTTCTAATGGGCATGCCGCGGGTTCTGTCACTGCGGCTAATTCAAGTTCTATTTCTGATGGTGCTGCGGCATTGATCTTAATGGACAGTGAAGAAGCGAAAAAACAGGGTTTGGCACCACTTGCCATTATTAAAGGGCATTCCACGCACGCACGTGCTCCTGGTGAGTTCACGATCGCCCCTAAATTTGCCATTGAATCATTACTAGATAAATTGGAGTGGGGTGTGGAAGACGTGGATTTATGGGAAATCAATGAAGCTTTTGCCATGGTCACTCAGTATGCCGTGAAAGAGTTAAAACTGAACCCTGATCTGGTTAATGTTCATGGTGGTGCTTGTGCTCTTGGCCATCCCATTGGCGCGAGCGGTGCAAGGATCATCGTGACGCTCATTCATGCCTTACGACAAAGAGGTGAGCATAAGGGGATAGCTTCCTTATGTATTGGTGGCGGTGAAGCCACCGCGATTGCCGTAGAGGTTCCTTAATACTTGCTTGAACAATGTATGTTGTTGAACGCTATTTTGTTCTCACTTTTTTGTAGCAGCGCAATGCCATCGCAAAAGGATAAGAAAGATGACAAACCGTGTACCTATGTATTTGGAAGAGCAGTTCTATCAATCAGAAGCTAAAGAATGGATAGAAGTGACTAACCCAGCCACTAATGATGTGATCGCAGAAGTACCATGCTCTACGGAGTCTGAAATAGACAGAGCGATTCATTACGCCAAACAAACTTTTTCTACATGGAAGAATGTGCCAGTGCCTGAGCGGGCAAGGTTGATGCTCAACTACCAGCATTTATTGAAAGAAAACCACGATCAAATTGCCGAAGTGTTGTCGTTTGAAACCGGTAAAACTATTGCTGATGCAAAAGGGGATGTATGGCGAGGTATTGAGGTAGTCGAGCAAGCTGCCAATATTGCCAGCATGATGATGGGAGAAACCGTAGAAAATGTGGCAAGTGAGATAGACTGTTACTCTTATATTCAGCCCCTTGGTGTCTGTTGCGGTATTACGCCGTTTAACTTTCCTGCCATGATCCCGTTGTGGATGTTTCCTATGGCTATCGCGTCGGGAAATACGTTTGTTTTAAAACCATCGGAGCAAGTGCCACTTACCGCTGTGCGTTTGGTGGAATTGTTTTATTTGGCAGGTGCACCAGAAGGGGTATTGCAACTGGTTCATGGTGGAAAATCGCAAGTGGACCAATTATTGATGGATAAACGAGTACGTACGGTTTCGTTTGTGGGCTCTGTTCCGGTGGGCCAATACATTTATCAGCAAGGCACCAAGAACCTCAAACGTGTACAAGCCTTTGCTGGGGCTAAAAACCACATGGTGATCATGCCTGATGCGAATAAAGAACAGGTCATCAACAATTTAGTGGGTTCTTCGGTGGGGGCAGCAGGCCAACGTTGTATGGCTATTTCTGTCGCTGTGTTTGTTGGTGATACCAAAGAGTGGATTCCAGATCTGAAAGCGGCCATGGAAAAAGTCCAACCCGGGGCATGGAATGACGACAATGCAGGTTATGGCCCGCTTATTAGCCAACAAGCCAAACGAAGAGTGCTTGGGTTTATTGAAAGAGGTAAAAAAGAAGGTGCCAATTGTATTCTGGATGGCAGCGATTGTGTGGTGGAAGGCTACCCTAAAGGCAACTGGGTAGGGCCGACACTCTTTACGGGTGTGAACACCGACATGTCCATTTATAACGAAGAGATCTTTGGTCCAGTGCTGGTGACGTTAGAAGTGGACACGCTTGATGAAGCCATTGAGCTTGTGAACAACAACCCTTATGGCAACGGGACTTCTATTTTTACGGCTTGTGGTGCGGCTGCGCGAAAATACCAACATCAAATCGAAGTTGGCCAAGTAGGGATCAATGTTCCCGTACCTGTGCCATTGCCATTTTTCTCTTTTACGGGCTGGAAAGGCAGCTTTTATGGTGATCTACACGCTTATGGTAAGCAAGCGGTTCGTTTTTATACCGAGACGAAAACCGTGACATCCCGCTGGTTTGATGAAGACATTCCAACAGGGCCAAACATGACCATTCATTTGAGGTAGCTTGATTTGAAGTAACAAGGCTGGATTTCAAATAAGGAGTGAATATGGATTTTGACTTAAATGATGATCAGTTGGCCTTTGCTGAAACGGCTCGCCAGTTTGCGACACAATCTTTAGCGCCTTATGCCGCTCAATGGGATGAAGAAGCCCTGTTTCCAAAGCAGACCATTAAAGAAGCTGGTGAGCTTGGTTTTTTGGCACTTTATACACCGGAGCAGTATGGCGGTTTGGGGCTTAGTCGGTTGGATGCCGCCATTATTTTTGAACAGCTGGCTATGGGGTGTACTGCAACGACGGCTTATTTAACCATTCATAATATGGCGACTTGGATGGTGGCCAGCTTTGCGAAAGAAGAGTTAGCCAGTGAGCTTGTTCCTAAATTAGTGACTGGTGATTTACTGGCTTCGTATTGTTTGACGGAGCCGAACGCAGGCTCTGATGCTGCGTCTCTTACCACAAGTGCTACACATGAAGGGGAAGAGTACGTACTGTCTGGCTCAAAAGTATTCATTTCAGGTGCAGGTGATACGGATGTATTAATTGTGATGGCAAGAACAGGAGGCTCAGGTGCTTCAGGAATTTCGGCGTTTGTGGTGCCAGCGGACAGTAAAGGAATCAGCTATGGTCGAAAAGAGCCGAAAATGGGGTGGAATTGCCAAGCAACAAGAACTGTAACACTGGATAAAGTGAAAGTGCCTGTAAAAAATTTACTCGGCAAAGAAGGTGAAGGTTTTAAGTTCGCCATGATGGGTTTAGATGGTGGGCGAGTGAACATTGCAACCTGCTCGGTGGGAACAGCTCAACAAGCTCTAAATCTTGCGACGCAATATTTGCATGATAGAAAACAGTTCGGGCAGCCGCTTTCTCAATTTCAAGGGCTACAATTTAAGCTGGCAGACATGGCAACTGAGTTAGTGGCAGCTAGGCAGATGGTACGGTTAGCAGCGTTCAAGCTTGATCAGAAAAACAGCGAACGAACGACTTACTGTGCCATGGCGAAACGATTTGCGACTGATGTGGGTTTCCAAGTGTGTGACCAAGCTCTACAGATCTTTGGTGGTTATGGATACATTAAAGAGTACCCGTTGGAGCGGTATTTCCGTGATGTTCGAGTTCATCAGATCTTAGAAGGCAGCAACGAAATCATGCGAGTTATTATTGCTCGGCGATTACTGACAGAAGGTACGGAGATCATGTAATGGCAAAATCCAGTAAAAAGTCTCAGAAAGGAAAGCAAGTTACGAAGTCGGCTCCTCCATTACCTCATGCAGAAGGTTTACTGGTAGAAATGCATGATCATGTGGCAGTTATTACGATGAATAACCCACCAGCCAATACATGGACTGCTGAGAGTTTAATGGGTTTAACTGCCTTAATAGAAGCGTTAAACAAAGACGCATCAGTTTATGCTTTAGTGATAACGGGGCAAGGCGAAAAATTCTTTTCAGCAGGGGCGGATCTTAATCTGTTTGCCAGTGGTGATAAAACCATCGCGGTAGAAATGGCACAAAAATTTGGCTTGGCATTTGAAACGCTTTCTAATTTTAGAGGGGTTTCCATTGCTGCCATTAACGGTTACGCCATGGGGGGCGGGTTAGAGGTGGCACTAGCCTGTGATATTCGTATCGCAGAAGAGCAAGCGGTGATGGCGTTACCGGAAGCGTCTGTTGGTTTATTGCCTTGTGCTGGTGGAACCCAACATCTAACTCGTATTGTCGGGGAGGGCTGGGCTAAACGGATGATCTTGTGCGGTGAACGAGTAAATGCAGATGTCGCGAAAACATTAAACTTAGTTGAAGAGGTCGTCGATAAAGGGGAAAGCTTTTCTTCGGCGATGGCATTAGCAAATAAAGTCGCTAATCAATCACCTCCGGCGGTCACTGTATGTAAGCAGCTTATCCAGCAAACTCGCACTGCACCCATGCATCATGGACTAAGGATGGAGCGAGAGCTGTTTGTAGGTTTGTTTGACACGAAAGATCAAGCTGAAGGAGTAAATGCCTTTTTAGAAAAACGACAGCCAGAATGGAAAAACAAATAGCGCATAGATAAGACATGATTATGATGACGTATTACAACAATAAGAAGGAAGTCTTATGTCGGGAACGGTTAACTTTTCAGAGTTAGAATGCATGGATGGTCATAAGGTTGGCATAGCAGAGCTCGATAATCCGGCTTCTTTAAATGCTCTGTCTTTAACCATGCTTGAAAAGCTCAAGCACCAATTAAAAGAGTGGCAAGGAGACCCTAAATTTGTTTGTGTTGTGCTAAAAGCAACGGGAGAAAAGGCTTTCTGTGCAGGTGGCGATATTCGTTCTATGTACCAAGTGATGTCGGAAGCCAAGTCTGATGAGCAGATCAAAACCCAGCTTACTCATTACTTTACAGTGGAATATGAATGTGACTATTTAATTCATACCTTCGAAAAGCCCATTATTGTGTGGGGGCACGGTATTGTGATGGGTGGTGGCATTGGTTTGTTTGTTGGAGCCAGTCATCGTGTGATTACGCCGGCAACCCGCTTGGCTATGCCAGAAATAACCATAGGTTTGTACCCAGATGTTGGCGGGACGTGGTTTTTAAATCAATTGCCAGAAGGGGTTGGTTTGTTTCTAGGTCTAACAGGGGCAAGATTGAACGCCACCGATGTGCAGCAGCTCGGGCTAGCTGAACATATGGTTTCTCCGGATACCTACCAAAACTTACTTAATTTATTACAGCGTAATGCATGGGTAGGTGGTGATCAACTCGGCGATCTTAGTAGCGATTTAGACCACATACGAGTAACAGAGTTATTAATTGCTTTGGAAGAGCAAAACCCTGTTGAGCTCCCTTCTTCTCAGATAATGCCGTTTTTAGAGCAAATTCAAGCAGCAGGATCAGCCGATAGTTTAAGTGGTGTGTATAACAACATTCAGCAAATAGCAGGCACAGAACCATGGTTGAAAAACGCAAAAGATAACTTATCAAAAGGCAGCCCAATATCGGCTCATATTTGCTACCGACAAATGACGCAATATCAAGAATCCAGCTTGGCAGAGGCGTTTCAGATTGAGCTTACCTTATCGGTAAAAAGTGGCTTGTTTGGTGAATTTAAAGAAGGGGTGAGAGCCTTACTTATCGATAAATGTGGAGATCCCAACTGGAAATACAGCAGCATAGAAGAGGTAGATGTCAGCGATATCGATGATCTGTTTACTTCTCTGTGGCCAAGTGAATTTCACCCTTTGCAACATCTTCAATAATAAATCTAATATTCAAGGTTAAAAGGAGAGTTGAACATGGAAACAGTCGCGTTTATTGGTTTAGGTAATATGGGCGCTCCAATGGCCATTAATTTGCTAAAAGCGGGTTATCAAGTCAATGTGTTTGATTTGAATCCTAAAGCGATAGAAAAAGTTGCAGAGCACGGGGCGATTGCGTGTTCAGATCTGACTTCTGTTGTCGATAAAGTGAGTATTGTGCTGACGATGTTACCGGCGGGTCAGCATGTTCGCCAAGTGTATTTAGATAACGACGATGGTCCCGGAGTTTTCTCTTTAATCGATGATAAGACCTTTATTATCGACTCTTCCACTATCGATCCTGCTACAGCAAAACAAATGGCTCACGAAGCTTGTAAACGTGGTATCGGGTTTGTAGATGCACCTGTTTCAGGCGGTGTTGCTGGAGCTGCCGCGGGCACATTAACGTTTATCGTTGGTGGCTCAGAAGGCGATTTTTCACAAGCAAAACCGATTTTAGAGGTCATGGGGAAAAATGTTTTTCATGCCGGAGAAGCAGGAGCAGGGCAGCTTGCAAAAATCTGTAATAACATCATGCTTGCGACCCTAATGGTGGGGACTTGTGAAGCACTAAATCTTGGTATAGATCATGGGCTTGATCCAAAAGTCTTGACGAACATTATGCTGCAAAGTTCAGGGAAAAATTGGGCTTTAGAAGTCTACAATCCGTGCCCTGGGATCATGGAGAATGTGCCCTCTAGTAATGACTATCGTGGTGGATTTATGGGCAAATTAATGGTGAAGGATCTAGGCTTAGCCATGGAGGCTGCAATTCAAAGTCAGTCATCGATTCCGATGGGAACACTGGCAAGGAATTTGTACGCCATACACAATTCAAACGGAAATGAAGAGCGGGATTTTTCAAGTCTGTTTGAATTTTTCAGCCATAAATAGGATGTAAACGCGGTATGGAAGTAAAAAACGGAGTATTTGCCATTACAGGGGCAGGTCAAGGGTTAGGCCGAGAAATGGCGATAACACTGGCGAAATTAGGGGCTCAAGTCGCATTAATTGATTTGAATGAAGAAGGCTTATTGGAAACCTCGACTTTGTGTCATGAAGAGGGCGTTAAGGCCGTCATGTATTGCATGGATGTGAGTGATGAAGAAGCAGTTGTAAACGTTTTTCAGCGGATTGTTCATGATTTTGGTCACCTTGATGGACTGATCAACAATGCTGGCTTATTGCGCGATGGAATGTTAGTGAAAGTGAAAAACGATGAAGTGACTAAAATGTCGTTGGATCATTTTCAAGCAGTGATGGATGTGAATGTCACTGGAACGTTTTTATGTGGTCGTGAAGCGGCAGTGAGAATGATTGAAACCGGAAGGCATGGAGTCATCATTAATATTTCCAGTGTTTCTCGGGCTGGTAACATGGGGCAGACCAATTATTCTGCGTCTAAGGCAGCGGTTGCCACGATGGCAGTATGCTGGGCAAAAGAACTTGGTCGTTATGGTATACGCGCAGCAGCAATTGCTCCCGGTGTAATTAAAACAGCTATGACAGACGGTATGAAGCCAGAAGCTCGTGAGCGTTTAAAACAAATGGTGCCATTGGGCCGTTTGGGTGAAGCACAAGAGATTGCACAGAGTGTGCGATTTATTATTGAAAATGATTATTACACAGGGCGGGTGTTAGAAACGGATGGAGGGATTCGTTTATAACGAAGCTTAAGTGTATCTGTGAGCGGACTTCATTATTTCACGATGTAGGTAATGAATTCCGCTCAGCCATATGACTGTGTTGGAAATCTTAGTCTTTGTTTTGATCTCTTAAGGCCATTTCGGCTAGATTGAATTGACGAACATCTTGTTTTGCGTAGTCGTTACATTTTTCGCAGGAGTGGTGCTTAATACCATCACAGTAGTTTAACTGTAGAACCATCGCTGGTTGATGACACCAATCACAAATACCTTCAATGCTAAACATAATTTGCCTCTCTTCTATTATATTTTCTCTTGTCTGTTAAGGCGTTATGGTTAACAAACACGGCCAGTCTATAGGGTGGATATGACAATTAAATCGCAATTTTATGGAACAATTATGATTTAAGCCAAGTTAGACAGGCGGCAGAACCGTAACAAATGAAAGGCATTTTGCAACTGTTAGTTACTTTTTTTGATGTCTATCCGACACTTTATTTTTACGCAAAGGTTTGCTTTTTGTTAATTTTTTGTATTCTCGCCGCAAAAGTAAGATAAAAGCAATAGCACCAACTATTGCTCCGATAATGTAAATCCCCCCGATAGTATTGCATAGCCAGTCGGGGTTACAGGGCATGTAAATTTCAATGTCCATTCGGTTAACCCATGTCCTTTATTTTTTATACTGAATAGACAGACCTGAAGAAGCTTTGGTTATTGCAAGATGTTTGAAATCTTTCCTTAGCATCATAAAGAACCAGTAGGTATGTCGTTTTAAACAGTGAGCTTTTTAAGATCTGCGAGTGTTTCTCGTAATCGGCGTTGATCGGGCGCTAAGCAGAGTGCTTTTATGTGGTATGGCAGGGCTCTTAATGGCTTTTGTCTCGCAAGCCAAAATTCGGCTTTACCCACACTAAGGCCCACACTTGCTATGCGTTTTGCCCATGTTTTCACATTCTCTTTACTGTGTCGGCGTTGAATCATTTCAATGGCTTTTAATCTCGCGTCATCTTTGCTGGTTTCGGAGCCTGCGTGGACTAGGTATTGAGTATGGCAGCGTTCGGTTAGGGAAAATTTTCCAATATTTGCTAGTTTTAGCCATAGGTCCCAATCTTCTGCGGAAGGTAAATTAGGATCAAATAACCCAACACGAAGCAGAGCGTCTTTACGACATACAACAGTGGAAGTGCCAATCACATTTTCTGCAAATATTTGGCTCTTAGCGTTAATTAATATTCTAAAGTCGGGGTCTTTCGTAAGTTGTTTAGCAAATTGTGGCCAAGAGCTAAAGCAGGTATGACCAAATTTACCATCATTATAAACATGGCGATAATCTGTAAAGCTCAACACAACATCGGGGTTGCGTTGCATATAGGTGAGTTGTTTTAGTAGTTTACCTGACTGCCATGTGTCGTCGGCATCAAGAAAAGCGATGTATGTGCCTGTGGCTGCTTTGATGGCTTCATTACGCGCTTTAGCAGGTCCAACACCAGGTAGATTGAGCACTTTTAAATTGGGGTAAATCACCTTATGTGTTTCCAACCATTCCTGTGTGCCATCATTTGAGTTGTCGTTAGCAACGATAATTTCCACTTCTTTAATATGTTGCCCTTGAATGGAAAGCAGTGCTTTGGGTAAATATTGGATCGCATTGTGAGAAGGAATGATAACGCTGCAATCTGGAACAAAATAGTTCATATAGCACCTCATAGACGAACGGGGTTAGGTTCCGCGTAGCAAAATTTATTCCCTGTTATGAAGTATAGGTATTTTCGATAGCAGTAATTTAAGCTGGAATATTAATTGCTTTGATGGTGTTCATAGCAGTGAATAAATGGACATGAATATGAGAAAAATAGCGTATGTTTTATCGAGCTTTCCGGTGCTGTCTGAGACTTTTGTTGGTACGGAGATACGAGCAATGGAACGTTGTGGTCATGAAGTCACGCCATTTGCACTTGCTGATGATCAAGTGGAATATCAATGCCATGATGAACCTTTAAGACGTAGAGCTATTTATCTTAACACCTATCACATGAATTCGAATCTTAAAGGTTTGTTTTGCCTTAAAAAAAGCTTCATCAGTGGTCTTATCTTCGCTTTTAAACAAAAAGGGTTACGATTTCATTCGTTAATTTGGTCGGGATTAAAGTTGGCTTATTTGGCCAAGCAGCAAGGATGTAATCATTTTCATGCTCATTTTGCTCAGCATACAGCAGCAATCGCTATTGTCGCCGCCCGCTTTTGTGGGGCCAGTGTATCATTTGTGGGCCATGGTTATGATGTGTATGCGTCCCCAGCGGATTTACGTTTGAAATTAGAATCTGTGGATTTTTCCGTTGCAGTTTGCAAAGACATGTTGTTGGATTTCAAAAAACAGTCACCGCATGCGAATGTGGAATTAATTTATTGTGGCATTGAAGCCAATCGCTTTCCTTTGTCTTCTAAGGCATATAACAAACAAGGTAGGCTTATTTTTGTCGGGCGATTATGTGAAACGAAAGGAGTAGATAACCTTATATATGCGCTATGTTTGATTAAGGAAGCACAACGACCTCACTTAGATATTGTGGGCGATGGTGTTTTGAAAAGTCAGCTTCAAGAGATATGTAGGGAGTTAAATCTTGAAAAATGGGTAAACTTTCTCGGCTCAAAGCAATCGACGTGGTTAAGTCAGCACAGTTGTGAATATTCTGCACTGGTGATGCCTTTTCGAATGGCCACTAATGGTGATCGTGATACAGGGCCTGTGATAATTAAGGAAGCGATGTCGATGGGGCTACCAATTATCACTACTTATTTTATGGGCTGTAAAGAAATGCTAACGGAAGAGTGTGCCATTCGTATTGAACCCGACAATATTAAATCTTTAGCTCAAGCAATATTACAGTTAAAGGGAATGGAAAAACATGAAATAGACATAATGACGACATGTTCATACCATCGTGTTAATCAATTATTCACATCGGATATTCAAGCTAAAAAACTTTCTAATACCATTGAAGACAATATATCTATTTAGTTTAGATGAACTTGTTCTAATCTGAGGGAATAGTTAAATTAACTGATGTATTTTAAATCCTTAATCTAAACAGTCTTTGTTTATCATATTTTCGAATAAATTTAGGGGGCAAAATGAATAAGCGAAACACATGGGTAACAGATAATGAAGCGATGTATAAACGATTAGTTAACTTGGAAAATGGTCATGAAGTAGTGTTGTTAAATTCTGATTTTTCATTTTTTCAAAAAGTATGGTCACTAATAAAAAGCCATACTGCTATTTTTTATTGCCCTAGTAGTACGACTTATATATTAATTGCACTGATTAAAGCAATATTGAATAGAAAAATGAGAATAATTTACTTTGATTTGGTTCTTGCTAGGCCCAATTCTTTAAAGCAGAGGACTTTATTACCGATAAAGTCTTGGGCATTAAAGAAAATCAGTGTATTAATTACCATACATAAAGACCTTAGTGGGTATGATTATGTATATGGAATAAAGGATGTTCCTAGACTATACAGTCCCTTCAAAGCGAATAATTATGGGATGGAATCGAGTAATAAATCAAATAATATGATCATTAGTTGTGGGGCTAGCCAACGTGATTATAATACATTGGTTGAGGCTGTGCGCGGATTAGATGTAAAGCTGGTCATCTTGCTAAGTTATGCTAGGCAAATAGAACATAATGCAGAATTAAATGAGTTTAATTTACCAGATAATGTCATAGTCATTCGTGAGGAGCTCAGTCGTGAAGAATATTATGGTTATCTGTCTCAAGCGTGGGTTGTTGCCATTCCTATAAAATATGATGCTATTCAACCCGCAGGAATTAGTGTTTATTTGGAAGCAATGTACTTTAAGAAGCCTTGTATTATTACCAAGGGTGCATCAACCAATGGTTTATTAACTAATGATATGGCGATGATGGTGTCTCCTGGAAACTTTCATGAAATTAAAGAGTGTATTATTAAGTTAAAAGATGAGCATACGTATAACCATTATTCTGAGCGCGGATTTTCTTATGCAGATTCATTAGAAGGGAATAACCGTATGTTTCGGTCAGCAGCAATAGCAATTAATGACTATTTAATGAATGAAGACAGGGGTGAAGTTGGTCACTCAATCCATGATATTACAGAAAGATAAATCCTCTATTATTTGCAAAATAGTACGCAAATTAATAGACATAAAAGTATTAATAAGTAGGCTTAATATTCGGATTATATAGTTTTTCTTTCTGGTTTGAATTATCACTATTCAATGTTTAATCAGTTATTTATGTAGAGTTTTGTCTTTATGTTTTTACGTCATTTAGTCAATAGCTGGCAATTAACTTGCATTGAATAAGTTATTATTGATAAGCATAGTGTAAGGATCAGCTATGAGGGCGTTAGGGAAAACCGCTAAAGACATACTGACATACGGTGTGCTTATTCTAATGCAAAAAGGCATTGGCTTATTGTTGCTCCCGTTCACGACGTCGTATCTGTCTGTCACCGAGTTTGGTATTTTAGAAACCATCTTAATCACACTTTCTCTTATCTCTTTACTGGAAATTGCGGGTGGTGCTTTACCGCGTTTCTATTCACTAACAACAACAGATAATGAACGTTGTCAGCTATTGACCTCTGCTGTGCTTGTGAGCTTATGTTACGGGGCAATATTATCTCTGATTATTTGGCTAAGCTTTGATGTTTTATTATCAATTGAAGCTGAACTTGAACCATCCATAAAGGTTATTGTTGCATGCACGGTATGGGTAATGATGCTGCAACCGCCATTCTATATTTGGATACGTATTGAAGAGCGTTCAAAAGAGTATTTTTACCTTTCCATTACCCAATCTCTAACCCAGGTTATTCTGTCCATCGGGCTTCTAAGTTCTGGCTTTGGAATAAAGTCGATTCTTATCGCATCATTACTGTCTAATAGTATAGGTCTTATTTTATCTTATGGATTTTGTAGGCATAAGTTATCAGGGGCGTTTGATCTTTCGTTAATCATTAAAATTATCCGTTATCAGTCCTACATGATTGCGGCATCACTGTGTATGTTCGCAGTACAAGGTTTCGATCGTTTGCTACTTAGCAATTTATTAGGGCCTTCTTTACTCGCTAGTTACGCGATTACGATGAAGATAATGGAAATGGTGGCAACGGTTGTGGGGGCTATTGAAACATGGTGGATGCCAAAACGTTTCGAAGTAGTAAAAGATAAAGCAAATTTAGATAGGGCTTTATATCTCCATCAGCAGCTGATTATTTCTACGCTGAGTGTTATTTTTCTAGGCACTGCGGTTGGATTTACATTAGTGACTTTAGTCACTCCCGTTGAATATCATGCTTCACTTATTTATTTACCTATTTTATGTCTGGCTTTTTGTTGGAAATTATTAACGGGCATTGTTGATGTCGGTTGCTATATTTCTGAAAATCCAGTTTCTGTTCCCATGGTGAACTTTAGTTTTGCTGTTATTGCGTTAGGGCTGTACTTTTTTACCATAAAAGAGGTGGGAATACTTGGTTTGGTGATTACTCTAAATCTTATTTTCTTAGGTCGATTTTTGGTCTTTTTAGTATTAAGCCAAAAGAGAGTCTACATCTCATATTCTTATCATAAATTAATACCTCTGTTTATATTTATGATTATAGCCAGTGTAGCTTCTGTTACTTATATACCTACGTATTTCTATGGCGGGTATTTTTTGATCGTTTCAGTATTAATACTTCTATATGGTGTGATGAGCAAGATATTAGATCTTGAACCGTTACTTGACTGGCTTTTTAAAAAAAGAAGAAAAATAAATGGATAGCGCTTCCTTTCAAGCCAGTATTGCCCTTTGCGCTTCTCTTTTACTGGGCTGTATTTGGTATGTGACAGGTCAGCCTATATTTATGGCTGGGTTGATTTTGTTGCCATTTGCGGTGATCTTATTAATGCCAATGACTTACTTTAGTTGCTTAGGCTTTATTTTATTTTCTTATTTTAGAATACACGAAGCGTTTCCTGTCTTGATGCCATTTCGTATTCCACAGTTGTTTGCACTAGCGACCATCGCAGGTTTTTCGCTGCATCTTTGGTTGAATAAAGAGGAAGTTATTGAGTTAAAAAAAGAAAGTAAGTTACTGTTATTTTTTGCTTTATGGGTCTACATATGCGGTGTATTTGCCACCAATCGACCTGAGTCGTTTGCCATGCTTAATGGTGTGTATATCAAAGTGATCTTAATGTCATTTATGGTCTCGATGCTAGTGAAGACACATAAAGAGTTTGTGATATTAACTTGGGGGATCTTGATCAGTAGCTCTGCCATTGCGATCGTGGCACTTAAGAATAAAGCGATGGGAATTGGGCTTGTTGAAGGGACTCGGGTGACGATTAGCCGAGATATTGGCTCCGTTTTAGGTGATCCCAATGACCTTTCTCTGGTGCTGACTTTCCCTATCTCGTTTGCTTTTTCTGTCTTTTTTGCAAAATCTTTACCCACTTGGCAGCGTGTTATTGGTTTTCTTGTGGTGTGTTTACTCGGCTCTGCGATCATTGCAACACAAAGTCGAGGAGGCTTGTTAGGGTTTGTTGCTGTGCTAGGGGTGTATGTTTACGCAAGAGTGAGAAATAAAGCCTTACTTATTGTTGGCGGTGGGCTTGCGCTTATGATTTTAATGGCCGCAGCAGGCATTTCTGGCCGCCAATCTGGAGGGGCGCAAGAAGAGGGGATTGATGAATCCGCGATGGGGCGTATTTATGCGTGGGGAGCTGCCGTAGGAATGGCAGTCGCTGATCCCTTAACAGGAGTCGGACCACAAAACTTTGTACCAAACTACTATTTTTACAGCTCTCATTGGGATGGTAAAAATCATGCTGTTCATAGCACTTGGTTTCAAGTTCTCGCGGAGACGGGTTTTATCGGAATGGGTTTGTTTTTAGCTTTTGTAGGAATGTTAGTAAAGCTATCGATGAGGCTGGTTTTATATCACCGACAAAACGATACCCATCTAGCTCCTTATGCTGAAGCCATATTGGGTGGAGTGGTTGGGTTTTGTGTTAGCGGTACATTTTTAACCCAAGGGTTTAGTTGGCCTTTGTATATCTTATTTGGCTTAACCATTGCGATGGACAACATGACATTCAAAAGGCCGTTGCTTAATCGGAAATCTTAGCTGAGACACTAGAAACAATGGCAAAATGATCAGAGTAGCGTAATTCAGAAACCGCTTCGCGATGACATAAAGTGAGCGGTGATGATACCAATAAATGATCAATAGCGACTCCGATAAATTGTCCTAAATATTCAATGTTAGGCCAGCTTATGACTGGTTTGTCTTGGAGTTCGTGAAAGGTTTTCTGATAGTACTGGCTATTCGGAGGTGTATTGAGATCGCCAATTACCATGATATTGGGTAAATTATAGCGTTCAAAAAGTCGCTCAATACGGTGTAATGTTTGGTTTCGTTGTTGCCATAATTGGTTCGACCGTGGCGATGGTGCATGGGCAGCAATGAGATGGATTGGTTCATAGTTAGGGCTTTGCCATAAGGCTGAAATAAGCTGGTTTTCACCTTGAGCCCCATGGATCTTAAATTCAATAAAAGGACTTTTACTTAAAAGAAGTTGGCCACTCGGAAAACCAATAATAGGCGTACCACCTATCTGGTATGGATATTCCTCCCTTAACTTGTTAATTAACAGTTTACCTTGATTCGGACTGACCTCTTGGAGTGCGATTAAATCGTAATTCTGCGACTTTAAATGGGAGAGCAAACTTTTATATGCGTGGCTGAAGTAAGACAGATTAAATTGCAGAATATGAAACTCGTTTTGGCAAAAAGCGCCTCGTTTTGCAAATTTATTGGAAATATAAGAGCCATTGCTCTGAGACTGGATGAGTATCAGTGTAAAAAAAAGGAATAAACTGGTACGCCAACGTTGCGTGATTAAGAAAAGCAGAGTGACAACAAATAAGAGAAAAGAGGTTGCGTTCATTAAGGCGAAAGCAATATCAAATTCCCACAAATCAGAAACTTGATGAATGGTGAAAAGGATTAATCCCAGCGAAAAAATGATGGCAGCGACAAGGAAAATACATACGAAAAGAGGATGAAAACACGGTTTTATCATCGAAAATCGTTCTCCATTAGGAATTTTATGGATTTTGGCAAGGAATTTGCCCTGTTTATGTTATTCGTACAGAGATGGAGAGTGGTGATGGTAAGATCACAACCGAAAGTCAGTGTCATCGTAGCTGTTTATAACGGTGCTCAATATTTGGCTCAATGTCTAGATTCACTCATTAATCAAACTCTAGCAGAGATTCAAATTATCATAGTAAACGATGGTAGTACTGATAGAAGTGCATCTATTATTGAGCACTATTGCGAGCAATTTCCCCACCGTTGTAAGCAAGTCATCTTATCTAAAAGAAGTGGGCTCTCTTGTGCGAGAAACATGGGTATGTCGAAGGCAAAAGGGGAGTTTATAGGGTTTCTCGACAGTCATTGCTATGCACACTCCACCATGTTTGAAAAATTGCATTACACAGCAACATCTGAAAATAGTGATATGGCATTTTGTCATTTAACTCAGGCATCAACCATAGCAGCGAACAAACACTACGATAGAGTCGATATTTCTACTCATTACTTAAATGTGTTTATTACGAATAAAATATTTCGCCGAAGTGTTATTGAAAAGAATAAGGTTTTTTTCTTTCCAAATACTGAATTTGAAGATCAAGCTTTTAATTATTTAATAAGCTCATATGCAAATTCAGTCGCTTATGTGGAAGATTTTTTATTATTCTATCGCCAAAAAGAAAAAATAAGTGATGAGAGACATGAACACTTAACAAAAATGAGCGACATGCTTTTATTGCTTATGAAAGATATGGAGTACAGAGGCATTTTAGAGAAAAATAAATCGAAAATGTTAGAGTACATTGCGCATCATGCCTTAACTTCGTCTTATTCTTCATCAGCTTACCGTGATACGTCAGCGTTTATATTGTTCTTATTCGGCCTGGTAAAAAAATACAACTTAAGAGACAGTAAGAAGTCGAAAGCGTCTACTTATGTTATTCAACGTTTTTATGATGTTAGCCGTAACCCGATTCTACGTTTTTCAAATTATTTCATGGTGAACAGTAGCCGCCGAATGATGAAATTGCGCCACAATATGGCCTAGGAGGCATTATGGACGTATCGGTAGTTGTACCTGTCTATAATACCGAAGCTTATATCGATGAATGTATAGGTTCATTGATCGGACAAAGTGGAAGCGCAACATTAGAAATTGTAGTGATTGATGATGCTTCACCGGATAAAGCAATGGATAAAGTACAAGCATGGAAGGGAGAAGCTGAAAAAGCCGGGGTGACTTTATCGATTTATCAAAATACTCAGAATATGGGGTTAGCACAAACGCGTAATATCGGTGTCTTTAAAGCGAAGGGCCGTTATATCGGGTTTGTAGACAGCGATGATCATGTTGATGAGTCTATGTTTGATTTACTTTATATTGAAGCCCTTCAGCATAACCTAGATGGTGTTTCTTGTGATATGGTGAAATTCGATCAATCGCGTTGGGTACATTTAAGCGGATTATCACCAGCGGAAAACACATCGGTTTGCAACAAGCTCTATCGAAAACAATTTTTGCAAAAGCACGATATTATTTTTGCTCGTGGTCAGTTATTTGAGGATGAGCTATTTAGCTATCATTTCAATTTTTGCCAACCGAAAGTTAAACATATAGAACGCGGTTTGTATTTTTATCGTGCTAATCCTAGTGGAATATGTCGAAATAAGCAGTCTGAAAAAAAACGCTTACTTGGTAGGGTAGACTCTAGTCGCGCATTTTTAGCTCGCCAGTATGAAACGGGGTTACTTGATGCTCATCAGCAGGAGTGTATTGAACTTATTTGTCGTAACTTTGTGCTCACGATGTATGGTTCCAGTGCACTGAAAGATAAACTCCACTATTTAGATGCAATAAGTCAGCTCTTTTTGGAGTTTGGTGTCGAACCTAAGCAATCAAAACAAAACAGTTTTTTTATTAATAGCTTTTTAAAAATCCAAAAACAAAAATGGAGGATCGCCATTCTTCCAGTCATCGCTTGGATGAAGTCATCGTCAGATCGAACATTAGATTTTGAAGTGTGATCGTCAAAGAGTGGGTGTTTCATTGTGGCGCTTCGTCTATCATAGGGGCATATCAATAACTTCTCTGATGAAACAATGAACCAAACTCGCACGACACGATTAAGTGAAAAAGAACTCGACCTTATCCCGCGCTTAGATGTGCCCTTTGAACAAAAAAATCAATGCTGGTTCTGTGGTGAGCCTGTCTTTAAAGATGTGGTGTTCATTTCTAATTCGCAGTTTCCAGTGGAATTACCGCGTTTAAAGGTGCCAAGTTGTGAAGAGTGTTTTGGTCTTTGTCGTGGAGAACAGGTGCCATACATCGAACTATTGCGTGACTTAGTGAAAGATAAGCTCACTAAGCGCCACCATAAAGCGTTGGCGGTTGGCACCAATTGGACTCAGGAAGAACTTGAGGAGTGTGATTTTTCTGGTGCAGCATTAGAGGGCTTTAAGCGCAGTGCTTGGCAAATGTTTTTGATTACGAAAGATCGCATCAATTTTCAAGGTTGGCCAATCAGTGTTGATGGAATTACGGCTGGCTCTGGTATTAGCTCAGAGCAGGTGATGTTTGATGAGATTACGTATCCGAATTTGTTGGTTGCGATTCGTAGCCTGAGTCAGAGCTATCAGTTAGATAGGGGGTATTTAGCTCAAGTTATTGAAATCGTCGGGCAAGATAGGCTCGGATACGCCATCAGTTTTTGCCGAGCCACTCAAGGTGATGCTGCTAAGCGTAAAGATGAGCACTTACGTAGCTTGCAAGAGCTGTTGGTTGAAGAAAAACAAGCGGAAGCGGAGCGGTTAGTAGATACTGGTAGCATTCATTATAAAGTGCGTGATATCGCACTTGAGGATGTTAAAGAGCTGATTTTATATCGTACGTTAATTCCTGCTGTGGCGATTCAATGGGCGTTAAATCGTGATATCACCTTATTAGAGCAAATTGTGGAAGCAGAAGATGATTTGTTTTCGGCCTTTAGTGAGCAAGGTGAGCTGGTGGCATTTTCGTATTTTAATGGGCTGCAGATCTATTTTGAAAAGCGTGAAACTGACTTGGAATGGGCGACTAATGAAGATCCTAATCGCCACTTGTTTATGAAGTAGATGTCAGCTTTTAATTAAAAGGCACTGTTTTTAACATTACTCGATTTCAGACAGTAGCTGTTTATATGCGGCATTCACTTTCACCATGACTTCGCTATCTGCCCCTTTATCAGGGTGGTATATTTTCACAAGCTTTCGGTAGTTGGATTTCAGTTCCGCTTTACTTGGCATACTTTCAAACCCCATGAGTTGCAAAGCATTAAAAGCAGGTGCCTCTGATGAGGTTTGTTTGGTTAGTTTGTTTTCAAAAGAAAGTTTTTTAATAAGCAGATCTTTACTTTCTAATTGAGAGTTAAGTTTTTGTATTTCGGCTTCCGCTGTTTTTAGCTTAGCCTCTAATGCCTTTAACTCTTTTGTATCACGGGCTGCAACTGGTGTTTTAAGTTGCTTATTGTTTTTAAATACTAGGGCTAATAACCCCAAGGTTAATGAGATAAAAATAGCGAGAGTAACGATCAGCCACAGTGGTGCGTGCGAGTTGTCTTTCGGGTTAGCAACGGTTTGTGGTGTCATTGTTTCGCTGCCGAGCTTTTCGTTTTTTCCATCTTGGTGGAAGGTCGCCTTTAACTCTTCAATGGTTTCTTGGCGTTGTTTCGCTTCCTTCAGGTTAGTTAGCTGTTGAGACACACGTTGATAGCCAACCATTGCTTCACCATGGCCATTTTCAGCAGCAGTCTGGTACCAGACTTTGGCTAAGAATAAGTCTTGATTGCCAACTTCATTTCCTTGAGCGCCGTATTCATAAATGTGGCCTAAATTAAACTGTGAAGGAGGGTGGCCTAAAGTAGCGGATTTGGTAAACCAACGAATGGCTTCTTCAACATCTTGTGGTACGCCATAACCATTTTCATAAATCTGGGCTAGGTTATATTGCGCTGAAATGCTGTTTTGTTCTGCCGCTTTCGTGTACCACTTGATGGCTAAATCTGTGTTTTGCTCAACTTCTTGGCCAGCATCGAACAATAAAGCGAGTTTGAGTTGTGCTTTTACATCACCATTCGTTGCTTCTTGTTCTAGTTGTTGAATGTTAGGTGCCGTATTTTCGGTTTGAGCTAAGGCGGGCGCACTCATTAAAAGTGAAAGGGTTAATACAATCGGTAGCAATGGCATCATTAAATCAGTGTTTCTTATTTTTGTGGATATACATAAGGACGAGCACACAGTATAGCGAATATTGAGCCGCACTCTTACATTTTATCGACAAGAAATGATGCCGCTGATTAGTTCAATTTATTAGTCTTTTAGCCCCAGCTCCGAATGGACCTGGTCTTTTAGCTCATCAGATAACTCAACACCATCGGCTCCAATAAGGTGCAACACAATATGTTTCGCTTGTTTTGTTGTGCTGTTCATCATTGCTTTAATTATAGCAGTCGCTCGTACTGGCTTAAGTACTTGAAATGCTTGAAATCGGTAAGAGCATAGGTTGCTGTGGTGAATAATAACATTGTTGTTTAATAGAGTATGCTCGGCTTGTAGCATTTCAGCGTCTACGATCGGAATTATGTTATCAGTACCTACAATGTTTGAACGAGGGTAGTGGTTAGGGTATTTAACGGAATAATCTGTTTTCGACAAACGTAACTCAGCCAAACGGGCCGTTTCGGCATCGGCAGCTCGTTTTTTAATGGTTTTACAGTAGGTTTTAAGGGCATCAAACGAAGGGAAATTTAACGCTTGTTGCAATAAATCGGGTTTTGTTTCATCGCCAACTTTGGTTGCTAAGCGAAACTTACTCATGAATGAGGTATAAATCTTCGCTTGATTGTTCTGGTGGTGGAACCAATAACCAATACTGGACTGAGACAGCTTAGGGATCAGTTTGTTAAGCCTTAGCTCGTAAATGCTGACTTTTTTATAATGGGACAATTTCAAATATTGACCTGTTTGCAAGGCACCAATAATTAAGCTAATTCCGCTGTTATCAAAGTTTTCAGCAGACAGTTTATCCAGAAAGCGAAGTGCGCTTGGGCCAGCGATAAGGTTGAGTTCTTTTAAGCTATGGCGTTGGCCATCTTTAGCGATGGTTTTAATGGCCGCGCTGTTGGCCGGAAAATGATGACAAATCAGCGCCAGTAGGTTAGGGCGTTTTTCTAATAGCTCTAAACAAAAAGAAGACTGAGCAGCCAGCATCAACATATGAATGGCTTTTCCGCCATAGGGTTCTGCTACGTTTAGGTATTCGACAGGAATAGAGCGTATCCATTCTTCACCGCCAGCTGATTCACGAATCGCATCCAGCTCAAAACCGACATTACCATCGACGGGTTGATGGTAGCCATCGGCATGAACCGTATAAGCTTGTAAACCTTGATCCCAATGTGAAATGGTAATGAAGGTTTCAAACCCAAGAAAGGAAAGATCGATCTTTAGCATAGCAAAGTGCACATAATTATTAATTACCGAACATACGCTTATTATTGCTTGCCTGTTAGGTATTATCCAGCTAAGTATCACATAAATAGGGATAAACTTGCCCTTATTGCACCTAAAATCGTCAAATTTGCAATAAGAGCAAGGAAGATCAGAAATGGAGTTGTTCTAATGCGTTTAAATCAACGTCAGTATTATAATCAATATGGGAAAAGCCAAAGCCATTCAGTTTAAGAAAATCTTTTTTGTACCCTTCATAATCCCCCAGCTGAGCAAAGTTATCAGGGGTAATGGAAGCCATTAGTTTTGAGACTTCTTGTTGTACATCTTCTCTTAATTCACGATCGTCAATACGGATTAGGCGCTCACCATCCACAGGGATTTGTGAGGGAGAACTGTACAGGATGTCAGCGAATAAGCGATGCATTTGTTCAATGCAGCCTTCGTGCAACCCTTTGGCTTTCATTACTTTAAACAACGATAGAATGTAGGTGGAGAAGCCAGGAATGAAGACACTTGCTTTCGTCACTAGCGCTTTACAGACACAAGCGTATGCACTGCCACCTATGCCTGCGAGTTTTAAATTTAGCGCGTGACTGGTTTGGTGAAGATTAATTTTGGCGCGCCCTAATGTACCTTGATGATAAATCGGATAGGTGGCTTCAGGACCAATGTAGGAATAAGCAATGGTACGGCAACCCTCATTCAGAACATCGGCATTGATCAAATCATCGATCCAGCTTTCCCAGTCTTCGCCTCCCATGACCTTGATAGTATCCTCTATCTCTTGTTCATTAGCGGCAGAAACCGTTGTTTCATCTAATTGATCGAGTTCAAGATTAAGGGTTGAGCCTGTTACGGATTCACCAATGGTTTTAATAGAGGAACGCCACATTTCTCCTGTGTCTGGGTTGGGCCTTACCCCTGTTGCTAAGCTATAAATGATTAGATCCAGTTTTCCGTCGCACTCTTCATTTATATAATCAATGACTTGCTGGCGTACTGCGGGTGAGAAAGCATCACCAATAATATTTTTGGATTTAATGCCAGCTTTGTCAGCCTGTTGCTTAAAGAAGATGTTGTTATACCAACCCGCAGTGCCGACACTTTTTTCTGACGGGCCTCGTTCAAAAGAAACACCGATAGTGTGAGTTTTATTGCCTCCAAAGGCGAGAGCAATGCGTGAGGCTAGCCCAAAACCAGATGATGCACCAAGAATCAGGACTCGCTTAGGGCCATCAGTCATTGGTTTTGCTTTTTTAATGAATTCTATTTGTTCTAAAACAGCGGCTTCACAGCCAAAAGGATGTGCTGAACGAGCAACCACACCAGAAATAACAGGCTTAATAATCATAAAAAATCCTACAGTTCTATGGGTATCGCTTATGTGGCTTACATAGTAACCAGATTCTGTTCAATAACATTGATATGAAATAGGTTATGAATGTAACAGGTGCTATTTATAAGTAAGGTGTGAGCTCAGTCGCCATAAATTGTGCAATCCAAGGTTGTGCCTCTGGCTTGGGATGCAATCCATCTGCCATCATCCATTCCGGCTTGGTAATGATATGCTCAAGGAAAAAAGGCACTAAAGGAACATTATGCTGGCTACTTAGCTGAGGGTATATGGAGCTGAATGCTTTGCTATAGCGCTGACCATAGTTTGGTGGCACAAAAATTTGCATTAGCACTGGGTTTGCGCCAGCACTTTTTATTTTATTTATCATGCTAGTGAGGTTATTTGTCACCATATTTGGGGGAAAACCGCGTAATCCGTCGTTGGCACCTAACTCAATCAGTACGGTTTGTGGTTGATGTTGGTTCAATAAATCTGATAAACGCGCCAAGCCATTACCTGTTGTATCTCCGGAAATACTGGCATTGATGACGGATATTTTAGTACCTTGTTTATTTAAAATAGGTTCAAGCAACGTTGGCCAACTTTGTTCAGCCGACATGTTGTATCCAGCACTTAAGCTATCTCCTAGAATTAATAGGGTGTTGCTATTAGCTGAATACGAAAAAAACAAAAAAACAAAAATAGAAAGGATGCGCATTATGTCTATGTCCGTGATAAGGGCGACTTCGGTTTCAAAACGTGTTGTTACTAATCAAACTGAATTAACGATACTCGATGACATTTCACTTGATATCAGTCAAGGAGAAACTATCGCTATTATTGGCACATCTGGTGCGGGTAAATCAACTTTAATGACATTACTTGCAGGGTTGGATGTTGCTAGTTCTGGAGATGTAGAGTTATTGGGTCAGTCTCTCTCATTGTTGGGTGATGAAGAACGAGCAGCTATTCGGAGTCAGTCTATTGGTTTTGTGTTTCAAAGTTTTTTATTGATCCCTTCTTTAACCGCGCTCGAGAATGTCACTTTACCGAGTATTTTACGGGGGGACAGTGAAGATAACGATCGGGCGATGGCGTTATTAAAGTCGGTCGGTTTGGAGGGGCGTGAAACACATTTGCCAAGTCAGCTCTCTGGCGGTGAGCAACAAAGGGTAGCTTTAGCTCGCGCTTTCATGGTGCAACCTAAAGTACTGTTTGCCGATGAACCAACAGGAAATTTAGATCAACATACTGCGTCCACTATCATTGAACTGCTGTTTTCTATGAACCGAGAGCACGGTACCACGCTTGTGCTCGTTACTCATGATTCGGCTTTGGCTGATCGCTGTGATCGCGTTTTAACCATAAATGCAGGGCAGTTAGGAGAGGAAGAATGGAGCAAATAGAAAAAGTATCTGTGGTTAAGTCTTCGGCTTCGGGCCAACAAATGATTGCTCGATGGAGCTGGCGGGAGATTCGACATGGTCAATTATGGCCTGTGGCCGCAGCCCTGACGTTAATTATTGCTTGTGTCTTTGCATTATCGGCGTTGGCTGTGAGAGTGGAGGGGGTGATGACTGCACAAGGTCGAGCTGTCATGGCCGCCGATTTGGTGTTTGTCTCTGCGAATCCAACGCCTTCTCCAGTGTTGAAAAAAGCGGAAGAAAATTCTCTGATCCAGTCGCACCAAACTCGATTTTCCACCATGGCCTTCAGTGATACTTCAATGCAATTGGTCAGTGTAAAAGCCATTGAAAGTAACTACCCATTACGCGGAGAGTTGATCCTAGAAGGGCAAAATCAATCGATTAAAAATAACGTCAGTCAAGGAGATCTATGGCTAGCGGAACGTTTGTTTAGTCTTCTGAATGTTCAGGTGGGAGACGTGGTTGCGATTGGGGATGCTGAATTACGAGTATCAGGAAAGATTGCTTTAGATCCTGCATTGTCGTTTAACCCTTTTAGGCAAATGCCTGCAGTCCTTATTCATCAATCTGATATGGAGAAAACGGGAGCAGTACAGTTAGGCAGCCGTGTTCAGTATCGAACTTTTTTTGCGGGGGATGATACTCAAATAAAAGCGTTACAAAAAAGTACGGAGCTCAAAGCCGGGGAGCGTTGGATTCACGAAGATACACAAGGACGAACAGCGGATTTATTACACAAAGCAAAGCAGTATTTGTCTCTCACAGTGCTTATGGTGATTTTAATGGCATCGGCGACCTTGGTGCTGACTTGCCAGCATTATGTTGCAGGGCGAATGGAAAGTGTTGCGATGCTAAAAAGTTTAGGTGCAAGTAAAACTTGGCTTAAACGATGGTTAATGACTCAAGTTGGTTTGTTATTAGGGCTAAGCGCAACTGCTGGCCTTTTAGTTGGTGTTGCGTTAGAAGCTTTATTACGAATGCCATTAACCGGTATTTTACCTGAAAACCTTCCTTCATTTGGTTGGCAACCCGCTATATTGGCGATAGTAGTTTCGGTTGTAATTGCTATTCCTGCATTGGGTATTCCGCTGCATCGTTTACTTAGCACATCAGCGAATAGTGTATTACAGCCTCAGAGTAAGAGGTCATGGGATAAAAGTGTCTGGTTGGTCGCTATTCCTGTTGTGTTTTTGTTAGGAGCTTATGGCTCCAATATTTTTGTTTGGATTGTATTAGCGGCCCTTTTAGTGATGTTTGTTGTTTTAGCCGTAATTGGTATAGGAATCATTAAAGGGTTAAGCCGATACACATGGAAAGCACCATTAAAGCTGGCATTAAGCAGAATTAATCGAAGTGCACTGGTTAGCAGTTTACAACTATCAGCCTTGTCGAGCTCTCTCATGCTGGTGGCTATTATTTGGTTAGTAAGAACTGACTTACTGTCAGACTGGCAGCAGACCTTGCCTGCTGATGCTCCTAATGTCTTTGCGATCAATATCGATCCGCAAGATCGTGATGGGTACCTAGCTAAGTTAGATCATGAAGAGGTAAATCGATCAGAGGGCTATCCCATTATTCGGGGTCGTTTAACGCATATTAATGGGGTTGATGCAAAAGAAGTCACGGAGCAAAAGAATAAAGGTTCAGAAGCGTTAAGTCGTGAATTGAATTTTACATGGAAACAGGAAATCCCCGAGCATAATGTAGTAGTCGAAGGTCAATGGACCAATCAAGGAGGTGTGTCTGTAGAACAAGAAGTGGCAAATGATTTAGACATTAAAGTTGGTGATCGTCTGTCATTTACCGTAAGCAGCCAAGAATTCCATGCCACAGTGAATACCATTCGTACTGTTGAATGGCGTAACATGCGTCCTAATTTTTATTTTATTTTTACACCTGATGTGATGGCCTCTCTGCCGTCGACTTGGTTGGTGAGTTTTCGAATTGATGAAAGCCAAGTACCAATCTTAAATCAATTAGGGCGTGATTTTCCTACAGTCAGTTTGATGGATCTCAGAACAATGGGAAATCGGATTCAAGTTTTATTGCAACAGATCAGCTGGTCTTTGTCTGTTTTAGCGGGTTTGGGGGTAATGAGCGGTTTGTTGCTTATTTTTACCTTATTAAGGCTCAGTCTTTATCAGAGAAAGCAAGAAATCATGTTGTATAGAACGTTTGGGGCGAGTGAGTCAACAATATCTAAAACTCTGTGGTGTGAATATGGAGTGATGGCGGTTGTTGCAGGAATAATTGCAGTATTTGGTTCTGAGTTATCTGTGGCGAGTTTGATGAAATGGGGATTTGAACAGCCAGTCACTTTACATGGGCAGTTATGGCTCCTCCTACCAGTAATTGCGTTATTAATCGTCTATTTAACATTGAAAAGCATTATTAATTCATTGTTGGAGCCACTTCATAAATAGAACTATCAATGCGACTCAAGTCACATTTTTACTAATTGAGGTATAGAGTCTTATAAAGGGAGAAGAGGTCGATCTTCTCCTTTATTTTTATACACTTATTGTTACAAATAGAGCCTTTCTGTCACCTTTCTATAATTGATATTTGCATAACTATGCTTTTGCGCCTTGTCATTAGTATGTGTCTGTGTTCTTATAATTTACATGCAATCACTTGTTCATATTCTTGTAGCATTTAACTGTAAGACTACAAATATTAACAAACTGAGCTGATGTTTTTTTCATCTGATTGTTTTAGTTATATATTAAACCTCACTCATAGTGAAAAGAGTATATTTCGGACAATCTCACACTTTTTGATAGAAAGGAGTCGTTTCATGACTAAATTAGCGCTACTTACGGGTGCAAAAGGGGGGATCGGTTCTGCGATCACCGAGGGTCTAATTGAGGCTGGATACCGTGTTATTGCAACATTCTACCCAGGTAATGAAGCATGCGCTAAAGAGTGGTTTGTAGAGAATAATTATTCAGAAGAAAATGTAAAACTTTTCGGATTGGATGTTACAAACACCGAAGAGTGTGGTGAGCGTCTTAAAGCTCTTCTTGAAGAAGAAGGGACAATCGATTTACTTGTGAACAATGCAGGCATTACGCGTGATGCTACGTTTAAGCGTATGGATTACTCGAAATGGGAACAAGTTATTGATACTAACCTGAACAGCCTTTTCAACGTGACTCAACCTGTTTTCAGTAGCATGCTTGAAAAAGGTAACTGTCGCATTGTTAACATCACGTCTGTTAATGGCTTAAAAGGTCAATTTGGTCAAGCAAACTACTCAGCAGCTAAAGCTGGCATGATTGGTTTCACTAAAGCGCTGGCATTTGAAGGTGCACGCTCAGGCGTAACCGTGAATGCGATTGCTCCAGGGTATACAGCGACACCAATGGTTGAAGCGATGAAGCCTGAAGTATTAGAAAGTATCAAAGCTGAAATCCCAATGGGACGCCTTGCAACTCCAGCAGAAATCGCAAGTGCAGTAGTATTTTTAGCAAGTGAAAAAAGCGGCTACATCACTGGTGAGACATTATCAGTGAATGGCGGACTTTACATGAACTAACCCGAATTTCGGTTGACTAGGAAAATAATAACGATGAAAAAAGTATTTATTGTCGCTGCAAAACGTACTCCATTAGGTAGTTTCGGCGGCTCTTTAAGCTCAATACCTGCCTCAAAACTAGCTGCTACTGCAATCAAAGCAGCTTTGGAAGAAAGTAAAGTGCCGTCAGAGGCCGTAGATGAAGTGATTTTAGGTAACGTGATTGGCGCAGGCCAAGGCATGGGACCTGGTCGTCAAGCTGCAATCTATGCAGGTCTATCAGAAGACGTTCCTGCATACAGCTTGAACATGGTATGTGGTAGTGGCATGAAAACAATTATGGATGCTGCTGCTCACATCAAAGCGGGGGATGCGGAAGTTGTTGTTGCCGCGGGCGCTGAGAACATGTCTCAAATCCCATTTGCTGTACCTTCAAAAATCCGTTCAGGTCAGAAAATGGGTGGTCTAGAAATGGCTGACCTATTAATCAGCGATGGCCTAACTGATGCGTTTAACCAATACCACATGGGTAACACAGCAGAAAACGTAGTTGAGAAAGCTGGTTTAACTCGTGAAGAGCAAGACACATTTGCAATCAACAGCCAAGTGAAAGCAGTAGCGGCGATTGATGAAGGCAAATTTAAAGATGAAATCGTTCCAGTTGATGTTGTTAGCCGTAAGAAAACAACAACAGTTGATACAGATGAATACCCTAAAGCTGACGCGTCTTTAGACGGATTAGCAAAATTACGTGCTGCTTTCAAAAAAGACGGTTCTGTAACTGCGGGCAACGCATCTGGCATTAACGATGGTGGTAGTGCTGTTATCGTAGCTTCAGAAGAAGCAATCGAAAAATATAACCTGACTCCTCTTATGGAGATTGTAGGTTATGCACAAGCAGGTATTGACCCTAAAATCATGGGCTTAGGTCCTGTACCAGCAGTGAAAAAAGCGTTAGAAAAAGCGAATGTAAACATTCAGTCTGTAGGTCTACTTGAGCTTAATGAAGCCTTTGCTGGTCAAGCTTTAGGTGTAGTGAAAGGTCTTGCTACTGAGCTAGATACTCAAGAAGCAGACTTACTTGAGCGCTGTAATGTGAATGGTGGTGCTATCGCTCTAGGCCACCCACTAGGTGCTTCAGGTAACCGAATCGTTGTTACATTGCTGCACGAAATGAACCGTCGTAACACAGAGTATGGCCTAGCGTCATTATGTGTAGGTGGTGGTATGGGCACAGCGATTATCTTGAAAAAAGCGTAACAACATTGAAATGCTAGCCTGTTGAAATAGTTTCAATGGGCTCTAACTGTAAAAATTAAATGATTAATTGAGGAAACTGCTATGTATACGGATATGTTCAAAACATTCTCTGAGCAAACGGAAAAAACTCTTGCGCCTGTAACAAAATTCAACCAACTTTTTGCTAAAAACGTTGAAGAGCTAACTGAGCTTCAGCTAGCTGCAGTTCGTGCATATAGCGACCTAGGTGTTGAGCAACTAAAAGCGGCAACTGAAGTACGTGATGTACAATCTCTAACTGCATTCAGCAGCAAGCAACTTCAAGCAATGACTCAGCTGTCTCAGCAAATGATCAACGACAGCAACAAGCTGAATGAGATTGCTCAAAATTTCAAAACTGAAATTGATGCACTAGCTACTGAAAATGTGAAAAAAGCGACCTCTGTAGCATAAGCGTCAGATCGTCTTGTTCACGCCGCTCCTGTAATGGGAGCGGCTTCAGTAGTCTAGACTTTAGAGGTCATTGTAATGTACCAAAATTTCTTTTCGGACTACTTTACTCAGCTGCAGGAGTGCAATCAGCAGTGGTGGAAAGATGTAGACACCAGTAAAGCAGTTATGAATAGCCCAATAAATAAAGCCTTCACAGATCTCAACATTGAAGATCTGACACAATTCTTCGATAAAGCCTCTAATCAACCATCATCCCTTATGAACATCCAAATGAATTGGTGGGAAAACCAATTAAAAATTTGGCAAAATGTCAGTGTTCAAGGCAATAACAGTGATGATGTAATTGCAGCAGAGCGCGGTGACCGCCGCTTTAAAGATCCTGCATGGCAAGAAGAAGCAATGTATAACTTTATCAAGCAGTCATATTTACTGTTCGGTAAAACAACCTTAGATACTATCAATTCGGTTGATGGTTTAGACGAAAAAGTGAAAGAGCGTCTTCAGTTCTTTTCTCGTCAGATGATTAATGCCATGTCACCTAGTAACTTTGTAGCTAGTAACCCTGAATTAATGAAGTTAACCCTTGAAAGCAATGGCCAAAACTTGGCTAAAGGGATTGAACTACTACAGGAAGACATGGCATCGAGTGCTGATATTCTTAAAGTTAGAATGACAAACAACAACGCTTTCCGTTTAGGGGAAGAAATTGCCAATACACCTGGCGATGTTGTTTTTCGTAATGACTTATTTGAGTTGATTCAGTACCGTCCAACGACTGAAACAGTCCACAAAACACCTCTGTTGATTGTTCCTCCTTTCATTAATAAGTACTACATCCTTGACCTTCAAGAGAAAAACTCGATGGTTCGCTGGTTAGTAGAGCAAGGGCACACAGTGTTCTTAATGTCTTGGAGAAACCCTGGCAAATCAATGGCAAATGTTGATTTTGAACATTATGTCACTGATGGCGTGGTTAAAGCTGTTGATGCGATTGAATCCATCACTGGAGAGAAGCAGGTTAACGCAGCTGGCTACTGCATCGGCGGAACCTTGCTAGCGACAACTGTTGCTTTTTATTCGGCACGTAGAATGCGAGCTAGAATTAAGACAGCTTCGTTCTTTACTACATTGCTGGACTTCTCGCAGCCGGGTGAAATCGGCGTCTACATCAATGATCCAATAGTATCGGCGATGGAAGCGCAGAATAAAGAGCTGGGTTACTTAGATGGTCGTTCTTTAAGCGTTACTTTTGGTTTATTACGCGAAAATAGCTTGTACTGGAACTACTACGTAGACAACTATTTGAAGGGTAATAGCCCAGTCGATTTTGATTTATTGTACTGGAACAGTGATAGTACGAACGTTGCGGGTAAGTGTCATAGTACACTTCTACGCAAGCTATACCTTGAGAATCAACTTGTTCAGCCAAAAGGTATTAAAGTTGATGGTGTCGATATTGATCTAAGTAAGATCAAAATTCCAACTTACTTTATTTCAACGAAAGAAGATCACATCGCACTTTGGCAAGGTACTTATCGTGGTGCTCATAAGCCAACGGGTAAAACAACATTTGTTTTAGGTGAATCTGGTCATATTGCAGGGATTGTTAACCACCCTGATAAAAAGAAATATGGCTATTGGGTGAATCCTAAGCTGGTTAAGAACCCAGAAGATTGGCTAGAAGGTGCGAAACGTGAAGATGGTTCTTGGTGGGATAACTGGAATGTTTGGATTGCTGATAACAGCCCTCAAGATAGAATTCCAGCACGAACCGCCGGTTCTAAAGAGTACCCAATCATTGAAGCTGCACCAGGAAGCTATGTAAGACAAGTACTTCCTATTGAAGAAGATGCCTAATATATTTTTTTTATTAGCTGAAAATCTTAATCAAATAATAAAAAGCTGAATCATTACGATTCAGCTTTTTTTTAGAATGTAATATATAAAATATAAGCCTAGGTAATTGCATTTATAACCACTGTGAATTGGTTGTGACTTTAAAATGTTTACCAGTTCAAAGTTATGTAACTTCATGAAATTTATTCGTTAAAAAAGAATAATAGCACTGCTAAGAACTAAACTTTTAGGCTAAATTAGGGAATTAGAGATTTGATTGAGCTGTAAGCCTAAAGGAGTAGCGGGTGAGTGACAAAGATGATCTGATCTATTTTTCTGATGAGCATGATCTAATGCCTGAATCACAAAGAGAAAGTAGTGTTAATCCATGGTCTATTTTGATTGTTGACGATGATGAGGATGTTCATTTATCTACGGTATATTCGTTACAAGGCTTGCAAGTATGTGATCAACCTTTATCGTTTACTCATGCTTATTCGGCTCAGCAAGCCATCACCTTGTTAAGTAATAAGTCGTTTGCCGTTATTTTACTTGATGTGGTGATGGAAACAGAAACATCAGGGTTAGACTTGATTAATACGATTCGTACGGAATTGAATTTACATCATTTACAGATTATTTTAAGAACAGGTCAGCCTGGCTACGCACCAGAAATTGAAACGATAGCTAAATACGATATAAATGATTATCGTGCAAAAAGTGAGCTAACAAGAGAGCAGTTGTTCACCTCCATTGCCTCTTCTATTCGAGCATATCAGCAGTTATCTTATTTAGACAAAAATAGGAATGGGTTACAAAGTGTCATTGAAGTAACCAATAATCTTCTTGCACGAAGTAATCAAGCCGATTTTTCTGATAATTTACTCGCTCAGCTTTCAAATTTGACGAAGAAAAAAGTCAGTGGTTTTGTATGCTCACGGAAAGAAAAAAAAAGCATTACAACTGTAATATCGACTTCTGATGAATATAGTCATTGGGATAGAGAATGCATCACAGTGCTTCCTTTCGAATGGAAAAGTAATATCCAGGATTGCTTGAATAATAAGACAAATAGAATATTAAACGGGGCTAGTTATTTTTATTTTGAATTGGTAGGTAGGGATGAATACGTTTTATTTATTGATGATTCAATTTCTTTAGAAAAAAATATAATTGATCTTTTTAGTCAGAACTTGTCTTTATGTGCTAACAACATCGCTTTAGTCAAAAAATTACATAACATGGCTTATGATGATGCGTTAACACAGCTTCCAAATCGAAATGGTATTCTTAAATTACTTGAAGCAGAATTAGAAAAGAAAGATGTTAAAATGGTTTTATCCATTATTGATATTGAGCAATTTTCTATTATTGTTGATACGTTTGGCTATTATTACAGTGATAAAATACTAGGTGCTGTTGCCGACCGGTTAACTTGTGTATTCCAAAAAACAGCGATTATTGGCCGAATAGGTGCAGACTTATTTTCTGTTTGTTATCCGTATTCTTCGGTGAACCCTGAAAGCTTATGTTCTATTTTTGATGAACCAGTCTTGATAGAAGGTAACCAACATACTTTATCTGTGTATGTGGGCAGTGTCGTTGAACAGCACGGCGATATAGCAACAGGCATGATGAGCTCAGCTATGCTTGCCCTTAAACGTGCTAAAACGGCAGGACAGTTTAAGCATGCTTATTTTGAGTCTAAGTTTTTAGATGAAATGAAAGAGCACGCTTTATTACTGAGCGCACTAAAGAGAGATCTCGATCAAACGCGTCTATTTTTAGTTTATCAGCCTTTAATGGACTTAAATACTCGAAAAGTATCAGGTGTAGAAGCGTTACTTCGTTGGAAAAATGAGCAAGGTGACTTTATTGCACCAGATAAGTTTATTCCTATTGCTGAGCAATCTGGAATGATAATTTCTCTTGGAGAATGGGTACTAAGAGCTGCGTTAACAACATTAGCTGAATTTCACAAAAAAGGTTTTCCTATTCGCATGGCGGTGAACATTTCAGCTGTTCAATTTCAGCAGCCGGATTTTGTTAAAAAGGTATTTAGTGCACTATCGGAGTCAGGCATTCCTGCCTATTATCTTGAATTAGAAATCACAGAGTCAGTTGGCATTTTAGGTTCTGATGAAATTGAAGAAAAGCTAAAACAATTAAAGGAAAAAGGGGTATCTATCTCCATTGATGACTTTGGTACTGGATTTTCATCGCTATCTTACCTAAAACATTTAAGTGCTGATAGATTAAAAATCGATCGTTCATTTGTGCAGGCGTTTGATGAATCAGAGCAAGGCGAGTGTATTGCAGAAATGATCATTACTTTAGGTAAACAACTTAACTTATCGGTATTAGCTGAAGGGATCGAAACAAAATATCATTTAAAGTTGCTGAAAAAAATGGGTTGCACTGAAGGGCAAGGTTTCTTGTTCGCTCGACCAATGGAAAAAGCAACGCTATTACAATGGTTGAAAAGACAGCAGTGATTAAATGGAGAGATAATGGTTTATCGTAAGTTAATTATTGCTTTCTTGATTAGTATATTTACAGGATGCGGGGAAGCAGATTTAATTCGAATTGGTTTTGTTGGGTGCCTCACTGGTGAAAATGTAGATTTAGGTGAGGCAGCCAGAAACGGTGCATTATTGGCTGTGGAAGATGCGAACCAGTCTAAGCTAAGTGAAAATAAATATGAGCTGGTGGTTCGTGACTGTAAGAAAGGTGATCAAATATTAGAAACACTCACGGAATTTAAGCTACTAGACATCGATATTGTTGTTGGCCCTCTAACCAGCTCGAATGCGTTGCAGTATTTACCTTTTGCGGAAAGTAAAGGGCTTTTGCTGATCAGTCCTACCGCGACATCGAGTCGACTCACTGGAAAAAATGATAATTTTATTCGAATTGTTGCAGATAATAATACCTATGCGAAAGAGGCGGCAGGGTATATTAAGGCGCAGTCTGATATTGAAAGTATTGTCATTCTTCAAGATGAAATGAACAGTGACTATACAACAAATTGGAAAAATACATTACTTACCGACTTATCAGGCAGCAGAGTTAAGGCTAAAGTTATCGAGTATAACTCAAAGTATATGACAGACTATAAAACATTGATGGACAGGGCTTTGAATCATCAACCTGAGATGATTGTGTTAATCAGTAAAGCAACCGATGTTGTCCGGTTTGCGCAGCATATGGAAAATGATAATCAAACGATTCCAATATTAAGTACTGAGTGGTCAGCCAGTGAAGCTTTATTGGAGTTGGGTGGGCGAACGGTTGAAGGTATTTACCATACTCAATTTTATGATCGTGAAAGTGTCACTAAAGATTTTTTGGCGTTTAAAGAAAGCTACCGGCGAATGTTTAAAAGAGAAGCAGATTTCTCCGCTATATCTTCTTACGATGCAACAACGATTGCGATAAGTTCATTAAGCAATAGAGATGGAAGTAATAATAAAAGAAAAATAGTGGATAGATCTTTCATGGGGCTTCAACATGAAATAGCCATAGATGAAAATGGTGACTCGAATGGATATGCATTTATAACCCAAATAATAAATGGACAGTTTCATCAGTTAGGGAAGTAATGAAAAAAATCAGTTTGCAGTCATTTCTCATTATCATCTTTTTTTGCACTACTTTTTTTACGGTTACTTTAATAGGATCAGGGATTTTAGTTGGCCGATTACCTCAGGTTGCTTACGAAGCAAGTGAAAATGCAAAAATAAGAGCCAGAAATATTGCTCAGTTATTTGTGAACTCATTACAGGATGCTAATCAAGATATTACTATTTTATCTAAGTTGATCAATGAAGTACCTCAAAGGCATTGGGATGCAATGATTGACACTTTTTTAAGTGATGATGTGAATTTTAGTGCCATTTATATTTCAGATCTAGAAGGGAATATCTTATCGGTTAAACGTGATGGATCCAATGAAGTAAAAATAGAAGGTAGAGACCTTTCTTTATCACCGCTATTTATGGAGGCTTTTGATAGCCTTTCAGTAGTATGGAGTGATAAATATCTTTCGCCAGTGACGTATCAAAATACGGTTGGCGTTGCCCTTAATCATGGTAGTTACATTGTTTTTGGTGAAATTGATCATAAACACTTACGCCAACTTTCACACTCTTGGATAGAGTACATTGATAGTCCTATCCTAGTCATAGATAGTCGTGGCCAATGGATTATTGATAACGATAATAACCCAAATAACCGGGTACAGAACTGGGGAACAACAGAAACGGTTCGTTTTGCTGAACTGAATGATGGCAATACTCGCGAAACCACTTTGTTTGATCAGAATATTTATCCTTCCAGTGCAGTTATTGAAGGGGTGGATTGGCGGGTTATTACAGGGGAACCAGCATCACTTGAGAATGAACGCTATGCCATGACTGTCTTTTTAGTGGTTATTGCTTATGTTGCTTCGTGTATGTTAGCGGTTGGCATGGCACCATTTTGGGCAAAAATTTTACGTAAACAATTAGATCAAATTATGCTGCATACTCATAAAGTGGCGAGTGGTGGTACGACTGGAAAATGGCCTAAAAGTAAGATTTCAGAACTTACTCAATTATCAAATGATATTGAAAACATGGCTGCGTCACTAATACATAGAGAGCTGGAGCTTTCGGAAAATAAAAAAAAGGCGGAAGCGGTGTTTGACATGTCGCCTAGTCCGATGATGGTTGCTCGGCATTTGGGTGATGAACAATTTAAAATTGAAGCGGTGAATCAATCATGGTTAAAACAATTTGGTATAAATAAAGAACAGATACTAATCTATGAAGGTACAGGTGCAATGTTATGGTGTTCAGATGATGATCGAACGCGAGCACTAACAACCTTGCTTGAGGCTAACCGAATTAGTCACTTTTTTGTGTGGATGCATGGGGCTGCTAATCAAGACTTTTTATGTGAGCTTTCTGCTTCCGTAATGGAATTGAATGGCAATAAGTATATGATTTTTGCTTATGATGATGTAACTGATAATTATCAGATGCAATTTCAGTTAACTGAGTTTAATCGAAATCTTGAACATTTGGTTGAACAACGAACCACTGCACTAAAAGCAACAAACATCGAGTTAAATCAAACCTTAGACGATCTGCATCATACTCGTGATGAACTTGTGCAGGCAGAAAAGTTATCTGCTTTAGGTGGAATGGTGGCTGGTGTTGCTCATGAGCTTAATACACCAATAGGCAATGGCGTCATGGCGGCGTCGACGTTGCAAGCTCAGATCAAATCATTTAATCAAGAAGTAAAAACAGGGCTGCGTAAATCAGTACTGGATCAATTTTTGTTGCAAGCAAGTGAAGGCACTGAAATTGTCAGCCGAAACATGGCTCGGGCAGATAAATTGATTAAAAGCTTCAAGCAGCTGGCTGTTGACCGCACAAGTTCGCAATACCGAGATTTTTACCTCCAAAAGGTAGTGGATGAAATCTTGGTGGTCATGAAACCTATGTTAAGAAACACCTTAGTTGATATTAACGTACAAATTTCTGATGACATAAAGCTGAGCAGTTACCCTGGTCCTTTAGGGCAGGTATTAACAAATTTGATTCAAAATGCCTTAAAGCATGCTTTTATCGAGAAGCAGGCCTTTAAAGTCATTGAAATTAAAGCTGAAGTTGATTTGGAGCAACATGTTTCCATTACGGTAAAAGATAATGGGAGTGGAATTACACAACAAAACTTACATAAGATCTTTGAGCCTTTCTATACTACACAGTTAGGGAAGGGTGGTTCAGGGCTTGGGTTGCACATTGTACACAACATTGTCACTGGCACTTTAGGTGGCACAATTCAAGTAACAAGCCAAACAGGGGAAGGCGTAACTTTCCATATTCGGCTTCCTATCGCTGTTTCTGAACAAACAGCATAATAAACATGACATACTTAATCGGTTGCTATTGATGATTTTGTTTTTAATGGAATATACTTAGCAGAGGAATAAAGTGAGGGTTTTATTTAATGTATGGGATAACTGCACTAAAGCATGGTGCCTATCGAGCGAAAGTACCTGAACCTGAAGGCACCTACTTGACGAAACATTTCAGTTTATCAAAATACAGTGATCCAAAGAAGGAAGCGATCAAGTTCTTAAACGAGAAAGGTCGAGAAATCTGGGGCTCTAAAAAATGGATTATGATAAAGAAAGGGGCTTACCGGAAGCAATTTCACCGCGGTAAAGGGGTGAATATTCGCAAGACGAGTCAAGTTAAAAAGATGAAAGATGATACCGTAAAAACATACGATGCTTGGGCGGTTGAATGGCGAGATTATAGCGGTAAGAAATTTTCTAAGTCATTTAGTATTCGGCGTTACGGTGATGATGCATTACGTATGGCTCGGTTTGCAGCGTTACGCATTAAGAAAGAATTATCAAGCTACGAAAAGCCTGCGTCTACATCTTCTAAATAATTGAAGCCAGCTTATTGCGTTATTACATTGTAATGTGAAGTAAAGTGGCGAGGTATATCGCCACTTTATCGATCTTGCTTATTTTAAAGATTGGATCTTAATTTCTACACGGCGGTTACAAGCACGGCCTTGTTTTGTGCTGTTGTCACAAATAGGGTAGCGCTCACCGAAACCACGAGCGTTTGCACGGCCACCAGCAACACCTTGACTAATAAGTTGCGCACGTACAGATTCTGCACGTTGCTCTGAAAGTGTTTGGTTCGTCACGTTACTGCCAGTGCTGTCTGTATGGCCTTCGATAGTTAGGCTTGTGTCTGGGTATTCAACTAAGATCTTCGCAATGCCGTTTAAGGTTGGGTAGATGCTTGGATCAAGAGCATAAGAAGCGGATTGGAAACCAATGCCATTTTCCATAATAAGAACTAACTGGTTTTCACCAACACGTTTTACTTGAACACCAGAGCTTTTTAGCTCAGCACGTAAAGCGGCTTCTTGTTGATCGAAGTAGTAGCCAACACCACCACCGATAGCTGCGCCACCAAGAGCACCAAATAATGCGCCATTCTTTTTACCTGTCGCAGCGCCAGCCACAGCACCACCGATTGCGCCAATAAGAGCACCTTTTGTTGCTGAGTTGGTTTCTGCTTCACCCGTAGTTGCGTTTTGGCGTTGTGTTGCCTGACAGCCTGTTAATGCGATAGCAACAGCTAGAGCCAAAGTTAATTTTTTCATTATTGGTCACCCGTATTTAAACGTAAATTTAAGCTATTGGTTAAATGTATAAACATAAAGGACAGGGTATGTTTTATTTGTGCAATTAGCAACAACAAAAGTACACTGTTCATTTATGTTATTGTGGAATGTTAAAAGTCTTTTGCTTTTTCTTTTTATTTTAGTAATTTGGCAGCTTGAGCACCGCCAACAGGACGGTTTACCGAAAGGCGACGTCCTTTTTTAAGGCCTTTTTCGTAGTCTTCGGTAATGTTCGCCATAGCTTCTCGGAGTTGCTTTTTAAAGGTCTCACGGTCGATATTTTGGAATTCTTTATCAATATAGTCGTTAATTTTATTCGCAGACTCATCATCAGGAGTGATGATCGGTAATTTTTCGAGAGCACCTTCAACCCATCCTGAAACAAACGAGTTAACACGCTTGGTCACCTCCGCAGTACTGGTGCCGGAACCTGCAAAGCTGTTTCGAAATTGCCCCGTATGTTCATTTAATTCGCGATAGACAATATCAAATGCAAATGCAGCAAAAATAGCGCGGTCAGCTTCACCGATAAATTCTGCTTTTTTAAGGCCTTTATGGTTAGTTAGCACTGCTTCAACGCCAAATCGAGTGTTAATACCACGAATAATACGCAAAATGGTTGAGTTAATTTCAGCAGGGAGTAAGTGGGTCGATGTGGTTTTACCGAGTTTAATAAATTCGATGTCGTCTTTATCTAAACCGTATTTGAGCATTAGTCGATGAGCCATTTTTATGGCTTGAGCAGCTTCATTTACGTTTGCAGAATTACCCAGCTCTAGACACTTAGCGATTTTCTTTAGTGCCTTCTGCTTACTTATAGCCGACATACTATATAAAGACCTATTTTTGAAAAAGGGGAACTATTCTAGCTTAAAAAGTTAAAATCTTCTATTCCGGTATGTCTTGTACGCGTAGGTCTACAGCTCTTTCATTATGTTCATGACGCTTGAGAGGGCATTATTCTTTGCCCTCTCACTCAGCCAGTTTACGTATATTATGGAGTTACCATTACAAATATTGATGATGAAGTAGCATGCCTTCTTTGTCTTCTAGTGGTAGATGTAATAAGCCATTACTTGCTTGGTATTGGCTGCCATCCATCATATTTGTGAAAGTGGCTTCTTCAATGCCTGTTTGCCAGACAGGTAAAGAGACATTTTGAGCGTGTCGGTGAGTATTAATCAGGCTGATTGTAACCTCATGGCTGTTTGTTCTAGCAAAGACAAATAGCCCAGACTCTGCCAATAGTTGTTGATAATTACCTGTTTGTAATGAGGGGAGTGAGGTGCGAAGTTGAATGAGCTTTTTAAAATAGGGGAGTAACTCACAGTTATTGGCCCGTTCCCACGGAAAGCAGCGCCGATTATCAGGGTCATGCATACCTTCTAGCCCTATTTCTGTTCCGTAGTACAAGCAGGGCACACCGGGATAGCAGAATAAAAACTGAACTGCCAGTTTGAACAGCTTTACGTCGTTATTAAGTAAACTAATAAAGCGTGCCGTATCATGGCTGTCTAGTTGGTTTAATTGGGCTAGCTGGTTTTTCCACGGTATTTTTGCGCGTGCTTCGTTTAGCCATGCTGAAAATTCCATATCAGAAATAGCAATGGATTCAAAACTGATATCAAGGTTGATTAAATAAGCTCGCAAGGGATGTGAAAAACCATAGTAGTTCATGGAACCATCTTCTTGATCTCCTTGTAACCATTGACTTGCTTCGAAAAAATGCTCTCCTAACATATAGGCATCAGAGTTTACCTCTTTGCTGGCTTTACGAAATTCTTTGACGTAGTGCGCATTATTTTTTGCTCCTTCTCCTTCTCCCAGCATGTGTATGACATCAAACCGCCAACCGTCAATGGAATAGGGTGGTTTAAGCCAGTGTTTGATGACTGCATCTTCAGCCTGATAAATATAATCACGAACTGCTTGATTACTGAAATTTAAAACAGGCAGATGATCGATCCCTTTCCAGCCAATATAGTGGTTAGTATCACCCTCAAAGAAATAGTAATCACGATAGGGGGAGCTAGGGTTTCCAAATGCGCCTTTTTGCTCTGAAGATCGTTGGTATTTGTCAAACCAAGGGTGATCCACTGAGGTATGGTTAAAGACGGCATCGAGAACAACTTTCATCCCGCGCTGATGGAGTTCTTGTGTTAGTGCAATAAATTCCTGATTGGTACCTAGGTGCTGATCAATATTAAGATAATCCGTGGTGTCGTATTTATGGTTGCTTGGCGCAGAAAAAATGGGGTTTAGGTACAAAGTAGTGACACCCAGCTCTTGCAAATAGTCAAGTTTGGAGTGAATTCCAGCTAAGTCTCCGCCGTAAAACTCACTGGCCCCAGTACCTGCGTGCTCTCCGACTGGATCTCCCCAAGCTTTGGCTACGGTTGGGCTGTGATCGCCTCTTAAATTGTATTGATTGCTCTTTACGCTGATTTCAGGGTTGCCATTACAAAATCTGTCGGGAAATATTTGGTAGAACACTTGCTGGCTGACCCACTCCGGAGGGTGGTTTACTGCATTATATTTAAAATGCAATTCAATAGGCGGAATGCGGTTGCTTTTTCCTGCGCCATGTAACCACCATTGGCGTTTGTTCTGACACAGTTTAAATGTGTAATTGGTAATGTCTTTATCGGTGTTAATAGGAATAGTGGCTTGCCAGAACTGGAGTCGTCCTTGTGTGTGAATGGGCTCCATTTTAGTCAGTAGTTCTTCATTATCTGGCTCACTACGAACGTAAACAGTAAGAAAACTATGAGATTCAGAGGTTACTAAAGTTAGGGTGAGTTGCTTATTGTGGTGCTGTACCCATGAGTCATCTTGGCCATGGTAAATGAACGGTGCTTCCATTATTACCTCAACGATGGTCGATGCTTGTATAATTTTAGTGTAATAAGGGATAAATGAGATGAAATCAGCCCTTGAGGACTCTTTTCAATGTTTATGGGGAGGAGGAGAAAGGCGTAGATTATCTGACGTAAAGATAGAGCACAGAGTTATGTCTGTGCTCTATGAAAGCTAGCCTAGCGGGACGCTAAATGCCTAGTTCGTTGAATAGGTCAATATCGGCTTCTGGTTTGGCATCCGATTTTGTCGATTTTGAACTTTTAGTTTGGCGTTCTTGATCCAGTATTGCATCTGGATCTGGGTCGTCTTGAGTTTCAAATTCGTGAAGTTGAATGAACTCTGTTTTGTCCATCGCGAGTTCAAGGTAGAAAATATTGTTTTTCTCTGTTGAGAAAGTCACACGACGCGCTTGGGCTCTATCGAGGTTAGTATCAACCGACAGAATCACTTGTTTGTTCAGCGCCAGCATTTTTGGTTGGTTTTGCGTAATGGATGTTTGCAACTCAATGCGAATCTTACCCGTAAAGTCACCAATGATTTGATTCATTAGTTCGCCTAATACATCACATACTTCATCAGAGGTATGTAAGATAGCCAGTTCTTCTTCAGGCATTCCCATGTGAGACATATATCGAGTGTAGAGCTCTAAAGCTGCCTGGGCTGTGAAGTTAATAACGACTAACCCTGAAAATCCACCATCAAATAATACAAAACACCCAACATCAGGTTTTAAGCTGGTTTTATGGATTTTTTGGACCATGGCGGAATAATTAACTTTACTATCCGTTGCAGCACTCATCACCTTGGTGAGCGATTGACATAGCGTCAAGAGGACATCTTCTGTCGTTACAGTTTTCGTTTTTTTCATACTCGGTGATCTCATTAAGAAGGCTAGTATTAAGTCTTTGTTATGCCCTAAATTTCTAGCTCTGTATAGTTAAAAATAATGATATTGTGGAAACGTACAGTTTTGTTTATTCCTGTACTTCTTCTATCATTTGGTTCACTGCGCTATCACAAGTGGGCAATTCTTCCTTCAGCTGCCCTAATAGTGTATTTGCTGTTGTATTATCACTGCTGTCACATGCTTCAAGATTTCCACATATGGTGGCCACTCTTTGCGCCCCAATAGTTGCGGAAGAGGATTTTAATTTATGTGCAAGTTGCTTGATTATAGTAAGGTCAAAATCTTGGTCTATTTCGCTAACAAGTGCATTCAGTTGTGGAAGGATCAGATCTCTAAAGTCGGTTAAAGCAAAGAGGTAATCTTCTTTATCATTTAAGAAAAAATTGGCTAAGGCATCGGGCTCTAAGTAGGGAGCAGAAAACTCTTCGGTGCTCGCTGGTGGCTCTGAGTTGCTTGTTTCTGATGTGGCTTTTTCTTCATGATGTAGAGGGCTAACATTTTTGGAGCTTGGCAGCCATTTTCGCATTTTTTCTTTTAATTTTAATATCTCAATAGGCTTAGATAGATAGTCATCCATACCTACTTGAATGCATTTTTCTGCTTCTCCGACTAATGCATTGGCGGTGAAGGCAATAATCGGGATCCGATGTTCGGTTTCTTGCTGTATTTGACGTAAAACTTGGGTTAATTCATAACCATCCCTGTTTGGCATGTGACAATCAGTTAAGACTAATCCAAAATTGTATTTTTTGTAGAGGGCCTCTGCTTCAACGCCATCATTGGCTATTCGGCATTGTAGGCCGAGTTTAGCGAGCTGGCGTTTTATTACATCTTGATTGGTAATGTTGTCTTCAGCGACAAGGATTAAGTTCCCACGTGCTTCTGCTTCTTCTTGAGAGATGATTTTCTCCGATGCTTTTTTTTCTGATGGTTCTATTTCTTCTTGTTCTACCGGGCTTTCCACACCGCGAGCGACATTAATACCATGAATCAATGAGGTGATTTTGAGAGGCAGTAGCCCAATAGAGAAGCTGTACTCGTCAATAAATCCGTGGCCGTTGTTGTTTGGCTCTAGTATGAGGAAGCGGGCGGACTCAATTGGGAAGTTAAAACCGATCAATTGCTCTTTAGAAAGCGCGTAGTTATCGGTAATGATCACTAGGGTTTTATCGTGGGTCAGTAATACGGCATTGTGGTTGGCAAGTTCTGAAGCACTGATATCAATGAAGTGAATTCTTAGTGCACGTAGGTAGATATTTACAATGTCACTATGCCACCCTGGGGTCATTAAGTTGCAAACATTAAAATTGGCAGGGTTGATGATTTGGTAAGGCTCACAGAGTTTTCCACATGGGAAAGTTAAATGCAGCTGGAAGGTTGAGCCTGCTCCTAATGTGCTGATTACTTTGATCTCGCCCTTCATGAGCTCAATTAAATTTTTACATATAGCGAGTCCTAACCCTGTTCCTCCAAAGCGACGAGTGGTGGAGCTTTCAGCTTGGGAAAAGGCCTGAAACAGCCCTTTGACAGTCGCATTATCCATACCAATGCCGTTATCTTTTACTGAAATCAGTAGTTTATAACTATTTGGGTTTTCATTGATAAGTTCGACACTGAGTCTGACAATGCCTTTTCGTTTTTCATTGGACGAAAACTTGATGGCATTTCCAACGAGGTTAAAGAGCACCTGACGTAAACGAACGGGATCACCAATGACATTTCTTGTGATAGCGGGATCGGTAAATAACTCAAACTCGACATTTTTCTCAAGAGCGGTAGGAATGAGAGTATCCATGACGCCTTCTGCTACTGAAAAAGGGGAGAATTCGATGTGCTCTAAATTGAGTTTACCCGCTTCAATTTTAGAAAAATCGAGAATGTCATTAATGATGTTTAACAATGAAAAAGCCGAATCACGAATGGTGTTGGCCATGGATTTTTGATCGTGATTGAGGTTGGATCCATGAATGAGGTCGATCATGCCGATAATACCATTCATTGGAGTACGAATTTCATGGCTCATGGTGGCAAGGAAATTGGCTTTTGCCCGAGAGGCTTCTTCGGCTCGTTCTTTTTCAGACAGTAATTGCTTCTCGGCTAAATTACGCGCAATGATGTTTTTCTTAAATACCTCTATGGCATTGGCCATGCTACCGACTTCATCATTGCGATCAAAATAGCGGATACGCACTTTTGTGTCTCCTTCAGATAATGAGCGCATTGAAGCACTTAATTCCGAAATAGGCACTGTAATGGTTCTATAAGCAGAGTAGGTGAGAATAACACAGCACAAAATGACGAGTCCGACAAAAAAAAGCAGTCGGACTTGGTTTTCTCGGGTGATGGTTCGAAGGTCAAGTAAGGAGCTGCTGGCCTTCTGATTCGCCTTGGATGCTAAGTCCCTCAGTCGTGAATCTAGCCGGACATGTATTTCTTGTTCTATTCGTTCGGAAGCTCTAATGGCTTCGGATTTTGCTTTGGGGTTATACCGCCCAAAGACTTCAAATCCGCCGTCACGTAACACGGAATACAAGGCTTCCACTTCATTGAGGGAGATAATCTCGTTGGTTTTGTTAGCCAGCGGTTTTAAAAGCGCAAAATACTCCTCGAAAGATTGGCTGTCTTGAATGAAGTTTCGTTTAGCATCAATACTACCGTCTATATATAAGATGAGGTTGTTGACCATATCACCCGCTTCATCAAGAAGTTCTAGGTAGTAACGAACGCTGGGTAAATCGTTATAAAGCACATCTAAATGGTCGGTTGATAGATCCGCTGATTCCACCTTCTTTTGTTTCAAATCATCAAGTAATCGTTCTAATTTTGTGCCTGTAAAGTCAGTGAGCCCTTGAACCCTTTGTCTTGCCCATGCTTCTGAAGAGGGGCTAAAACGAGAAAAAATATGTGTAGTAGATTGGGTATAAAAGCTATCAAATAGGTTTTCAATCTCTTTAATGGTTTGTTTTTCGAGCGTGGTTTCACTTTTTAACGTCGCTAAAAAATGTAGGAACTCATTTTTGTTTTTTTCAAAGTCCACCAGCTTATTTTGATCGCCAAGAATGTATTCCAGTATGTTGGCACGCATATCTCCGGTTTCGCTACGCATTGAAGTGGAAATCAGTGCGTTAGGGATATCGTAAGCACTTACTGAAGTTGTGTCTACGTGAACACGGTCGTACATCAGGTAGCTGGATGTGGATAGAATGAGTACAAGGGCAGTAATGGTAAACATGGTTGCGGCAATTTTGCTACCAATGGTTTTGAAGAAAAAAAGCTGCGTTAGCAACCGCTTCATTTTTGCCATACTTGCCACCTGTTGATTATTAACATCTTCAGTCTAGTACATATTTTGTATTTTATGCTTTGCTAAAAAATGCAGCAGAACTCTATTGAGTGGCTATATTATTAATAAGGACGTAAATTAGACCGGAGCAGAGAATGTCAGCAAAGCTATCTAGAGAGTTACGCATTTTAGTGGTTGATGACGACCACTTTGTACTCAAGAGCTTAACTCGGCTTTTAGAGAAGTGCGAAGTGAAAAAAGTCGTGACTACTGACAATGCGCATGATGCTTTGAAAATATTGAGTTCTAGAATGGAACCCATTGATGTTGTGATTTCAGACTTGAATATGCCTGAATTAGATGGTGTTGAGTTGATCCGGCACTTAGGGGAATTAAAACAAGATGTGTCTTTGGTATTGATCAGTGGCGAAGACTCCCGAATTTTACAAACAGCGGAAAGCATCGCAAAAGAAAGAGATATACATGTACTGGGATCACTAGGGAAACCTGTGATGCCCGATGCGTTAATCAGCTTACTTAATTCACCAGATATAGCCAGTGCACTTCAAGGCCGTATGACTCATTTACCAGAGCTTGGTGAAGAGCTAAGAGAAGCGATCAGTCAGGGGGAAATCGACGTGTTTTTCCAACCTCAGGTTGGGGCACAAAACAATCAGGTAATGGGAGCTGAAGCACTGGCACGCTGGCACCACCCAACGAAAGGAATGATTTCCCCTGTGGTGTTTATTCCTATGTGTGAACAAATAGGATTGATAGGAGAGCTGACCAGGCAAGTGTATACCAAGGCTTTTAATTGTTTATCCCAGTGGCGAGACATGGGGCATGACATCACCATGTCGATCAATTTCTCACCAAGAGGCTTGGATAAGCTCAACATGCCTGAATTGATCGCCAATGAAGTTAAGATGCGAAACTTACCTGCTAATAAGGTAATTATTGAAGTGACCGAATCTTTGTTAGCTAATGACATTGTAACCAGTTTGGATATTCTGACTCGGTTTCGGCTCAAAGGCATGGGGTTATCGATAGATGATTTTGGGACTGGCTTTTCAACCCTTGAGCAATTGAAACGAATTCCGTTTACTGAGCTTAAAGTGGACCGTTCTTTTGTTCATGGTGCGGCTAAAAATGACGTGAGTTTGGCGATTTTAGAGTCGAGTTTAGCGTTAGGAAGTCGTTTGGGAATTCACACTGTTGCCGAAGGGGTGGAAGATCAAACAGACTTGGATTTAATTAAAGAATTAGGGTGTGAAATTGTACAAGGCTATTATCATTCTAAACCTCTGAGTATGGATGACTTTAGTACTTGGCTAGAGCAACGCTAGCGTGTTCTCACTTATCTTTTTATAAAGCCGCTGCCTCTCTCAGCGGCTTTTCTATTTTTAATAGACAGTTTTCCGCTCCCCTGTTATTTCATAATCTACACTTCTATTAATAAAGTCTGAGATAGGTTACTTATCACCCATTGCATGATTTTATGGTGATTTATTTTCGTTAGGTCACAATTTTTTGTTCTATATCGAAAATAAATACTGATCTTTGATCTTAGATAAATTATATTGTTCGAAATTGCTCGTTTTTGCTCGTTCGAGCTTTTGTTCGGGTGTGAATTATGAATAAATATAAAAAGTGAGAATAGAGATGGATGTTCAGGAATCAGTCTTAGATGTAGTTATTGTTGGCGGTGGAATCAATGGCGCTGGTATTGCTGCTGATGCTGCGGGTCGTGGATTAACGGTTGGCTTGTATGAAGCATCTGATTTTGCTTCAGCGACATCTTCTGCAAGTTCGAAGCTTATTCATGGTGGTTTGCGATATCTTGAACATTACGAGTTTCGCTTGGTATCTGAAGCACTTGCAGAGCGTGAGGTTCTATTGAAGAAAGCTCCTCATCTCGCAAAACCAATGCGTTTTCGCTTACCGCACCGCCCATTTTTACGTCCAGCATGGATGATTCGTGCAGGTCTATTCCTTTACGACAACTTAGGGAAGCGCACAACGTTACCAAGCAGCTGCCAAGTTGATTTAGCAAAATCTGGTTTACTTAAGCAAGAGATCAAAAAGGGCTTTGAATATTCAGATTGCTGGGTAGATGATGCGCGTTTAGTGCTTACAAATGCGATGTCCGCACAACAAAATGGCGCGGAAGTGAAAAACTACTGTAAGGTTATCAAAGCCACTCGTGAAGGTGAAGTGTGGCATGTGACGCTAAGAGATGAGCGGACGAATGTTTGTTTTGAACGAAAAGCGCATGCCTTGGTGAACGCAGCGGGCCCGTGGGTAAAACAATTTTTTGATGACAGTTTAACGGAGCCTTCACCACGTAACATTCGTTTGATTAAAGGTTCCCACATTGTGGTGCCAAAGGTTCATTCTGAAGAGCAAGCTTATATTCTACAGAATAAAGATAACCGCATTGTTTTTGTGATCCCTTATATGAATGATTTCTCCATCATCGGTACAACAGACGTTGAGTATGTAGGTTGCCCACGTGAAGTCGCTATTTCTGATGATGAGGTTGATTACTTAGTTGATGTTGTAAACCAACACTTTGTTAAGCAGTTAACACCAGAAGATGTTGTATGGACCTACAGTGGTGTGCGCCCGTTATGTGATGATGAATCGGATTCACCCCAAGCTATTACCCGTGATTACACTCTGGAGCTGCAACAAGAAGGTGAGCAAGCGCCATTGTTGTCTATTTTCGGTGGTAAGCTAACAACATACCGTAAGCTGGCTGAGTCAGCAATGAAGAACCTTGAACCATTCTTTAATAAAATGGGGGATTCTTGGACGGCGGAAGCACCATTACCAGGTGGTGATTTTAATTATTCCCGTGAACAATTAGCTCAAAACATTTGCTCGCAGCATGATTGGTTACCACTTGCGACAGCGCAACGTTATGTGGATCAGTTCGGTACATTAGCGTGGTCTTTATTTGATGGTGTTAAGTCTGAAGAAGACTTTGGTATTCACTTTGGTAAAGGCTTCTACCAGGCTGAAATTGATTACCTAATTACGGATGAATTTGCTAAAACGGAAGAAGATGTCTTGTGGCGTCGTACTAAAATGGGCTTGTACTTAGATGATGCTGAAAAAGCGGAAGTGTCTAAGTACATTCAAGCAAAAGTGCAAACTGTACAACCCGTTGAGCTTGCACAAGTAGGGTAATCTGGCTCTTAAACTAGAATAATTTCACATCGTATTGAAAAGAAAGGCAGCTAAATCAGCTGCCTTTTTGTATTTCAGAGTGTAGGTATTAGAAAGCCTTAAGCGAGAGCTTGTGCCAGCAATGAAATAGGGTGAATGGTGTCAAGTGATGTGTTTTCTTCAATTTGCCATTTGCATGTTTCACAGTCTGTAATGGCGAGATCGGCATTGGCATGTTCAATTTGTTCAAATAAACCAGCACCAATTTTCATTGAGGTTTGGTAGTTTTCAGATTTAAACCCATATGTGCCCGCGGAACCACAGCATTGGCTATCTAATACTTGCACTTCTAACCCTGGGATCATTCGTAGTAGTTCAATGGTGTAGATCTGACCACCGCTGCGCTCAAGATGACACGGAGTATGATAAACCACTTTTTTGTTTACCGATTTGAGCTTTGGGGCATTGCCATTCATGAACTCACGGATTAAATAGCGAGTAACAAATTCAATTTTACTCGCCACTTTACTGTTATCGACTTTTAATACGTGCGGGTACTCTTGTTGCAGAGTCAAAGCGCAAGTTGATGAAGTGGAAATAATGGGCGCATCGTATTTGTTCAGGGCATTTTCGAAATTGCTTACATTTAATCGGGCGTTCTTTTTTGCCTTGTCAAAGAATCCATTGGCGATCAAAGGTACACCACAGCACTTTTCTTTATCCATGATTTGTACACCAATGCTCATGGCATTCATCACTTTAACAAAGTCTTTGCCTTGCTGTGGGTTGTTATAGTTAACATAACAGCCATGAAAATAGTGAACCTGCTTAGGGTATAAGGCTTGGCTCGTGCAGTTTTGTTTATACCAACGCCTGAATGTGCCATGAGAATACTTAGGTAACGATTTATGATCGTGTACCCCGATGGTTTTGTGCATGATTTTTTTCACCACCGGTAAGCTGGTGGCGGTATTCACAATGGGAGCCACTGGGTTAGCGAGACTGCCGAATAAATCCGTGTGGCTTAATACGTAATCACGAATGGTTTTGATGTTGTATGCAGGTTTACTAAAATTATCGCGCGCAACAGCAATTAAGTCTCCGATATTGACCCCAGAAGGGCAAGCGGTTTCACATCGTTTGCAGTTTGTGCAGTGTTTTAGTGCCTCATCATAAAACTCTGGGCTTTTGGCTCTTAAGCGTTCGCCATCTGGGCCACACTGTTTGGGACCTGGGTAGTCAGGGTTTACTTCGGCTACAGGGCAATACACAGTACAAACCGTGCATTTAATGCATTTCTCAAAGCTAATGTTTTTTACGGGAAGGCTCATAGTAGCACCTCTGCGTTATTGTTATTGGTGCAATGGGTTTGATGTTGTGCATTCGTGATTATTTGTTGTGCAGCAAAGTACCCAGTACTGATGGCTACGCCACTGCCATTGCCTTCAAAAATAGGGTTGTAGTGAGCAAGAACAGCGCCAGCACAATATAGATTTTCTACTAGGCGGTTATTGATACGGGGTCTGAATTGCTCATCGGTTTCGACTCCCATGGCCAAAAACGGGTGTGGGTTTTGATCAAAAAATTGTGGAGAGTACCACTCAGAGCGCACCGAAGGGTGGTGCATATCAAGGTTAAAAATAGGCTCAGATATTGAGTGCGTGTCAGATTTTAATCCTTGGCTAAAAAAGCTTCCGGAGGCTAGTAGAAATTGTTTCGCGCTTAATGGCATGTCAGCCATGCTGTTGGTGTAGATTTTTTTCAGAGTAAGCGCTTTGTTTTCAGTTGAATTAGAATTTTCAGTGGAATCAAATTCCCCTTTGATCACTTGTGTACCACGAATTAATGTCCCACCTTGGCGAGTAAACTGGCGTAGCATCGCTTCTTCAAGGCGAATACCTAATAGCGAGGGCGGCATTGTGGGCACTTCGCAGAGCCGCAGCCCAGTCATTGATTGTAATTTTGAGAGCAGTTCAAGCCCGTTGTCTGTGCCAAATATGGCCGGGATCACAACCAGATCATCTTTATTGGCGTGTTTTAGTAAGCTCATTGCCAATTCACTTAACTGATTTTCATCTTTGATAATTCGAGCTAAATCAATGGATCTTAATTCACAGTGATTGCGTGTGAGCTGTTTGAATGCATTTAATTCAACATTGGCTGTTTTTATGTCTGTGTGCTTAAACGCATCTAATTGTTTAAGGTTATCGGCGGCAAGCTCAGGCTGAAAATCACGAAAGCCATCAAGACTGACAAGAACCAGTTTTGCAAAAGATTGTTCATTGAGCAAAAGAGGGAATTGATGAACAAACTCTTGTGAAAGCCACGTTGGTTTGAAGGTTCCTAATGGGGTCAGGCGCATATGATTGTGGTGACTTTGATGGGAGGTTAAAGACACCCCAGCGTTACGGAGTGTTTCTTGGTACCAGTTAAGTGCATTGACGATGCAGCTTGTGTTGAGCTTTCCATAAGGGTGATTTGGATATTGGTTTTTGAAGTTTTCTAACTCAGCAAAAGGTTGGGTAACTTGCTTCCCTTGTGGGGTTCGCGAAAGAACATCAATCGAACCTGATGAGAAATGTAGGGCACTTTGACCTGATGCGATAACTGCGGTTTTTAATCCAGTCTCAAGGCAGCGTAATGCGCAGGTAAGGCCAGCCATTCCACCACCAATAATAATTGTATCGAAATTCATGCTAGGCCTCTGTTTTTTCTGCTGGTGTTGTTGTGTGCGTTGGTTGATTAGGTACATCACTGGCACCAAATAACCCTTCATAGATCCAATAGGTAAATTCGGCTTCGCGTAGCGCATCACCCCAAAACACGGGTTTGATGCCTTTCCAGCGTTCTTCTAAAAAGTGGGTGAGTAGTTGGCTAGATTGATTGCCGCTCGCATGCCCATACTCTTCAAACAAGCCTGCTGCGCGGTAGGTACAGAGCTCGCCTTGGCAGGGCCCCATTCCAAGTCGGGTACGGCGACGAAGATCCACTAAGTTATGTACGTCTAATTCATTAATGGCGTATTCAATCTCCCCGCCTGTTACCATTTCACACTCACAAATCACAGCTTGGCTTTTTGCATTATCGGTTAAGAATTTATTGGCTCGTTCACCATGACGATAGGTTGCACTTTGGTAGACCGGCTTCGCCAAACTGGCTGTTTTTGAAGGCGTTGTTGTGGCGGTCTTAGATCCAGGCAGAGGCGTGCTGTGTGTGGTGCATGGCGTATTATTTCCTATTTTTTTCGCGATAAGATCCGTGGCCATTTCTGCCATTAGGCGATAGGTCATCAACTTGCCACCCGTAATGGTCGTGAAGCCTTGTAAGCCATCGCGTTGTTCATGATCAAGCAACACAATGCCACGACTGATGTTTCTGCCTGAGTCGTCATCATCAACCGAAACCAGAGGTCGAACGCCAGCATACGCACGTAATACGCGTGTATTCGCCATGATTGGGGCTAATTTTGTCCCTTCTTCAAGTAATGTGTTTACTTCATTTTCAGACACGTGCAGATCATTAATTTTATCGTAATCAATATGTTCGGATGTGGTGCCTATCAGTGAGATGGTATCGCCTGGAACCAAAATATCCGCATCAGCAGGTTTACGACAGCGGTTGATGACTAAGTTGTTGATGCGATAATCAAGAATCAGTAGCGAGCCTTTGGCCGGGAACATTTTAATATTGAGATCGGCGTACTCACAGATCTGCTGCCCCCAGATACCTGCAGCATTTATTACTTGTTGAGCAAAAATCTCGTAGTGTTGATTTGTTCTGTGATTAAGACAGCGTACTCCTAAAATCGTATCTTGATGGCGAATTAACGAGGTAACCACGGAATGAGTAAAAATTTTTGCGCCATGCTCTTTGGCATCGAGCACGTTAGCAGCACAGAGACGGAAAGGGTCTAAAGTACCATCTGGAACTTGTACGGCACCAATCATGTTGGGATTGGCGTTGGGCTCTAGGGCTAGGGCTTCCTGTGGGCTGAGTTTTTGTGTTTCAATGCCAGCTTTGCCACATGCATGAATAAAATCGGCTTGGAAATTCAGATCATCACCGGGTAGGGAGATGAATAGCCCTTTGGTATCTTCCACACAGTGCTTGGCTATTTGTTTGAGAATCTTGTTTTCTTGTATGCACTCTTCCGCTGATTCTGGATCAGTGACGGCGTAACGTGCGCCGGAGTGAAGAAGACCATGATTACGGCCTGTTGTGCCCGATGCTAAGTCATCTTTTTCGATCAAGATACAGTTAATACCGCGTAATGCACAATCACGCATGATCCCTGTTCCGGTAGCTCCGCCACCAATAATAATGACGTCTGTTTCAAATCGAGCTTGTTTATTCATTATTATGCTCACTATGTCCGTATTTCATAAAACATTACTTTTAGTATGCTTATATAGTGACATTTATTTTCGAACGAGAAATTGATCGCGCGCATTAAATGTTCGTTCGAGCTTTATTGCAATTGATTGTGAGCGATTTTTATAAAAATTGGGCGTAGTAATTTTATAGGTAGCGAGATGTTCACGGGTGGGAAGCAATCAGTGCTAAAGTGCACAGCTTAATAACCGATAACTTATATATTCGAGTATCTTAAGGTAACTTGAATATAAAGAGCTTGTGTATATGAGGACGTTTTAATCGATGGATACTTACCACGATATTTTAGGCACAACAAAAGACAATACAGCACAAGAATGCAAGTTGCGTTATAAAGCACTTGGCGCTCGTGTGCATCCAGATAAAGGTGGTAGTAAAGCCTTGATGCAGTTAGTGCGTAGAGCTTACGACAAAGTGAGTTCTGGGGCTGGCCATCATGAAGTGTTTGATCCTGAAGTTACAGAAACAGATAACACGCTGATTATCTCTCGTATGCAATCCGCTATTTCAACATTAAAAGATGAAAATGAGCGTTTAACGAAAGAAAACGAAGCCCTGAAACAATCAACGTCAGAATCACCAACGAATGCGTCACCGAGTACATCAGACAGCGAAAAAGATCAAAAAATCGAACGTTTATCCTCTGCACTAGATTCAGCCAATAAAGAGTTGATGCAAGTGAAAATTTCCCTTGCTGATGCGAATAAAGCACTGCAACAAGAAAAAGCCAATAACAAAACAAATCAAACCGCAAACCAGCAGCCTTTTAGCCCAGCAGCTTCTGGTTCTGGCTGGGATCAAACAACACCAGCAAAAAGTGGAAACTCAGGCTCACTGAAACTTAAACTAACCGCGCTCATCATTTGCCTGCTGCTGGTGTTAGGAATGGGCTACCTCAGCTTAGGTATAGGGGAGTGGGACCGCTGGATTGATGAAAAGTGGCAGCAAACGAAAGTTTGGGTCGGAATGGCTGAAGAAGAGGTGGTTGCTGAAAAGGCGGTTGAGGTCACTAAGGAACCGACTGTTACAACATTGGCAGTGGAGCCAGAGTCACCTATTGTAGATCCTGTGAAACCGCAACACCAAATTATGCTTAATCATGAAGTGGATAAGTGGCAGTTGCGTTACTTTCAAAATACATTTGTGCCATACCTTGCGACGAAAAGTGAGCAAGGCTCTTTGGTTCTAGCGGATTGTGATGGAGTGTTCAAATACTATTTGGCGCAAGATTTACGCCCACTAAGAATGCCTGCCAATTTAACGTATCAATCTCAAGAGCAGGGCTTTTTTGTGTATGAGATCCCTTATGGTAAAGGATCGTCTGCGGAGCATTGGCAAAAAAGTAAGCACTTAACCATTTTTGAAGATGTGTTTAGCAATAAAGGGTTTGAACAAGCCAATAGTGAATTTGGTAAGTTATGTGCAGTAAGCCAGTAAGAAAATCTGGATACTGAACTAGATAAAAATGACTTGTTATCACTGGCTCTTGTTCATTGCGCAACAAGAGCCATTCATTTTATGCAAGCTGCCATTATGGTTGTGTGGCATAAAACGCAGCAATGTCTGCCAGATCTTGTTCGTTAAGGCGAGATAATTGCGCTTTCATCATCTTTGCTAAGCTGCCTGTTCGTGAATCGTTTTGGTAAGCTTTCATGGCATTAAATAGGTAAGTCTCATTTTGCCCATTGAGATTAGGGTAACTTGAATTTGAGGTGATGCCGTTTTGGCCATGACAAAATACACAGCTAGGTGACTTTATTTTCCCTTTCACTGGGTCACCAGTGATACTGGTGGAAAAGGCTGTGTTTGCAAATAAACATAAGCTAATAACGAGTAAATTTAACCGCTTCAAGACATTTCTCTTCCATTGTTTTTTCCTCAGAGTACCTAGCCACACAGATTGGTGGTTTATCTTGAATCAAAATTAACAGAGTTAACCAAGAATCATCAAAACATTGGCCGTTATTAATGCCAATGCTTACTCTCGCTGAAATAGGAACATTTCTTGATTGATGTGTGTGTTTAAAATCTAATCTTGTACTTTCTCTCAGATTATCGTTTCTAAATATCAAGTTCCGATTTTTTCCTCATTCAGAATGTTGTAAAGTGGTTTGTATCATAACAATATTATTAATTTTCCCATTCTGATGGACTCAGTCGTATTAGGGACAAGGAAAGCAATGTTACCTGCACTAGATTTTCAAGCGAGTATCGATAAAACCGTACTCACCTTCCTCGATGAACTTTCTCAAACGGGCTTTACTGGCGATATTGAACGCCAATACGCAAGTCGCTTAGCGGTGGCTACTGATAACAGCGTATATCAGCAACTTCCACAGGCGGTCGTTCATCCCAAAACCACAGATGATGTCATCTTAATAGGCCAGTTAAGCGCTAAGCCAGAATATCAACAAGTGACGTTTTCACCACGAGGTGGTGGCACAGGGACTAATGGTCAGTCTTTAACAAAAGGTATTGTGGTGGATTTGTCACGCCACATGAACAAAGTGCTGGAGATTAACCCGGAAGAGGGGTGGGCACGAGTTCAAACGGGGGTCGTAAAAGATCAACTGAATGATGCACTGCGTCCTCATGGTTTTTTCTTCTCTCCTGATCTCTCGACCAGTAATCGAGCGACGTTAGGGGGCATGATTAATACCGATGCGTCAGGGCAAGGATCTCTGTTTTATGGGAAAACATCGGATCACGTATTGTCGTTGCAAGCGGTATTGGCCGATGGATCTGTATTAAATACTCAAACGTTAGAGCCTGATGCTATCGCCAATGAAGCGAAAGAAGGCACTTTTGCTCATCAAGCTTTAGTTACTGCTGAGCACGTGTGTCGTGAGAAACGAGCCCAAATCGAAGCTAAGTTCCCACCACTGAATCGATTCTTAACTGGGTACGATCTTAAAAACGCGTATAACGATGAGTTAAATGAGTTTGATATCACGCGGGTATTGTGTGGTGCAGAAGGTTCTTTAGCGTTTATTACTGAAGCTAAATTGAATTTAACGCCGATCCCTAAAGCTCGTACTCTTGTCAACATTAAGTACAACAGCTTTGATTCAGCATTGCGTAATGCGCCATTTATGGTGGAAGCACAAGCGCTGTCAGTAGAGACCATTGATTCTCGTGTACTCAACTTAGCACGTGAAGACATTGTGTGGCACACCGTGAGTGATTTGTTTACGGAAGTACCGGGCAAAGAAATGCTTGGTGTAAACATGGTGGAGTTTGCCGGACAAAATGAAGAAGAAGTGGCTAAACAGGTTCAAGCGTTAGTGAGCAAACTCGATGGTATGGTAGCGGCAGAAGAAGCAGGGATCATCGGTTATCAAATTTGTGATGATTTGGCCTCCATTGGCCGAATTTATAACATGCGAAAAAAAGCTGTTGGTCTATTAGGGGCTGCCAAGGGCCGAGCTAAGCCTGTCGCATTTGCAGAAGACACGTGTGTACCGCCAGAAAACTTAGCTGACTTTATTGCGGAGTTTCGAGCTTTGCTAGATGAAAAGGGCTTGAACTACGGCATGTTTGGTCATGTGGATGCGGGTGTTCTTCATGTGCGTCCTGCTTTGGATTTATGTGATCCTGACCAAGAGCTGTTAATGAAAGAAGTGTCTGATGATGTGGTTCAGCTGGTGGCGAAATACGGCGGCCTAATGTGGGGGGAACACGGTAAAGGGTTCCGTTCTGAATACGGGCCTGAATTTTTTGGTGAGGAGCTATTTACAGAACTTCGCCGGATAAAAGCGGCTTTTGATCCTCACAATAAAATGAATCCAGGTAAAATCTGTACGCCATTAGAGAGTGATGCAGAACTGGTAAAAGTATCAGACACGAAACGCGGATTTTATGATCGCCAAATTCCAGTCTCAGTGCGTGATAGCTTTAAGCAGGCGATGGAGTGTAACGGTAACGGCTTGTGCTTTAACTATGATACCAGCTCGCCAATGTGCCCATCGATGAAGGTGACGGCGGACCGTCGTCACTCTCCGAAAGGGCGCGCAGGTTTGGTTCGGGAGTGGTTACGTCAGCTAGCAGAGCAAGGGTTAGATCCAATCCAGCTTGAAAAGCAGTTAATGACGAAAAATCCAAGTATTAAACAAATTATTGATCGCATCAAAAATACCTACGGAAAACACAAAGCCTACGACTACTCACATGAAGTGTATGAAGCGATGGATGGTTGCTTAGCGTGTAAAGCGTGTGCCAGCCAGTGCCCGATCAAAGTAGATGTGCCAAGTTTCCGTTCTCGTTTCTTGAATATCTATTACAGTCGCTATCAACGCCCAGTGAAAGATTATTTGGTAGCAAACATTGAAACCATGTTGCCATTAATGGCGAAAGCACCGTCGGTGGTTAATGCTGTCATGGCGCCAAAGTGGGTACAAAACGCAACGAAAGCGACCATCGGTTATGTTGATATGCCACCGCTGTCTGTGCCTACCTTAAAGAATAGATTTAAAAATCAGCACCCGACTAAGTTTGACTTGGAATGGTTGAAAGCGTTGTCAAAAGAGGAGCGATCTCATTACGTATTGATAGTGCAAGACCCATTCACTAGTTTCTATGATGCTGATGTGGTAGAAGATTTTGTTTTACTGGCTCAAAAGCTGGGCAAAAAGCCAATCTTGTTACCATTTAAACCCAACGGCAAAGCTCAGCATGTAAAAGGTTTCTTAAAGCAATTTGCGAAATCAGCACGTAATACATCTGAGTTTTTGGCAGAAGTAGCCCAATTAAATGTGCCGCTTGTGGGTGTCGATCCTGCTTTGGTGCTGTGTTATCGAGATGAGTACCAAGAGATTTTGGCGGACAGTCGTGGTGACTTTGATGTTCTGACGGTACATGAGTGGTTGTATCCTATTTTGTCAGAGTTTAAAGCAGTAGATTCCACACAGGCTCAACCTTGGTATCTGTTTGCGCATTGTACTGAAAAAACCAAGATGCCTAATGCTGAAAAAGAGTGGGGGGCCATATTTACGCATTTTGGAGCAAGTCTTCAAACAGTCCCTGTTGGGTGTTGCGGTATGGCTGGTACTTTTGGCCATGAAGCGAATAAGTTGCAAACTTCAAAAGACATTTTTGCTTTGAGTTGGAAGCCTAATATTAGCCAACTGCCAAAAGATCGCTGTTTAGTGACGGGGTATTCTTGTCGTAGCCAAGTAAAACGTTTTGAGCAAAAGAAAATGAAACACCCGCTACAGGCTCTGCTAAAACAGGTGAGCTAATATAGCGTACTTTACGTTTTTATGAGCAATAGAAAGGGAGCGAGTGGCTCCCTTTTTTGTGGCTGTGTTACAAGAAATACTTAACGGTTAAAAGAAGGTTGGTAGTTGAGCAATAGTGGCTCTTCAATGGCAACAAAGTTGGAGGCAGAACGCATGAGAGAGGTTGCGGTTAATTGAGGCACGGCATAAACCGTAACAGGGAGATTGTAGCGTTCTTTTAATGTCTCAACTAAAATAGTGAAATCACCGTCACCAGACATAAGGATAATGTGTTCAACTTCTTGAGCGGCATGGATAACATCAATGGTGATGCCAACATCCCAATCACCCTTTGATGAGCCATCTGAGCGTTGAATGAAAGGCTTTAACTTAACATCGAAACCTATTGCTCTGAGGATGTTTTGAAATTGACGCTGTTTTTCATCACCTCGGTCAATGGCATAAGCATGAGCAGACACAATATCATGCTGTGCTGACACATCGGCCCAGAAACGGTTGTAATCAAAGTTTGCCGAGTAAGCTTCTCTAGTGGTGTAGTACAAGTTTTGTATATCGGCAAAAATAGCCGTAGAAAGTTTAGTCATATTCGCCACATTAACAAATCAAGCTGTATTAACGGAATGGTATCAGATTTCCATTTATTTAACGATTTCTATGGTTTAAAGTGTCGCTTTAATAGGCAATTAGTTTGATTATTTTTGATTGACAAGGTTAACGTTGTTCGATGATTGAAAAATATTTAGCCAGAATACATTTTAACGATCCTCCTGCCTTGAATGAATTGACATTAATGCGTCTACACCGCCAGCACCTAATGCACATTCCTTTTGTTTCCCCTTATTTAGGCCACGCTCATTTTAAAGCATTAGAGCTGAGAACGATTTACAAAAAATTGGTGTTAAAGAAACAAGGTGGAACCAGTTTTGAGCTAAATACTTTGTTTGGTTTTTTGCTAAAACAATTGGGTTTTAAGGTCGATTACTTAGCTGCCCGAGTGTATGAGCCTGGGCGCGGTAAGCCACCATATTTCGACCACCTAGTCTTACATGTGAGAATTGAAGATAAGGAAGAGCTCGGCTGGTTGTGTGATGTTGGGTTTGGGCGTGGTTTTATCGATCCCATTCGATTCGCGTCGTTTAAGAGTCCTCAACAGGGAAAAAATTACTTTTTAAAGCACAAGCAAGGGCAGTATATGTTGTCTGAAAATAAAGGCATAGGGCTAATTCATGAGATGTATAGCTTTACATTAAAGCCCTATAAGTTGAAGCAGTTTGAGCAAGGGCTTGATTTTCATTTACATTCTGAAGAATCTTGTTTTTTTCGTCGTAATTATTGTTCTATTTTTACTCCTAACGGCTATCTTAGTTTTGATGATGGTTATTTACGTTATGACGTTGGTCACAAGCCTTGTTTTGTGAAGTTACCCGAAGAAACTTACCCAGCTGTTTTACGTCAATACTTTGGTTTGAACTCCTTTGATTAAAACCAGCATTCGTCTGGTTAAATAGCAAGCGAACAGTAGGCTAAAATTCTAAAGAGCTTAATGGAATGGTCGATATTAGTTATGTAGCACTTTATAATGTACTACTGTACGTGTGTGTCCACTGTTGTGAACCATGTCAATAATGTTTATTTTCGGCCTATCATTCTGTAAAGTAAAATTTTTCCACCTGTAAAGGAATGAGTTCAACGTTATATGCTAAGTAATGAAGTTTTAAAGCGTATCAGTAAATTGAGTATGCTCTGTTACACGGAAAAACGTGATCGGGGAATGCAAATTCGCCAGTTTTTCCAGAAAGCAGGGTTTCCTGTGACGGACTCATTTACTCCGGGGAAAGAGATAGCTGACCTTGCGGTATATGATTTTTATTTTATTGAATATCGGTACGCAGATCATGACATCATTGCTCAAATTGTAACGACGGCACGTAACAAAGCAAAGTTTGGCCAGCGTCCTATCTTTATTTTTGATATCGACAATGAAGACTCTCAAGTTGAGGTGATTAACGCAAGAGAACTGTTCCCTGATTTTGTTATTAACTCGCCTATTAACTTTGGTTACATTGACGAGCTGATCAAAAAAGCAATGAGCCTAGTGCTACTGATTGAAAAATTGACAGCGGAAGTGAAGGGCTCTCACCAAGCATTCATCAAACGGGCTCAGACCTTTGATGGTGTGTATAAAAATAGAATGTTATTGAACATGACGCTAGAAGAGCTGAAAAAAGTGAATGATAAAGGCACTTTTCTCCGTGTCTATATGCGACATGATAAAGCAGACATTACACCTCAAAATTTAATGTCTTTTTGTGAGTTTGTGGAGCCGCCAAAAGCCATTCCTATACTTGAGATGTTGCTAAAAGCACAAAAATACAGTTTTAAAGCTCATATGATGCTGGCTGAGATTTATGCTGGTGCGAAACATATTGCGTCTTGGAAACAGCATTTAAGCAAAGCGTTTGAAAATCATCCTAAAAATACAAAAGTGTTTTATCTTTACCTGAACTTTATTATTAAGCATAAAGACTTTGCTCAGTTACAAAGCATGGTAATGAAGCGTTTTGTGCATATTGGTGTGAACCAATCAACGCTTAATAAAATGGTGATTGATATTGCTGATAGCATTATTAACAATCAGCAAGCAGTGTCTAAGAAAGAGTATCAGAAGCACTTTACAGGTTTGCTGATGACGTTACGTAAGCGTATTTCAATGGATAAGCGTGATGAGTTTCAAGGGTTGATTAATGTGCTAATCGCTCGTTACTTATTCAAGCACGGTAAAAAATACAAAGCTAGATCCATTGCGATTAGTAATTTCCATCGATTTTTATCGGGTAGAAAAGTCGCTCCTGATGAATTTCGTTTGGCGGCATTGAACGTGCTGGCCTCGGCAGGGGAGATGAAAATGAGTATTGCCATGTATAAAGCGTTTGATCAGCAGGCAATGCAAAAACATGTTCCAGAGTTTTATGCTCAGTCGATGGGCAACTTTCAGCGTTTGAACAAAGTGTATCAATGGTTGAAAGCGCAAAAAACAGAAAATACCAGCATGGCTCAGCTGATTAAAGTGACGAATAATTATCCTAATTCATCTGATCTTAATTATATGCTTTTGAATTTATTGCTAAAAAATAAAGAGATCATGAAAAACCCAGACATTATCAAACAATGTCTTTTGGTTATTCGTCGAATGGAAAAAGCCAATAATGCGGCGGGTAATGATACGTTAATGAGTACGGTTGAGCAGAACAAAAAAGCGCTTAATGATTTCTTATTAGCGGGTGCAATGGGATAGCGGTGTTATATTAGTTCGGCTTACGTCCGAATAACTCTTTCATACTAAAAAGGCTTCCAACACTGGAAGCCTTTTTTGATTTTCATTCAATCTGTTTGCTGGTGGTTATGCGGCTTTTGTTTCCCACTTTGCTGCGAATTCTTCTTTACGAACAGCAAAGCGGTGAACAAGATCATCGATAGCATCTTGTTGATATGGTTTCAAACCACTCGCGACCATGCGTTTGATGCCGGTTCCGACTTTTTCGCCATTTTCTTTAAAGCAAAAGTTAAGGCTTACCACGCCACGCTTACCATCCACATCCATAGTTGCACCAGTAAATTCTACTTCTGGATTAGATAGATCCAGTTTAGTGAATTCCAACTCCATGCTTTCATAAATAACCAGCGGGCGAGTGGTGTTAATCATCATTTGTTGCTCCTCCATAAGAGGGACCATGATGTGTGGGAAGTTCATACCCGAAAACTGAACGTAGCTTTGTACTACTTGGTTAATAAATTCAGGGTTCTTATTCACGTCCCCTGAGCGAGTGACATGAAGGTACTCTTTGCCACTGTCATCAGTTAAAGCATTTTCGTTGTCTGAATCCACAATAGTAAGGTCAATGTCGTTAGACACCATACCTGCAAAGTCAAAGCGCATTTTTTGGCTTATGCCTGTTTTACTGAGTAATACGGCAAAGAGGAGATCTCCAGGTACACAGAAACGTTTAGCGTCTTCGTCATGAATAGGGTTAAAGTCGCCAGCGATTTGCTTAGCAAAGTTACTTGCTTGTTCACGAGTAAATTGAAACTTGTTCTCTGTCGCAGAGTAGTAATGGCTTAGTTGCATAGCGGGTGAATAAATACCTAATTTATGAATTAACATGCTCATTATACCGAAGCTTGTTACTTAAATGGTCTATCCAGTCGTTTTTCTTTGTAAAAACGTACACTGGTAGCCAACTCTGTGGGTTCTTGTTGATCCTACTACAGAAGCGAGTACAATTTGGCCCCTTTTATTCTCGGGTAAGGCATTTTGCCTGAAAAGCAGCGTGTAGGAGCAAAGTATGTTTGTTGGATTCGATTATGGTACTGCTAATTGTTCAATGGCTTATTTAAAAAACGGAAAGCCTGAATTAATCGCAATAGAACAAGATAATACTTTCATTCCGTCAACATTGTGTGCGCCTACTCGTGAAGCTGTCACCGAATATTTATACCGTTTTTGGGATATAAAATCGAGTACACCAGCGGGGGAGCAGCTGCTGCGCCAAGCGATGTCTTTTAATCGTATGGAAGACATTGAGGTCGAAAAAAACAGTTTATTGTTTGGCCGAGAAGCGCTGGATTTCTATATTGATGATCCTGAAGAAGTGTATTACGTAAAATCGCCGAAGTCTTTTTTGGGTGCCACGGGCTTGCGTGACGTACAAATAGCCCTTTTTGAAGACTTAGTATGTGCCATGATGACCAACATAAAGCAGAAAGCAGAGCTAAGTGTTGAACAAGAGATCACGAAAGCCGTGATTGGCCGCCCAGTCAATTTTCAGGGTAGTAAGGGCGACGAAGCGAATCAGCAGGCCATCAATATCTTAACGTCAGCAGCGAAACGCTCTGGGTTTAAAGATATTGAATTTCAGCTAGAGCCAGTTGCAGCGGGTTTAGACTTCGAACGAACTCTAACTGAGGACAAAACCGTACTAGTTGTTGATATCGGTGGTGGTACAACAGATTGCTCTATGATCGAAATGGGGCCGTCATGGTTGAAAAAAAGTGACCGTAATAGTGGCATTCTTGCTCATAGTGGCCGTCGTGTGGGTGGTAATGATTTAGATATTTACCTTGCATATCAAAAGTTGATGCCATTGTTAGGTAGTGGTTCAAAAAATCAGAAAGGGTTAGATTTACCAATGGGGCAATTTTGGAACCCTATTGCGATTAATAATGTGGCGGCTCAAGCTGACTTTTTTGCGGCTAAAAACCGTGATGTGCTGACGCAGTTAATGAGAGATGCCCAAGAGCCTAAAAAATTGGCTCGGTTACTAAAACTGTATGATGAAAAGTTAAGTTACCGTGTGATTCGTGATGCTGAAAAAACAAAAATTGCGTTGTCTGAGCAGCAATCTCATGTGGTGGATTTGTCGTATTTGGAGAGTGGCTTAGATTTATCGATTTCTTCTGAGCATTTTGAAGAGGCAATCATGAACCCACAACAGAAAATAAATGATTTGGTTGCAGAGGCTATTTTACAAGCAGGCAAGAAGCCAGACATTATTTATGTGACTGGAGGTTCAGCCCGCTCTCCTATTTTACGAGCGGCACTGAAAGCTCAGCTTCCAGGAATAGAAATTGTGGGAGGTAACTATTTTGGTTCTGTTACTTCGGGCTTAGCTTATTGGGCGGAGCACTGTTTCTCGTAAATATTAGTGAAGATGAATTGGCCGCATAATCGCTGCGGCCAATTTTATTACATGATTACACCGCAAGCCATTCTTGCGCCACCGCCCCCTGATTTATGTGGGTGGTCGGCATGACTATCACCTCCCACATGTATCATCAATGAACGCCCGCGAACTTGGTCTAATGTTAATCGTGGCGCTAATACTGGATTGGTGATGTTGCCATCCATATCTGCATACAAAGCGGGCAAATCGCCTTTGTGGTTATCATTTGTCCATGGGTAACCGTGTTTGTTCGTTTTTTCAGGGTCATAGTGGCCGCCAGCAGCTCCTCCCGGTATTTTTTTTCCATTTTTTATCGTGGCACTACAACTACCAAATTCGTGTAAATGGAAACCATGAATACCAGCAGGGAAAGAAGATAAACTGGGATCTAAAACCAGTCCATAATCTGATTCATAGAGCAAGATAGAGCCAACTTGAACGTGCTCTTCACCTTCGAACATCATCATATTGACTGAAATAGCGTAGGCTAGGTTGGGCAGTATCAATAATACTGAGGTGAACGCGGCTAATAAACACTTAACTTTTATCATTACAGCTCCTAACAATGATAGTTACTATTGAGTTTATTGTTTTTAGTGTAGGAAAAAACCATCACTTAATAGGAGAAATTTGATTAAAGAATGGCATTAAAATAAAAGTGGGAGTAAAAGAAAAGCCCTGAATATAGAAAATCAGGGCTAAATTCATACAGTTCAATAAAGCTGTGATTATTTTACGCTTGGTAAAGTATTTACAGGCATTAACTTATTGTGAGTTGCTTCTAACAATAATGCATTGGCTTTTTCAATATCAGGCGCAAAGTAACGATCTTTGTCATAAAAAGGTACGCGTTCACGTAGTTCTGTTTTGGCTGCCTCAATAAGCTCAGATGAACGTTTTGGTGCCCTAAAGTCGAGTCCTTGCGCTGCTGCGAGCAATTCAACGGCTAAAATACCGCGAGTGTTTTCAGCCATGTCTTTTAAACGACGGCCAGCAAAGGTTGCCATAGAAACATGGTCTTCTTGGTTGGCTGATGTCGGTAAGCTATCGACTGATGCTGGGTGAGCTAATGTTTTGTTCTCACTAGCAAGAGCAGCTGACGTTACCTGTGCAATCATAAAGCCTGAGTTTACACCGCCATTATCCACTAAGAATGGTGGTAATTTACTTAGACCGCTGTCGATTAACAGTGCCATTCTGCGTTCAGATAAGCTACCAATTTCAGCAATCGCGAGAGCTAGGTTGTCACTGGCCATTGCGATAGGTTCAGCGTGGAAGTTACCACCAGAGATAATGTCGCCATCATCTGCAAAAACAAGTGGGTTATCAGATACTGAGTTCGCTTCTACTTCAAACACGTCAGCGGCTTGGCGAATCTGATGTAAACACGCTCCCATTACTTGAGGCTGACAGCGTAATGAATAAGGGTCTTGTACCTTTTCACAATCAGTATGAGATTCACCGATTTCACTGCTGCTATCAAGAATATTACGGTAGGCGGCAGCGGCATCCATTTGTGTACGGTGACCACGAACACGGTGAATACGAGGATCAAATGGACGACGGCTACCGAGTGCTGCATCGACAGACATGGCACCACATAAGGTTGCTGAAGCAAACAGATCTTCGGCAGCAAATAGACCTTCAAGTCCAAATGCCGCAGAGGCTTGTGTGCCATTAAGTAGCGCTAGGCCTTCTTTAGGAGCCAGAGTAATTGGTTCTAATCCAGCGATAGACAAGGCGTCTAAACCCGAAATGATATTTCCGTTGTAACGCGCCTGTCCTTCACCTAGTAAAATGGTGCTCATGTGGGCTAGGGGAGCTAAATCACCAGAAGCACCAACAGAGCCTTTTTTAGGTATGCATGGGTAAACTTGTGCGTTAACTAAAGTGATTAAGGCTTCAATGACTTTAAGGCGAATACCAGAGTAGCCACGCGCTAAGCTGTTAATTTTCAAAACCATCATTAAACGAACAGTTTCGTCGTCCATGAACTCACCGATACCAGCGGCATGAGAAAGAACGATACTGCGTTGCAGGGTTTCTAAATCTTCAACAGCAATGCGAGTATTTGCCAGTAAGCCAAATCCGGTATTAATTCCATAGACGACGCGATCTTCAGCAATGACATCGTTCACAACTTGAGTGCTGGCTTCAATATCAGGAATAGCAGCTGGATCTAAGCTTAATTTAACTGGTGAACGGCTTATATGGCGTAAGTCGTTAAGGCTCAATTTCCCTGGGGTAATGGTTAGTTGGTACATCGTATTCTCCATAGCCATTATTTGTTTAGTTCGTTGTTAAGCATTGGCAGATCTAGCCCTTGCTCTTTAGCGCATTGTTTAGCGATGTCATAACCTGCATCAGCATGACGCATCACTCCTGTTGCAGGGTCATTTCGTAGTACACGGCCAACACGCTCAGAAGCATCGTCCGTACCATCACATACCACAACCATGCCTGAATGTTGCGAGAAGCCCATACCTACGCCACCACCGTGATGTAGAGAAACCCAGGTTGCACCACTTGCAGTATTTAACATTGCGTTAAGTAGTGGCCAATCTGAAACTGCATCGGAGCCATCCATCATGCCTTCGGTTTCACGGTTCGGGCTGGCTACAGAGCCTGAATCTAAATGATCTCGGCCAATAACGATAGGGGCTTTGAGCTCACCATTTTTTACCATTTCATTGAACGCCAAACCTAAACGTTGGCGATCTTTTAAACCAACCCAACAAATACGAGCAGGTAAGCCTTGGAATTGAATGCGCTCACGAGCCATGTCTAACCAATTGTGTAGATGTGGGTTATCAGGGATCAGCTCTTTTACTTTCTGATCGGTTTTGTAAATGTCTTCTGGATCACCAGATAAGGCCGCCCAGCGGAAAGGACCGATGCCTTCACAGAATAATGGACGAATATAAGCAGGAACAAAACCAGGGAAGTCGAAGGCATTTTCGACACCTTCTTCTAGTGCCATTTGGCGAATGTTATTACCGTAATCTACCGTTGCAGAGCCTTTCGCTTGCAGATCCAGCATGGCTTGAACTTGTAATGCCATGGATTGTTTCGCTGCTTTAACCACGGCTGCTTCGTCTTTAGTGCGCATTTCTGCCGCGTGCTCCATGCTCCAGCCTGTAGGCAAGTAACCGTTTAGTGGGTCATGAGCTGACGTTTGGTCGGTAACGACGTCTGGAGTGATGCCACGTTTGACTAGTTCAGGGAAAATATCTGCTGCATTACCTAGTAGTCCAACTGAAACTGGCGAGTTATTGTCGATGGATTCATTGATGATAGCCAAAGCTTCATCTAGCGAGGTTGCTTTTTTGTCAACATAGCCTGTACGTAGGCGGTAATCGATGCGTGACTCGTCACATTCGACAGCTAACATAGAGAAGCCTGCCATTGTTGCCGCCAGTGGCTGAGCGCCACCCATACCACCTAAACCACCCGTTAATACCCAGCGCCCTTTGGCTTGGCCATCAAAGTGTTTCTTCGCCATAGCAACGAATGTTTCGTAAGTACCTTGTACAATGCCTTGAGAGCCAATGTAAATCCAAGAGCCAGCAGTCATTTGACCGTACATCATCAAGCCTTCTTTATCTAGCTCGTTGAAGTGCTCCCAGTTTGCCCAGTGTGGAACTAAGTTAGAGTTGGCAATCAATACGCGAGGGGCATTGTTGTGTGTTTTGAAGACCCCAACAGGTTTACCTGATTGAACTAACAAGGTTTCATCATCTTCAAGGCGCTTTAGTACGTCGACGATGGTGTCGAAGCATTGCCAATCACGCGCTGCACGGCCAATGCCGCCGTAAACAACCAGCGAGTGAGGGTGCTCTGCGACATCAGGGTGTAGGTTATTCATTAGCATGCGTAATGGTGCTTCTGTTAACCACGATTTTGCGTTTAACTCAGTGCCTTCAGGCGCTTTGATTGTACGAGTAGTGTCTAAACGCTTGTTAGTCATGTTGCTCTCCTTTGCAGGGTAGGGTTACATCTGTAATAGGTTGAAGTTATTTTATTTTTTGGTGTTAATTTTTGTTGTCATTCATTGCTCTGGCAATATCCCAAGTCAGCCTTGCCGCTAAGCGAGCAGTTTGGCTGTCAATGTCGTACCTTGGGTTATATTCAGCGAGATCGGCCACTAATAATTTTGACTGTCCTTCGTCTGTTTTTGCTTCAAAAATCGGTTTCATTAGCGCCTCGATGATCTCGTAACTGACGCCACGAGCGGCTGGCGCACTGACTCCCGGAGCGGTGCAGGCTGGGAAAACATCAATATCAATGGTTAGATATAAATAATCGGATTCACGAATAAAGGTTTCTAATTCAACGGTTCTGCGAGCCAAAGACAAGGCCGTTAGTTGGTGATCTTCACGGTATAACACACCCAGTTCATCGGCTTTTTTAAACAGCGCTTGTGTATTACTAGCTCTGCTGACACCGAGGCACGCGTAGTGAAAAGGCCAATCACGGTTTTGGCAGTAGTTGGCTATTTGAGAAAATGGCGTGCCTGAGCTTGGTCGGTACTCAGAGCTGGCAGCGCTGTAGTTACGTAAATCAAAATGCGCATCAAAATTAATAATGCCAATTTTTGGTGGTTTTGTGTGCTGGCGCTGCTCTAGGTATTTGGCTAAACCTTGGAAAGATCCCCATGCAATTTCGTGCCCGCCACCTAACGTAATGACTTTGTGCTTTTGGCGCAGAGCTTGGCAAATGTCGTTACTTAACCGACGCTGGCTATCATCTAGGTTATGATCGTCACAGTGAATGTTACCGCCATCATAAAACGGAGTGTTGTGATGCCAAGCAAGGTTAGCTAGTGCTCTGCGAATAGTATCAGGGCCATCATAAGCACCGACACGGCCTTTATTTCTTGCCACGCCTTCATCACAGGCAAAGCCAAGTAGCATAAGCCCAGGTTCTCCGCTCAGGCTCGCTTGCTCAGAACCATCCTGTAGAACGACTTTTTGATGTATGCGTTGTCCTAATTCACCATCTTCAGGGTCAACTCGGCCTTGCCATATAGTCTTATCAAGCGGCATAACACACCTCTCCGTTCACCAGTCGAGCGTGGAGGCGCGGGATACCAACTTGATAAGATAAATCAGCAGGGTGTTCAATATCCCAGATGGCTAAATCAGCATCAAAACCCGTAACTATTTGTCCTTTGCTATGATTTAACCCTAATGCTTGTGCGGCATGTACAGTGACACCCCGTAGCGCTTCTTCTGGTGTGAGTCTGAATAACGTACACGCCATATTCATCATCATAGTCAATGATGCAAATGGCGATGTGCCAGGGTTGAAATCAGTCGCAATGGCCATTGGCACGTTATGTTTCCGCAATAGCTCAATTGGAGGGAGTTGTGTTTCGCGTAAAAAGTAAAAGGCACCAGGAAGTAAGGTGGCGACGGTGTGATTATGAGCAAGCGCTTTAACCCCAGCTTCATCCAAATACTCAACATGATCGACAGAGCTTGCGCCCATGTTTGCAGCAAGTGCACTGCCACCAAGGTTACTCAATTGCTCCGTATGACCTTTAATGCCCAAACCGTACTGTTTTGCAGTTTCAAAGACTTTTTGGGTTTGCTCTAGGTTAAAACCGATCCCTTCACAGAATACATCGACGTAGTCGGCGAGTTGTTCTTCCGCCGCTTGTGGGATTATTGTGTCGCACACATGGTCGATATATTGATCGGCCTTGTTTTGGTATTCCGGCGGCAGAGCATGGGCTGCGAGGAGAGTTGTGGATACGTTAATGCGTTCATGTTGTTCAAGTTGGCGAGCAACACGAAGCATTTTCAGCTCATCTTCTAAAGTTAACCCGTAGCCAGACTTGATTTCCACTGTTGTTACGCCGTCACGAATCAAGCCTTGTAATCTTGGTAGTGCTAATTCACACAGCTCAGATTCAGAGGCATTACGTGTCGAACGAACCGTTGATAAGATGCCACCACCACTTTTTGCAATTTGTTCGTAAGGTACGCCCGTCAAGCGTTGTTCAAACTCATTCGCTCTGTTACCAGCAAAAACAAGGTGGGTGTGGCAATCAATTAACCCTGGAGTGACCAGTTTGTTTTGGCAGTTGATGACTTTTACATGATCAAGTGAAGAAAATTCTTCTTTAGCGCCGATCTGCTTAATTTTACCTTTCTCTATACCAATATATTGATTATTAAGAACTTGGTAGCCATCTGGGCCTGTACTCATGGTGACTATATTGGCGTTACTCAGTATAAAATCCATCACAGCCTCTAAATATGAATTAAATGTATATACAAATATATAGACAAATGAGGCGGGTGCCGCAAGTAACTTAAGAAAAAGTTGTGATGTAGGTAGCTATAAAGGGGCTAAAAAGAACGGTATTGAAACTAAAGCAGGGAGAAAATAGCTTCCTCCCTCTGATGGTTTGAGGGAGGGAAAAAAGGTAGCGGGGATGATAAATTCGTGGTTATAAATGAGTACGGGAGCTGAGTTTATAACGGTGCCCAGGGTGGTAGAGCAGGGCGGCACTGATGAGGTTTTGTTTGCTCCAAGTACGGCGGTTAAGCAGTAGGCACGGTTCATTGGCACTTAAATTTAAATAACGCTGTGTTTTGGCGTCTGGAATGATGGCTTCAACAGTGTGTTCAATCGTACTTAAAGGGCAGTTTTGAGACAGATATTCATTAGGGGTGGCTTGGCTGAAGTCTTGCTGGATATAGGCTGGAGCATATTCAGGGTTAACCCAGCGAATTTCTAACTGCAGTGGCTTATTGTCTTCAAAGTGGATAATTTCACTGAAATAAATTTGGGTACCTAACATCACCCCAAGGCGCATTGCGATTTCATCATCGGCCACAATGCTTCTCTGGCTTAGCACTTTATTACTGTACTCTCCGCCGCGCTGGCTGATCTCATCAGCAATATTGCGAATATCGGTGAGAGGGGATTCCGCTTTTTTCTGGCATACAAACGTGCCCAGCCTTGGGGTGCGTTCTAGTAGTCCGTCAGACACTAAATCACGAATGGCTTTATTTACTGTCATACGGCTGACATTGAAGGTTTCGGTTAATTCGAGCTCTGTTGGAATTTTATGGCCAGGAACCCATTCATGGGCGCTGATTTTGTCACTGATGTATGTTTTTATCTGGATGTAGCGAGGGGACTTACTCATAGTGACAACCTGGTTATAGAATGCGAAATATAATTGAATATACAAATATTCGCTGACCCATACTGTAATTGCAAGTGATAAAGCAAGATTCGAAATAACAGAAGAAGAATATTTGATGTTTTTGTTAATTGGATCGATGGATTGTGCAATTTGTAGATAAAAACACAGAATCGCTTGAACCTTACCCATAACCTCATAATATTCAAGATAGTCATTGTTATTTCATGTTTTTTCGTTAGTATGCTTCCTTACTTATCTTAACCGCATCTGTATTTGTGTTTAAGTGAGTAACTGATCTTATACTGTTTTTGTTCAATTTATTGATTTACAAGAATATTTTTATTATCACGTGCTGCTTGGTGTGCAGCACCACTGTAAAGGATATATCATGCCTGTAATTACTCTTCCTGACGGTAGTCAACGTCAATTTGATCATGCTGTTTCTACTATGGATGTCGCTGCAGACATCGGCCCAGGCTTAGCGAAAGCTTGTATTGCTGGTCGTGTAGATGGCGAGCGTGTTGATGCGTGTGATTTAATTGAAAATGATGCACAGCTAGAAATCATCACAGCGAAAGACGAAGATGGATTAGAAATCCTTCGTCACTCTTGTGCTCACCTTCTAGGTCATGCCATTAAGCAGCTTTTCCCAGAAGCAAAAATGGCAATTGGTCCTACCATTGACAGCGGCTTCTACTACGATATCGATCTTGAGCATTCTTTAACGCAAGACGATCTTGATGCCATCGAAAAACGCATGAAAGCGTTAGCGAAAACGAAGTATCAAGTTATCAAGAAAAAAGTAAGCTGGCAGGAAGCTCGTGATGTGTTTGAAGCACGTGGCGAGACATATAAGATGGAAATCCTAGACGAAAACGTTGCTCGCGACGATCGTCCTGGTTTGTACCACCACGAAGAATACATTGATATGTGTCGTGGCCCGCACGTACCAAACATGAGCTTTTGCCAGAACTTTAAGATTCTGAGCGTTGCTGGTGCATACTGGCGTGGTAACAGCGACAATAAAATGTTGCAACGTATCTACGGTACAGCTTTCCAAGATAAAAAGTTACTAAAAGCTCACCTAGTACGTCTTGAAGAAGCGGCTAAGCGTGACCACCGTAAAATTGGTAAGCACTTAGATCTATTCCATATGCAGCAAGAAGCGCCAGGTATGGTGTTCTGGCATCACAATGGTTGGTCTATTTTCCGTGATCTAGAAGTGTTTGTGCGAGAAAAACTGACTGAGTACGATTACCAAGAAGTAAAAGGCCCATTAATGATGGACCGCGTACTTTGGGAGCGTTCTGGCCACTGGGATAAATATGCAGAAGCGATGTTCACAACAAGTTCTGAGAACCGTGAATACGCAATTAAGCCAATGAACTGCCCAGGTCACGTGCAAATCTTTAACCAAGGGTTGAAGTCTTACCGTGATTTACCATTGCGTATGGCAGAATTTGGTAGCTGTCACCGTAACGAGCCTTCTGGTGCACTACACGGCATTATGCGTGTACGTGGTTTCACTCAGGATGATGCACACGTATTCTGTACTGAGTCTCAAGTTCAGCAAGAAGTGAAATCTTGTATTGAAATGGTCTACGATACTTATACGACGTTTGGATTTGAGAACATTGTCGTTAAGTTATCAACTCGTCCTGAAAACCGTGTTGGTTCTGACGAGATGTGGGATCGCGCTGAGTCAGATTTGAAGCTTGCTCTAGAGTCAATGGATATTCCATATGAGATTCAAGAGGGTGAGGGTGCGTTCTACGGACCGAAAATTGAATTTACTTTGCATGATTGTCTAGATAGAGCTTGGCAATGCGGTACAGTTCAGTTAGACTTCGCACTTCCTGAGCGTCTAGGTGCGACTTATGTCGGTGAAGACAATGAACGTCACACACCAGTGATGATTCACCGAGCCATTTTAGGTTCTCTTGAGCGCTTTATAGGAATCCTGATTGAAGAGTACGCTGGCTTTTTCCCAACGTGGTTGGCTCCAGAACAGGCGGTAGTCATGGGAATTACCGACAAGCAAGCTGATTACGTGCAAGAAATTGCAAAAAAACTACAAAAATCAGGATTTAGAGTCAAAGCGGACTTGAGAAATGAGAAGATTGGCTTTAAAATTCGCGAACATACTTTGAAACGAGTTCCGTACATGCTTGTTTGTGGTGACCAAGAAATGGAAGCCGGAGAAATCGCAGTACGTACTCGCAAGGGTAAAGACTTGGGTAAATTTAAGATTGACGATTTTGTTGCATACCTGCAGCAAGAAGTTAGCACCCGAAAGCTCAATATTGTGGAGGAATAAGGTATTAAAGGCGGAAGAAGAGCCCAACAGCCGGCTAAACAAAATGCGCATCGTCTAAACGGTGAAATTCGCGGTGTACGTGAAGTACGCTTAACTGGTCTTGACGGCGAGTCAATGGGTGTAGTTAGTCTTAACGAAGCTCTAGACGCAGCGTTAGAGGCTGGTGTTGATTTAGTTGAAATTAGCCCGAATGCCGAGCCACCTGTCTGTCGTGTGATGGACTACGGCAAATTCCTCTTCGAAAAGAGCAAGGCTGCTAAAGAGCAAAAGAAAAAGCAAAAACAGATCCAAGTGAAGGAAGTAAAATTCCGTCCTGGTACAGATGTAGGCGATTATCAGGTAAAACTACGCAACCTGGTTCGCTTCATTGAAGAGGGCAATAAAGTCAAAGTAACTATCCGCTTCCGCGGTCGTGAAATGGCGCACCAAAGCATCGGTGTTGACGTTCTTAATCGCTTGAAAGCCGACACAGCTGAAATTGCAGTTGTAGAAAGCTTCCCAACGCGTATCGAAGGTCGTCAAATGATCATGGTTATTGCTCCAAAGAAGAAGTAATTAAGGCATTCAAGTAATACAACGGGGCAGTTGTAAAGCTGCCCCGTTTTATTCGCCTGGTTACTATGTTTATTAACGCAACAATGCGGAGTTACATTCATCATGTCTAAGATGAAATCAAACAAAGGTGCTGCTAAGCGTTTCAAGAAAACTGCTGGTGGTATTAAGTTCAAGCACGCTGGTAAGCGTCACATCCTTACTAAACGTACTACTAAAAACAAGCGTCAGCTTCGTCCAAATGCACTACTTCCAAAATGTGAACTAGCTGCAATTGCTCGTATGCTTCCATACGCATAATTTTTTAGTATTTATTCATTTAGTTTAGGAGAGACATAATGCCTCGCGTAAAACGTGGTGTACAAGCTCGTGCACGTCATAAGAAAGTTCTGAAGCAAGCTAAAGGTTACTACGGTGCACGTTCTCGTGTTTACCGCGTAGCTTTCCAGGCGGTAACTAAAGCAGGTCAATATGCTTACCGTGACCGTCGTAACAAGAAGCGTCAGTTCCGTCAACTTTGGATCGCTCGTATCAACGCAGCATCTCGTCAAAATGGTCTATCTTACAGCCGTTTCATCAACGGTCTTAAGAAAGCATCTATCGAGATCGACCGTAAGATCCTTGCTGACATCGCAGTATTCGACAAAGCAGCATTTGCTGTTCTAGTTGAAAAAGCGAAAGCTGCTCTGTAATTCAGAACAGACAAGGCTTAAAGAAGGAGAGCATTAGCTCTCCTTTTTTCGTTTTTAGTAATAGAAGTACTATCTTTGACTATCCAACAGATGACTTTTTAATAGCAATTCCTGTTGTACTAGTTGGCCGCTGAGTTGTATGTGGTGGGACGGAGTTAGTGCTTGTGATGACATAGCTAAAGTAATGTTTTTAGCTAATGTTTTACACTTCGAAAATATCTGAGCTAAATGTTCTATTTGCTTTTCTAATACATCAATACTGCTTTGGATTTTAACCATTTTTTGATGGATTTTTTTTGCTTTGATTGATGAAGAGTGCATCGTTTCTAAGTTAACTGAATGATTTTTAATCGTTAGCTGCAGCTCTAAAGCGTAGTTAATATTCAGCTTGTCTGTCTCTAATGATGCTAGTTTCCCCTTTTTTTCCTCTAAGAGAGCCTGCTTGGCTTTAAGCAGACCCTTTAGGTGTTTATTCTGATGCATTAGTAGCTGTAATTGCGAGAGTATTACAGTACTCATTGTTTCTCCTTACTCTTCCATTTCATTTAGTAGCTTAGCTGTTTTAGCTTCTTCTAATCTTTGTAATAATTTTTTTGATTCACTGTCATCACGCACAGCTTTACTTAATGTGATAGTGGCGCTGATTAAGAATAAGCTGCAAATACTGTAATAACCTTTCACCAGTAGATCACCTGGTAGCATGATAATGCTGATGATCATGGCAGCTACCGCCAGTAGGAAAGTGAATTTTGCATAGTTAAGCCAGTACTTATCTTGTGTATTCATTTTTTATTCCTTAATAATTGAACGGTGTTTTTTTATTTAATTTAGACGGAATAAATTAAAAGTGCAAATAAAAATATGAATATTTTAGATACAGTTTTCACTTATGATTATAAGTGCTTATTTGTAAGTGTTTTTTAGTGTATTTGTCAGCTCTTCGATCGAGAGATATTTAAGCATAGTGTTATGGAATTATTGTCTTTTAGTGGGTAGGGGAGTTTTTTTAATCAAATAGCCCTAATTATTGCGGATTCGATTTGGATTTATAGGCGGCTTTCATTAGTATGTATGGTTACGCAATTAACTGTATTATATCCGTAATGGACACCACCACGATGGGTGGATGAGGAAGAGATGCAACATCTAGAAGAGATCATTGCCAATGCAACGACAGCGATTGAAAGCGCTGATTCGTTAGTCGCACTTGATGAAGTGCGAGTTCAGTATTTAGGTAAGAAAGGTGAACTAACTTCACAGCTTCAAAGCCTAGGTAAATTACCACCTGAAGAGCGTCGCACTGCTGGTCAAGAGATCAACAAAGCGAAAGGTGCTGTTCAACAAGCGATCGCTGCTCGTAAAGACGCACTACAACGTGCAGAGCTAGAAGCGAAACTGGCTGAAGAGACAATCGATGTGAGCCTACCGGGTCGTCGCATTGAAAACGGTGGTCTACACCCAGTAACACGCACAGTTGAGCGTATTGAACAGTTCTTTGGTGAGCTTGGCTTTAACACAGAGTCTGGTCCTGAGATTGAAGATGCATTCCACAATTTTGATGCACTAAACATCGCAGATGATCACCCAGCTCGTACTGACCACGATACCTTCTTCTTCAACCCAGACTTAATGCTGCGTACGCACACGTCTGGTGTTCAGATCCGTACAATGGAAAACGGCAAGCCACCTTTCCGTTTCATCGCCCCGGGCCGTGTTTACCGTAACGACTACGACCAAACTCACACACCAATGTTCCACCAAGTGGAAGGTATGTTAGTTGATGAGAACGTAAACTTCGCTCAGCTGAAAGGTATTCTGAACGACTTCCTATGTAACTTCTTTGAAGAAGAAGTTGAAGTGCGTTTCCGTCCTTCATTCTTCCCGTTTACAGAGCCTTCAGCTGAAGTTGACGTTAAGCGTAAAGATGGCAAATGGCTAGAAGTTCTAGGCTGTGGCATGGTTCACCCTAACGTACTTCGTTCAGTAGGCATTGATCCTGAGAAATACTCTGGTTTTGCATTCGGTATGGGTGTTGAGCGTCTAACGATGCTTCGTTATGGCGTAAATGACCTTCGTGCGTTCTTCGAGAACGACCTTCGTTTCCTAAAACAATTCAAGTAATCCGGGGCAGTCAATACTATGAAATTCAGTGAATCTTGGCTACGCGAGTGGGTTAAACCTGCAATAAACAGCGAAGAGCTAGCTCACCAAATCACTATGGCTGGTTTGGAAGTTGACGATGTAGAACCTGTTGCTGGTGAATTCACCGGCGTTAAAGTAGGTAAAGTGGTTGAGTGCGGTCAGCACCCAGACGCAGACAAACTACAAGTTACAAAAATTGATATCGGCGAAGAAGAGCTGTTAGACATCGTATGTGGTGCATCTAACTGTCGTCTTGGCCTAACTGTAGCAGTAGCAACAGTTGGCGCAGTACTGCCTGGTAACTTCAAAATCAAGAAAGCAAAACTACGTGGCGTTCCATCGCACGGCATGCTTTGTTCTTTCTCTGAGCTAGGTATCGACGTTGAATCAGACGGCATCCTTGAGCTGCCAGAAGGCACAACTCTAGGTATGGACGTTCGTGAGCTTCTAGAGCTTAACGACGTAACTATCGACGTAGACCTAACAGCAAACCGCGCAGACTGCTTCAGCATCCGTGGCCTTGCTCGTGAAGTTGGCGTACTAAACCGCACAGACGTTACAGAGCCAACAGTTGAAGCTGTTGCAACAAGCATTGAAGACACAGTATCTGTTGAAGTTAAAGCAACGGATGCTTGTCCACGTTACCTTGGCCGTGTGGTTAAGAACGTAAACGTGAAAGCGGAAACACCAATCTGGATGCAAGAAAAACTGCGTCGTTGTGGTATCCGTTCAATTGACCCAGTTGTAGACATCACAAACTACGTGATGCTAGAGCAAGGCCAACCAATGCACGCATTTGATCTAGCTAAGATCGAAGGTGGCATCGTGGTTCGTCTAGCAGAGCAGGGCGAAAAACTAACACTTCTAGATGGCAACGAAGCTGAACTAAACAGCAACACGCTTGTTATCGCTGACCACAACAAAGCATTAGCAATCGCGGGTATCTTTGGTGGTGAAGAGTCTGGTGTTACCACTGAAACTACAGACGTTCTTCTAGAAGCAGCATTCTTCGCACCGGATCACATCCGTGGTCGCGCACGTGCATACGGCCTTCACACAGATTCTTCTCTACGCTTCGAGCGTGGTGTTGATTCAACACTTCAGCTAGCTGCTATGGAGCGCGCAACACAGCTTCTAGTTGATATCTGTGGTGGTGAAGTTGCGCCAGTAAACGGCAGCGAGTCTGAAGCTGATCTACCAAAAGCAAACGTAGTATCTCTACGTCGCGTTAAGCTAGACAGCCTACTAGGTCACGAAATCCCATCTGAAGACGTGGTAGAAATCCTAACTCGTCTAGGTTGTGAAGTTGAAACTACAGAAGCAGGTTGGACGGCAACGTCTCCATCTTGGCGTTTCGATATCGCAATCGAGCAAGACCTAATTGAAGAAGTAGGTCGTATCTACGGTTACGATAACATTCCAAACCAAGCGCCTAAAGCAGCACTTAAAATGAATGACCACAAAGAAGCTGACCAACCGCTTAAGCGCGTTCGTGACCTTCTTGTAGACCGTGGCTACCACGAAGCAATCACATACAGCTTTGTAGAACCAGAACAGCAAAAGCTTGTTGTACCTGGTGTTGAGCCGCTAATCCTGCCATTCCCAATCTCTGCGGACATGTCAGCAATGCGTCTTGGCCTAATCCAAGGTCTTCTAAACACAGTGGTTCACAACCAGAAGCGTCAACAGCCACGCGTTCGTCTATTCGAATCAGGCCTACGTTTCATCCCAGAAGCATCAGCTGAAAACGGCATGCGTCAAGAAATGATGCTTGCGGGCGTTATCTCTGGTACTCGTGGCGAAGAGCACTGGGACGTTGCAACAAACACTGTTGACTTCTTCGACCTGAAAGGCGACCTAGAAGCAGTTCTAGAGCTAACAGCGAACGAGAAAGCTTACAGCTTCAAAGCAGCTAAGCACCCAGCACTTCACCCAGGTCAAACTGCCGCTATCGTAGTAGACGCTGGTTTAGAAACAGAAAGGGAAGTGGGTATCATTGGTACTGTTCACCCAGAACTAGAGCGTAAGTTTGGTCTTAATGGCCGTACTATTGTATTCGAAATCGAATGGGCAGCAATCAACACTCGCGTGCTTCCAGAAGCAGTAGCAGTATCTAAGTTCCCTGCAAACCGTCGTGATATCGCGGTTGTTGTTGACGAAACAGTAGCTTCTGGTGACATCGTAGAAGCGTGTATCGCAGCGGGTGGCGAATTCCTAACAGGCGCTAAACTTTTCGACGTTTACGTTGGTAAAGGCGTAGAAGAAGGTAAGAAGAGCCTAGCTATCGCACTTAGCCTACAGTCTGTAGAACGCACACTAGAAGATGCAGACATCGCTGGTTCAGTAGATGCCATTGTTGCCGCTATTGGCGATAAGTTTGGCGCGACTCTTCGTGATTAATGCATTGAATTTTTGATTTCAATACATGAATTTGTAAAGCCGATTTCGTTAAAGAAATCGGCTTTTTTATTTCTAGATGATAAATCATTTCCCACTAATATTAAGATATTGATAGGTGATATTTTCTTATTTCATACCGTCTTGATGCGCAAGCAACTGTATGAATAATGGACGATTGGCTTTAAAATACAATCAAAATTACGATTCTCATTTTCCGCGAAATTCTTATCTTTTTTTCATAACAATATGAAAAATATATAGTTTATTTTTTTATCTCTCGTACTTAGAAGTGTTCTTCCTAACGCTATGTTTTATATGGATATTTCTATTTTTAAAGCGAATCACGTAGCTGATTTTTTGTAAAAAGTGCCGCCAGACAAACAACTATTGCGATAAAAAAGTTGGCGAAAATCAGCAGGTTGGCTTACACTTGTCGTTAGTTAGGATTAAGTATGACGTGTTTTAGTTCTAGCTAGATAGCTCTCGTGTTGCAGTGCAATATTGCAACGTTGTTTAACATAGCTTTGAGGGAAGTTCTATGGCGCTCACCAAGGCCGATTTGGCTGAGAACCTGTTTGAAACGCTCGGACTAAGCAAACGGGACGCCAAGGAAACGGTTGAAGTGTTTTTTGAAGAAGTTCGAAGAGCACTTGAAAATGGCGAACAAGTAAAACTATCAGGTTTTGGTAACTTTGACCTTCGTGATAAGAACCAACGACCTGGTCGTAACCCGAAGACAGGTGAAGACATACCTATTTCTGCGCGTCGCGTAGTTACATTCAGACCAGGGCAAAAATTAAAAGCTCGAGTTGAAAATATTAAAATCGAAAAATAGTTTATTTCGGTTATAAAAGATAAAGCCATATAGGGTCTCCCTGTGTGGCTTTTGTTTTTTTGAGACATTCATCCATATAACGGTCGTTACAATAATGTTGCTAAATAGTATAGTGCTGATGGTGAATACTATAAAATAGTTATTATTTGGAATTACAAACTATAAATCCTTTCACTATAGGTGGTTATCACTATTCTTTTATAGTTTGTGTAAGACATTACAAGGAGTAATGAATGTCTGTGGACTTGTTCAATGGTTCTTTCTTAGCCGCTACACTAAATATGGCAGCCGATATTCCTGCTCAAGAATGGCAACTTGATAGTGGTGCTAATGTCATTTTTCATGGTCGTGGAATACTTGAAATTATTCCGGCAGTGGCTGGTAATAAAGATCTTATCATTTCGACGGGGATTCATGGGGATGAAACTGGCCCAATGGAAATCACGGATCAATTAGTGATGGATGTGTTACAAGGTCACGTCGATCTGGCTCATCGTTGCCTTTTCATTATTGGTCACCCACAGGCAACCAATGCATTTACCCGCTTTATCGATGTAAACCTCAACCGCTTGTTTGATGGGGTTCAGCAAGAAACCAACCTAGAAACACAAATTGCTAATCAGTTACAAGGGTACGTGCGTAAGTTCTTTAGCTCATCATTAGAAAACCAAGAGTTATGGCACCTTGATTTACATAGCGCTATCCGTGATTCTGAGCATTATACTTTTGCTGTCAGCCCTTATACAAATAAAGCGACCCGCAGTGAGGAGCTTGCGTGCTTCTTACAAGAAGGCGAGGTAGAGGCGTTAATGTTATCAACTTCTCCATCACCGACTTTCAGTTGGTTCAGTGCGGAAAATTTTGCAGCGCAAGCATTAACAATGGAACTGGGTAGAGTAGCACCACTGGGTGAAAATAATTTGGATGAGCTAGCGGCGTTTTCGAAGGCTTTACGTAATCTAGTGTGTGTTCAACACGCAAGTGATACAAAGTGGGACGGAGATTCAGTTAAGGTTTATGAGGTCAGCAGAACATTAACGAAGCTAAGTAATGACTTTGCTTTAACCTTCCCAAATGATACCGCTAACTTCACGTATTTTTCAGAAAACACCTTATTGGCTACAGATGAGAATGGCATCTCTTATTCAGCGATTGAAGGTGGAGAAGCGGTTGTATTCCCAAATGCTAACGTAGCTATTAACCAAAGAGCTTGCTTATTAGTTAAACCCGTTTTAACTGAGTTCAATAGTGGGCAGTTAGTAGTAAAAGCGAAATAGCCTCACGATTGCTATATTTTGTTGGCAAAAGCAGCATAAAGAGAGGATGAGGGTGATCTTCTCTTTTCATTCAAGAACGTTACGAGTATGTTTATGGCAAATTCATCTCGTGATTAGACAATGCATTTTTCTCATCTCTTAAATCAAAAGCAGACAAAGTGGCGGCGTGCTTTTATCGTCTCATCCATTTTTCTATTTTTGATGGCTCTTCTTGCACTTTCCGTTGGCGAGTTGTTTATTTTTCCGCTTTCTCCACAAGGCGAATTAGAAAGTCAGCTATTGTACCAGTTAAGAATGCCAAGGCTGATTGCTGCCATTGTGATTGGTGCGGCGTTGGCGGTGTCAGGGGCTAGTTTACAAGTGTTACTGGGAAACCCATTAGCCGAGCCTGGGGTGCTAGGTATTTCAGGTGGTGCCAGCCTTGCTTTGGTTGTGTTGCTCTTTGTTCTTCCTGTTATCCCAAGCCCAGCACTTTCTATGATAGCAGCAATGTTAGGTGCACTATTTTTTACCATAATTTTGGTGGGGCTGGCGACAAAGTTACGTCTATCAACGTCGCGTACATTATTGGTTGGTGTGGCACTTGGTATCCTGTCGGGGGCTGTAGTGACCTGGGCATTTTATTTTAGCTCTGATCTAAACCTTAGATTATTAATGTATTGGTTAATGGGTAGTATCGGTGGTGTTAGTTGGCAACAGCTATCGGTGGTCGTGATCATGATCCCGGTTATTTTTTGGTTATGCCGTAAAGGAAAAAGCTTAGATCAACTGATGATGGGGGAGACCTATGCGAAGCAGTTAGGTCTTGATACAGACAAGCTACGGTGGCGTTTGATTATTGCGGTGTCGTTATTAGTGGGGGCGAGTGTTGCCTTAGCTGGCGTGATAGGTTTTATTGGGCTGGTGGTTCCTCACTTGTTGAGGTTGGCTTTTGGTACGGAAAACCGATTTTTATTGCCTTTATCTGCTATTGTTGGCGCGGCTTTATTGGTGTTTGCTGACACGCTAGCACGAGTTTTATTGCCTTCCGCTGAGTTACCCGTTGGTGTAATGACCACATCAATTGGCGCACCTATCTTTATATGGATGTTGTTGAAAAATCATGCTTGATGCTCAGAATATTGCTTTACCTCCCCGATTGATGCCACTGTCTATTCAGGTAAAGCCAGGTGAAATCCTTCATGTGATTGGGCCAAATGGAAGTGGTAAAAGTACCATGATCTCGTGCTTGTCAGGCTTAATATCTTGTGCGGGAGAGATTGAACTTGATGGTAAGCCACTAAATTCATTTTCTTTGGATGCACTGGCGTTTAAAAGGTGTTATTTATCTCAACAAGATAGGCCAGCTTTTTCGGTTACGGTCTATCATTATTTACATCTTTCAGTGTTAAACCCCAATATTAACCCGGAATTGTTATCACAAGTGGTCGCCCATATTACGGACGTGTTAGGCATTGCCGATAAACTCAACCGAACAATACATCAGCTTTCCGGTGGGGAGTGGCAACGAGTTCGGCTAGCTGGTGCATGTCTGCAAGTATGGCCAACACTTAATCCGGACTCTCGTTGGTTATTATTGGATGAACCCGCCGCTGCATTGGATGTTGGGCAAGAAGCAATGATGTATCAATTGATACGAGATGTTGCTCGGATGGGAATTGGTGTTGTGGTAGCAAACCATGATCTTAACCGGACACTGAATGAAGCTGATAGTGTTTTATTATTAAAACAAGGAGTCTGCCTTGGCGTGGGAAAACCGGATGAAATCATGACGGAAACACGCCTATCTGAGGTATTCAATACATCCGTTAAAAAAGTTCAGGTAGAAGGCAGGCCGTATCTTATTTTTGACCGCTCAATTTAATAACGCTTTGACTGTTATTGCACTCTATTACGGTGTACGGAGTGGACCATTTCGCAAGGAACCAGTATGACTGCACCAAGTTGGGATCTTACTATTGCTTATAAGAGCTTACACGATCCAAAGATTGAACAAGACATTACCCTAATTAATAAATGTTTAGAGCAACTTAATGACAATGCATCAAGGCTTGAAAGTGTTAATACGTTACAGCAAGCTCTGATCACCCGAGAAGCGGCCAGTACGTTATTGGCCACTATTAACGCCTTTGCTTCTTGTCATGCCTCTGTTGATGCATCTGATACCGAAGCCAAAGTGTTATCTAGCCGAATGGATAAGTTGGCTTCTGAGTTAGCGCAAGCATTTAGCCCATACCAAAATACACTGACTCATTGTGATATCGAATTCGTTGATCAAGTGCTCGCTTTAGACAGTGAAGTTGCGGCTCAAAGCTTTTTAATCCATGAAGAACGTAAGTTGGCGGATACTCGTCTAAGCGTAAAAGAAGAGCAGCTATTAACAGCCATGTCTGTTGATGGGCGTAATGCATGGGGCCGCTTATATAACAACGTAACAGGCTCAATGAAAGTTACTTTAGTGCTTAAAGACGGAACGACTGAAGAGCTAGGTTTATCTCAAGCGGCTAGTATTCTTTATGGGGGAGATAGTGAGCGCAGAGAACCGGCATGGCGTGCCATTCAAGAAGCAATGCAAGCAAATCAAGAGAGCTTTAGTGCAATCCTAAATGCGCTTGCAGGTTGGCGTTTAACTGAGTATGAAAAACGCAGCCATACTCGTGAACTGCACTTTTTAGAGCCAAGTTTACACGGTAGCCGTATTGAAAAAGCAACACTAGATAGCATGATTTCTGTTGCAAAAAAGAACGCGCATGTAGGGCAGAAAGCAGGCCGTTTAATGGCGAAGTTGTATGGCACATCGACATTAATGCCATGGGATCAATTGGCAGCAATGCCTGCTTTAGGCGATGGTGAAAGCAAAACTTATTCTTTTGATGAGGCGATCAGCATCATAAAAGAAGCGTTTACAGGTGTTGATCCTGAAATGGGAGAGTTTGTGGACATCATGGTTGAAAACAACTGGATTGATGCCGCTCCTCAGCCGAATAAACGTCTAGGTGCGTACTGTACGAAGTTTGCGGTAACACGAACGCCACTGGTCTTTATGACATGGGGCAACAGCATGTCCGATGTTTTAACATTAGCCCATGAACTTGGTCATGCTTTCCATAACTGGGTTATGAAAGACATGCCATTATGCCAAACACGCTACCCGATGACTTTGGCTGAAACCGCCTCTATTTTTGCAGAAAATGTTGTTCGTGATGCATTAATGGAAAAGGCAAATACAGATCAGCAGCGAATTGAGATGCTATGGGAAGAAGTCTCTTCTGCTTTAGCATTATTGATTAATATTCCAGTACGGTTTGAATTTGAAAGACAATTCTATGAGCAACGTAAAAATGGTGAGTTAAGTGCTGAACAGCTAAAAACCTTGATGTCTGAAACGTGGAAAGAGTGGTATGGTGATGCAATGGAACAGGCAGATGAAATGTTCTGGGCGAGTAAGCTTCACTTTAGTATTGCAGGCGTAAGCTTCTATAACTACCCATATTTATTTGGCTATTTATTCAGTAAAGGTGTGTATGCTCAGCGCGAAATGAAAGGCGCAAGTTTCTATAGTGATTATGTTGCTTTACTGCGTGATACTGGGCGAATGCCTGCTGAAGAAGTGGTGATGGAACATTTACAAATGGATCTTACTCAAGAAGCCTTTTGGCAGCAGAGCCTAGATATGGTGAGCGAGCAAATAGATCGTTTTGAGGTGTTACTAGAGTCGGCTAAATAGTCGAACTAGATATCGGAATAAAGAAGCCAATGTGGTTTACACATTGGCTTTTTATTAGAAGAGTCTATTAGTCACGGAAATTCGTGAACTGGAATGGTTGGCCGAAATCACCTTCACGTACTAAGGCCATAACCGCTTGCAGATCATCACGTTTTTTACCTGTGATACGAAGTTGATCACCTTGAATCGCAGCTTGAACCTTGATTTTAGATGCTTTGATTTCTTTAACTAACTTTTTCGCGATTAAAGAGTCAATACCTTGCTTGAATTCGATGTCTTGGTAGTAATTTTTACCAGAGTGAACAACGTCTTTCTCTTCCATTGCCCCTGCGTCAACACCACGTTTAGCAAGGTTACCACGTAGGATATCAACCATTTGTTTTAGCTGAAAATCATCTTCGGCGCCAAGTTTTACAACTTCACCTTTAAGTTCAAAACTTGCATCAACACCACGAAAGTCGAAACGAGTAGATAACTCACGAGTGGCGTTGTCTACGGAGTTTTTTAGTTCTACGTTATCAACTTCAGACACAATATCGAATGATGGCATGGTTTATTTCCTAAATAGATTTACAGTGAATATCACAGATTATAATCGAGTTTTTACGGCCGTAGATAACATATCTAACATGGTGATGGTGTCTTCCCAGTGAATACAAGGATCCGTCACCGATTGACCATATGTTAGGTTATCTAGGTTAGTTAATGGTTGATTACCCTCAAGAATAAAGCTTTCAGCCATAATACCAGCCACAAACTGGCTACCATTTGTAATTTGCTCACAGATGTCTTTAGCAACATCTAGCTGACGATGGTGCTGTTTTTGGCAGTTGGCGTGACTAAAGTCCACTACTAAGCGTTGAGGTAAATCAAATTCAGCAAGATTTTGGCAAGCTTGCTCTACAAACTCATTGCCGTAGTTTGGTGTTTTTCCACCACGAAGAATGACATGACCGAATGGGTTACCAGCAGTGCGGTAGACTGTCATACGACCTTGTTTGTCTGGCGAATAAAAGTAATGTGAGGCTTTAGAAGCACGGATCGCATCAATCGCGATTTTGGTATTACCATCAGTGCCGTTTTTAAAACCAACAGGGCATGACAATGCAGATGCCATTTCACGGTGGATTTGCGATTCAGTGGTACGTGCACCAATAGCACCCCAAGTGATCAAATCAGAAATGTACTGACCTGTGATCATATCAAGGAACTCGGTCGCAGTTGCTAACCCAAGTTTATTGATGTCTAGAAGTAGTTTACGTGCTTTGTGTAGACCTGTTTCTAGGGCATAGCTGCCATCTAAGTTTGGATCAGTGATTAACCCTTTCCAACCAACAACGGTACGAGGCTTTTCAAAGTAGGTACGCATGACAATGAAAAGTTCATTCTTATACTGTTCTTGGATAGAGGCGAGACGTTGTGCGTAATCAAGTGCCGCCTCAGTGTCATGGACTGAGCAGGGGCCGACAATGACCAATAAACGATTGTCTTGTCCAGTTAAAATGGCTTCAACCTGGCGGCGAGAATGAGCAATATGCTCGGCAACATCGTCGGTGAGCGGGTGGGTATTTTCAAGTTCAGCGGGTGTTGGCATTGGGCCTAATGGCTGAGTTCTTAATTCATCTGTTTTTAATGGCATAAAAGCGCCTATAATTTCTATCACTTTGATCTGCCTACGATAACGGAAATTGAGATAGGAATAAACTAAACCAATGAACTATGTCTAGGTTATTTAAGTAAATATTGGCTTTTGAAACGAAAATGTCTCTAGAAAGAGTATTTTTAAATTAACTTAAAAATACTCTTATTACGTATTTTCTTTCGTGTTGCTATTCAAATAATACTCTTTATCATGCGGAAAACCATTGACTAATAAGTGAGTGTATTCTGCGGCGGGCATGGGTTTATTGAATAAATAGCCTTGTAGATAGTCGCATTCCATTTCTAAGAGCTGACTGGCCTGTTGTGCGTTTTCTACGCCTTCAGCAACCACTTGTAAATTCAGCACTTTGGCCATGGTAATTATGGCAGAAACAATTTTTGCGTCTTTGGGGTGTTTGTCCATTTCGAAAATAAAGGTTCTATCAATCTTTAGTGTATTGAGCGGGAAGCGCTTTAAATACGCTAAAGAAGAGTAGCCAGTACCAAAGTCATCCATGGCGATGCTGATCCCCATTTTTCTTAGCTCTTTTAACGTTTCGGTATTGTGAGCTAAGTTATCCATCAATGCGCTTTCTGTGATTTCAAACTCAATATTACGGGGCCTGATGGCGTAATCAGAAAGGGCTTTTTGAATATGTTCGAGTAAGTCACGATCCCTAAATTGAATAACAGAAAGGTTTACGGCGACTTGCACGTCTTTAAAGCCTATTTTCTGCCATATTTTTATTTGCTTACAAGTATTACGAATAACCCATAAACCCAGAGGAATAATCAGGCCATTTTTTTCCATGGCTTCAATAAAATAGTGTGGGCCAAGTACGCCTTGGTCTGGGTGATTCCAGCGTACGAGAGCTTCCATTTTTGTGGGAATATTTGATGTAGGTGAATATTTTGCTTGGTAGTAAAGTTCAAACTCGTTGTTATCAACAGCAAGGCGGAGCTCTTTTTCAAGTTGCAAATTATATTCGGCTTGTGAGTTCATTTCTTCATGATAAAACGCAAAACAGTTTCTCCCGTGTTCTTTGGCTCGATACATGGCTACATCAGCGTTCTTGCTCAACTCTTTTATGTTACTGCCATCATCAGGGTAGTAGGCTAGGCCAATGCTGGTGGTGCAAATTACTTCTTGATTTTGAATTTGAAGGGGTAGTTTTAAGGCAGATAAAATTTTTCGTGCGACATTGGATAATGTATCTGGTGTGCTTAGGTTGTTTATGATGATAGTAAATTCATCGCCTCCCATTCGGGCAACCGTATCTGATTTTCTAACGCAGTGAGTTAAGCGTTTTGCTACTTCGATAAGAAGTTCGTCGCCTGCACTGTGGCCTAAAGTGTCATTGATGGCTTTGAAATTGTCGAGGTCTAAGAATAATACACCGAGTTTTAAATTATCCCTTTGGGCCTCTAAAATACTGTGCTCAAGCCGATCTTGAAACAACATTCGATTTGGTAGCCCTGTTAGAGAGTCATGGAAAGCCAGTTGGATTAAGCGTTGCTCATTGGCTTTTTTATCTGTGATATCGGAGAAAATACCAATATAGTGAGTCAGCTTTTGTTCTACATCCTGTAAGACAGAGAGGTTCATCATAATCGGGTACTGGGTTTTATCTGAGCGAATGCCTTCCAACTCGCCCTCCCAGTAGCCTTCTTTTTCAATCCTCTTGGTAATCGGATCAAATAGTTCATTAAACTGGCCTGTATAAAAGAATTGACTGGCTTTATGACCCACAGATTGCTCTCTGGAAAGGCCTGTTATTTTTTCAAAGGCTTGGTTTACATCGACAAGGTAATAATTTTTATCTGTCACCATAATGGCTTCAGATGCGAACTCAAAAACTCGGGAAATAAGGCGCATTCGGGTTTCAGCTTCTTTCTGTGCTGTAATGTCTCGAAAAACGACCACGGTACTTTTGAACCTGTTTTCCGAATAGACGGGTGAACAGCTTAAATCGATTAAACAAATTTGACCGCTGGCGTTAATTAGTTCTGCTTCTAGGCCGGAGAAATGCTGGGTAATATCGAGAGTTCCATCTGGGGAAAACAGTTTAAGCGTATGAGGACGAGTACTCGGGCAAGGCTGTAAAGAGAGTACCAAACTGTAGTGTTGGCCAAGCATATAATTTTCATCAAACCCTGTGATTATTGTGCCCAAGTTATTCACAAAGGTAATGCGACCAGAGTCATCAATGCCAAAAACCCCTTCCGTTACGTTGTTTAAAATGATTTTTTGAGATTGAGAGATAAGGGCTAATTTGTGCTCGGAAATGACTCGTAAATTTAATTCGCTTTTTAAATCATGTTGAGCCGATTGTATGGACTCACTCATTTGCCCCATGGTGTTGGCTAACACACCGATTTCATCATGGCCTTTGGGGGGGAGTGGGTAGTTATAGTTACCAGTACTTAGAGCTTTTGCGTAATCTTGGAGTTTGCTTAGGGGGATATTTATTGAACGGGAAAGTAAGTGGCCTAAAATGAGTGAAGAGAGCAGCACCAATATGTAGCATATGCCCGTAATGTACCAACTTAGCTCTAGGCTATCGTGAAATTCATGGTACTCTTCGAACAGCTCCTCACGTGTTTCGATGTGTAGGTCATTAATTTTTTCTCTGAGCAGGGCAGCAGATAAGTTCCAATCTTTAATGTGCGCTACTAACACCTCGTCTTTCGGGGGTACAGAAGACAAAATATCATCGTAAATAAGAATACTCAGGTGTTCGAGGACCAGTAACTCTTCAGAAAACTCTTTGATTTCATCCAACTCATCTTGTTCTCCTTGCAGGGCTTCTTCATGGCCTTCTGAAGCTTTAAAATCTAACTCAATGGCAGAAATCCATTCGGAGGTGGATTTTTGTAGGTTCGTTAACGAGAAATGACTTTTTTCGATGATACTTTCATTAACGTTAGTAGGGGCTGTTTGTAGTGCGAAGGAGTATTGATATAACAATTCTTGAAAATTGCTGATGACTTTTTCTAAGTTAATGGTGGCCTCAGCGGCTTTTTCAGTTTCCTTCATATTAATCAAGACTAATCGATCGACTTGCTTATGCGCATCGGTAATGAAGTACAGTTCAATTGCACCAATAATACCGACAAACACAGCAAGAAACGTAAAGCTACCAATTAATCGGGTTGTAATTTTCAATAGAGACCTCTTTAGATTGGTTCTATATGCTGGTTGGTATTATATTGAACATGATGTCTATCGATGTGCACGTATGTTAGCTTGATGAATTCGAACAATTTATTAAGTCTAGCAACCTTTTTTGTATCGTGGTGTTTTCAATAAGATGATGTGCTTAAAAAATGAAGGAACTTGAGTTGTTATGCTTGTCTTGTTGGTTTTTACTCGGTATGTTCGTTCAATATCAGAATAATAGTGATTTGTTGGGATGCATTTAAAGTTAGCTATGCACTCAATAAAATTGCACTGACTCTATAATTTAACTGTGGTGTTAATTTAGCGCCTTAGTGATTTTCGTCGTACTGGAGTAATAATGACGCAAACTATCCATACTGGTTTCTGCCAATCCGCAAGCTTGCCAGCTTTTTCCGATCCTATCGCTGATGCAACGAGTCTGTATGTTTCTTTATCTGGCCTTATTCAAGATCAGATCTTTTTTCACCCTAAAGCTGCTTTAGAATCAGAATCACTCTCGGAGTTAGATCGTCAAACGCTTCAGGCAATGGCTGCGATGGGTAACCCTGTTGAGTATTTTGTTGATGCATTAGTTAATGTCATTAAGACAGCAGTAGAGCCTCAGTATTCAACGGTGAAAGTGTGTTTGTCAGACAGTGATAGTCATGTCTTTGGTGCTTTGCTTGGCGGTACATTAGAGCAAGCCGAAGTAAACCCAGCGATGGGAGTGCGTGGTGTTTCTCGTTTTGCTTCAGATTCTTATTCCTCAAGCTTCTCTTTGGAGTGCGAGGTAATAAAGCGTTTACGAGCAGATGGTATTACTGTTGAAGTTGTGGTGCCATTTGTACGTTCGTTAAGTGATGCTGCAAAAATTATCGATCGCTTAGCAGAACAAGGTTTGCCTCGTGGTTTACATGGCTTAAAAGTGCTTTATGTTTGTGATGTACCAGCATCGGCATTAATGTCAGAAAAGCTGCTTCAATACTTTGATGGTTTGGTGGTGAACGTAGACCATTTAACCCAGTTTAGTTTAGGGCTCGATAAAGCAAATGAAGGCCTGATTAATTTATTTGATCCGGAGAACGAAGCGATTTTACACATTATCGCGACGGCGGCTAAATCAGCTTTGGCTGCAAACAAGCCAGTGCTGGTGGCGTCGGATGATTTAGTGAGTTACCCAAAACTGCAAGACTGGCTGATTGAAATTGGTGTAAAAGATGTCGTAGTGACGGCGTAACTTAATTGTTGATATTGCAGTATAAAATGGCGAGGGGATAACTCGCCATTTTTTATGGGGTCGATTTAGGAAGTGATCTCTTCTATATCAACAATTTTGGAACGGTTCATAATGACTTTCCAACGCTGAATTGATACGGAGTTATCTTCGTTAATTTCTTTCGTTATTAAGTTGATTAAGTGGCGTTTTTCAACAGCTTCTTTACTGACTTGCCCATCCTTTAAGCGATATATTTTTTGAGAGCCTTTTGCCATTAAGCGGGACATCGGCCTTAAATCAAACATTAAGGTTTCTCGGGTTTGCTCATATCCACTCATAAACTTGGTGGTTGCCATTCGTGTTTGGCTTTTGTAATGCAGAACCACTTCTTCTTTTTGTGACACCCGGCCTTTTCGTACTTTTTGGACATCTTGGCTTAAGTCGTTATAGCCTTTGTACTCTAGCCATTCGAGCTGGCGGCCAATTAATCGGTTGGTGGTCGGATCGGAAAATTGTTTACGCCACTTTGGTTTTCCTTTACGTAGCCAGCTCCACATGGCATCACGTAAATCATCTTTAAAGATTTCGCGCATGGCATAAAGGATCGACATAGCAATAATGAACGAGGCGGTAATTTCACCTAAAAAGCCTCTGGCTTGAATTGCTGTTATGGTCACAAACACCATGACAATGCCCGTCGCACCGCCTTTTACCGCGCGTTTCATGTTTTTTCCCATGATGATGGTTTTTTCTTTCATGGTGACAGGGAATTCGATCAGGCGGCGTAACAGTCGCATTTTATTCGACATGCGTGTTGCGTCATTACGCGCTTTTTTGGAGTTATAACTTTTTTCTATTCGGTGCTGGGTTTCTCTTTCACATACTGTGATTAACCGCGCTTTTATTTCAGCATAATCTTGGTTTCTCGGTAGGTGAGCCACCAAAGAGAGAAAGCGCTGCTCTGTAAACCACGAAAGGTAGTTATCGATATTGGCATAATAACGCTTGAGCTGATCATCGTATGGGACGCTACGGCGGAGTCGTTTTAAAATGTCCAATGCAAGTTCGATGGCATCTTCAATTTCTGTGGTTGTAATGTCTTCACGATCAGTTTCATTTAACTGCTCGACGGCTTTTTCTAGCGCAATGGCGTATTGGTAAGCGTATAAACTCAAACTTAGACGATACTGTTCAGAAGAGAGGCGGCCACGTTGTGCCAAGCGGCTGTGAACCAAAGGGAGTAGGGTTTTGTCACTATAATAAGTGCGTTTTCCCACAATGGAGCTGTAGTAGAACTCGGATTCAGAAATAATATCGGAGCTTATTCCTAACTCTCCGGGAATAAAAAGGTAGATATCAAGATCGCGATCTTTCGATTCTTGAATTACATGAGATATCTTAAGTGACAAACCTTCTTTTTTTTCTACTGTTATCACGTAGTTGCTTTCCTGCCAGTGCCTAATAAAAGTGTAGGGTGATTTTAACTGCATTTTTGTCGATTAATGCAAAAAAAAGTTTGTTTGCTTAATAAGTAGCCATTTTTATTTGTATCATTAGCAGCAAGGATGACAGAGATCACGTATAATGGGCTTTCATTGTTGTCTGAACGATTCATAAGAGTGGATAAATCGGGTAATAATGATCTTCGTTAATACACCCACATTATATTTTGAGAAGTAGGACAATGATTAAAATTGGTCAAATCAACACATTAGAAGTCGTCAAGAAAGTAGATTTCGGGGTCTTCCTTGATGGTGATGATTACGGAAACATCCTTCTTCCTGCCCGTAACGTTCCAAAAAACACTGAAGTTGGTGATAAAGTTGAGGCTTTTCTATTTTTTGATTCAGAAAATGAAATCGTAGCAACGACAGAAACACCCCTAGCTCAAGTTGGTGAGTGGGCAGTGATGAAAGTGGTTGGCTTAAATAGCATTGGTGCGTTTGTTGATTGGGGCATTACGAAAAAAGACTTACTAATCCCATTCAGTGAGCAATTAGGTCGCTTTAAAGAAGGCCAATCAATCTTGGTTTATGTGTACACTGACAAAGCCTCAGGTCGAATTGTTGGTACTACTAAGTTCAACAAATGGTTAGACAATACACCAGCGACTTATAAAAAAGATGAACAAGTTGATTTACTGATTGCTGAGATCACCGACCTTGGCTTTAAAGCGATCATTAATGGTCAGCACTGGGGTCTATTATTTAAAACGGAATCTTTCGGTAAGCTGTTTGTTGGTAAAAAGCTAAAAGGTTACATTAAGACTGTGCGTGAAGATGGTAAGATTGATTTGTCTTTACAGCGTCAAGGTAAGGCTAAAATGGATGATTTGAGTGATAAAATCATCACCGCTTTGGAAAAGAAAGACGGTTTTATCCCTGTTAGTGACAAATCTTCGCCAGATGAAATTTTTGCAGTTTTTCGTACCAGTAAAGGGACCTTTAAGAAAACCATTGGTGGCTTGTATAAGCAGGGGTTAATTACCATTGAACGTGAAGGTATTCGCTTAGTCGACAAGTCGTAGTTGCTCTGCATATCCTGTTTGATAAAGCTCAGTATTTACTGGGCTTTTTTGTTATCAGAGGAAAGTGAAGAGATGACTCGTAGGCATAAAAATAGCCCGCAACTACTCCTGTCACGGGCTTAGGGGAATGGCTCACGAAGAGCCTTGCGCTAACTGTTAGTAAAATGGAGATCAATTACTCTTTCAGATTAGTACAAGCTCTATTATTGTCCAGTTTGCTTATAGATAAAATTGTAATTAACTTATTTGTCGAATAAGTTGGTGTCTCTTACTCGTTCTCGGGGGAGGCCATTTTTAATACGATTACCGACCCATTTACCAAGTCCGATAACGTCTCCTAGGTAAGTTACGATAACTTCACCTTTACCTACATTTTCCGGGCGTACATCTCGGCCCATATACCATTCACGGGCATGTTCAGCACTGAGTTCAACGCAGTTTGATTCTTTACCAGTTGCAATGGCGCATACTGCTTCATGTTGCCAGCGGAAGCCTTTTTTGTGCTGCTCTGCTAATTTCACACCAATGCGATCTAAGCGGATATTACCAATTAATGGAATTAACGCGGTAGGGAAGAGCCACACTTCTTTGTCACGTAACCAGATTTGGCTGGTCTCAGGCAGTTCTAAGTCCAATGTTGTTTTTAAGCTAGTTTGGATCTCTTGTACTGTTTTATTTGTCGCAGCTTCAAATGGAAATTTACCTAAACGCTTTTTGACTTTTGGTGGTTCAACAGAACTTAGCTTTTTCATTTTTGCGACAAAAAAGCCTTCACTATCAAAAATCTGTGGGAAGATATGCAAGAAGCCTTCTTCAGTACAGGCTTGCTCAGCATTCTCAAATAAATGGTTCAGTGGCTCAAACTCAACGGCATCACCAAAGGTTTCTTTTAGGTGATGGCAAACCTGTTGGTTTTCCTCAAGGTTTAAAGTACACGTTGAATAAACTAATACACCTCCAGGCTTTAAAGCATGAAAAGCACTTTCGATTAACCCTTTTTGCACTTCAGCGATTTCTGCTGCTGATTCGGTACTCCAGTTATTCATGGCATCTGGGTCTTTACGGATAGTACCTTCTCCAGAACACGGTGCATCTAACAGAACGGAATCGAAAGTTTCTGGTAGCCAGCCACCAAATACATGACCATCGAAATGGGTCAGGGCTGCATTGTGAACACCACAACGTTGTACATTCGAGCACAATACTTTTACGCGGCTGGCCGAAAATTCATTGGCGACTAGACCACCTTGGTTATTCATCGCGGCAGCAATTTGCGTGGTTTTGGAGCCTGGTGCAGCGGCCATGTCCAACACGGTATGCAGTTGCTCGTTATTGTCGATTAGTGCTGTTACTGGCATCATCGAGCTGGCTTCTTGAATATAAAAAAGCCCCGCCATGTGTTCTGCGGTATTACCTAACGGAGCGTCATCCTCTTCAGGTCGGTCTAACCAAAAACCAGTCTCACACCATGGAACCGGGGTTAAGACCCAATTTTTTTCTGCCATACGGGCAATGAATGCTTCGACGCTAATCTTTAACGTGTTAACACGAATGCTACGACGAAGAGGGCGTTTACAAGCTGCGATAAAATCATCCATATTCAAATTGTTAGGCATGATTTCTTCAATTTGCTTTAAGAACAGCTCAGGCAGAATAATATTTGGGTGCAAGGTGGGATCTCGGTTGGTTTCAGTGGGGCGAGAGTTTATAACAAAGCGGAAAGATAATCGAGAACGTGTTTTTTGTTTTGAAATATAAAAAATGCGACTCAAAAGCCGCATTTTTATTCTTTATCTAGAAAAGGTTATTCTTTATTCGGATTCGGAATGGCAGTTCGCCATTCTTTCCATTCTGGCTCTGGCTTAGCGTGAAGTAAGAAGTTATCACCCATTTGAGCTTTTGGCAGTAATGGCTGTGTATTTGGTGTTGCAAAGGCAATTCCACCACGAAGAATACTGTCCATTGTCCCAGCCTGAACCGTTGCACCTGTTATGCCAATGGCAACATTCACCCCAGATACATTCCAAAAAATGGTGTTTTCACGGATGAGGTAAGCATAATCATCATTCATATAAAAAGTAATTAAGACGCGATCAGATAAGTTACCTAATTCAATGTGAGAAACTTGGCCTACTTCTATGTCTCGGTATAAGATTGGTGTTCCAACTGTCACTGATGCACGGTGCTCACTTTCTAGAATAAAGGTGGATTTATTTTCAGTGCGCGGTTGTGTATTTAAGGGGAATACGGCTTGTTTCTGGCCAGCACCCGGCGCAACACGAACATAAGAGCCCAGTAAAGAGTCTAAGTTTTTTGCACCAGACGTTGTTATCTGTGGTGTCACTAACCAAAAGTGGCTGCCATTACGAGCAACTTCTGGTGCGTATTCTGGAAATAAACGGGCTTGAGCTTCTAGCATTCCAGTTTTGAAATTCGGCATGATACGGGTCACTTCACCCACTTTTATACCTTGATACTTTATGGCCATGCCTTTGGCTATACTGCTGTCGCCAGCTGCTTTTAAGGTGATTAATTTTCCAAATTGTTGTGCTTCTTTCATGCTGGAATAGAGCTTCCAACGTTTGCCTATTTTATTTTCAACCCCCGCGATTTGATCAAATGCTATCCCGCCTTTAACAAGAGAAGCAAGGGGCTGACTTTTAACACTCAGGCCGCTTAAGCTTGCATCAATTTCGATGCCAGAGTGATTCCAGAAAACGGTATTGGATTTAATGAGGTGGATGTATCGGTTTTCCACTTTCACTTTTATCACCATACCACTTTGAGTCAGTGAGTAGCTTTCTACCATACCTACTGGCAAGTTACGGTAAAGCAGAGGGGAGCCTTCATTTACCGCTGGCAGTTCTGGTGCCAATAACGAAATGGTTTTACTGCCCGTTGCTTTTAGCTCTGCCAGTTCAGCCAGTGCTTGGGTTTGGAAAAGTGTATAAGAAGGTTGTGCTTTTTGTTCCCCCTCACTGGTAAAGCTGATTGAGCCTGTTAATAGCTGTTTAGCGGGAGGAATAGTGACATTTAAACCCGCTCCAGTAAATTCCGCTTTTGCGCTGCCAGTGACAAAAAAGCGGTTATTGGATTTGATGAGTTCTTTGTATTCTGGGCTGACTAATACATCAAAATGGACTTTTTCTTTGATAAGGGCAACACGTGTGATGGAGCCAACGGCAATACCACGGTAGAGCACATTTGTACCGGGAGTTAAACCAAACGAAGCATCCGCAATCAGGGAAACCAATAACGTCCCCGGTTTTTCACGCTCTAAATCATCGTTTCTAATAGCGGTAAAGGTTCGGCTTTTGTCACCAGTACCGGGAACCAAAGTTAAGAAATTCCCTCGAACTAAGTTGCTGACGTTTTTAATTCCGGCCAGAGAGACTTTTGCTTCTTCCAGAACAAAGCGAGATCCCATGTTAAGCATGTCGCTAAAGCTAGGCTCAATAGAGGCATACGCGATGATCTGATCTCGTTCATCACTTAATTCAAGATCGGTGATCTGGCCAACTTCCAATCCTCGATACATGATGGGCGCGCCGCCGGGGCTGACTTGGTTATTATCAGGTAAAAGGATTTTTATTGGTATGCCTCGACCAGCGGTTTTTACATTCGGGTAGAGTTTAAATTCTTGGTTATTCGAGACGGCTTCACCATCGTCAGGGGAATCAACAGCAATAGCACCGCCTAAAAGAGCGGATAGACTTTCAAATTGCACGTCTAAGCCATTAAAGCCAATGTTAGCCCCAATACCACTGACGTTCCAAAAACGGCTTTGTGTTGTGATTAAATGGGCGTATTTTTTTTGGATAAGTGTATGAATGATGACAGAGTCATTCTTATCATCCAGCTCATAATTGTAAACTTCACCAATCGGAATTTTTTTATAAATGATGGTTGAGCCTACAGAGACCGAGCCTAAATCATCAGAGCGCAGTGATACGATTAAGCCTTCTTGGGCGGGGGTATCTGCTGGTGGCCCATCTAAAGCTGTGAACTGTGTTTCCGCTTCCCCTTCACCGGGTTGAATCGCAATGTAGTTACCAGATACCAGTGCATCGAGACCAGAAATACCCGTTAATGAGGCTTTGGGTTTGACTAACCAAAAACGCGTTCCGGTATTTAAAATTTGTGCAGCCTCGGGGTAAATATCGGCATCCACATAAATACTACTCAGATCTTCAGATAGGGTAATGTCGCGTACCATACCCACTTCGAGTCCTTGATAACGAATCGTAGTTCGCCCTGCGACTAAGCCTTGAGCATCTGCAAAATAGATTTGAACGCGTTGCCCAGCTTCATTGAGTGCTTTATAGACGAGCCAGCCAGCTAAGGAAAAGGCTAATAAAGGTAATAACCATAATGGCGAAATCCCCCGATCGCGGCGAATTTCAACAGAAGGGGTTTTGTCATCAATTTCGTTTTGGTTGCTCATAGTTATCCCAAATCAAGCGAGAGTCTAAGCTTTCAGCGGCTAGCATAGTCAAAAGAACCACCAGCCCAAAGGCAATGGCCCCTGGTCCAGGTGTAAAGTCTAAAATCTGTCCTCGGTCTATTAGTGTCATCATGATAGATATGACAAACAGATCCATAACGGACCATTTACCGATCCATTTAACAGCAAAGTAAATGATCATTCGCTGGCGATGGTAGAGGCGGCGCTTAATGCGAATGCAGAAAAGAATGTATGTGAGCCCAAGGATTTTGGCGACAGGAACAATAATGCTGGCCACAAAGATAATAATGGCAATGCCTGTCATGTCATTTTTTATTAGGCCTGCGACACCAGAGAAGATCGTATCTTCAAGGCGTTTACCGTTCGTTAATAAAATAGAGATAGGGTACAAGTTAGCAGGCAATACAAAAACGGCAGCAGCAATAAGGTAAGCCCACGTTTTCTGCAGGGAACGCGGAGCTCGTTTATATAAAGGGGAATGGCAACGAGCACAATGATGGCCTGGAGGCTGAGACAAATGGCAGTGTTTACAATGTAACGAATCTTCAGTACACCCATGCGGTGTTTGTTCTTCCCAAGCTTCCCAATAACGTCTGACACTCACTCGGGTGAGGAGTAAGGAAGTCATCAGTTGCAGCAACACAAGACCAAGTAAACCTGAGCCAACAAAGATATCAGCATGATCTTGAACTTTAAAACAAGCGATACCAAAGCTGACTAAAAATACATCCAGCATTACCCAAGCTTTAAAGTGTTGTAATACCCATAAAGAGTACTTGAAGGGCAAGAACTTTTTCTTAGCTAGTGCCCATTGAGCGGTCACCACAGAGCCACACAATAGTAAAGGGGCGATGGAGCTGCAAAATAAGATTAATAAGCCTAAAAAAGGGAAACCTTCCTTCATTAAGGTGATCGTACCAGAAGGCAAGGTTGCGGGGATCATGACCCCGAATAGCTTTATGGTGATTAAAGGAAAAAAGTGAGAGGGGATAAATAGCAGTAAACACGCAATGGCGATGGCAAGTTCGCCAGAAAAGCGACTTGAGCCCCCTCTATATAATTGACTATTACAGCGAGGGCAATAAGCACTGTAGCCACGTTTAGCAGCTACAGACGTTAAGGGTAGATCACAACCAGGGCATAGCCGCGCAGTACGGATCTTCATACTCACGCGGTTTTCCTATTAAGAAGATTAGCTCGCAATACTTGATTGAATATTTCCATATAGAGTTTGATAAAGTCCTTCTTGTTCAACCAGTTCGACATGTGTTCCCGATTGCGTTACTTGACCATCTTCTAGAACATAAATCAAGTCAGCTTGTTTTACTGCTGATAGACGGTGAGCAACAATTAAAGTAGTTCGACCGACTAAAAATTCTTTTAATGCCGTATGAAGCGCTGCTTCTGTGGCGGTATCCAGCGCCGATGTTGCTTCATCGAGGATCACAAATTGTGGATCTGCGAGCACCATTCGCGCTATTGCTAAACGTTGTCTCTGTCCGCCAGATAATCGAACACCTTGGCGGCCAATTTGGGTTTCTAAGCCATGGGTTAGCTGCTCAGTGACATCGCTCAGTTGGGCAATGTCCAATGCCTGCCACAATTTATCATCGCTGTAATTAGCACCTAAAGATAAATTGTGTCGGAGAGTATCATTAAATAGCACAGGTTGCTGTAATACAACGGACATTTGTTCACGAATCAGTTCGTAGCCAATGTCGTCAGTACTATGGCCATTGAAGCTAATTTGGCCCGCATCATAACGATAGACCCCTAACAGAAGCTGAATAAGCGTGGATTTTCCTCCACCACTGGCACCCACTAAAGCGACACGTTTGCCAGCAGGAATCGACATTGATAAATGATTTAATACTTGCTGGTCTTCATTATAAGAAAAGCACAGGTCTTTAATTTGAATATCAATAGGGGATGAGTTGTCTTTAAATGGGTTTACCTTACTAACAGGGCGATACTCTTCTTCTATATCCAGCAAAGTATTTACACGTTTAATGGCAGCGGAAGCGCTGTACCACGCAAACTGGATTCCCAATAGTTCTTGAACAGGGCTTAACATAAACCAAAGGTAGCCGAATACAGCGAAGATTTGGCCAATGGTTAAGTCACTAAATAGCACCATGAGCATGGCGGCCGCTCGGAATAGCTCGAAGCCAATTAAGAACAATAAGAAAGAGACTCGGCCAGCCGCTTCAGATTGCCAAGCGTATTTATCAGCATCAGAACGAATGGCATCAGCATCTTGTTTTAATACTTGTAAAAATTCACGTTCACGATTAGCTGCACGTAATTGGTAGATGCCATCGAGTGTTTCGACGAGTCGTTGTTGAAAGGTTTCGAAAGATTGATTTTCTTTTTTCTTTAAATCTTTGACCTTATTGCCAAGTTTACGAGAGCAGTACACCACAATCGGGTTTACCAGCAAAATAAAAAGCCCAAGCATCCAATCTAACCATAAGAGGATACCTGCGGTTCCAATTACAGTTAGCAAACTGACAAGAAAACGGCTAAGGGTGTCACCAATAAACTTGTCAATAGTTTCTATATCAGTCACTAAGTGAGAGTTAATACCACCACTGCCTTTGGTTTCGTACTGCTGCATGCTGATTTTGCCGAGCTTGTCGATCAGTCGAGTTCGAATCTGGTAAGTAATGGTTTTAGACACTAAAGTAAATTGTCGGCTCTGAAGAATGTTCAGTGCTTGGCTTACTGCCCGCATTAATACGACAAGAATTAAGACCAAAACAATGTAGCTGGTGGGCTGCTGCCATGACTCAGGAAGAAAATAGTTTAGAAGTTCAATACCAGTCGAGGGTTTGTCGAGTAAAACTTCATCAACCATTAATGGCATCATTAGGGGAATAGGAACACTGACTAAGGTCGCAAGAATAGCGATTAGATTAGCAGCATATAAACGTTTTTTATGTTTTTGTGCTTGCTTTAAAAGCCAAGTCCAGTTAATTGTGTTGTCTGAGTTCTTATTCAAAATGAGAATGCGTCCTATTTGTTAGATTGCGGCGCTATTTTACGCTTATCATTGCCTTTGGGAAGAAAATTTACATGGAAAATAAAACTGCTCTATATGAACGTTTAGTACAGCAGGCTGTTGCTTTGGTGGATGGAGAGCCTGATCTTATTGCTAATCTTTCTAATATTAGTGCACTTCTTTATATGGAGCTTGAAGGGGTTAACTGGGCTGGCTTCTATTTCTTAAAAGAAGAGCAATTAGTGCTTGGTCCATTTCAAGGTAAACCTGCTTGTGTGCGAATCCCTGTAGGGCGAGGAGTATGCGGCACTGCTATTTCGGAAAATAAAACCCAACGTGTTGCTGATGTGCATGCATTTAGTGGTCATATTGCTTGCGATGCGGCTAGTAATTCTGAGATAGTTATTCCATTCACTGTGAAGGGTGAGTTGTTCGGTGTTCTTGATATTGACAGCCCAAAATTGGCTCGATTTGATGAAGAAGACGAAATTGGCTTATCAAACTTAGTGAAAGAACTAGAAAAACGGCTTTAATTACAGTTAGACAGTGGTTTTTCAAAACCATCTAACTATAATAGCGTAAATCTTTTTACTAGAAATAAACAATAGATTGCGGGTGAACCCTGCGACTACCAGGAAACTACATGGAAAACACTGAAAAGTTAGCGAACAGCAAAGAAGTAATTGCCTACATTGCTGAGCGTTTCCCTAAATGCTTTACTTTAGAAGGTGAAGCTAAGCCACTTAAAATTGGTATCTTTCAAGAATTAGCAGAGCGCTTAAACGAAGATCCAAAAGTAAGTAAAACTCAACTTCGTGCAGCATTACGTCAGTACACATCTTCTTGGCGTTATCTACATGGCGTTAAGGCAGGGGCATCACGCGTTGATTTAGACGGTAACCCTTGTGGTGAACTGGAGCAAGAACACGTAGATCACGCACAAAAAGCACTTGAAGAGAGCAAAGCGAAAGTTCGTGCTCGTCGTAAAGAGCAAGCTGCTAAAGCTCGTGAAGAAGGTAAAACAGACGCTAAAGCTAAGAAAACACGCAATAATAAAGCACTAAATCGTAGCTCTAAGCCAAAAACTGCTAAAGTTATTAGTAAGCCTGCTGAACCTAAACGTGAACTAACTGCGGACGAAATTGTCGTAGGTAAAGAGGTTAGCGTTTCTATGGGTAAAGGAAACACGCCGGCTACAATCGTTGAAATCAATAAGGATGATGTGCGTGTTCGCTTAGTAAATGGCCTACAAATGGTTGTTAAAGCGGAGCACCTTCGTTCGTAAAGGAGAACTCCCGACGCATGAATTGTCGATTCAGAGTCTCGCTGTTAGCTGCTAGCATGATGCTAGCAGCTTCTGCACAAGCCCTAGAGGCAACATATCAGAAGAGCGACTTACCAACCCTTGCACCTGAAGCTCAACATGCAACAGCAAGCAAGCGAGTTACGTCAAGATTCACTCGTTCCCACTATAAACACTTCTCATTAAATGATGAATTCTCGGTCAATATTTTTAATCGCTATTTAGAAATGTTGGATTATAACCGAAATATTCTAACTCAATCAGATGTCGACTCGTTTGCTAAGTGGTCAGAAGAATTTGATGACCAGTTAAAAAACGGCAAGTCTGAAGCTGCTTTTGCAATGTTTAACCTTTCTTTAGAAAGACGCTTTGAGCGTTACGATTACGCATTAAAGCTGCTTGATAAAAAAGAGTTTAACTTTGAATTAGATGAAGAGGTTGAACTTGATCGTACAGAACAGGCTTGGGCTAAAGATACAGCTGAATTAAATGAGTTGTGGCGCAAGCGTGTAAAATACGATGCTTTAAACCTGAAGCTAACAGGTAAAGAGCTACCAGAGATCAAGAAGATGCTGGGAAAACGTTATAATAATGCATTAAAACGTTTAACTCAGACTCACAGTGAAGATGTATTTCAAATTTACATGAATGCGTTTGCTCGTGAAGTTGATCCACACACCAGTTATTTATCTCCTCGTAATGCAGAGCAGTTTCAGTCTGAAATGAACTTATCTCTTGAAGGGATAGGGGCAGTGCTTCAGGTTGAAGATGATTATACTGTTATTCGCTCATTAGTTGCTGGTGGACCAGCTTCTAGCAGTAAGCAACTTGCTGCGGGTGACCGAATTATTGGTGTAGCGCAAGACGAAGAAGATGTTGTTGATGTCATTGGTTGGCGTCTTGATGATGTTGTTCAGCTTATCAAAGGACCGAAAGGTAGTCAGGTGACACTACAAATCTTGCCGGAAGGTAAAGATTCTAAGAGTTACCCTGTCACTATTGTTCGTGATAAAATTCGTCTTGAAGATCGTGCTGTAAAATCTGAAGTTATTGAGCAAGATGGCAAAAAGGTTGGTGTTTTAGAAGTACCTAGCTTTTATGTTGGCCTTTCAGAAGACACTAAAAAACAGATCAATGAATTGAACAAACAAAATGTCGAAGGCATTATTGTTGATTTACGCAATAATGGTGGTGGCGCATTAAGTGAAGCGACTGCTTTAACAGGTTTGTTCATTGAAAGTGGTGCTGTTGTACAAGTACGTGATAGCTATGGCAGAGTCAAAGTAAATAGCGACTCGGACAATAAAATCAGCTATGACGGTCCATTAACGGTATTGGTTAACCGTTACAGTGCTTCGGCATCTGAAATTTTTGCGGCTGCGCTGCAAGACCATGCTCGTGCCATTATTTTAGGTGAACAGTCTTTTGGTAAAGGTACGGTTCAGCAACACCGTTCTCTAAATCATATTTACGACTTGTTTGATAAGCCTTTGGGTCATGTTCAATATACGATTCAAAAGTTTTATCGCATTAATGGTGGCAGCACCCAAAATCTAGGTGTTGTGCCAGACATTCTTTTCCCGACTCCGGTTGATCCAGCCGAAACAGGTGAAAGCGTGGAAGACAATGCATTGCCATGGGATAGCATTAAAAAAGCAGAGTATAAGCAGCTGAATGATTTTTCTGCTTTGCTGACTCAACTAACCCAGTTACATGACAAGCGTATTGAAGAAAGCATGGAGTTCCGTTTTATTCAGCAAGATATTGAGAAATATAAAGCGGAAAAAGACGACACCTCAATTTCTTTAAATGAAGCTACACGTAATCGTGAAAGTGATAAGCTTGAGAAAATACGTTTGGATCGGATTAATCAGCGTCAGAAGATGGAAGGTGAAAAAACCTTCAAATCCATTGATGAAGTACCAAAAGATTATGAAGCTCCTGATGCCTACCTCGGTGAAGCGGTGGCCATAACGTTAGATTTAGCTAAGGCAATCTCTAAGTCGTAGTTTTCCAACGTGCAATAACTGTTTATTGTTTTAATAAGGCGAAGTCATCTGGCTTCGCCTTTCTTTTTGCTCAGAACAAAATTGTGATGCAGTACAAATTTATTGTCTAAAATTGGTTTTATCTCCTAGGCTTACAGTAAGCCTGATAAATAAGGAGGCGGCATGATTAAACCTTTATTTTTGCTCATAACAATATTTTTTTCAGTAGGTTCCTTTGCTAAAGCCGATGTAAACCACAACGACCTTACTGAGTTTGATTATCCGCTTATCATAGGTGATTGGTATTGGTTTAACAGTTACTCGGAAGGGGAGCTGAGCCCAGATCAATATCAGGCTATCAATTTTCAATTCTCATCAAATTACCAGTTTACTATCCGAGTGCTAAGAGGGGACGATTCCATCGATCAATGGCAAGGTAAGTATGATTTGGATGATTCGATGGTGTTATTTGCAGCAGATGGCGAAGAGCCGCAATTACACAGCTACCATGTTAATCACCACCAGCTAAAGCTTAATGGAATAAACTTTACAAAAATTGCACCTGAGTTCCTAGCGGGACATTGGAAAAGTTCAATGATTTCAGGTGACGATATTACCGCCAGTAAAATCACTGAAATGGTATTAAGCTTACGTCCGGATTTTTTATTTTCTGTTCAAGTCTCTTCTGACTCCGGTGATCAAGTTACTCATCGTGGCATCTATTATCTAGAAGATGATCACCTTGTTCTGATTTACAAAGAAGGCCAGCATGACTCCCAATATGAACTGGCTGCTGATCAATTAATTTTAAAGAATGAACAGTTTGATATGTACGCTGTATTAGAACGAAGTGAATAAATCCTAAATTAGGAATGAATCTCTAATATTAAGGAGGGTGTCATACACATCCTCCTATTTTTATCTACAAACAAACTGATATTATTGTTAGTAATGGCAAGTGGTAATAAGTTCAACCTGAGTTTAAAAGGGATCAACTAATGCTTATTTGTTATCAAAAAGTAGTGCTAATCGTTAAAGTCATGGCATTTCATAGATTGCCAGAGGAATTTAACCAGACTTTGTGCGACAATAATTTCAATTGGCAGCATATTTTCTCATCTTAATACTGTTCTAGTATTACGCTGCCAGCTTTAAAAGGATAATTAAGGATTATAAATATGGCTGATCAACCACAGGCAAAATTTAGAAAAGATTACCAATCGCCTGAGTTTACGATTACTGATATCGATCTTACCTTCGACTTGCATGATACTGATACCCTAGTTACCGCTGTTAGCAAAGTAAAAAAATTAAAAGAATCTGACACGCTAGTATTAAATGGTGATGAGCTTAAATTAGTTCGCGTTGCCGTGAATGGGGAAGAGTGGATTGATTACAATGAACTTGATGGCCAGCTTGCCATTAACGGATTACCATCTGAGTTTGAATTAACGCTAGTTACTCAAGTTAACCCTGAAGCAAACACTGCGTTAGAAGGTTTGTATAAATCTGGTGGTGGCTTCTGTACACAGTGTGAAGCAGAAGGTTTCCGTCGTATTACTTACTACTTAGATCGCCCTGATGTACTTGCGCGTTTTACAACTAAAGTGATTGCAGACAAAGTCTCTTACCCATTCTTATTAAGTAATGGTAACCGTGTAGATAGCGGTGATGCTGAAGATGGTCGCCACTGGGTTAAATGGGAAGACCCGTTCCCGAAACCGTGTTATTTATTTGCTCTTGTTGCTGGTGACTTCGATGTTTTACGTGATAAGTACGTAACCACAAGTGGTCGTGAGGTTGCGTTAGAAATTTTTGTAGATAAAGGCAATCTGGATCGCGCTGATCATGCCATGATCTCCCTGATCAATTCGATGAAGTGGGATGAAGAACGTTTTGGTCTAGAGTATGACTTAGACATCTACATGATTGTTGCCGTTGACTTCTTCAATATGGGTGCAATGGAAAATAAAGGGCTAAATGTCTTTAACTCTAAGTTCGTATTGGCAAATTCAAAAACAGCAACAGATACCGATTACTTAGGTATTGAAGCGGTTATTGGTCACGAATATTTCCATAACTGGACTGGTAACCGAGTCACATGTCGTGACTGGTTCCAATTAAGCCTGAAAGAAGGTCTAACTGTATTCCGTGATCAAGAGTTTTCATCCGATTTAGGCTCTCGCTCAGTAAACCGAATTAATAATGTACGTATTATGCGTGGTCCTCAATTTGCGCAAGATGCTAGCCCGATGGCCCATCCAATTCGTCCGGAAAAAGTCATTGAGATGAATAACTTCTATACTGCGACAGTGTACAAAAAGGGTAGCGAAGTAATTCGTATGATGCATACATTGTTAGGTGAACTGGACTTCCAAAAAGGGATGAAGCTGTATTTTGAGCGCCATGACGGCACCGCTGCAACCTGTGAAGATTTTGTATTGGCAATGGAAGATGCATCAGGTGCTGATCTGACTTTGTTCCGCCGTTGGTACAGCCAATCAGGTACACCAACACTGGCTGTGAACAGCGAATACGATGCTGAGCAAAAACTATACAAACTGCATGTAAAACAGCATACAGCATCAACAGCAGATCAAACAGATAAGCTGCCACTTCATATTCCATTTGATGTGGAACTTTATAAAGCGAATGGCGATGTTATTGAGTTACAGCGTAACGGTGAATCAATCCCTAATGTATTGAACATCACAGAAGCGGAACAAACGTTCGAATTTGATAATGTTGCAGAGCAACCAATCGCTTCTTTATTACGTGAATTCTCTGCTCCTGTGAAGTTGGAATACGATTATTCTGATGAAGAGTTAGTTTTCTTAATGGTACATGCTCGTAATGAGTTTTCTCGTTGGGATGCTGGCCAAATGCTACTGGCAAAATACATTCGTGAGAACGTTTCAAGAGTGCAGCAAGGAGGTGATTTTGAATTGCCTAGCTCGGTTGTTGATGCGTTCCGTGGTGTATTATTAGACGCAAACTTAGATCCTGCCTTTATTGCTGAAATGCTATCACTTCCAAGTGAGAATGAAGTTTCTGGTTGGTATAAGATTGCAAATGTTGATGCAATCCACGACGTTCTGAACGGTATTAAGCAATCATTTTCTTCTGAGCTGGTTGACGAATTAACCGCAACTTACCACACATTATCGCAGGGTGAATACAATATTGAGCATGCTTCTATTGCAAAACGTGCTCTGCGTAATAAGTGTTTATCGTACCTAGCTTATAGCGAAATTGGTAATGAACTAACGCAAGCTCAGTATCAATCTTCAGATAACATGACAGATACTATTTCTGCTATGTCTGCTGCTAACAGTGCTGAGTTGGAATGCCGTGAAACACTGATGACAGACTTCAGTGATAAATGGTCGCATGATGGTTTGGTTATGGATAAGTGGTTTGCATTGCAAGGTTGTAATCCAGCACAAAACGCGCTTGAAAACGTTCGTGCGACACTAGAGCATAAAGCGTTTGATTTGAAAAACCCAAATCGTACTCGTAATCTTGTTGGTGCTTTCTGCAATGCAAACCCAGCTCGCTTCCATGCTGAAGATGGTTCAGGTTATGCGTTCATCGGTGAAATGTTAACGACTTTGAATGAAACTAACCCACAAGTAGCTTCTTGCTTAATTGATCCATTATTGAAGTTCCGTCAGTTTGACGAGCAACGTCAGGTATTAATGAAAGCTGAGTTGGAAAAACTGGCGAAATTAGATAACTTAGCAAATGATCTTTTTGAAAAAGTAAGTAAGGCTTTAGAGTCTTAATATTGCTTTTGTTTTAATCTGGATTTTTACTACCAATAGCGGGTACGATGATCGGACTCGCTATTTTTCTTTTTGGTCATTAACCCTATAAAAAATATGGAAAATAAACATTACTTTTTTTCTGTGGATATAAGTTATCAAGCTTATTTAGATCATTATTCTGGCGCAGCTAGCTCCGTACAAGTGGTCACAGAATGTGGATTGCGCTTACGACTACCTGCATCTCGTTTTAGACCTTATCTTAGTCAATTAGGGGTAAAAGGACGCTTTCGCTTGATTACTGACCAATCAAATAGATTTAAGCAGTTAGATAAACTAGTCTAAAGGTCTACCTTAGTCACATATTCGAACAATGCCCCCAAATCATGTAAAAATGATGTAACGAATTAGCAATAATGCCCATACAATATAGAAATCGTCGCGAGAGCGGCGAAACCCCCTATAATCAAAGATAATTCTAAAAAGATGGAGCATAAGCTATGACCGCGCGTGACCAAATTGTGCCGGTATTGCTTGAAAAGGTATACAACCTAATTCAAGACAAACTCGAGCTTCCACAACAGGCGTTAGCAAAAAAACTAGCTCAACGTTTGTTCTGTAACATTGCTGACGATGATCTGCTACAAAGGAATGAGTCAGATCTGTATGGTGCTGTTTTAAGTATGTGGCATCATCTAAATGAGAATGACGTAAGCCAAGTTTCTGTCCGAGTATTTAACCCGACTTTAAGTCGCCACGGATGGCAGTCAACTCACACTATCGTTGAAATTGTTACGCCAGACAGCCCGTTCTTAGTTGATTCAGTAAGAATGGCATTAACACGTTTGGATATGACAAGCCATCTTATGTTGAATGGTCCGCATCGTTTTAAACGCGATGAAAAAGGCGACATTATTGAGGTAGGTAGTAAAGAAGGGGATCTTCAGTCTTTATTCCATATTGAGGTGGATCGCCTAACTAGCAAAGCTGAAATGAAAGAGCTGCAAAAAGAGCTTGAGAATGTGATGCTGGATACTCAGCATGTTGTTCAAGACTGGCAGCCAATGGCGGATAAGCTTCATGAGGTTGTTGCTGAACTAAAATCGTCTCCACTACCTGTGAATGATGAGCGTCGCAATGAAGCGATCGATTTCTTAAATTGGATGATGAATCATAACTTTACCCTTATGGGATACAAAAGTTACGATTTAACTGCCATTAAAGGAGATCATGAGCTGCACCCGACACAAGAGAAAGGCTTAGGTCTTCTTTCTGTTGCTAATCGTGTTCGCTCTTTACGTTTATCTGAACTGCCAGAATCTGCTCGTATTGAAGCCCGTAAGCCAGAGATTTTAATTCTGACTAAAGGGAATATGAAATCTCGTATTCACCGCCCGGCTTATACAGATTATGTTGGCATTAAGCGCTTTGATAAAGAAGGTAATGTAATCGGGGAGCACCGTTTCATTGGTCTTTATACATCAAGTGTGTATAACCAAACTGCGGCAAATATCCCTCTGATTCGCAATAAAGTAGAACGTATTCTTGAGTCGAGTAATTACTTGGCTGGTTCTCATTCGTGGAAAGCACTTCATAATATTTTGGAAAACTACCCACGTGATGAGCTGTTCCAAGCTTCTGAGCAAGAAATGCTAGAAGTTGGTACAGGCGTTGTTCGTATGCAAGATCGTGATCAACTTCGCCTGTTTGTGCGTCGTGATCCATTTGGTCGTTTCTTCTCTTGCATGGTGTATGTATCTAAAGAGCGTTACAACACCGAGCTTCGCCGTCAAACCCAACGTATTTTCAAAAACTACTTTGGCTCGAAACAAGATGTAGAGTTCACGACTTTCTTCTCTGAAAGTCCATTAGCACGAACTCACTACATTATTCGAGTTGACAACAATAATATTGATGTAGATGTGAAAGCTATCGAAAGAAACTTAATGGAAGCGGCATCTTCTTGGGATGATCGCTTAGCAGAGGCAATTAAAGCGAACTTTGGTGAAAGCCAAGGTATTCCTCTTGCGAAAAACTACTTACGTGCGTTCCCTCGCTCTTACAAAGAAGCCATGCTGCCTGGCTCTGCCGTTGCAGATATTGAACGCTTAGAAGCTCTGAATGACGATCATACGCTAGGTATGTTGTTCTACCGTCCTCAAGAAGAGCAACAAGATTCGCGTCATGTGAAACTGAAGCTTTTCCACCGTAATGAGCCAATCCATCTGTCTGATGTAATGCCGATGTTGGAAAACTTAGGCTTGCGCGTGATTGGGGAGTCTCCGTATAAAGTAGAGAAAACAGATGGAACCGTATATTGGATCCTAGATTTCTCTATGCTGCATAACAGCACGAACGACATCGATTTCCGTGAAGCTCGTGATCGCTTCCAACAAGCGTTTGCAGCCGTATGGAATGGTGATTTAGAAAGTGATGGCTTCAACCGTTTAGTATTGGGTGCAGGTCTAAGTGGTCGTGAAGTGACTATTCTTCGTAGTTACGCGCGCTATATGCGCCAAGTGGGTTTCCCATTCAGTCAGCACTACATTGAAGAAACACTAAACCACCATGCTCATTTAGCGACGGCGCTGGTGGATCTGTTCGCGAAACGTTTTGACCCAAGTAAGAAGTGGTCTGAAAAAGCACAAAATGATTTAGTGCATAAGATCAGTGAGCAGCTTGAGCATGTAGAAAGCCTGGATGACGATCGTATTATTCGTCGTTACATGGAAATGATCTTAGCAACGCTTCGTACGAATTATTACCAAAAAGCAGAAAGCGGTGATGAGAAGCCTTGGTTATCATTGAAACTTCGCCCAGCGGATATTCCTGAGATTCCAGCACCAGTACCTGCATTTGAAATCTTTGTGTATGCACCAGATATTGAAGGTGTGCATTTACGAGGTGGTAAGGTTGCTCGTGGTGGCTTACGTTGGTCAGATCGTCAAGAAGACTTCCGTACAGAAGTGTTAGGCTTGGTAAAAGCGCAACAAGTGAAAAACACAGTAATTGTACCTGTAGGTGCAAAAGGTGGTTTTGTTTGTAAGCGTCAGCATCAGTTAACGACGCGTGATGAAATCTTTGCCGAAGGTCAACGTTGTTACCGTCGCTTCATTCGCGCTCTATTAGATGTGTCAGACAACATTATTGAAGGTAAAGTTGTTCCACCTAAGAATGTGGTTCGTCACGATGAAGATGATGCGTATTTGGTTGTTGCGGCCGATAAAGGTACTGCAACCTTCTCTGATTTAGCGAATGAAGTCTCTGAAGAATATAACTTCTGGTTAGGTGATGCATTTGCTTCTGGTGGCTCAAACGGTTATGACCATAAGAAAATGGGTATTACCGCGAAAGGTGGCTGGGAATCGGTTAAACGTCACTTCCGTGAAATGGGCATTAACTGTCAAACGACGGACTTCACCTGTGCTGGTGTTGGTGACATGGCTGGTGACGTATTTGGTAATGGTATGTTGCTTTCTAAGCACATTCGCTTACTGGCTGCGTTTAACCACATGCATATCTTTATCGATCCAAACCCAGACTCAGCAACAAGCTGGGTAGAACGTGATCGCCTGTTTAATCTACCTCGTTCTAGCTGGGAAGATTATAACTCAGAGCTTATTTCTGAGGGGGGCGGTGTATTCTCACGTCGCTCTAAGTCGATTAAATTGACACCACAAATGCAGAAGATGTTCGGCACTCGTAAGCAGTCGATGGCTCCCAATGACTTGATCAAATTGATCTTACAAATGGAAGTGGATCTACTGTGGAACGGTGGTATCGGTACTTATGTTAAAGGTGAAACGGAAACCCATACAGACGTAGGGGATCGTGCGAACGACGTTCTTCGTATTAATGGCAGCGAGCTTCGTGCGAAAGTTGTGGGTGAAGGCGGTAACTTAGGCATGACCCAGCTAGCTCGTATCGAGTTTGGTATTAATGGTGGCCGTGTTAATACTGACTTTGTGGATAACGTAGGTGGTGTAGACTGTTCAGATAACGAAGTAAACATCAAGATTCTTCTGAATGGCCTAGTAGCTAACGGCGACCTTACTTACAAACAACGTAACCTTGTTCTAGAGAGCATGGAAGACGAAGTAGGTGATATTGTTCTTGATGATGCTTACTGCCAGTCAGAGTCTATTTCTGTCACAGAGCAGCAGGGTACCGCACTCGTTAAAGAACAAATTCGTTTTATTCACGATCTTGAAAAAGCAGGTCAGCTGGATCGTGCTCTAGAGTACATTCCAGATGATGAAAGCTTGCTAGAACGTGAAAAACAAGGCCAAGGTCTGAGTCGTCCGGAACTGTCTGTACTTGTTGCTTATGGCAAGATGGTACTGAAAGAGCAGTTAGTGTGTGATGAGATCGCAAATAACCCATATCATGCGAAGCTATTACCTGCATACTTCCCTCAGGAATTACAGCGTAACTACCGCGATGCGATGGAACATCATCCACTACGTGCTGAAATCATCGCAACGTGCCTTGCTAACCAAATGGTGAATGAGACAGGTTGCAACTTTGTGACTCGCCTTGTTGATGAAACGGGTGCAAGTGTCGCTGATGTGGCTAATGCTTATGCAGCAGCTCGTGATATCTTCGAATTTGAAGAAACGTTCAAGCAAGTTCGTGGTATGGATAATGTTGCAACGACAGAAGCTCAATATGAGGCTCTGTATCGTGTGCGCCGTACACTACGTCGTGTTACTCGTTGGCTGTTACGTAATCGTGGCAATAAAGCGACTATTGAAGAGCTAATTGCACTGTATAAACCTGCAGCGGAAGACATTAAAGCGAATCTTGAAACGTACCTAGTGCCTGAAGAGATTGAAGAGCATGCGGAACAAGCGCAAGTTTATATTGATGCAGGGTTAGATGCGAAAGTCGCGAACAGTGTTGCGCGTTTAAGCAGTTTGTATTCTGCAATGGATATTACTGTTGTTGCTGCGGAAGAGGAGAAAACCATTGCTGAAGCCGCTCGTTCATACTTTGTCTTGGGCGAAAAGCTATCCCTACATTGGTTCCTAAAACAAATCACAGGCCAAGCTGTCGATAACCATTGGCAAGCCTTAGCCCGTGCTTCTTTCCGCGAAGATCTAGATTGGCAGCAGCGTCAATTAACAGGTCTTGTGTTAAAAGCAATGGATGAAGGACATACGCCAGAACAAGCGATTGAACATTGGTGTGATGTGAATCATTCTGCTTTAGATCGTTGGAATAGTATTTTGAAAGAGTTCAAAGTCGGCACAGTGCATGAATTTGCAAAATTCTCCGTTGCTTTACGGGAATTGATGCTATTAAATTTGAATTGTTCATCAAATGAGTAAATAATATGGCCCCGTTAATTCGGGGCTTTTTTTTGGAGGTACAATGCTTTACCGCCTTGCCAGACCTGGCATTTTTAAACTTGATGCAGAACATGCTCATGATCTTGCTATCAAAAACCTTTCTCGTTTCACTCACACTCCTCTTGATCTTTTCTATCGCCAACACTTACCAGATCGACCTGTCGAAGTAATGGGGCTTAAATTTAAGAACCCAGTTGGCCTTGCCGCAGGTTTAGATAAAAACGGCGAATGTATTGATGCATTTGGTGCAATGGGTTTTGGTTTCGTTGAAGTAGGAACTGTAACGCCTCGTCCTCAACCGGGTAATGATAAACCACGCTTATTCCGCTTAGTGGAAGCCGAAGGCATCATCAACCGAATGGGCTTTAATAACCTTGGTGTTGATAACCTTGTTGAGAATGTAAAAAAAGCAAAGTTTGATGGCATTATCGGAATTAATATCGGTAAGAATAAAGATACGCCAATTGAAAAGGGCAGTGAAGACTACCTAATTTGCATGGAGAAGGTGTATCAGTATGCAGGTTATATCGCTGTAAATATTTCGTCTCCAAACACTCCAGGGTTGCGTAGTTTACAATATGGTGAAGCACTGGATGAGTTACTATCCGATCTTAAAGAGAAGCAATTAGAGCTGAGTAAGAAACATAATAAATATGTGCCTGTTGCTCTAAAGATCGCACCAGATCTTGAAGATCATGAATTGGTTCAAATTGCAGAATCACTGGTTCGAAATAATATCGATGGTGTTATTGCGACAAATACAACCTTAGATCGCAGCTTGGTTGAAGGTATGAAGTATGGTGATGAGGCTGGTGGCTTGAGTGGTCGTCCTGTACAAAGTCGCAGTACGGAAGTCATTCGTCGTTTGCATGAAGAATTAGGCGATCAGCTACCGATTATTGGTGTGGGTGGTATTGATTCTTACGTTGCTGCGAAAGAAAAAATGATGGCTGGTGCAAAACTGGTTCAAGTTTATTCTGGTTTTATCTATCAAGGGCCAGGGTTAGTTCGAAATATTGTCAAGAACATCTAATTCTAAGCCTAAATGGCCTTAGATAGTTTGATTATTGATCAATTAGAAGGGGAGAGTGAAATTTCCCCTTTTCTTTTTGTGGTGCATTTGTAGAATAACTTGTCTAGGACTAACATTATTTGAGTAATGTGTTAATAGTAGTTATTACTCAGCGCAGAGAGAATTAAATGCTGGAACCCAGTGATACATGGAAGTGGTATTACAACTCTAAATCTGAAGGTCTGATGTTAGACCTCGGAATGGATATGGTTTTTTGCGTTAATTTGCCAAAAAAGATGTTGGTTGATAGTGCTTTCCAAGAAAATACTTTCTCAATCGATGATGCATCTGCATTTCATCTATTTAAAGAACAAACCTCTTACTTACCTATTTCTGAGCCTCGTCAGGCAGAGTTAACACTTAACTGTGTTGCAGCTCGCCGCTTCTTGAAGCCTATCCAGCCTAAAAGTTGGTTTTTCTCACATCAAGGGGCAGGGTATGAGCCAATGGAAGCTGAAGTTATTTGCCTTCAGAACGATCTTGGCACAGGGCATTTCATTATATTAGATAAAGGTGAGGTTGCGAGCATGTGTATGTTGGTGGATCTTGAACCTTTTGCGCTAAACCCAACAAAATACATGACATTTTGTGAGCCAATTAAAGTCATGCATGACCGCATGGCAAAAATGGAGCTTACAGACTCATCTTACTACGCTCTTGTTGGTTAATAGAGCGGAACCTTTTCGCTCTACATTACCCTTTATCCCCCCTTCCTGTCGTTGTTCTTATGGCCTCCCTGTAGGCGTTTCATTATTAATAACCCTTCTGGTAGCTATATAGGATTAATTGCTCTCTAGAGGCGTATAAGGAGCCATAGTCTTCCTTAAGGACCTTTATCTATTCTTGAGTAAATATAAGTCATGTCGCTTTGTTATTAATTACAAAATTCTTAGTATTTCCCCTCTTTTTACTCATTTTCCCTTACCGAAAATCAATTAGTTACCTTGGTCTCTTTTATGAGACTTTGCTCCCAAAACACATCAATATCTTTCTGATTGTTCCTATTGCTGCGACATGAGAGTGTTAATTACCCAAGGATAAATTTCCTCAATTATCAGTTTGTGTAATTTTATTACCAATGTTGCTGATTGTATTATTGGTTTTCTTTTATTTGGTATAGTCCAAATTTGTTGGTTATATTTAGAGTGATTTGAAGTGAGTTTGTTTTTATTTGGAAACAAGTGGCTTGTTGTTATTGATGATTAAGTAAACAGATGATTGGGAGGCTTAATTAGGACAGCGAAACGAGGCGAGAATACGGCTAAAATATTGCTGACATTTGACGTTTTTATCTTGATTTGATGCCGCTTTTAGTTCTATTTTCAGGTATAATCTGCGGCAATTTCACCATGTTAAGAATTCCATGAATCACTATTTAGCAATTACCTCAAAAGGGCTGGAAAACCTTCTAGCTGACGAATTAAAAGCACTAGGCGTAGATGAGCCTAAAGTTGTTCAAGCGGGCGTTAAGTTTAAAGCGCCGGAAGATGTCTTATATCGTTGTTGTTTGTGGAGCCGTATTGCTTCACGTTTTGTTCTTGTACTTTCTGAATTTGATGTGCGAGACGATATGGATTTGTACTTAGGCGCGACAGCCATCAACTGGCCTAGTTATTTCGATTCGGATAAGAAAATTGTGGTTGATTTTAACGGTACAAACCGTGAAATCCGCAACAGCCAATATGGTGCTTTAAAAGTAAAAGATGCCATTGTTGACCGTTTTACTAAAGCCGATTTAGAACGCCCATCCATCAGCAAAGAAAGCCCAGACCTTCGTGTCCACATGCGTCTATCTGGTGAAAAAGGCATTTTGGGTATCGATCTTGTGGGTAGTGGTTTGCATCAACGTGGCTATCGTACTGAAGCGGGTAAAGCGCCTTTGCGTGAAACTTTAGCTGCCGCACTGGTTATGCGTAGTACGTGGGATGCATCTAAACCATTACTTGATCCAATGTGTGGTTCAGGTACGTTATTAATTGAAGCAGCAATGATTGCTGCAGAGATTGCACCGGGCGTGAAACGTGATTATTGGTGTTTTGAAGCGCTAAAAGGATTTGATGCTGAAGCATGGAACGTCATTAAAGCCGAAGCTCGTGTGAAAAGTCGCCGTAGCGGTAAAAAAGTAACTGTGCATTTCTATGGTTACGATCGTGACATTCGAGTAATTAAAACGGCTCGTGATAACGCGCGTCGTGCTGGTGTAGAAGACCTGATCACTTTTGATACTGGTGATGCAGCAAAATTAGAAAAACCAGAAAACTTTGATTCTGGTGTTGTTCTTTGTAACCCTCCGTACGGTGAGCGTTTGGGCTCTCATCCAGGTCTGATTGCACTGTACAGTGAGTTTGGTGCTCGTCTGAAAAGTCAGTTTGGTGGTTGTACTGCTTCTGTTTATTCTGCGTCTGATGAGCTACTTAGCTGTTTACGTATGCGTGCAGACAAGCAATACAAATTAAACAATGGTGCCTTACCGTGTATTCAGAAGAACTACCAAATTTCTGAGAAAGCGGCAGGACAGTCTGACGATAAACAACAAGCAGAACAGCAAGTTGCGCCTGACTTTGCCAATCGTTTGAAAAAGAACATCGCTAAAATCAAAAAGTGGGCGAAGAAAGAAGGCCTAGAGTGCTTCCGTGTGTATGACGCGGACTTACCTGAATACAACGTAGCGATTGATTTCTATAAGTCACAGATTGTGATTCAAGAGTACGCTGCACCTAAAACGATTGCAGAAGAAAAAGCACGTCGTCGTTTAATGAATATTGTGAGAGCAACCATTCAGGTAACTGGTGCCGATGCAAACGATGTGATTTTAAAAGTACGTGAGCGCCAGAAGGGGTCAAGCCAATACCAAAAATTAGGTGAAGGCTCTCGCTACATGGAAGTAAAAGAATACGATGTTAATCTACTGGTTAATCTTCATGATTACCTAGACACAGGTTTGTTCTTAGATCATAAAGTAACTCGTCGTAACTTATCTCGTATGGCCGCAGGTAAGGATTTCTTAAATCTATTCGCTTACACAGGCTCAGCGACGGTTCATGCTGCTCAAGGTGGGGCCAAATCAACATTAACGGTTGATATGTCTAAAACTTACCTAGAGTGGGCTCAAAAGAACATGAAGCTGAATGGTCATGTAGGTAATCAACATCAGTTCTTACAAGCTGATTGTTTACAATGGCTTCAGCAAGCAAATGATGAATACGATCTGATTTTTATCGATCCACCAACTTTCTCTAACTCTAAGCGTATGGCTCAGACGTTTGATGTTCAGCGTGATCACATCATGTTGATGGAAAACCTGAAACGTATGCTTCGTAAAGATGGACAGATTGTGTTCTCTAATAACAAACGTAACTTCAAAATGGATTTTGATGGTTTAGAGAAGCTTGGCCTTCGTGCTGAAAATATTTCGTCGAAAACCCTTCCATTAGATTTTGCACGTAATAAGCAGATCCACAACTGCTGGATCATTACTCATCATTCGGAAGACTAATCACAATGCTTACCCTCTACAGTACAGAAGGGTGTCATTTATGTGAACAAGCCTACGCTTTACTACAAAGCGTAGGTTTTCCTGTTCAAGACCTTTCTATCGTGGATATCGCTTTTGATGACGAGCTCTTTTCTCGTTATGGCGTAACTATTCCTGTTTTATCAAATGGCACTAATGAACTTAATTGGCCATTTGATGCATCCCAATTACTTACATGGTTAGAAAATAATGGCATTAATTACCATCCATAATGGCCAACTGGCGTTTGGCGATCATCCTTTGCTTGATAAAGCGGAGTTTTTCTTACAGACGAATGAGCGAGTTTGTTTAGTTGGTCGTAACGGAGCGGGTAAATCGACGTTAATGAAAATTCTCGCTGGTGAAATTTTGCTGGATGATGGCAAGATGCAAGTCGCTCAAGAAGTGAAAGTGTCTCGTCTAGAGCAAGATCCACCACGTAACCAAACAGGTACGGTTTTTGACTATGTATCTGAAGGTTTAGCGGAAGCGGGGGAGTTACTTAAAGAGTATCACCACTTATTGGATCTTATGTCGACGGATCCAAGTGAATCTAACATTAATAAGCTATCTCGTGTTCAAGATAAGCTAGAGCATGCCGGTGCTTGGCATTTTGATAATCGTATTAAAACGGTTTTAGAAGCCCTTGAATTAGATGAGCATACGTTACTTACTGATTTGTCTGGTGGTTGGCAGCGTAAAGCGGCATTAGCACGTGCACTTGTATGTGAGCCTGATGTATTACTTCTTGATGAGCCAACCAACCACTTAGACGTAACGACCATTGAATGGCTAGAAGGGTTCTTAAAAGATTTTCGCGGTTCAATTATTTTCATTTCTCATGACCGTTCTTTTATTCGTTCTATGGCAACACGAATTGTTGATTTAGATCGTGGTCAATTGTCTTCTTTCCCTGGCGACTATGAAAACTACTTAGTTGATAAAGAAGAAGCGTTACGTGTTGAAGCTGAACAAAATGCTGAGTTTGATAAAAAGCTCGCTCAAGAAGAAGCATGGATCCGTGAAGGCATTAAAGCTCGTCGTACTCGTAATGAAGGTCGTGTTCGAGCATTAAAACAATTACGTCGTGAACGCTCTGAACGTCGTGAAGTAGTGGGTAAAGCAAATGCAACTATCGATGAGTCAACACGCTCGGGTAAGATCGTATTTGAAGCTGAAAACATTCATTATTCAATTGAAGGAAAAACAATTGTTGATGATTTCAGCTTTAATATCATGCGTGGAGATCGAATTGCATTAATTGGTCCGAACGGTTGTGGTAAGAGTACATTATTAAAACTATTATTGGGTAACCTAACTGCAGATTCCGGTCGCTTACATTGTGGCACTAAGCTTGATGTGGCTTATTTCGATCAATACCGTGAAGCTTTAGACCCTGAAAAAACGGTTATTGATAACCTTGCAGATGGTAAACAAGAAGTGACAGTTGGTGGCCGTCAACGTCATGCACTTGGTTACTTACAAGACTTCCTGTTTTCTCCTAAACGTGCGAGAACACCGGTTAAGGCTCTATCTGGTGGTGAGAAAAACCGCTTATTACTTGCTCGATTATTCCTGCGTCCTAACAATCTTTTAATTCTCGATGAACCAACCAATGATTTAGATATCGAAACATTGGAACTTTTGGAAGAATTACTTGCCAACTATCAGGGCACTTTGTTGCTGGTTAGTCATGATCGTCAGTTTGTGGATAATACCGTAACGACGAGTTGGATTTTTGAAGGAAATGGTCAAATATCTGAATACGTTGGTGGTTATCATGATGCTCAGCAGCAACGAGCGAATGTGCAAGCGATGCGTGCTGAGTATGCCCCGAAGAAAGTGGCTGTAGAAGAAAAACCGAAAAAAGCGTCTCAGGCTGCAGGTAATAAACCAAAAACGAAAAAACTTTCTTATAAGCTTTTACGTGAACTTGAAGCTCTTCCTGAGACAGTAGAAAAATTAGAAACAGAAATCGCAGAACTGCAAGAGCAAGTGAATGAGCCTGCTTTTTTTCAACAAGATCCAAATGACACGCAAGCGATTCTAACTCGTTTGGCAAACGCAGAAAACGAATGTGAAGTGGCTTTTGAACGTTGGGAAGAATTAGAAGCGATGCAAAAGGAATCTTAATGAGTAGTAACAAGTTTCAATATTCAGCGTTAGCTCTATTAGTTTTTGGAGCGACACAGGCAAACGCTGCATTGTACAAAGTTGTAGAAGTTGATGCATCGGCAGTCACGGCTAATGAATATCATGCAAGTGCGATAGAGCCTTCATCAAATGTCGATTGCTTTGATATTGCCAACTCTAATTCAGTAGATTGTGCTGCTGATAGTCCAACTAATACTTTTTCTTTAGCGGGTGACACTCGAAACGGTACTGAGGGTTTTTCTTACCGTGAAGAAGTTCCGTATATGGTGGATAACCATTTCTATTATTTAGATCGTGATGATCTAGAAAGTTATTGTCATAACGAATTGGGTTATAACACATGTAATTCTTGGGCAGATCGTCAATGGTCTGGTATTAATGGTGCTGGTGGCTTAAGTCGAGAACGTAATGCATGGAATATTGGCTCTTATGCGTCAAATGCCATTGCGTTTAAAGATACTACGGCGCTCACGCCTCCATTAACATCGGCTTATACGCCAGATTCTGGCAACTCTGCTACAACTCCGGTTGCGTCTACGGCAAATACTATTGTAAACAAATTAGCTAAAGATGCTGCGAATGCTGATATGACTTTAGGTAATACAAGCAGCGGTTATTACGATGTAAATGGTAAATACGCTCGTGTTTTCCGAAATCGTGGCTTTGTAAATGATGTCCAGTTACTTCCATTATCGACTAACGAAGATATTGTGAAGAAAATGGGGCATTCTATGGCGTGGGATTCTGCTGTCATTGGTGGAAAAACCTATGTTGTAGGTAGTGCTTCAGTTTCTGCATTTGATTATGGTGATAAGGAAAAAGATTACTTAGGTGATCTGAATACTTGCGCAAGCAGTACCGATCCTGCGGCGTTAGCAGCTTGCCAGAATTTTGAGTTTGCTAATAAAGCATACATTTGGGAAGTACCAAGCTCTGGTAACAGCACTGAGGGGATCACTGTGTCTGGTTGGGCTGATGGCACAAATAATACGGCAAATCATCATCAAGCAGCTTCACAGGCCAGTGCAAGAGCAATCGCGATTGATAAAACATCATCTAACCCATATATGGCTGGTTTTAATACGTGGTTTGATGGTGACAATGTATTAATGCAAGCGGCTGTTTTTAAACCAAATGGTACTTTTGATGCATCCAATCTTGTTGCTAATGCTTGGACACCGTCATTAATTCAGAATGCACAGGTCGAAATAGGAAGTGAATATATTCACTCTAACTCTGTTGCTACAGACATTAATGAAAATTTGATTGTTATTGGTACGGCTAAGCGTCGTGGTGATAAGCCAGAAAGTGGTGCTGCTGCTAATCGACTATTTGTTGCTGATGCCTCTCAAGCTACTGTCTCTGCAAGCTTTTTATCTGGTGGTATTTTCTTCACTGGTGCTGGTGGCGAAATGAATGCGATCAATAACATGAATGAAATTGTTGGTCGTGTGGACATTGAAAATATTCGTGAGAAAGACGGTAAGCAGCGTCGTCAACGCGCATTTATTTATGCTTATGATGATGGGAAAGGAACCAATACTCGTGCCGATGTTTATGGTGGACATAAAGCATGGTTATTGGATGACTTAACCAACGGTGGCTCTTTTTCTTCGGTAAACAATGCATACCGTATCTACGATGCGACCGACATTAATGATGCCGGTGTTATTTCTGCCACCGCTTTAAAATGTGAAGGTGGTTATGACACAACCGCGAGTGATTCTTACTGTGGAAATGGCAACACGGATGAGAAGGTTGTCGCGGTTAAATTGATCCCTATTGCTGATGAGAATGCCCGTAGTATCCAGTCTCGACCAGAAAATGAGACTAAGATTGAACGACAAGGTGCAGGGGTAGGTTGGTTAGCTCTAACATTACTTGCATTCATTGGGCTCCGACGCCGAATATCTTAAGAGTATAATTTTAGCTCGGGTTCACATTTTGTGAGCCCGAGCTTTTTTTTGTCTTGAATATCATTCTTAGTTGACCGATTCTTTAATAGTGGATTCATAGAAATGCCACGAAGTAGTAACAGTAGTATTTTGCAAGACATATTAATTGCGTATATGAGGACTGAACTATGAAGAGACAAAAGCGTGATCGCCTTGAAAGAGCACAATCTAAAGGCTATCAAGCAGGGTTGAATGGCCGTTCAACAGAAGCTTGCCCATATCAAGCTACAGATGCTCGTTCTTATTGGCTAGGTGGTTGGCGTGATGCCCGCGATGATAAACATACCGGTCTCTACAAATAATTACACTCCCTCAGTTTCCTGAATAACGGTTATTAGCCCCTGTTTGAATCAGGGGCTTTTAAACACACTTTAATGCACTATAATTAAATCAAAGGAGCAATAAAAAACCAGCATATTCGCTGGTTTTGAAAAGTAAAACTTCTATTAGAATGCAGAAGTATCTTGGAATAAGCCAACTTTCAAATCTTTTGCTGCGTAAATTTCTTTACCATCAACAAGAACTTTACCATCCGCTAGGCCCATTACTAAACGGCGATTAACGACACGTTTAATATCAATTTCATACGTTACTTTTTTCGCAGTAGGTAAGATTTGGCCTGTGAATTTCACTTCACCAACACCTAATGCACGGCCTTTACCTTCGCCATCAACCCAGCCAAGGAAGAAACCAACAAGCTGCCACATTGCATCTAAGCCAAGGCAACCAGGCATTACAGGGTCGCCAGGGAAATGGCAATCAAAGAACCAGAGGTCTGGAGTGATGTCTAATTCAGCAACAATTTTACCCTTACCAAATTCACCACCTTCATCACTGATGTGAGAAATACGGTCCATCATAAGCATGTTTGGCGCTGGCAGTTGAGGACGGCCTGGGCCAAAAAGCTCTCCCTGGCTTGATGCTATTAAGTGTTCGCGAGTATAAGAATCAAATTTGTTTTGTGGCATTAGTACTGCTCCTAGTAACAATGGCAATCATCTTAGCGAACACGTGTAAGCTAATCAACTCGGATCAGTTCTGGACAAACCAGTTCTTTAACTTGCTGAGTAAGTTAGGGTTCTCATGCTCGTGATGTTCAAATTCTTCAATTCTTTGTGCGATGCGGTTCAAAATAGTGTCTTTTTCACTCTCGCCACGAAAGGCTTTTCCTGTTAGTAACGGAATAGCTTCATCGACCGATTCAACAGACCAAATATGGAATTTTTTCGCTTTGATTGCCTCGACCACATCATCAGCAAGCACTAAGTTACGTAAATTAGTTTTAGGAAGAATGACACCTTGTTTACCCGTTAAACCACGATGAGAACAAATATGGAAAAAACCTTCCACTTTTTCATTTATTCCACCAACGGCTTGAACTCGGCCAAATTGATCGACTGCGCCAGTCACCGCGATTTGCTGATTGATAGGCTGCTCTGATAGGGCGCTAACTAAAGAGCACAGTTCCGCCAAAGAAGCACTATCGCCATCGACTTCGCAATAAGACTGCTCAAACACAATTGAAGCCGAGTAGGGAAGAGGCTCATTTAAATTTAGTGAACTACTCACAAAAGCTTGCATGATCATCATGCCTTTAGCGTGCAGGTTACCACCTAGCTCTGCTTTACGCTCTACGTCTGAAATATCGCCATCGCCAAAATGAATTACACAGGATATACGAGCTGGTTCACCATAAGGACGAGGGTGACCAGGTACTTCAATGACCGTCAGGCCATTCACTTGTCCGACTTGTTCACCTTCACATTGAATAACCACTTGTCCTTCAAGAATGTCTTCTACTGCTCTGAGAGGTAGGTAGCTCTCACGATAGTTTCTGGCTTGCATCGCACCATGAATATGCTGGCTAGTAATCGCATTTCCTTTGGATTCAAATGCAGATTCAGCAAGAATATTCTGATGCCAGATAGGACAAAGTGGGACCCTAAGTTGGTCTTCATATTCACGGGCACCTGCAACAAGAAGTGCTTCCAGTGCATCTTTATCTGCTAATGGAGGAAGGTTGTTTTCTTTTAGTAAACCTTTGATAAAGCTAATATAGTTCGGTAATAAAGCATCTGACAGTAAAAACTCCAGCTCAAACTCACCAAACAGAGACATCCCAGAGTTTAAATCAGGTTCTAAATTATCCAACTCTCCTAGCAAAGCACGATCACCCACAATGACTAACTTAATATCAATAGGGGTTGGCTCTGGTAGGGTGGTGGCTGCTTTAGAGTCGCTTGGTTGCCAATGTAGTGGTTGACCTAGCAGCACCGATTTTAATCGAGGCCAAGCTTGCGGGTTTGCCAGTATGGCCGTTACCGATAAAACGAGGTAACCACCATGTGCTTTATGCAATAACCCGTATTCAGTTTGGGAAGTTGTTACGCCATCTTCTGAAATTGCATGGACACAACCAAATAATTCTCTTTCAGAAATGGTTTCTGACATCAAAACAGTTTGCTCAGTGTAGCACATCGCTTCGGCACGCCTTGTTGCTACATCACTGAGCCATTCTTTTATTAACGTTCTGTAAATCGAGTTATCTAGGGCATTAACCAATAAAACATTAGGCCGAGAAGAAATAGCACAGAATCGGTGAATTGCATCCATCAATTTTGGCTGTAATGCACTTAATGAACCACTCGAATACTGATCAAAATCAGCTAACACTGATGAAAATTGATCGTAATTTGGAATCGCTGAACACCAGTTTTCTTCTTGCATATTACTGAACTATCTTAATTTTGAACCTAAAGGTATCGCAGTATATAGGATAAGGTGAAGTGACAGTAGTATTTGTTTTGTTTACTTAAAAAACAATCAATTAAAGTGAAATAGATGGTGCAACTGGTTGTTTTACGTTACAAGCGCAGTTACACTGTAACCCTATTCGGCAAGGTAGATAAAAAGGTCAATATGAAATATCAACAACTTGAGAATTTGGAAGCAGGCTGGAAATGGAATTACTTAGTTAAAAAATTCAAGGCCGGTGAATCCATAACCAGATACATTGATAGCAGTGAACAAGAGCATGCGGTTGAGCTACTATTTGCTATGGAGCATGATCCAACCCTAGTTATTGACTGGATTAATAATCATATCTCTCTAGAATTAGAAAATAAGCTGAAGCAATCAATACGAGCGAAACGAAAGCGTCACTTTAATGCAGAGCAGGAACACACTCGCAAAAAGTCGATTGATTTAGATTTTCGTGTTTGGGAAAAGTTGGCGGAACGTTCTAATGAGTTAGGCGCAACCTTATCCGATACCATTGAGTATTTATTAAGTGAAGCGTCACGTACAGAGCAAGCCGGTTTAGCTACGGATGCCTTAAAAAAAGACCTACATAACTTATTGGATGAGTAAATAGAGTGGAGTAGTTATGATATATGTGGTGGGTGTTGCCAGTCTTATTATTTTTTGGTTGGTTTTTTATGATAGACCAGCAATAAAAATGCAGTTTAAGGAAGGGAAGCTAGTAAAGCAATCAGGTAATATACCCCATGGCTTTCTGATGAACTGCACAGAAATTGCTCACAAAACGCCTTTTGATGGTGTGGTGAAAGTATATATCAACCGACATAACAAGAAATTGAAGTTTTCTAAAGGTGTACCTGGAAGAATACAGCAACGAATTAAGAATGTTTTTCCTCATGAAAGCTTCAAAACAGTTAGAAAAGTTAAGTATAAGAAAAGAAGAAGATGACCCCACACGTATTTAGATTAACTCAAGGGAAAGATCTACGTCGATCAATAGAGGAGTATGTAAAAAGTAGCTCCATCACAGGCGGTAGCTTACTTTCTTGTGTAGGGTGTTTGTCTAAAGCGTCAATCAGGCTAGCGGATGAATCAAAGACGTTAGAAGTCGATGGGCCTTTAGAAATTATTTCACTATCGGGCACATTAACACCAGACCATGTTCACCTGCATATCTCGGTGGCAGATAAACATGGTCATGTGATTGGTGGTCATCTTAACTTAGGTTCTATGGTGTCTTATACAGCCGAAATCTGTTTAGTGTCATTTGATTCATTATCTTTAGGCCGTGAATATGATCCAGATACAGGGTTCACAGAGCTAGTTGTATTGGATTAAGGATAGAACAGCATTAATCCAAACAACCTAATGCACTATAATTAATATGCACTAAACAATAAATAAAAAACTAATCACCTCAATCATTAAAATCAATGATCATAGAATTATTTTTAATCAGGAGGCTAGGCTCAGCCGCTTTAATTAAAGATTCAGATAGCTTGGAATCTTTAAGTTTGTATACAGGCTCATTAGTCAAAAATAAACTAACCACAGAAACAAGTGGTTTTACAACCTTTCGAAGGTGAGAGTCTATCGGGTAACTTTTACTGTCTAGCTTCTCTAACCGTACATTTTTCAGATAAATAGCCCCTTTTTCTTTATCATAAAAGGGGATAGCGCTGAAGTTTAGTGATAGGTCAAGTTCTTTGTTTTCCTGATTGAATATTTCAAGGTCGCCCGTCGCAGCAGCTTCTACATCAATTCGATTCTCAGCCACACGTCCTATTTTTACCGCTAAGTCATCTAAGTGTAACGTCGCATAGAGTAAACCAGGTAAACCAACTTCATGGTTATATTCAATTTCTTCATTCAAGTACTTGCTTACATCTTGCTCAGTAATGGTGTAACTGGTGCACCCAGATATAATCAATGAGCTGAAAAGGGCGATAATATGCTTCTTCATAGTAACCTTACTTATTGATAGTAATAAATTATTATAGTGTTACGTTGTAATTTTTACTATATCAATATCATTTTCTCATGATGTATTAGCGGCCAAAGCCATAATCAATGTATAAAAATAGTACATTGAGGTAATATTCGTTGCTTGTTTTTGAATTTGATCTGATTTTTGCCTATTTTGTATACAAAATAGTAATGGTAGAGTTAGGTACCTATTCAATGATGAATGAAATAAGCCCAAATTCAGGCAGAAAGTGAAAGTACTTCGAGGAAGTAGAAAATTAGCGAGCTTGATGCACAGATATCTCAGCCCATTTAGAAATAACGCAGAACAGAAAGCCAAGCAAAAAAACAAACTACTTGGCATTTCCAATTTAATAACAAGATTTAGAGCATTAAGTTGGTGAAACTAAAATACACCGGCTTCTTTTAATGCGATGGAACATTCACGAGCATGCTTAGGGTAATTCACTTCCAAAAAGTGCGATAAATCTAAAAATAATTCCTTTAAATCTTTCGCTTCTTTTTCACTCAAGTCTTCAATGAACTCTTCGTATTCAAGCAAATCCATCTGCGATTTATGATCCATAATCCAAGTAACAATAACTTGTTGTGGAATTTTAGACAATGTTGCGGTACGTACAACAGCATACCTGACTTTTCTTGTCGCAAAGCGGTACCATGCAAAACCATACAAAAGTACAACAATAACAATGGTCGTTATCATAAAGTTCACTCTAGAAGAGAGGGTGATATTATTGATGATTATAATAATATTTATTTTGTGGGAATTGCGAGAGGAATCGCATATTTTATGTAAGTATTTTTTCTTTATTCCTAATCTTAAGCGAAGAAAATTTTATTAGGTAAGGGAAAAATTTAAAATTTTACATCTTCCTCATTCAATCAAATGATCCTGTAACGTTATGTTTATATGAATAACCGACTAGTCACTCTATGCTATTGAGCTAGCCAATGTGGTGATCTTAATCATTTCAAATCATCAGTTTATCTGCAAGATCATCATTTCCGTTTTGCCCCAAGCCATGAAAACGACACCGACCACTATGTAAAGACGATCTCCAAGTGGACAGGCATTCCCGCCACACTGCCTATCAATACCAGTGACAATGTCACGTTAGCCAGCGTATTGCACGCCATGTCACGCATGGAAGTGGGCAACTATTACACGCTGAAAACGGCGCGGGCGGGGGTCGATATTGCATGACGAAGCGACATATTGTTTTAAAACTCAGTATTAGCGTGGCGGGCATGGTCATCGGTGCGTACACCATAAAACACTTAAAAAAAGCGGGTTTATTATGAAATTGAATGAAAGCAGCACAAAAACAGGTTTAGTCCTTTTAGGCACTGCCGCTACGGCATCGGTGACAGGACAAACGCAACTTATTGACATCGACGTAACGAACTCAGGAGTGGAGTTAGGGGGACTAATTCCTACGATTATCATGGGGTTAGTGGTTTTTGGGATGTTGCTCGAACAGAGAAAAAAGGATAGGGTGCGCGCATGGAAATATACCAAACATTGATGGTTGCGATTGCGTCCGGCTTTGCGTCAGCAGTCGGTACAACAGCCACCATTAAAACGGATATACGTTGGATTAAGCAATTAATCGATAAGTTAGAAGAGCGGGTAATGAAATTAGAAAAGAAAACTACGCAAAGCTGTCCAATTCCTTGGGGCTGAACTCACGGCCTTCGGGGGTGATTAAAATCCCGCGCTCTTCATTAATTCGAAAACCTTGCCAACGGATGTCATTGGGCAAAAAGCCAATCGCTTTGATAATGAGCAGTTTTTCGGCCATCGGGTTGATGTCTATTTTTCCGGTCAGCCAACGTTTGACGGTGATGGGTTCGACGTGAAAATATTCCGCGCCTTGGCTGTAAGTTTCAAATTCTTGCCAATACAACTGGCGGAAGGCGTCTAGTAGCATGTGATAAACCTCACGAATCGTTTTTTATTTTGATGGTTTTTTTCGATGGGTAAATCGGGGGTTAATCGATGAAAGCGATTAAGTGGCGTGTTAAGACATAATGGCAGAAATCCGCCCAATTTACTGGACACATAGGTACAGCTAATTGAAATGGAGATAAATACTAATAAAGATGGATAACTGATTGATGCTGGTAGGAAAAATGTCTGAGCTTTTGCAATGTCGATTCTGACATCCCATATGTTACAATAACTTACCAAAGTGCGTATTATGTATATTATGTTAAATTAAGTTTAGAGGTATATAAATTAGGTCTATCTCTTTGTGGGCTCTTATGATATGGCACTCACCCACTCCATATCTAGAGAATATTTTAAAGAACCTATTCAATTTAACCATAATCTGTATTTACCATAAAATAGCTAATAAACACTGTATTTAAGAATCTCTCAACTGAGTTGATCGAATCTTAAATACTTTGTCATTAGCTTAAATCTTATTATGAATCAGACATTCTCGGATACTGATTTAACATTAGATTTATTTCTTTTGCTCTTACAGGCTTAGATAAAAAATTATCCATTCCTGATTCTAAGCAACGTTCTTTATCTGTCGCCATTGCATGAGCTGTTAATGCTATGATTGGTAACTCGATTCCTTGTTTTCTGATTTCTTTCGTAGCTGCTAAACCATCCATTACTGGCATTGAAACATCCATAAAAACAACATCAAATACATCATGTTTTCTCTTCAACATTTCAAAAGCTTCTTTACCATTGTTAACGATTGTCACTGTATGGTTCAGCTTTTCTAAAATCAGTTTTATGACCATTTGGTTTGCAACACTGTCTTCAGCGACAAGAATTGAAAGCTGCTGTTTGTTGGAAATGATTAAGTGCTGATCTTTCAGTTGAACTGGCGTTGTGCTTTTGGTTATTGGTAAATCAACATAGAAACAGCTGCCATATTGCAATTTACTGGAAACACGAATGTCTCCTCCCATCATATCTACTAAGCGTTTGCTGATTGCTAACCCAAGCCCAGTGCCTCCAAAACGTCTTGTTATTGTATTGTCAGCTTGCACGAATGGTTTAAACAACTGTTGCTGAGATTCTTGGCCTATTCCGATCCCTGTATCTCTAACTGTTATGTTTAATAGTTGACCATCGGTTGAAACGCGAACATCAATTTTCCCTTTTTCAGTAAATTTGATTGCATTTCCAACAAGATTAAACAGTATTTGAGAGAATCTGGTTGCATCGCACCAAATATTTTTCGGTATGTCGGGTGAAATATCGACAATCAAAGGTAGGTTTTTAGCAATAGCTTGTTCTTGGAAGTGATTTATCACAAGTGTGACAGTGTCACCCACATTCATGTTTTGCTTATACAATTCAAAGTTACCAGATTCTATCTTAGATATATCCAATACATCACTGATAATAGTAAGTAACAATTGAGCAGATTGATCCATTTGAGTAAGCCACTGTTCTTGTTCTTTATCGAGATCAGAATCTTGTAGTGCATCCATCATTCCTAGTACTGCGTTTAATGGTGTTCTGATTTCATGGCTCATCATCGCTAAGAATTGCGATTTTGCATCATTAGCATTTTCGGCATCTTTTCGTGCATTTTGTAGTTCAAATAGGTGCTTTTTACGGGTACTTATGTTTTTTGCTGTTCCACGATAACCGATAATATTGCCTTTTTTATCGTAATATGGACAACCACTAATACTTAACCATAAATCACTATTTCGATCTGCTATCCATTCAAGCTCTTCAAACTCCGCTCTTTCAGACATGGCTTTTTTAATTTGATCGACAACGTCCTCATTATTGATTAACTCTAAAAGGTTGTTTGTGGTAATGGTTTTTTGAGCAATACTGGTATCAGATAGATAAGTAAAATTGAAGCTGTTATCTGTTTCCCAAAACCAATCCCCCACGGTTCGGGCAAAATCTTGGAAGCGTTGTTTGTTGTTATGAAGTTCTTTGGTGCGTACTGCCACTAATGATTGAAGCCGTTCTCTGTAATCAATATCAACAACGGCTCGTTCTACTAACGGTAAGAAGCGTAGCATCGTATCTTTACATGATGGTGAAAATTGCCCTTCATTAGGACTTAGCAATAAAATGAGTGCATCGTTCGAGTTTACATTCATTCCTGTTAGCATTACTGAACGAGTGTATTGATGCAGAGTATGTTCAAGAAAGGTAAATTCTTCGACCTGGCTCGGATCAAATAAAATAATACACTCACCAGTTAAGCCTCGCTCAAATGTAGAGAATGCTGGCCATGTTGTATTATCAAAGATGGAGAATGTAGATACGAGGACTTTAAAATTAAAATTTTCATCACTTCTTGTTAAGACGACAGCTTCATCAAAACTAATGTAGGAGCGCAATACATTTAGTAAGCCATTGAAAATTTGTTGTTTATTTTTAGCGCTAGACATTGCAGTAAGTGAAGCAAGTATAGCGCTGTTTTCATCACGAAGTTTTTGCTCCCTCTCCTGGCTTCTTAGTAGTTCAACTAGCGTCTCTTGAAGCTGCTCTGATTCAAAATGGTCCATAATACAAAATCCTAACTTCGGTGAAACAGCACAGTAGAGATCATAAGGTTCCCATGAGCATTTTCGCCACCTATAAATTTCCCTTGTTCACCAAAAGTAAAAGGACAGACATATGGCTGCTCATGCATCGCTTGATTAACATGCAGCCGAACACTGTCCATATCATCAACTATGTGAGCCATACACCCTGCACAATAAACATTCAAACCACCAATTGGATCTAATTGACCTCGTGAGGTGTCTATTGCTGAATCAATGACTCGTCCTGCTCTGGTTATCAATCTTTTTCGTGTTCCTGTCATTAAGTATATTTCCTCACCAGAAGTTATGGTGGAAAATAATAGTAATCCGCCCCGCTCTGTTACCTTGGCCGGGTGTGTAAGTTTATAGTATGGGGATTCATATAAATAGCCAGCAATACGACCAAACGGAAATAGATTGCTTTGGGTTAAAATATTGACATTATCTGACATATTTTCATTTAAATTCAGTCCAGTCCACTGTTGGTAAACTTGTGCTGCGGGTTGCCCATTAATTTCAATGAGCTCTCTACCGTCAACCTTAGTTGCAACTCCTCTTTTACCTGTGGATATATACCCTGAGTGAAATGAATATGAGATCTGACATGAAGGATAATAAACTGAAATAGAGACACCATTTTTACAGCTGCCACGTTGAGTGATGATTTGCCAATTATTCATGATATGGTTATCGGCTGCGCTTCCACCGACAATAGGCACGCCTTTAAGTTCAGCTTCAATAGCTTGGAGGACTTCTTCTTCAGAACCTGGTGTGGTGTGTAAGATAAGAAGTTCAGGTAACTCACCAAATCGACCTGTATCTTTAATCGCATGAAATAATGCGCTTTTAGTTGCTTCGTGAACAGGTAGCTGGTCAAAACTTGCTAGCCCTGTCCCATAGGCACCATTTTTAGTATCAAAAAGTGCCCAAACACTTATTGCAGGGCTAGAAAAAAAACCTTTATCTGTCATGATTCCTTGGCACGACGAGCAACCGTGAATCTTTGCTTTAGGATAACATTCACGGAGAAGACGGATAACTTGGTCTCCATCATGTTCCTCGGTGAAATAACACAAGATAATAGATGGAGAAAGATTTTGTGTTGGAAAGCTCTTACAGATCTCATCTATGGCATTTTTAGTATCGATGTCTTGCGCGCTACTCGTTATAATTTTCATTCGTCAGAATTATAAGCCTTTCATATGTATTCAAATAATCTCATTATATGGCTGTTTCTTGAAGGGAAATCCTTCTTAGATTAGTGCTTATTACTTAATATGACGATTTTTTTCATAATCTATATTTTTAATTTCGTTTTAAAGGATTAATTTTTGACAAAGGTAATTGTTATCACTGGTGCGACAAAAGGTCTTGGAAAAAAGATTGGATGTTACTTAGCGAAACAACAACACTTAGTATTTGCATTAGATCCCAATGAGTCTGCAGGCTTTGAACTGGCCGATTTTGAACCTCGAATTCGTTTCATAAAAGCAAACCTTTCGAATGAACCTGACCTCATTGGAGCCTTCGAATCAATCACTCAGCAATTTGGTCGTATCGATACTATTATAAATAATAACTATGAAATTAACTGTAAGCAGCCTCATATTTCAGAACAAGACACTGCTCTTTGGGGAGAAGATATCAAAAGAAACTTTACAGAACCAATGTTGGTAGTTAAGCAAGCTTATTCATATTTAAAAGAGAGCAATGGTTCTGTAATTAACTGCGCTAGTTTTGATAATTGTGAAAGTTTATCTGCTCAATTTTCTCTAGCAGGAATATCTGCATTTACAGAATCATTAGCAGTGAGCTTAAAGCCAGAAGTGAGAGTAAATTGTATCGCTTCTTCGTACAGTAATCGATGTGGTAATGAGAAAAATAGTTTACACAATGAATTTCAAAGTGTTGTTAATAAAGAAAAAAATTACAACATAGATGAGTTTATTCATTTAGTTGAGTTTTTAATAAGCCCTAAAGCGAACACTTTAACAGGGCAAGAATTTTGGGTGGGTGGAAAAGTTTAAAATATATGTTATTAATGATAATAGGCCTGAATAAAACTTCAGGCCATAAAAGTATAACTAATGTAAGCTAACTGTATGTTTTATTGATCTTTAAATACAGTAAAATTAAACATTTCATTTTTGTTATTCATCTTGATTTTTATCTGCCAAGTCATTTCAGAATGTGTGCAGGCTGGCACAAAAAACTCACCATTCCAACCAGTTGATGATTCAGAAAAAGTTACGGGAATCGACCCCATAAACATATCAACTCCTTCAACAGTCGCTAGAGGCTTTAACATCTCACCAGAAATTGTTAGCTCTAATGTTGAATTCTCACTAAGAGGTCGACTGGAAAAATCAACGACGACCAATTTTTCTTCTAAGATAATTTCACATTTTTTCTGGGTTAAATCACATGATTTTACTGGGGGATTAACCGATGATGTTGGCTCATAAGTTAATGTTCTCCATGTAAATGCGCTAATAAGCACCACCATTAAGAATATAATTTGTATTAATCTTGCGCGGGTTAGTTTTTCTGCTGCCATGAGTTACTCGTTTTCCGTGTTACAGAGTTCAAACTTTTCAAATAAATGTTGCTTAACCGTAACGACAGTGTGGCTACTGCTCTGTCATTCGATTGCCAACTACAGTATCATCTTGGCTGAAAATGCCACTTTTACAATAAAAGTGCAATGCAAGAGTTGGAACGGTTAAAACTTGTTCTATTTACTTGCTGAGCAATTGGGTGGCATTGCGACAATTAAGTTCGCGCATAGAAAGTAGAGTGTAGTTGAACAATACAAGTGGAAGCATGCAAAATGAGCCAAGAAAAGCAGCTTGAACAAAATTACAACTATACAGTCGTTCGACAATTCACCATGGTAACTATTCTATGGGGTATTGTTGGTATGTCTGTTGGTGTATTAATTGCCGCTCAGTTGGTTTGGCCGCAACTAAACTTTGACACACCATGGCTGACGTATAGCCGTCTGCGTCCACTGCATACTAATGCAGTAATTTTCGCGTTCGGTACAAGTGCCCTGTTTGCAACGTCTTATTACGTTGTGCAGCGTACTTGTCAAACACGTCTGTTTGGTGGTCCGTTAGTTGCGTTCACCTTCTGGGGCTGGCAAGCCATTATCCTATCTGCAGCAATTACGTTGCCGCTGGGTATGACATCGGGTAAGGAATACGCAGAATTAGAGTGGCCAATCGATTTGGCGATCACTGCGGTGTGGGTCGCGTATGCGATCGTATTCTTTGGAACCATGATTAAACGTAAAACTTCTCATATTTACGTTGCTAACTGGTTCTTCGGTGCCTTTATTATTACGGTAGCAGTACTTCACATAGTGAACAGCTTAGCTATTCCTGTCTCTATGACTAAATCTTACTCGATTTACTCTGGTGCCGTGGATGCTATGGTTCAATGGTGGTACGGCCATAATGCGGTAGGTTTCCTACTTACAGCTGGTTTCTTGGGTATGATGTACTACTTCGTACCAAAACAAGCTGGACGTCCAGTATTCTCATACCGTTTATCTATTGTCCACTTCTGGGCTCTAGTTTCTCTTTATATCTGGGCTGGTCCTCACCACTTACATTACACTGCTCTACCTGACTGGACTCAGTCTCTTGGTATGGTGATGTCTTTGGTACTGTTTGCTCCATCTTGGGGTGGTATGATTAACGGTATCATGACCCTTTCTGGTGCATGGCATAAACTTCGTTACGACCCTATCCTACGTTTCCTAATCGTATCTCTGTCTTTCTACGGTATGTCTACCTTTGAAGGTCCTATGATGGCAATTAAAACGGTTAACGCATTATCTCACTATACGGACTGGACTATCGGTCACGTACACTCTGGTGCGTTAGGCTGGGTTGCAATGGTATCTATCGGTTCTGTTTACCACTTAGTTCCTAAACTATTTGGTCAAGAGCGTATGTACTCAATTGCTTTAATCAACGTTCACTTCTGGTTAGCAACGGTTGGTACTGTTCTTTACATCGTAGCAATGTGGATCTCTGGTGTAATGCAAGGCCTGATGTGGCGTGCGGTTAACTCTGATGGTACGTTAACATACAGCTTTGTTGAGTCATTAGAAGCATCTTACCCGTTCTACTTTGTACGTTTCCTAGGTGGTTTCATCTTCTTATCTGGTATGTTCTTAATGGCATACAACGCATATAAGACTGTGAGCGCTCCAAAGAACACATTAAAAGCCGTTGAGCAACCAGCATAAGGAGGTCGCAAAAATGAGTACGAATCGTCATGAAATCGTAGAAAAAAATGTTGGCCTACTTGCTATTCTGATTGTATTTGCAATTAGTTTAGGTGCCTTGGTTGAAATCACACCGCTTATTTTCCAAAAGCAAACAACTGAGCCAGTTGAAAACCTGCGCCCTTATACTGCTCTAGAGATGGAAGGCCGTGATATTTACATCCGTGAAGGCTGTACAGTATGTCACAGTCAGATGATCCGTCCGTTCCGTGCTGAAACTGAACGTTACGGTCACTACTCTGTTGCTGGCGAAAGTGTGTGGGAACACCCTTTCCTATGGGGTTCTAAGCGTACTGGTCCAGATCTAGCTCGTGTTGGTGAGCGTTATTCTGATGAATGGCACCGTGTTCACTTGATTAACCCTCGTGACGTGGTTCCTGAGTCAAATATGCCTGGCTTCCCATGGTTGGAAGAAAACATGCTAGACGGTGAATTAACATCTAAGAAACTTGCCCTATTCCGTGAGTCTTACGGTGTACCTTACACTCAAGAACAAGTGGATAACGCTTCGAAAGAAGTTGAAGGCAAAACGGAGATGGATGCAATTATTGCCTATCTTCAGTCTCTTGGTCATGCGATGAAGTAAGGAGGTCCCATGGACGTTGGAACCATACATAGCATTTGGACAGTAGTACTGTTCGTGAGCTTCATCGGTATCGTATTCTGGGCTTACAGTAAGCGCCGAAAAGCCTCTTTTGAAGAAGCGGCTAATTTGGTATTTGCTGACGAAGAACTCGATACTGCTACCCTAAAAAAAACAGGAGCTAGCAAGTAATGACTACATTCTGGAGTATCTGGATTACAGTAATTACCCTTGGTTCTCTCGCTGGTTGTGCTGCTCTACTTATTTGGTGTAAAAAGAACAGCACGGGTATTGAAGAAGGCGAAGACATGGGGCACGAATACGATGGTATTCGTGAAATTAACAACCCGTTACCAAAATGGTGGTCTTACTTATTTTGGGCAACACTAGTTTTTGCTATTGTTTACCTAATTTTGTACCCAGGTTTAGGTAACTTCAAAGGCGTATTAGGCTGGACAAGTTCTGATCAAACCGTTCGCTCTATGGAAGAGTCACGTGCTTCAATTGCACGCGCTCAACAAGAGCAACATCTTGATCAGTTTGCAAAAGAACTTAACGATGCTGAAAACGTTTTTGGTGAAACATTCAAAAGGCTAGCTTATGAAGCAAATGGTTCGGATTTCCGTGCCATTACAGACATTGCAGCAGATGATGAAGCAATAAAGGTTGGTCAACGTTTATTTCTTCAAAACTGTTCTCAATGTCACGGCTCTGATGCTCGTGGTATGAAAGGCTTCCCTAACCTAACCGACAAGGCTTGGTTATATGGTGGTGAGCCAGAAGCAATCAAAACAACCATCATGAATGGTCGTATTGGTAACATGCCAGCATGGGGGGATGCATTAGGTAAAGAAGGTGTTGACGAAGTAGTAAGCTACACGTTGAGCCTTTCTGGTCGTAGTGTGAATGCGAAAGAAGCAGCCGCAGGTAAACAGCGTTTTGTTGTTTGTGCTGCGTGTCACGGTACAGATGGTAAAGGTAACCCAGCATTTGGTGCACCTGACCTAACTGACAGAGATTGGTTATTTGGCGATTCTCGTGCAGATGTAACAGAAACTGTTATGCATGGTCGTCAAGGTGTAATGCCTGCTTGGAAAGACATACTAGGTGAAGAGAAAGTTCAACTTCTCTCAGCTTACGTATGGAGCCTAAGTAACTCTGACAGCAAATAAAAATACTAATAAATAATCACAAAGCCCCTGTATTCCAGGGGCTTTTTTTCCAAGAAAATTTCATTGAGAGTAGTTATATGTCTAAGCCTTGGTATAAACAATTTTGGCCATGGTTCATCATCGCCCTTCCTATGAGTGCAGTGATTGCCGGTTTCACAACTTTAACCTTATTTACTAAAAACCAAGTCTCTCTAGTTGCTGAAGATTATTATAAAAAAGGGAAAGGGATTAATATTGACCTTTCTCGTCTAAAAGCGGCAAAAGAGTTAGGGTTAGAAGCTTCTATACACTCTGAAGGCTCTAACTTGTTACTAAGCTTTACGAAAGGTAAATTAGAGACTTACCCCTCTTTACGTGTGCTATTCACTCATCGTACTCTTGCGGATAAAGATTTCTCTCAAATGTTAACTGCTGATGCTAACGGAAATTACCGCCTATCTTTAGATAAGTCGTTAGATGGCCCATGGTTTGTAGAACTAGAATCTTTTGATAAACAATGGATGCTACAAGGCCGTGTTAATTTCCCTACTTCTGAGCCAGTTGAACTAGACGGACAAAATTAGGAATGAGTAAAGAGTGTTATCACTGTGGAGAGCCTGTATTAGCAGGCTCTGATTTCCACGTAGAGATATTAGGTGAACAACGCGAAATGTGTTGTCCTGGTTGTGAATCTGTCGCTCAAACCATCGTAGACAGTGGCTTAACGTCTTATTATCAATATAGAACTGCCCCTGCTGAAAAAGCAGACTTAGTCCCTGAGCAACTTCAAGCTCTCTTGCATTATGATCACCAAGAAGTTCAGCGTGAATTTGTCAGAAATACAGAACAATTAAATGAAGTGACACTTTCTTTAGATGGTGTTTCCTGCGCTGCTTGTGCGTGGTTAATCGAAAAACAAGTAGGGAAAGAAGATGGCGTTGCAGAAATCAGAGTAAACACAACAACCCATCGCGCCATTCTTAGCTGGGATCCTGAATCTACCAAACTAAGTTCTCTGCTCTCTGTCATCCACCGTTTAGGCTATAAAGCAGCCCCTTTTGAAGCAGATAAGCAAGAACAAGAATATCACCGCACCATGAAACAATACCTCTATCGATTAGGTATTGCTGGTTTAGCAACCATGCAGGTCATGATGCTCGCAGTAGCGCTTTATTTAGAAGTGTTTGGCGATCTGGATGAAGAATTTAAAAACTACTTTCGAGTTGTTAGCTTAATATTTGCTACACCTGTTTTATTATACTCAGCCCTTCCCTTTTATCTTAATGCATGGCGAAGCCTTAAAGCCCGAACTCTTGGGATGGATGTCCCCGTTTCTATCGCTTTACTCTTCGCCTACTTCTCAAGCTTAGTGGCAACGATCACTGAAAAAGGTGAAGTCTTCTTTGAATCTGTAGCAATGTTTACCTTTTTCTTATTGCTTGGGCGATTCTTAGAAATGCGTGCTCGCAGAAAAGCCGCAGCAGCAAGTGCAAACTTGTTAAAGTTAGTTCCAGCCATGGCAACATTGACTGATGGCGAACAAGTACCAGCTAGAACATTGGATGCAGGTGACCAAGTCCGTGTATTACCTGGTGAGAACCTTCCTGCGGACGGCATTATTTTACATGGTGATACAGCCATTGATGAATCTATGCTTACGGGCGAACCAATGCCAGTAAGAAAGTCGAAAGATGACATTGTGTATGCCGGCACAATCAATGGTGATGCCAATATCACCATCGAAGTAACGCACAGCAAAGCTAATTCTCTTATTTCTAATATTGTGCGCTTGCAAGATGAAGCACAAATGTCAAAACCTACAGTCGCGCGATTAGCAGATTTAGTGGCACGATACTTTGTGGCCGTTACTTTAATTGTGGCAGCAGGAACTTGGTATTACTGGCATCAGACTAAACCGGAAGATGCCTTTTGGGTCATGCTTTCTGTTTTAGTTGCTACTTGTCCATGCGCCCTGTCTTTAGCTACACCAACAGCGATAACATGTTCAACATCTCGTTTAGGTCGCCTTGGTTTAATGCTTCGACGTGGCCATGTTTTAGAAACCCTCTGTAAAGTCAATCGCCTTGTGATCGACAAGACAGGTACGCTGACTGAAGGTAATGTACGTATAACTGAAACAACCTGCTTTTCGACTTATGCGGAATCAGAAGTTCTTTCTATTGCAGCATCGCTAGAAGCTTTTGCTAATCATCCCATTGCCAATGCATTTTCAACATTTAAACAAGAAAACATTAAAGTAACTGATGTGGAAAATACCATTGGTTCAGGTTTGCAAGGCACCTATCAAGGTAAAAGCTGGAAGATCGGTAAAGCTAAATTTGCATTAGAAAAACTACCTGAAGATCATGACCAATTTCAAGTATGGTTATCTTGTGATGATCAAGCTATCGCCGCATTTAAACTCGATGACCCAATTCGATCTGATAGCGCTGAATTGATTCAAAAGTTTAAAAAAGCAGGTATAAGTACTACCATGTTGACTGGTGATGCGAGCCCTGCTGCTGCACAAGTAGCAAAATCACTCGACATTGATGATCTTGTTTCAGGTGTCTCTCCTGAAGGCAAGCTTGAATACCTCCACTCTTTAAAGAAAGATCAAATTACGCTGATGGTTGGAGACGGTGTGAATGATGCCCCTACTCTTGCTGGAGCTCATTTATCCGTTGCTATGGGCAGTGGCACCGATGTAGCTAAAGCTTCAGCAGATATGGTATTACTTGGTGATAAACTCGCACGCCTTTTAAAAGCTCGTAAACTTGCCCTTAAAACTCGCCAGATCATTCGTGAAAATTTAGCATGGTCTCTCGGGTATAACTTAGTTATCCTACCTCTCGCCGTTGCCGGTATGGTTGCGCCATATATTGCGGTAGTAGGTATGTCTACTAGCTCCATAATTGTTGTATCAAATTCACTGAGGTTGTTAAAAGAAGATGAGTAGCTTATATATTTTGATTCCAATTGCCATAGCCTTAGTATGCGTGGCTGTTGCTGTCTTCCTTTGGGCTGTTCGTACCGAGCAATTCGAAGACTTGGACCGCCAAGGCTACAGCATCTTATTTGATGAAGATAAAAACGACAGTTCAACAGCTAAAACAAAAGAACAGTAATAATGGAATTGGATTTATTAGGTGCATTAGTTGTAGGCCTAATGGGGGCAGGACATTGTATTGGGATGTGCGGCGGTGTTTCTGCCGCGCTCACCATTGGTGTTTCAGGCCCGAAAGCCACCTCAAAGGGCGGTCGCTTTTCTTTTCTCTTAGCTTATAACTTTGGGCGATTAGCTAGCTATGTTTTGATTGGTGCTTTAATTGGCAGTACATTTGCGAATTTGGCTGGCTTATCGGGTGTTAACAACGCTTTAGTCGGGTTACGAATTGGCGCTGCCGCCATGATGATCCTATTAGCTTTGTATATAGGACAATGGTGGAAAGGACTTACCTACATTGAAAAAGGTGGTCAGGTAGTCTGGAAGTACATTTCCCCGCTGGCACAACGCTTTCTTCCTTTAAAAAGCCCATTATCAGCTCTTCCATTTGGTTTCATTTGGGGTTGGCTTCCATGTGGTTTGGTTTACTCAATGTTAAGTTGGGCTGCGGTATCTGGCAGTGCCTTAGGAGGAGCTCAAACCATGCTGGCTTTTGGGCTGGGTACTTTACCCGCGATGTTACTTGTTGGAGCCAGTGCTCAACGCATGAAAAACGTGCTAAGTAATAATCTATTTAAAAAAAGTAGTGCCCTTTTGCTGCTTGCCTATGGATTACATACTGGCTATATCGCTTGGTCGCAATTATCATAAAGTGATATATCTCGTTGTAATTAGACTTATTATTTCACTACCTATTGTAAGTGAATTGGTGTTAAAATATTGACTTACATCAAGTTGGTAAAGCAGAGCTTATGATTTCAGATAAACCTACAACCAAAAGAATTCAGTCTGGTGGCTGTGCAATTCATTGTCAGGATTGCAGTATTAGCCAACTGTGCATTCCCTTTACTTTAAATGACTCTGAGCTTGATCAGCTTGATGAGATCATTGAGCGCAAAAAGCCAATCCAAAAAGGCCAAGAGCTATTTAAAGCTGGTGATGAGCTTAAATCTCTTTACGCGATCCGTTCAGGTACAGTAAAAAGCTACACGATTACTGAGCAAGGCGATGAACAAATCACCGCTTTCCACTTAGCAGGTGACCTTGTGGGCTTTGATGCCATTACGGAAAGTATGCACCCTAGCTTCGCTCAAGCTCTTGAAACTTCTATGGTGTGTGAAATTCCTTATGAAATCTTAGATGATTTATCAGGAAAGATGCCTAAGCTGAGACAGCAAATCATGCGCCTAATGAGTAATGAGATTAAAGGCGATCAAGAAATGATTCTTCTGCTTTCTAAAAAGAATGCCGAAGAGCGTTTAGCCGCCTTCCTTCATAACTTGTCTGTACGTTTTGCTCAACGTGGTTTCTCGCAGCGTGAATTCCGCTTAACAATGACTCGTGGTGATATTGGTAATTACTTAGGTTTAACCGTTGAAACCATCAGTCGCCTATTAGGTCGTTTCCAAAAGTCTGGCATGTTAAGTGTAAAAGGTAAGTACATCACTATCTTAGATCACGATGTATTATCAGAATTAGCTGGCGCTTCTCAAGAATCTTAATCACTTGATCTTACCTGAAGCGGCGAATTTGAGCCGCTTCATATTTCTCACCCTCCAATTTCATATTACCTCAACCTTCCCTGCTTATTACGCTACAGTTATCTTATCAGCGAGTCCGCATTAGGGGTGATTATGACAAAATACCGAAAAATCCTAGTTGTTGCAGATCCAAACCAAGATAAACAACCAGCTTTAGCTCGTGCAATTCAACTGGTAGAAAAAAACAAATCCCCTGCTGTTATTACTTTCTTTCTCGCTATTTATGACTTTTCTTATGAAATGACTTCAATGCTGTCTGGCGATGAAAGAGATGCAATGCGCAAAGGCGTAATCAGCCAACGTGAAGCATGGATGAATGAAATATCAGAGCAATACATCAGCGATGAGATTAATATAGAAGTAAAAGTGGTTTGGCATAATCGCCCTTACGAAGCAACAGTCGCTGAAGTGTTCAGTAGTGACCAAGATATTCTCATTAAAACCACACATCAAAATGACACACTAGAAGCTGTTATTTTTACACCAACCGATTGGCACCTTTTGCGTAAGTGCCCTTGCCCGGTTCTACTGGTAAAACAACATGATTGGCCCGAGCACGGTAACGTGATTGCATCTGTTCATGTTGGTTCAGAAAATGAAACTCATCATGAGCTTAATCATAAGATGGTCGAGGAAGCCATTGCATTCAGCGAAATTTTAAACGCAACCCCACATTTAATTAATGCTTACCCAAGTACCCCTGCAAATATCACCATTGAGTTACCGGAGTTTGATCCGGGAACATATACTGATGCAGTACGCGGCCACCATTTAACAGCGATGAAAAACCTTCGCCAACAGTACTGTATTCCAAGTGAACAAACCCATGTTGTGGAAGGCATAACAGAAGATGTTATCTCTGATGTTTCGAAAAAACTGGATGCTGAGCTAGTCATTCTAGGAACTACCGGCCGTACTGGGTTATCCGCTGTTTTCATTGGCAATACTGCTGAGCATACTATTGATAAACTCAATTGTGATGTTCTTGCTTTAAAACCAGAAGGTTATGTTAGCCCGCTCGACCCTAGATATGAAGCTTAAACTTGTCGACTAAGTCTGCGTTATAACCAAATAAGCGGTGTGTTTTTACGCCGCGTCTCCGTTTTTCGTCGGTATTAATGACAAAACGCTTCTCTAATCCACCCCATCTATTTTCTTTTAGTTCTGCATCATTATAATAGTCGGCCTTATAGACCATCGCCCCGACTCTAGGTAGTGATTAATGAGCGAATTGACCAAAGCACAACAGTATAATTTTAATAAACTGCAGAAAAAAATCCGTAGAAATACAGGCCAAGCTATTGCCGATTACAACATGATCGAAGATGGTGATCGCATTATGGTTTGTTTATCAGGCGGCAAAGACAGCTTTACTATGCTTGATATCTTACGCAGTTTACAAAAAAGTGCGCCAATCTCGTTTGAGTTAATCGCTGTTAACCTTGATCAAAAACAACCAGGGTTCCCAGAGCATGTATTACCTGAGTACTTAGAGAGCTTGGGCGTTGAGTACAAAATTGTTGAAGAAGATACTTATGCCATCGTAAAAGATAAAGTGCCAGAAGGTAAAACGACTTGTTCTTTATGTTCTCGTTTACGCCGTGGTATCTTGTACCGCACAGCGAAGGAACTTGGCGCAACAAAAATTGCATTAGGCCACCATCGTGATGACATCATCGAGACTATGTTCTTGAACATGTTCTACGGTGGAAAGATGAAAGGTATGCCACCGAAGCTGGTTTCTGATAACGGTGAACACGTTGTTATTCGTCCATTGGCTTATTGCCGTGAGAAAGACATCATCAAGTTCTCTGAAATGCGCGACTACCCTATTATTCCATGTAATTTATGTGGCTCTCAGCCAAACATGCAGCGCCAAAATGTGAAGAAGATGTTGAATGACTGGGATAAGCAATTCCCTGGCCGAATTGAAACCATGTTTACAGCAATGCAAAATGTAGTTCCTAGCCACTTGGCAGATCACCAATTATTTGATTTTAAGAGCATCAACCGTGACTCTGGCGTGATCAATGGTGGTGACATCGGGTTTGATAAAGAAGACATGCCAGTAACCCCAGTATCTGAAGAACTTGAAGTTGGTGAGTTTGATCCAAAACTTCAGTTAGACGTACTAAACGTTCAATAATATTTGTTGAGTTTGATATTAAAATTAAATAGGCGCATTGCTTGATAAGTAATGCGCCTTTCTTTTTGCATAGTTACACAGGCTTTCTATGCACTAAATTCACAGTTTCTTGGCATCGCTCGCAGTAAGCTCTGCTAATTTAATAATAACTTGAACAGCCTGCTCCATTCCTTCAATCGTTATAAACTCATGGATACCATGAAAATTATAGCCGCCTGTAAAAATATTCGGGCATGGTAACCCCATAAACGATAGTCTCGCTCCGTCAGTGCCTCCACGAATTGGTTTTACGATTGGCTCTACGTCACAAGCTATCATAGCACTTTTAGCTAACTCTATAATGTGTGGGTGTGGCTCAACCATTTCACGCATATTGTTATAGCTGTGCGCGATCTTTACTTCAACATGACCTTTATCTAATTCTTTATTCAGTTCTTCGGCGATAGATTGAATAAACTCCAACCGCTTTTGTTGTTCTTTTCCATCAAAGTCACGAACAATATAGCTTAGCTCTGTTTTGGCGACCGAGGACTCCATACTTTTTAAATGGAAAAAACCTTCGTACCCTTCCGTCTGTTCAGGCGTTTGCTCTTTCGGCATTTTAGTGATGAATTTACCAGCAATAGTCATGGAGTTAATCATTTTATCTTTTGCTGTACCTGGGTGAACATTAATGCCGTGACATATTACAGTTGCTGTTGATGCATGGAAGTTTTCAAATTCCAGCTCTCCAACCGGACCTCCATCAATAGTGTATGCCCATTCCGCGCCAAACTTTTCAACATTAAATAAATCGGCACCACGACCAATTTCCTCATCAGGAGTAAAGCCGATGCAAATGTCACCATGCTTAATATCAGGGTTATGAACCATGAAAGATAACGCCGTCATGATTTCAGCAATACCAGCTTTGTTATCTGCGCCTAGTAATGTAGTTCCATCTGTTGTAATTACATTGTGACCTTGTAACGCATTAAGTTCTGGGTATTGGGTAGGAGACAAAACCTCATCACCTATTCCAAGTGCGATATCCCCTCCTTGGTAATTTTCTATGATTTGCGGTTGTACATTAGCCCCCGATGCATCAGGTGCGGTGTCCATATGGGAAATAAAGCCAATAGCTGGGACATGATGCTCAACATTTGAAGGCAACTTTGCCATTAAATACCCATTTTCATCCAAGCTTACATCTTCAAGTCCTAGCTCAATCAGCTCACTTTTAAGGCTTTGTGCAAATGAATACTGGCCAATACTACTTGGGCATTGCGAGTTATTTGGATCAGATTGAGTGTTGAAAGAAACGTATTTAAAAAATCGATTAATTAAATTGTTCATAATCTTACACTTCGCAGGTGGCTTTTATAATATGCGCTATTTTCTACTTATTCGAATGGTAAGTAATTGCGGTGTATCAGTTATTGTCTAACTTTATTTAAGTTTTTATTTGTTTACTTTTAATTATAGTGCGCTAGAGTATCTAAAAAAGGCAATGGTAATAACAACACTGCCTTATCAGTTTTAAAGCCTTATGACTGAGGGATCCAAGGCATAACCTTGTCAGCTTTTATAGGTAAGGTAACAACAGATTGCTCATTTAAATCAGCTAACTTAATGATTGCCCTACCATTATTGATCTGAATATCATCTGCTTCAGAAATAGCGATTGTACCCGATTCTAGCTCATTAAAAACAACCACAACCCCTTCTACATCCGGCATAAACCAACTAGAGAACATCCCTCCTAAATCGGACATCATCTTCTGCATTTGAGGTAATAAATTCTCTACTGTTTGGTAATCAAAACGGGTCGTTAAATCCTTACTTACCAACACTTCCATCGCAATATCACACTGTTTCCCCTCTTCTGTATGAACATAAACCAAAGGGTTAGCCGAGCGTAAGTTATTGTCTAAAGGAAGCGGAAGCTCTTGAGATTCAGGAATGCTAAACTCTTCATAATGCTCTTCTTTTTCCATCCAGGCTTTCGTTATGTTACATGCCTTCCCTGTTTTAGCATCGTTAAAAAACAAAGCCAAACGAACATCGTCATGGCCTTCTTTTGTGTTATTTTTTAACTGAGAGAATAGCTTTGAATAAGTAAACATATATTCATCTGCAACGACTGGTGCCGAAACTAATAACGCCCCTAATAACAGTGCAGTACTGCGCTTTATCATCCCTTACTCCAATACTTATTATTGTGTCTTATCATTGCTTGTATCTCTGATACATACTCTTCACCACGCTCTGAATAACGGCTTAACCCAGCAGTAAGCTGTGATGCAATTTGATCAGATGACAATTTCTCTTCTGTGTTTTCATCATCATGCAATGCCAGTCTTATTTCACGTAATTCTTTATAAGCTGCATTCCGGTTCACATTCATAAAATATGCATGAACAGATTGGTATGCTGATTCAAACACCGCAACTTCATGGCTTGCCCCTTCTGTTCTCGAACTGGGTACTAAGCCACAACCTTTACGATAACACCACTGCCCAAAGTAATTATTGCCCTGAACAGCAAAGCGTGATGTTCCCCATCCAGATTCATTCGCAGCTTGGCTTAATACTAACGCTTCAGGAATAACATCAACTTGAACTAACATGGTGTCTAGCCATGAACGAGTAACACCTTCGGAAGGAACTTCATTATGGTAAAGCTTACCAAGGCGACGAGCATAACTGGTATCTTTTTCAGACACTGGCGTACTCGATTGAAGCTTATTTGACATCGCGAGTAAATATTGACGCTCTTTTAGAATGCGATTATTTTCTATCACGACTGCTGGACGTAAGAAATCGAAGAAAGCTTTTTTCTTCTCATTTGCATCGGCATACGACGAAAAGTCAGGCTTATCTTGCGTCGGTGTAGTTTCTTCTATTTCTGGCTCAGGTTTCTTTTCTTCTTTTTCAGGAGACTCTGTGACTGGCACTTCTGTCGCTACATCTCGTTTTTCTTCAAGGCGACTTGTATGGCCAGTGTCTTCACACGCAGCCAACCCCAGTACAATGACTGAGGCTGAAACAATTTTTCTTATAATCATGCATTGAACACCTGGTGATCATTATCGTTGTCGTCATCACCTTCGATTTTGGTTGTAATTTTTAAAGACACACCAAACATATTGCGGTAAATCACACCTTTTACATTAAAGAAGAAAGGTAAAACAATGATCAGACCTAATCCAAATACCGTGAACGACAATGCAAACATAATAAGAAGAAACATATAGATAGCAGTAAGCGGGATAATTTTCTTATAAGTCGCTCTAAAAGAAAGCATTAATGCTTGTAATGGCGGCACTCGTTTTTCACAAATAAGCAGCGTGCCCATTCCGAGAGCCATGGTTAAATACAATGACAGTAAAGGGAAAATAAGATTAGCCATTCCTTGAACAGAAGACGCCACCATAGTTGCAATAGTCACTGCTACCGCAAAAGGAAGCCCTTTCATTAAATGGCGAGGTTTACTCGGCAGCCCAGCAGCATGACTCATGGCCATTAAACTAACGCCAGCGTATAGCGGTGCACTCAGTACTTCAGAGCTAAAGTTAGCAATCCACACGGCATTTAGCATGGCCTCTGTAAGATCCCCTTTTCCTTGCAAAGCTTCAAATAAAACAAAAGGGTCACCAAGCTGAAGCTTTAAGGCAAATAAAAACAGAGCGAGTTGAGCCAGCAAAAGCGCCATGATCGCAGGAAAAAAACTGATGAAATAACGCAGAGTGTTTTTCCACGCTTCTTGTAAAACCTTGACAGGACTCAGTTCATAGTCACCACTGAGGGCTTTTTCTATACTACCGCCTAATAGAAATTCTTTGTCTAAATGCTTGTTGCTCATAACATTGATACTTAGCGTAAAGGTATAACAATTATACGGGAATCTCGCATACACTGGGAAGAACAATCAGAAGAAGAAGTGTCTCCTAATGTAATAATAGCTCTTTATTGGGCACTTTTTCTACAACACAACTTTCGCTCACTATTAAACTGGTTGAACTAGGTATGTTTTAGCAAAATTACATCAAAACAAATTCGTTTTAAAAATTGTCTAAAATAGATAAAAAACACTTTGAATTAATAACTTTGGCGACTATTATGCGCCGTCAAATTCACTAAGGTAGCAGGGAACATCATCATGTCCCAAGGCGGAGATAAGCAGACGTTGAACGTTACACAATCTTTAAAAAAACCAGTCATCAAACTGACAGGTATTAGCAAAAGTTTTGATAATAAAGAAATCATCAAAAACCTTAATTTAGATGTCAATCATGGTGAGTTTCTTACCATTCTTGGTCCTTCGGGCTGCGGCAAAACCACCGTTTTAAGGATGATCGCGGGTTTTGAAACCGCAGATAACGGTCAAATTTTGCTAGACAGTAAAGATGTAACCAACACTCCGGCCGAACAGCGCCACGTTAACACCGTATTTCAAAGCTACGCCCTTTTCCCTCACATGACGGTTTTTGAAAACGTAGCCTTTGGTCTGCGTATGCAAAAAGTACCAAATGCTGAAATTGAACCAAGAGTGATTGAAGCGCTAAAAATGGTTCGACTAGAACAAATGGCGCAGCGTAAACCACACCAGTTATCAGGCGGTCAACAACAGCGTATTGCCATCGCCCGCGCCGTGGTTAACAAACCGAAAGTCCTACTACTGGATGAATCCCTGTCTGCGTTAGATTACAAACTGCGTAAGCAAATGCAGATTGAGCTAAAACAGCTACAACGTCAATTAGGCATTACCTTCATTTTTGTTACTCACGATCAAGAAGAAGCCCTTTCGATGTCTGATCGTATTATCGTGATGCGTGATGGTGTTATCGAACAAGATGGTTCACCACGTGAAATTTATGAAGAACCGAAGAACTTATTTGTTGCTCGCTTTATCGGTGAAATCAATGTCTTTAACGCTGAAGTCGTTGCACGTTTAGATGAAAAACGTATTCAGGCAACCATCGAAGGCCAAGCATGTTTAGTACATTGTGATTTAAATGTACAACAAGGTGACAAACTGCAAGTCCTACTTCGCCCAGAAGATCTGCGCCTTGAAGAAATTAAAGAAAGTGAAAACAAAGGCATTGTCGGCCACGTAAAAGAACGTACCTACAAAGGCATGACGTTAGATTCTGTTATTGAACTAGAATCTGGTATGCGTGTGATGGTGAGTGAGTTCTTTAACGAAGATGATCCTGATGTTGATCATTCACTAGAGCAAAAAGTTGCCGTCACTTGGGTTGAAAGCTGGGAAGTGGTATTAGCTGATGAAGAAGCTTAATCTCCAGAACTGCATCATCACTCTGATTGTCGGATGGTTGATGCTGTTTGTGTTTGTTCCTAATGTCATGATCATTGGTACTAGCTTCTTAACTCGTGATGAAGCTAACCTCATCGACATGACCTTTACCTTAGATAACTATTTCCGATTGTTTGATCCGTTATACGCTAAGGTTTTGTGGCATTCATTTTATATGGCCATCATCGCAACACTCATATGCTTAGTGGTTGGTTACCCGTTTGCCTATATCGTTGCGAAAATGCCGCAAAAATGGCGTCCGTTCATGCTGTTTCTGGTCATTGTTCCTTTTTGGACCAACTCCCTGATCCGAACTTATGGCCTTAAAATCGTACTAGGTACACAAGGCGTTTTAAATAAAAGCCTGATGGCTCTGGATATTATCGATCGCCCTATTCGCATCATGTATTCAGAAAATGCCGTCATGATTGGCTTAGTCTATATTTTACTTCCTTTCATGATTTTGCCTTTGTACTCAGCCATCGAAAAATTAGATCACACCTACATTGAAGCTGCCCGCGATTTAGGCGCAAGCAAACTACAAACCCTGTTTAAAGTTGTGCTTCCCCTAACAATGCCAGGTATTATTGGCGGCTGCCTGTTAGTGCTTCTTCCTGCTTTAGGTATGTTCTACATTTCAGACTTACTCGGCGGAGCCAAAAACTTACTGATCGGTAATGTGATTAAAAGCCAAGTGCTCAATGCTCGAGACTGGCCATTTGGGGCAGCAACCAGTATTGCGCTAACCACAGCAATGGCCATCATGCTTTATGCTTATTACCGTGCTGGAAAATTACTGAATAAAAAAGTGGAGCTGAACTAATGGGACGCACGTTACGATTCAGCTTTATGACGCTGGTTTACGCCTTCTTATACCTGCCAATCATTGTATTGATCGTTAATTCATTTAATGCCAGTAAATTTGGTATGAAATGGGGCGGCTTTACCATGAAATGGTACGAAGCATTAATTAAGAACGACAGCTTAATGCAAGCGGCTTGGCACTCGATTAATGTTGCGGTTTTTTCGGCTACAGCAGCAACGATCATTGGTAGCCTAACTGCGGTTGCCCTTTTCCGTTACCGCTTCCGAGGCAAAAACTTCGTAAATGGCATGCTCTTCATCGTAATGATGTCACCGGATATTGTCATGGCGATCTCACTGCTTGCTTTATTTTTAGTGATTGGTGCTGAACTTGGCTTCTTAACCCTGTTGTTTGCTCACATCACTTTCTGCCTACCTTTTGTTGTGATCACGGTATACAGCCGGTTAAATGGCTTTGATGTAAAAATGCTGGAAGCGGCTAAAGATCTGGGTGCTAGCGAATGGACGATTCTTAAGCAAATTATTTTACCATTAGCCAAACCAGCCGTTGCTGCCGGTTGGCTATTAAGTTTCACCCTATCTCTAGACGATGTCATTATTAGCTCGTTTGTGACAGGGCCAACCTATGAAATTTTACCATTGAAGATTTATTCTATGGTGAAAGTTGGCATCTCCCCAGAGGTTAATGCCCTCGCGACGGTCATGTTAATCGTCTCGTTAGTTCTTGTGGTCTGTTCACAGTTACTGGCCAGAGAAAAAATCAAATAATCACAATCAAAAAAGCATGGCTGTTGCAGTCATGCTTTTTCTTTAACTTCACTATTCATACCTTCCTCTTTTGGAATTTATTGGAGCACAGCATAATGAAAAAATGGACTACTTTATTAGCTGGTAGTGCATGTGCACTTGCTATGTTTTCGAACGTAGCAAAGGCAGAAGAAAATAAAGAACTGGTATTCATGAACTGGGGGCCGTATTTATCCAGCGAGTTACTAGAACAGTTTACGGATGAAACTGGCATTAAAGTTATCTATTCAACGTATGAGTCGAACGAAACCTTATATGCGAAAATGAAAGCTCACCAAAAAGGTTACGATCTAGTGGTTCCTTCCACCTATTTCGTCTCAAAAATGCGTGACGAAAACATGCTACAGCCCGTAGATAAATCAAAACTAAGCAACTTTTCACAGCTTGATAATAACTACCTAGACAAAGCATACGATCCACACAACGCCTATTCCATTCCTCATGTTGTTGCCATTACAGGCCTTGCGGTAAATACAGATATGTACGACCCAGAGCAATTCAACAGCTGGGGGGATTTATGGAACCCGGAGTTTGAAGGTCAGCTAATGATGATGGATGATACCCGTGAAGTATTCCACATCGCCCTTCGTAAACTGGGGTTCTCAGGTAATACAACTAATCCTGATGAAATTGATGCGGCCTACAAAGAGCTAGAAAAGCTGATGCCAAATGTTTTGGTGTTTAACTCAGATAACCCAGCAGCGCCTTACATGGCAGGTGAAGTTGGCCTTGGCATGCTGTGGAATGGCTCAGCTGCTGCGGCACAAAAAGAAGGCTTACCCATTAAACTGATTTTCCCGAAAGAAGGTGGTATCGGTTGGGTGGATAATTTTGCAATTCCGTCAGGCGCTAAAAATGTAGAAGCGGCTCATAAAATGATCGATTTTCTACTTCGTCCTGAAATCGCAGAGCAAATATCAAAGAACACAGGTTATTTAACCGCAGTTGCTCAATCCAATCAAAAATTCAAACATGAGCCAGCTTTATTTCCATCACAAGAAGATTTAAATCGCGTGGAATGGCAATCAGCGGTTGGAAACATGAATATACGTTATGAAAATTACTTCCTTAAATTAAAAGCAGGTCAGTAATTTTTACAAAATAAAGAAGGCAGTCAGTGTGAAAGCTGGCTGCCTTCTGTTGTTTAAGCTGATATACTCCGCCCGTTTATTATCAAACCTGACATTTATTACATAAAATAGTGAGATACAACGCACTACGTTAGTTTTGGTAACCCTATATACGCGTACCCTATCGCATATGATTTTAGGATTGAGGAGTAGAAAATGAAAAAACTGTCTGCCATCATCGCCGGTGGCCTTTGCGCTACTGCATTATTCTCAAGTGCTGTAAATGCCGCCGATGAAGAACTGTATTTCTACAATTGGTCAGAATACATTCCAAGCGAAGTTCTTAAGCAATTTACCAAAGAAACTGGCATTAAAGTTATCTACTCCACATACGAATCTAATGAAAGTATGTACGCCAAATTAAAAACCCAAGGTAAAGGCTATGACCTTGTGGTTCCTTCTACGTACTTTGTTTCTAAAATGCGTAAAGAAGAAATGCTACAACCTATCGATAAGAGCAAACTGTCTCACTTTGAAGGTTTAGATCCAAACTACCTTGATAAGCCTTTTGATCCAAGCAACAACTACTCTATTCCATACATCTGGGGTGCAACGGGTATTGGTGTGAATACAGAGATGATGGATGCTTCTGAAATCAAAGGTTGGGATGATTTTTGGGATCCTAAATGGGAAGGTCAGCTAATGATGATGGACGACTCACGTGAGTTCTTCCACATTGCTTTATCTAAGCTGGGTTATTCTGCAAACACCACAAACCCAGATGAAATCAAAGCGGCATACGAAGAGTTAAGAAAACTAATGCCAAACGTATTGGTATTTAACTCAGACTTCCCTGCGAACCCATACTTAGCAGGCGAAACGTCGTTAGGCATGCTTTGGAATGGCTCTGCTTACATGGCTCGTCAAGAAGGTGCTTCTATTGATATCGTATGGCCAGAAAAAGGTACTATTTTCTGGATGGACAGCCTAGCAATCCCAGCTGGCGCTAAAAACATCGAAGCAGCTCATAAAATGATTGATTTCTTACTACGCCCAGAAAATGCAGCAAAAATTGCTGTAGAAATTGGTTACCCAACACCAGTAAAAGCCGCTTACGACTTATTACCAAAAGAGTTTTCTGAAGATAAAAACATCTTCCCACCACAAGAAGTCTTCGATAACGGCGAATGGCAAGATGAAGTGGGTTCAGCAAGTGTGATTTACGATGAGTACTTCCAAAAACTAAAAGTTGATCAATAAGCGCTGAATTGCTCATCAACTGAAAACTTAAAAATACAAGGCGATGGAACTCATTATTCCATCGCCTTTTTTGTTCTTCCTATAAAGGTATCACTCCCCTAAGTTCAGGTTCGTGAAATACCACCAGCCATTATTCTGACAACAATGCGTCTGTTTTCGCTGCACAAATGAAATCGTTTTTATGCAAACCTTTAATGGAATGGCTCCACCAGCGAACACGCACTTTACCCCACTCTAGCGTAATTTCAGGGTGATGAAATTCATCTTCTGCTAACTGAGCAACTTTATCGGTAAAGGCCCATGCCAACTTAAAGTTCTTAAACTTATATTCGCGCTCAAGCTGTAATACCCCTTCCACAGTAATTGGCGTCCAATCAGGAATTTGCCCCATTAACTCTGCTAGCTCACTTTCGTTAACACGCGGTGCGTCGGCGTGGCAGGATTCACATTTCAATTCATTTAACGTCGCTTGTGCTTCAGACATAACTTTCCTCTGTTTCTTTATTTTTCTTTGGGTACAACGGGGTATGCAAACCTAATGATTTAGCTTCTTGAACCATAGACATGATGTCTTGATGAGCCAAATCCAGTAGCGCATGAATACTATCGATAAGAAAATAAGCCGGTTGCATAATATCAATACGATAAGGCGTTCTCATGATATCGACAGGATCAAAAGGTTTAATTAGCCTTTCTTCATTTTCAAATACATAACGAGTCTCGCCAGGAGAAGATAAAATTCCCCCACCAAAAATTCGAAACTCATCTTCATGTTTTACAAGACCAAATTCTACCGTAAACCAATAAAGCCTCGCCAAATAAACACGCTCTTCTTTTGTTGCTTTAGATCCAATTTTTCCATATGCATGAGTAAATTCAGCAAAATCTTTATTCGTTAGCATGGCGCAATGGCCAAATATCTCATGAAAATAATCAGGTTCTTGTAAATACTTCATGTCTTCACGCGTGCGTAAAAATGTCGCTGCCGGAAATTTTTTCTCCGACAGAAGCTTAAAAAACCGATCAAAATCAATCAATGCAGGAACAGGAGCGACTTGCCAACCTGTTTCATTAAGAAGCACTTTATTAACATCAGCAATTTGAGCCGTTTCATCACGAGAGAGAGCGAGAAGCTCTAATCCCCGAATATACTCATCACAAGCTCGGCCTTGAATACATTCCATTTGTGTATCCACCAGCTCCGCCCAAACACGATTTTCTGATTGCGTCCATTGCACAAAACCCGCTTCATCAACAGGCTTTGATACATATTTTGCACTTGATCCCATATCGTCAGACCTTTCTCCATTTCCTCCCTCTAGGTTAGATGTTGTTGAAGATTTAATCTCTAACTGGCTGAAAAATCAGGACGCCTGACAATGTAAACGAAATGTTACATCCTATTTTTACGCCTATGATTTAGAATTCCCAAAATTTTTTAGCTTTTTTTATGCTTAAAAATTAGCCAAAAATAAAAAATGGAGTCATAATACCTACGTTGTATTGCAATCGCTTGTATATATAAATAGCTAGGTAAAGGATTATAAAAATGAATCATAATAAGCTCAGAGTCATGAGTAGCTGGACCCCTAATAACGCACGCGAGTCAGAGGCTATGCGTAATATGCTTATGTATGAAATGGGCGGCTCTTCCGCTATCGCTAAGCATCCAGATCCAAGCCAATTTGATCACAGCCGTTCGCCATACAAACGTCTTTCGTCACATCGTATTAAATAGTCAATAAATAAAGGGGGTCCCCCTAGCCCCCTTTTCTATTTTTATCTCTCCTTGAAAATTCAATGTAACATTTTGATTACATCAAGCACTTTTGTTCATTTTTTACTTTCCCCTCAACACTTGCCTCTTAAGACGTGATGTACCAAGTTAGTTATAGCTTTTAGTCATCATAAAACGATGCGTTAGTGCGCAAATAAAAAGACTAACCCTATACAAAAAGTAAATACCGACAAGGAGTCATGAATGCGTGAATGGTTTCAGTTTCCCTTAAAAGAAGGAATTACGTCTAAGCAAGCTCATTGCGATCTTCCTGAGGGCAGCTATGAGCGTGAGTGTGGGCGAGATGGTTTTTTCGGGCCAGCAAGCCACATGTATCATAAAAATATGCCGACAGGTTGGACAAATTGGGAAGGCGATTTAAAACCAAGAGCATTGGATACAAATCAATTAAATCATGATGGTATTTGCCCTTGGGAGGCAACCCTCCTGCTTTCTAATTCAGACGTAAAAATAAGAAGTTGGAAAACTCAGCACTCGATGGATCACTTAGTGCGAAATGGCGATGGTGACGAGTTACTGTTTATTCATAATGGTAAAGGCGAGCTGTTTTGTGATTACGGCCATCTAAGTTTCCGAGATGGTGATTACATCGTACTGCCTCGCTCTACGTCTTGGCGTCTTGAGGCCAAAGAGCCCGTAGAAATGCTGCTGATTGAAGCATCTAACTCCGGTTATATGATGAGTGATAAAGGCATCGTTGGCCAACATGCGATTTACGACCCTGCCGTTCTGGAGCACGCTCAAATTAACGATACCTTTAAAGCGCAGCAGAACCAAAATCAAGAGTGGAAAATAAAACTCAAAGCGCGTAACCAACTGAATACCATTACCTATCCTTATAACCCGCTCGATGCTATTGGTTGGAAAGGCAACCTTACTGTTTTTAAACTTAACTGGCGTGATATTCGTCCGTTAATGAGCCATCGTTATCACCTTCCCCCTTCTGCACACACCACGTTTGTCACAAATGGCTTTGTGGTGTGTACGTTTGTGCCAAGGCCTATCGAGTCCGATCCGGGCGCATTAAAAGTGCCATTTTTCCATAACAACGATGATTATGACGAAGTGCTTTTTTATCACCGTGGCGACTTTTTCAGCCGAGATAATATCGATCAAGGCATGATGACGTTCCACCCATGTGGATTCCCTCACGGACCTCACCCTAAAGCGTTTGCTGCGGGCGCGAAAAACACCCGTAAAGAGACGGATGAAGTAGCAGTCATGATAGATACGCGTAACCCGCTAAACTTAGCAGAACTGCCTGAAGGCGTTGAAAACCAGAATTACGTTTCTTCTTGGCTTGCTAAGCCAGATTCAAATACTCAGCAGAATAACAAGTAAGGAATAGACATGAAGTTAGCATCTTTAAATAGTGGACGTGATGGACAGCTGATTGTGGTATCTAAAGACTTAACAATCGCAGCCCATGCACATGATATTGCGCCTACCTTACAATTTGCTCTAGATAATTGGTCTATCGTCGAACGCGATTTACAGCACCTATATCAAAACTTAAACGATCGTAGTGTCATTGATAGCTTTGTGTTCCATCCAGAGAAATGCATGTCTCCTCTGCCACGTGCCTATCAATGGGCTGATGGTAGTGCTTATGTGAATCATGTGGAATTAGTTCGTAAAGCACGTGGCGCAGAAATGCCAGCCAGCTTCTGGACCGATCCTCTTGTTTACCAAGGCATGTCTGATGGATTCCTAAGTCCTGAACAAGACATTGAAGTGGCCGATTTAAGCTGGGGGGTAGATTTTGAAGCAGAAATTGCCGCCGTCACCAATGATGTTCCTATGGGTATAGGATCGAACAAAGCAGGACAGCACATTAAGTTACTTATGCTGGTTAACGATGTCTCTTTACGTAACTTGATCCCCAATGAATTAGCCAAAGGATTTGGTTTCTTTCAATCCAAACCTTCTTCAGCCTTCTCTCCTGTTGCGGTAACACCTGATGAATTAGGTGATGCTTGGCAAGATAATAAAGTACACCTTCCTCTTCACGTTTGGTTAAACGAAGAGAAATTTGGTCAGCCCAATGCTGGTGTCGATATGACTTTCCATTTTGGCCAGCTTATTAGCCATATCGCAAAATCTCGTCATTTGTGTGCAGGAACCATTGTTGGCTCAGGTACTGTTTCTAATAAAGATCGAAGCGTAGGCTCTTGTTGCTTAGCAGAAAAACGTATGTTGGAAATCATCGAAAATGGTGAGGCATTGACTCCTTTCATGCAATACCAAGATAAAGTCAAAATTGAGATGTACGATCAGGCAGGCCATTCTATTTTTGGAGCCATTGAACAAAAAGTGGTTCCATATGATCCAGAATAAAACCAAGGGTCATTACACTCTTCATTAATACCGTGATAGGAGCTTACTAGAATGGAACTGTTTGATTATTGTCGGTCATCGGCTTCCTATCGAGTGCGAATCGCGTTAAATCTAAAAGAGGTTGACCACGAGTTAACCTCTATTTCGTTACTTGATAATGAACAACAATCTGATCTTTATCTCTTAAAAAACCCTACTGGCTTAGTCCCTACCTTACATACCGAGTACGGCGAATTAAGCCAATCACTGGCGATACTGGAATACTTAGAAGAACGTTATCCAAACCCGGCTTTATTACCTTCAGATCCTTGGCAAAAAGCCCAATGCCGAGCACTCGCTCAACAAATCTGTTGTGATATTCACCCACTTAACAACCTTCGTGTTTTGAAGTACCTAACAGGCCACTTAAAAGTGGATGAAGAGCAAAAAATAGAATGGTATCACCATTGGTTAAACACTGGCTTACAACCTTTAGAGAAACAGCTGCTAAAAACACACGGGATGTACTCCCTAGGCGATGAGATTAGTCTGGTTGACGTGTGTTTAATCCCCCAGTTGTTTAACGCTTATCGCTTTGAGCTGGATATGTCGCCTTACCCTACCTTGGCAAAACTCTATCATTATTGCCTTGAACACCCAGCTTTTTTTGATGCACGGCCAAATAAGTCATGATGATGGAAGCCATTCAATGAAAAAGGTGAACAGCAACAATTATGATTGCATTAATCCTAGAGAATCTAGCGATGACTAGACAACAGTGCAATCAAAAGCCCCTAATAGAAATACATTGAAAACAAAGTAGATATCAATAGTAATAAGTGATCTGGCTAGAAAAAGAACACAAAGCGCAAGGCAACCATCGAAAAGGAAGTCGTTCTAATGATACAGAATAAAAAAGACGCAGCGAATAGCACGCACCCAGTGCATTCCAATAACCCAATATTGTGGCAACCAACACAAGAAGAGAAAGAAAATAGCCTGCTTGCGCAATTTATTAAGTCCCTAGGGAATGATTATAAAACGGATGCTCCTTTTGATTTCTCTCATTTCCACCAATGGACGCTAGAACATCCGGAGGCTTTCTGGGAAAATCTGTGGCACTTTTGCCAGGTACAAGGAACGCTCAATTCGACTCAGGAACAAGGCAAAAAAATTATTCAGCGTCATCCTTCCGAGCCAAATAAACAGTCCACTTGGTTTCCACAAAGTCAGCTCAATTTTGCTCAAAACCTGCTGGCCGCTGCCCAAGAAAAACCGCAAGCCGCCGCAATCATCAGTCATGGCGAATCAGATGGTTCACAACAAGCCATGCACGACAGCCAATCAATTACGTGGCACCAGCTTTATCAGCAAACCTCCCAAATCGCTCAATTCCTAAAAGGGGCTGGCGTCACCAAAGGTGATGTGGTGGCGGGTTATTTACCCAACTTACCTCACACCATTATTGCCATGTTAGCCACCAGCAGTTTAGGGGCAATCTGGACTTCAACTTCTCCAGATTTTGGAGCCCAAAGTGTGATAGATCGCTTTGGTCAAACAAACCCTAAAGTACTTTTTTGTGCTAACGGTTATCGCTATAACGGAAAGGTATTTGATTCCCTCACTAACGTTGAAGAAATCTTGAATCATATTCCCTCGATTTCTCAATGCATCGTTATTGACTATGTACCGTCTGATCATGTGCTGATTCATGACACGTGCGAGGCAACGTATTGGCATCAGCTCTTCTCGCTATATACAGCAAAAGAGATTTCATTTACGCCCGTTGCTTTTAACGATCCTCTATACATCTTATATTCCTCCGGTACAACGGGTAAGCCCAAATGCATTGTTCATTCAGTGGGTGGCATATTGCTTAATCACCTAAAAGAGCATCAGCTACATTGCAATATCAAACCTGATGATACTGTTTTCTATTTCACAACCTGTGGCTGGATGATGTGGAATTGGCTTGTCTCAGTGCTCGCGAGTAAGGCCACCATTGTCTTATATGAGGGAAACCCAGCGTACCCAGACATTTCCCGTTTATGGAATATTGCAGAAAGTGACAATGTCACCCTATTTGGTTGCTCAGCCAAATACATCGAGCAATTAGAGAAACAAGAATATCAACCAGCTCAGCATCATGCTCTGTCATCCCTTCGAACGCTGTGCTCAACGGGATCAGTTTTGAGCCCTAGCTCCTTTGAATTTACCTATCAATCAATAAAAAGTGACCTGCAACTGGCCTCTATCTCTGGCGGAACCGACATTTGCGGTTGTTTTGCTATTGGTAACCCATTTAGCCCTGTACGTACCAGTGAATGCCAAGGAAAAGCCTTAGCGATGGATGTACAGATCTATGATCAACAAGGGCAACATACGATCAACCACCGTGGTGAGTTAGTGTGTTGTAACAGCTTTCCTAATCAACCTGTCGGCTTTTGGCGTGACGAAAATGGAGAGAAATATCATAAAGCCTATTGGGCAACCTACCCTGATATTTGGCATCATGGAGACTATGTACGTGAAACACCAGAAGGAGGAATGGTGTTCTATGGCAGATCTGATGCGATTTTAAATCCAGGGGGGGTACGGATCGGAACCGCTGAAATATACCGCCAAGTTAACCCCATTGAAGGCATCGCCGACTCTATAGTAGTAGGCCAAGAGTGGAATAATGACGTTCGAGTTGTGCTCTTTGTTCAATTACAGCCAAATCACAAGTTAAGTGATGTGTTAAAGCAAACCATCAAGAACACCATTAGAATCCATTGTAGCCCTAGGCATGTCCCAGCCGTGATTGCAGAGGTGAAACAAATACCAAGAACCATGTCAGGCAAGTTAACCGAAATTGCCGTCAGAGAGGTAATACACGGGCGAGAAATCAATAATGTCGGTGCAATAGCCAACCCTGACGCACTCAATGAATATAAAAACCGCGCTGAATTACAATGAGGTTAACTAAAACGACCACCTCAAATAAACAACATAAAATCTGATTTATCGGCCTTACCTGAAAAGGGATATTAGTGACTTTTGCTACAATCCCTTTTCATTTATACCTTTTATCATCCTTTATTTAAAAACAAAAAGCCTTACTATTCATATTATTAATATCTCCTCCATTCTATTATTTAGTTAACGCTAATTTATTAGCGGTATTTATCTCAATAGCAACGAATTTCTTAGCTATAATTACATTATGCTCAATCAGGCATATAGCTAATTAATAATAACGCTTGGAAGCCATCAACTAACTTAATGAGCGGACTAGGTATATGGATATGAATACTCTACAGAATGATTCTTGTGAGCATAAAAAAAATAATAGCCATGACGACGAATACGTAGGACTCGACATAAAAATGGCTTTTCAGCCTATTGTTGATGTTCAAAAAAAAGATGTGGTTGGCTATGAAGCACTCGTACGCGGCCCTAATGGCGAATCCGCAGGATGGGTGCTGGATAAAATAAACAAAGAGCAACAATACCAATTCGACCAACAGTGCCGGTTTAAAGCCATTGAAACCGCCAGCAAATTAGATTGCCACAAGCACCTCTTTATCAATTTCTGCCCCAATGCTGTTGAAGACCCTAATCTTTGTATTCGCTCCATTCTACAAGCATCTGGAAAGTACAAATTTCCGGTGCAGCTCTTAGTCTTTGAAATCACTGAATCAGAACAAATAGAAAATGAAGACAAAGTCGTGCAAATCAAAGATGAGTATCATAGAAACGGCTTTCTCACCGCCATTGATGATTTTGGTTCAGGGTACGCAGGGCTTGGCTGGTTAAGTCAAATTAAGCCCGATATCGTTAAAATTGATATGTCGTTAATACGCGATATTCATAAAGACCACTACAAGCTTTCTATTCTCAAAGGCACCTTATTAAGTTGCTATGAAATGAACATTACCGTGCTCGCTGAAGGTGTGCAAAACGAAGCAGAGTTCATGACATTATTTCGTCACGGTGTGCGTTACATGCAAGGGTTTTATTTCTCCAAGCCACGGTTAGAAAAGCTAGTATGTTTAGAAGACATTGAGCCTTTTCATCAAGCGTCTTACCCTAATCTCGATGATATTGTGCCTAAATCGTGCTTATTCCAACCAGACGTTCACTCTGCTCACGATGTCTGCCAATTACGAGATGGCTTTGAAGAAATAGGTTGCTCAAAGTGTCCATTAAAAGTGGAAAAAGCCTCTGATGATGCTTATTACTAGCCCTATAACTTATGAGCATTCGCGTTTTTAACTACATAATAAAGAATCTAATGAATAAAAAATCGCCGCCTTTTAAAACAAAAAGCAGCGATTGGTATAAATAGAGATTTTTTAGCTAAGGCTAAAGCCAGAAGTAATTATTCGGTCAACACACCGCGGCGTATTTGATCAAGCTCGATGGATTCAAATAGCGCTTGGAAATTACCCTCACCAAAACCTTGGTTGCCTTTACGCTGAATAATTTCAAAAAAGACAGGGCCAATAACCGTATCGGTAAATATTTGTAATAAAATCCCAGACTCTTCACCATCAATCAAAATACGATCGTTACGTAAATCTTCAACATTTTCCTGATGATTTTTTACGCGACTATCCACTTTCTCATAATAAGTGTCCGGCGTATCCATAAAGGCCATGCCGTGAGAACGGAGCTTTTTCACCGTGCCATAAATATCGTTTGTACTTAACGCAATATGCTGGATACCTTCGCCGTTATACTGATCAAGGTACTCAGCAATTTGTGATTTATCATCACTGGATTCGTTAATTGGGATACGGATTTTTCCGCATGGTGCTGTCATGGCACGAGATTTCAACCCAGTCAACTTACCTTCAATATCAAAGAAACGGATCTCTTTAAAGTTAGCTATACGCTCATAAAAACCAGCCCACAGATCCATGTTGCCTTGAGCGACATTATGCGTCAGGTGATCAATTTCTAACAAACCTGCACTTTGTGTTTCTAAGCGCTGCTCCCAATCTGGATAGAAATCAAAATCTACCCCGTAAATGTCTTGCTCGCCATAACGATCAACCAAATAAATCAATGATTCACCGATGCCATAAATAGCCGGGATATTAAGCTCCATAGGGCCAGCTGTTGGTTTACATGGCGTTGCCCCCTGGTTCACAGCATAACGCATGGCATGAGCCGCATCAGCCACTCTGAACGCCATGGCATTCACACTCGCACCATGCTGACTAGCAAAACCAGAAGCATGAGATTGCTGCTCACTATTCACAATAAAATTCACATCACCTTGGCGATACAGCCACACATCTTTACGCTTATGTTTAGCTACTTCAGCAAATCCCATCAATCCAAACAAGTTCTTTAATTGTTCTACTCCTTCCGCGGTAGGAGCTGTGTATTCTACAAACTCGAAACCATCCGTGCCTAGTGGATTTATGGTGTACTCAGTCATGTGTTTTCCTCGTCCAATGTCTTAATTAATCAATAGCATCGGAGCATTCAGACACAAAATTTTTGCTTCATTTTGTTAATGACTTGTTAACTGTAACCTATGTAAAGTTATTCTGACAAAATACAGCCACCATCCTACAATTAAGGTGATTCGGCTTTTTAAAGTGGTAGTTATTCGTCAACAAATCCATACAGAATATAATGTTAACAATATGTTCAATAAACAGAATTATGCTTAAACTTCTTAGTAAGTGTTAAATAAATAAGACCTCCACATATGAACTAGCAGACTGTATAATGAATATTAAAAGCCACTCAATACCCCATCATGTCAAATTTGGTTTAACCAACATCATTATGACGAAACCTATTCGAATCTGCTTATTACTCTGTGTTGGGCTTTTTGCTCTACCATTTTTTAATGAAGAGCTAGTTATAAATGCACCTATGGACATGATGTTCGAAGGCATATCTCTTATTATTCTTATTTATATTTTTCTTACCAGTTATCGCCACATACGAGAGATAAACAGTCTGCGATGGGGAAGCTATTTATTATTAGGATCACGAACGTTCGATTTTATAAGCGAAAGTGATCTTGTGGATACATGGATAAAACAGCTCGATTTCATGGACAACTTTCTTGAAGATACCCTCACGCAAGTGTCTTACATGCTGTTAGCGTACGGAGTGACACAAATCATCAAGCAGCATGAACAAGCTTCCTATACCGATGAACTCACCGGTTTGTATAATCGTAAATACCTCAACAAAATCCGCATGAGTGTGTTCGAGCTGGTGTATTTTGATTTAAACAACCTTAAAACGACCAACGATACATTAGGCCACCAGCACGGCGACACCTTAATTATGAATTTTGCTCACCTGCTTAAACAACACCTAAAAAATAAAGAAGTGGCGATACGTGTGGGAGGAGATGAATTTGTCGCCATCGTCCATAAAGGCAATGGTGAGGGGCTCGTCGAAGCGCTAAAACAAGACACTCAAAGAGGCAGTATTTGCTTTTCTTATGGCATGAGCCAAGGCCACGTTAACGATCTTGACCACATCATCGCGATGGCTGATGAAAAGATGTATGAAATGAAAAAAGAATGCATAAAATAAATCTGGCGGCCACCTACCTCTGTACATAACCGCCTTAACCAAACTTTTACTCGGTTTGATCAATCTTGTAATTTTAAAATCTCATCCACTATTTGAGGCACTAACGAACCAGCTTTACCATAACGCTTTTCAGCAAATTCACTTTCTACTGCACTCGGTTCAAGGTTAATTTCTACGGTGTGTGCACCATGCAACGCGGCTTCATGAACAAACCCCGCCGCAGGATACACTGCCCCCGATGTACCTATGGATAAAAACAGATCCGCATCGCCAAGAGCATCATGAATGCGATCCATACCCAATGGCATTTCACCAAACCACACCACATGAGGGCGCAATTGCTCCGGAATTTGACAACAATGGCATAAATCACCGGTTTGAATGTCTTCTTTCCATTCAATGGCTTGTGAAGTGCCACTACAGCGCGCTTTTAATAACTCACCATGCATATGGATAACATTTTTATTACCAGCCCGCTCATGTAGGTTGTCAATATTTTGTGTAACAACCAGTACCTCACCATCCAATTCTTGCTCTAATCGGGCCAATGCTAGGTGCGCATCATTTGGCGCAATGTTTTCACCTTGCAGTTGCCGGCGGCGCTGATTATAAAAATCTTGAACTAATTCTGGATCTCTACTAAAACCTTCAGGTGTCGCAACATCCTCTATTCGATGGTTTTCCCACAAACCATCTTGTGCTCTGAAAGTCTGAATCCCCGACTCTGCTGAAATGCCAGCGCCAGTTAAAATTACGATTTTCTTATATGGGTACGTTGTCGACATTAATCAAAATCCTTTTAAAGTAGACTATTTACAAACATCAAAAAAGCGTTTGAATCCGCCCAGTACTCTTGTCTGAACTGTTATTTTCTTGTCTGAACTGTTATTTTAATCCTTTCTTATTATGCCTTGATTTTGGAACACGCCCACCACTTGTTTTATTGACGCTGGGCACAATTATGAACATTTGCACATATTTTCTATGGATATGTACCTTTCAGTGAAACTTTCCCTCATCCAAAATCATATCTTGCTCCACTTGCAAATAAACTGCTAATTTAAAAGCTTATACAACGATTAAGGAACCAACATGAGCAGTGAGTTAACAACAGAGTGGAAAGAAATAAAATGGGTTTTAACCGATGTTGATGACACGCTCACTTGGCAGGGGGAACTTCCACCTGAAACCTTAATTGCTCTATCTCAATTACAACAAGCTGGTATAAACGTTGTCGCCGTCACTGGAGCTTGTGCTGGTTGGTGCGATCACATTGCTCAACTTTGGCCAATAAATGCGGTGTTAGGTGAAAATGGTGCTTTTACTCTTGAGAAAAAAAACGGTGCGGTGCATTTGTCCTCTCAAAAGCCAATCGATGAAATAAGGCAGCAACAAGAACAATTAAAACATCAAATTCTTGAAATATTACAGCAGTACCCTAGCCTTAGTTTAACCTTAGATCAGCCATACCGCTTATGTGAAGTTGCCATAGATATTGGACAAAACCGCCCGCCAGTGAATAGCGAGATCGTAGAAGAGATCATAGGGAAAATTCGCCAACTAGGTGCTCATGCTACAGCCAGTTCCATTCATATCAATGCATGGTACGGGGAACATTCAAAGAAAAATACGAGCCTGCATTTTTTACAGCAAAGAGGCCTCAGCCATAAAGCGATTCTTGAACAAGTCTGTTATGTCGGAGACTCACTGAACGATCAACAAATGTTTGAAACCTTGCCATTAACCGCTGGCGTTGCCAACATTTTGCATTACTGGGATCGCCTTGAACACAAACCCAGTTTAATCATGACTAAATCAGGCGGATTTGGGTTCGCTCAATTTGCTCAAAAGTTATTAAGGCTAAAACAAGAACCCTGAATCTCACTTTTATGGCTCGATAAAAGTAGTCCCATAAAAAACGGCTCAATTAAGAGCCGTTTTCTTTTTCATTTATTTCCAATGTGTAACTTAAGCCACTTTAAAACGGCTCACTGCTGAATGTAAGTTCGCAGCTAACTTGCTCAGCTCAATGCTTGACTGTGCCGTTTGACTTGCACCAACCGCTACTTCCGTTGAAGACTGATTAATGTTTTCAATATTGCGGCTTAATTCCTCTGTTACAGAATCTTGCTCACTGCACGCACTTGCTATTTGTAAATTCATGTCTGCAATTTTTGCAATGGTCTGTTCAATGTACTGAATCTTATCCCCTGTCATTTGGCTTTGCTCTGCACATTGATTGATCATTTCACAACTTTCTGTTGTGGCACTTTTTGCTTCATTGGCACTCTTTTGCAAACTTTCAATAATCGTGACAATCTCGCCAGTAGAATCTTGCGTTCTGCCTGCTAACGTTCTTACTTCATCAGCAACAACCGCAAAACCACGACCTTGCTCACCCGCCCTTGCCGCTTCAATCGCTGCGTTTAATGCCAACAAGTTCGTTTGATCCGCAATATCACGAATCACATCCACCACCATATTGATGTTGGCAGACTCTTTTTCTAATTGCTCCACCAAGTTACCCGCATTAGCAATTTCACTGGACACTTGCTGGATAGACGTAATGCTTTGCTGAATCTCAACGCACCCTTGTGTTGCTTCTCTATTCGCTAACGCCGCAGAAGATGAAGCATCTTCTGTATTACTCGCAACTTCCGCTACCGTTGCTTTCATCTGATTCATGGCCGTGGCTACCATGGTGATCTCATTTTGTTGCTGCTGCATACCTTGAGAAGACTGCTCAGAGACAGCACTCACCTCTTCAACCGCCGCGCTTAGCTGCTCAACTTGAGACAAAATGTCTTCAATTAGCACGCGTAAATGTTTCTGCATCGCGATACTGGAGTCCGCCAATTGGCCTAATTCATCATTACCAATTTCTTCACGCTTTAGCTTATGGGTTAAATTGCCTGATGCAATCTCACCAGCCAAAGTCATTACGGCTCTTAATGGTGTGCAGATCTGACGGGTCAAGAACAAGTTAATCAATGCCATAAGTACAACCAAGCCAATAATGCATACTAGCGTGATGGTTCCCACACGGCTGATACTCGATAGCATGTCAGTTCTGTTTGCAGTAACAAAACCTAAATTAAGCTTAGCAAGGCCACTGATCGCATCCCCCAATTCTGTATATTCGTCAAACGTTCCGAACAACATTGGCTGGGCATTTTTAATGTCGTTATTAATAACTAATGTATCAAAATTACTTAGCTGACTTTTATAGCGGCTCCAGCCATTACTGACTCGCATAAAAGATTGACGCTCATCCGCAGACACAATGGTTGCTTCATAATCCGATAATAATGTATCAATTTGACGGTACTGATCCTTAATAACATTAATAGCATGACGAGCTTGATCTGCATCCGTGTAACTTAGTGCCCCAAATTGATTACTGCGTAACGCCGCAACTTCATAGCGAACCGTTTCCACAGCCAGCACACTTGGCAGCGTTGAGTCCGTAAAATTAACCGCAGCATTACGAACTAACTTAAGTTCACTGGTAAGAAATAGACCAAAAGCAACAATAATAGCTGCGATCGCAACAAAAGCGACGGCAATTTTTTTACCGATAGAAAAGTTTTTATAATTCATGATAGGAAATAATAGCCTTATGTATTTTTATACTCGAAGCGATTTATTTATACGCCTGATAAAATAATCCACACAAATTATCATACAAATAAACCTTAAATCCACTTATTTATAACGTTTACACCGTTAATGTTCTTTTTAAACAAAATAAAAACAACTCCCAATTATATTGCTTGAATAAAGGATGAGGGTATAATTTTATTCAGAAAATGAATGCGATTAACATTTAATTACAAAAACCGGTTACTATATCTACATCATAGGATGAAAATACAACACAAAAATAAGTCGCATCATTCATTTTATGTTTTATATATTTATATTCTCAATCACTATTGATTTACCACATGAAAAAATGTCAACCTAGCTTCTAAAATAATAAATGACTCAATATGGGAAATAATTAGAACCTCATTTCATAAAGTAAATGTTAATAACTATTTCAGCCAATATTAGTGCTAATAAAAGTGAACATAAAATTAACACCACATCATTTTTAACAAGGAACTACCATGAGATTAAAAATATCTCTTCTTGCTTTATCGATCTCACTCATCAGCGCCAACGCATTCAGTGCACCAACTCTTATTTCTAAAACACCAATAAAGCATGAGCAAGCAAATATACAAGCTAACTCTTGGGTTGAAATAGATACTGCCGCTTTTAAAAGCAACATTAATGAAGTAAAAAAAATCGTTGGTGATAAAACAAAAATCTGCGCCATCATGAAGGCTGACGCTTATGGTAATGGCATTAGTAACTTAATCGGTTCTGTGATTGAAAGTGACCTGGCTTGTGTTGGTATTACCAGTAATGAAGAAGCCAAATTGGTTCGAGAAAAAGGCTTTAAAGGGCAAATCATGCGTGTTCGCGCTGGCACACCAAACGAAATCGAAAATGCCATTCAGTTTGATGTGGAAGAACTTATCGGTACTACTCAACAAGCTGAAATTGTTTCAAAAATTGCAGCTAAATACAACAAAACGGTAGCCGTACATTTGGCCTTAAACTCTGCGGGAATGGGCAGAAATGGATTGGATTTAAGCACAACACAAGGAAAAGCCAGCGCACTAGATCTCGTTAAGACCAATCACATTAATATTGTTGGCATGATGACCCATTTCCCAACGGAAGATGCAGACAAAACCCGTCAAGGTCTCACCCAATTTAATGAAGAGACCGCGTGGCTAATTAAAACGGCGAAACTTAACCGAAACAACATTACTCTTCACGCCGCAAACTCTTACACTACCCTTACTCTACCTGAAGCACACCTCGATATGGTGCGACCTGGCGGTGCTTTATATGGTGATCTTCCACCAACGTTCAGTGATTTCAAACGAATTGTATCCTTTAAAACAGAAGTTGCCTCGATCCATCAATTCCCAGCGGGAAGCACCATAGGTTACAGCAGCACCGAAACATTAAAACGAGATTCTATTCTTGCTAACCTGCCCGTTGGTTACTCAGATGGCTACCCTCGCTCATTAAGCAGCAAAGGTTTTGTTCTTATTAATGGTCAGCGCGCTCGTGTCGTTGGTAAAGCATCAATGAATACCACCATGGTTGATGTCACTGATATTCAAGGTATCAAACCAGGGGATGAAGTCGTACTGTTTGGTCGTCAAGGTAAAGATGAAATAACCAGTGCTGAAACAGAAGAGTTAAGTGGCCGTATTCTTCCAGACTTATATACGCTTTGGGGGTTATCAAACCCAAAATACGTGAATTAATTTCCTTTAAACAGCGGCTGTTCACTCCAGCCGCTTATTTTAACACCGATAACACGATTATATTTAAACCACTTTAAACTGATATAAAAAAGCGCCGAACTATGCCAATTACATTAAGCTTAGGGGGACTTAATGAAATGGGTATAAATTCAGCGCAAAAGGGACTGTGTAACCGCTTTTTTATTTTTTCGTTTTGTTACCTACACTCAAATCGCTAGGTTCCAACGACTAGATTCGTACTATTTTTCGTCGTTAACACGATCAAACCAAATTTTGTGGTGTTGTTTCGCCCAAGTTTCATCTACATAACCTGTTTTCATGCCTTCTAGTGCCCCTTCTGTTCCCACCGTACCAATATAGATATGACCAAAAGACGCAGCAATTAAACCCAGAGAAGCAACAGCATGAAGTACATTGGCAATTTGCATTTCAAATCTCAGCTGACCAAACATTGGGAAATCCATAAACAGGCCAGATAAACATACCGTCACACCAGCAGTGGCGAGTAACCAGAACCATACTTTTTCACCACCATTACAAAAATCGGCTTCTGGGTGCTTGCCATTAGGTAAAATACCACCACCTTGTTTAAACCACTCCCAATCCACTTTGGTGAAAAAGTTATTTTTTAACCATTTGACTAGCATGCCCAAAATACCAAGGCTGAACAGTGGGCCTAAATAGTTATGAGACACTTTCGCCGCCATGATGACATTCGCCCATGCCGAATCCCCCAACACAGGTTTAATCGCGTACTTACCGTACAAAAGGGTTAATCCAGTAATGGCTAAAATGATGAACAGAATAGCGGTGTACCAATGCAGTGCTCGCTCAAATGGAGTCCAGCGCAATACTTTTTTACCTGTTAATTCCTGATCTAGTTTGATTTGCCCCGCCCAAAGGTAAAACAAAAACAGTGCTGCAAACGAGCCTAAAATCATTAACACCCCGATCGGAGTGATCCATTTATTGCGAATTTCTCGCCATAACTGACCTGAGGTGTTAATAAGCACACCATGCTCTAGTTTGGTTGAAGTGGTGTAGCCTTCTTCACCATTTTTTACCTGACGCCAATAATCTGCACCCGCTAATTGAGTGATTTCTCGCTCAGCACTGGCTGCTGATGCTTCATCTGCCGCCAAACTTTGCAAGCTAAAAATCAGTGCTAATAAAGCCAAAAATGGGGCGACAAAAAAAGCAACAAGACGCTTAAACATAGGGCTCTCCGAATTGGCGGCCTGATACGACCGCCTTATTTTATTGACTAATAATTAAAATGCAGGGTATTAACTTTTCGTAGCATCAAACGCTAGGTCTTCGCCGTTTGTCCAACCCGCACCTTTTGCACCGCGCTCTACCACACGTTGACGGTAAATTTCAGATACTTTCTCAGCATCACCGGCAATCAAAGCTTTGGTTGAACAAAGTGATGCACACATCGGTAACTTGCCTTCCGCAATACGGTTCGCACCATACTTACTGCGCTCTTCTGGCGATCCGGCTTCGGTTTCAGGGCCGCCAGCACAGAAGGTACATTTGTCCATTTTGCCACGTTCACCAAACGCCGACTCTTTCGGGAACTGCGGCGCACCAAACGGGCAAGCAAACAAACAGTAACCACAACCAATACACAAATCTTTATTGTGTAGAACGATGCCATCTTCTGTTTGCTTAAAACAATCCGTTGGACATACCGCCATACAAGGCGCATCGGTACAGTGCATACAAGCAACGGAAATTGAGTTTTCACCCGGCTCACCATCGTTCAAGGTAACCACGCGGCGGCGCTGAATGCCCCACTCTAATGCGTCGTCATTTTCGTTTTTGCATGCCGTGACACAGCCGTTACATTCAATACAACGCTTGGAGTCACAAAGGAATTTCATACGTGCCATTTTCTAACTCCTACGCTTTTGAAATTTTACAAAGGGTCACTTTTGTTTCTTGCATTTGCGTGACGGGATCGTAACCATACGTGGTTGCAATATTGGCAGATTCACCAATAACGTACGGATCTGTTCCTTCAGGGTATTTATTGCGCAAGTCTTCACCTTGGAACTTACCGCCAAAGTGGAACGGAATGAACGCAAGGCCCGGCTTAACACGACGAGTCACCATAGCTTTCACATGAATTCGGCCTTTCTCTGCCCCTTCAAGCCACACCATGTCTCCATCTTTAAAGCCAAGATCGTTCGCATCTTTCGGGTTTACTTCCACAAACATTTCTTGCTGAAGCTCGGCCAGCCAAGGATTCGAACGGGTCTCTTCACCACCACCTTCATATTCAACCAAACGACCCGAAGTTAAGATAATTGGGTACTCTTTTGAAACATCTTTATCTTGGATCGACTTATACATAGTCGGTAAACGGTAAATAGACTCACTGTCATTCCAGGTTGGGTAATCTGTCACCAAATCACGACGTGGCGTATAAAGAGGCTCACGGTGAAGTGGCACTCTATCTGGGAATGTCCATACAATGGCACGCGCTTTTGCATTACCAAAAGGCATACAACCATGCTTGATGGCCACACGCTGAATCCCGCCAGATAGATCCGTTTTCCAATTTTTTCCTTCCGCGGCCGCTTGTTCTTCTGCGGTTAGCTCATCCCACCAACCAAGCTGCTTCAACAACTTATCAGTAAACTCTGGGTGACCATCTTCTAAGTCACAATCTTTTGGAAAGCTGTCTTCAGCAAGTAAGCTCTCGCCTTCAAATTCAACACCAAAACGAGCACGGAAATTACCACCACCTTGCGCCACAGGTTTAGATGTATCGTAAAGAATATGCGTACCCGGGTGCTTCATTTCTGGCGTGCCCCAACATGGCCACGGCATACCATAAGTATCACCATGTGCTGGGCCACCTTCCGCTTCCAACGTTGTTTTATGGAAAGTGTGCCAGTTCTGTGTGTGTGATTTAATACGCTCTGGGCTTTGTCCTGTATAGCCGATTGTCCACATACCGCGATTAAACTCACGAGTCACATCCTCAATAACAGGCTGATTGTTCTTAACTTTTATATTCTTAAACAGCTGTTCTGAAAAACCCAGTTTCTTGGTTAAAAGATACATGATTTCATGGTCAGGTTTAGATTCGAACAAAGGTTGGACGATCTGTTCGCGCCACTGCAATGAACGGTTTGACGCGGTTACTGAGCCGTGAGTTTCAAACTGTGTGGTAGCAGGAAGTAAATACACGCCATCAGTACGATCATTCATAACCGCAGCAACCGTTGGGTATGGATCCACAATCACCATCATGTCCAATTTCTGCATCGCTTTTTTCATTTCTGGGCCGCGAGTTTGTGAGTTAACCGCATGACCCCAGTAGAACATGGCACGAATATTATCTTTCTGCTCGATATTTTCTTTGTTTTCTAAAACACCATCAATCCAGCGAGAAACAGGAATACCTTTGTTATTCATTGGCTTTTTGCCACGGTATTCATTTTGGTCAAAGCGTTTTTGAACCCACTCATGATCCAAGTTCCACACTTTACTCCAGTGCTTCCACGCCCCTGTCGATAAACCGTAATACCCTGGCAGTGTATGAGAGAGTACGCCCAAATCAGTAGCGCCCTGTACGTTGTCGTGACCACGGAATATGTTTGCGCCACCGCCAGACTTACCCATGTTGCCTAGAGCCAGTTCCAACACACAGTAAGCACGCGTATTGTTGTTACCCGTCGTATGCTGAGTACCGCCCATGCACCACACCACACAACCCGGGCGATTTTCTGAAAGCAGTTTCGCGGTTTTATACACCTCTTCTTCGCTGATGCCCGTTACACGTTCAACTTCTTTAGGTTTCCATTTCGCCACTTCTTCACGAATCTCATCCATACCAAATACACGTTGGCGAATGAACTCTTTATCTTCCCAATTATTTTTGAACACATGCCATAAAATGCCCCAGATAAAAGCAACATCAGAGCCCGGACGCAGAGAAACATAGTGGTCTGACTTAGCCGCAGTTCGAGTACGACGCGGATCCGCCACCACAATCTTACAATCGTTTTTTTCTTTGGCGATCAAGATGTGCTGCATGGCAACAGGGTGCGCTTCTGCTGGGTTTGAACCAATGAACAGCATTGACTTACAGTTATGCATGTCATTAAACGAGTTGGTCATCGCACCATAACCCCAGGTATTGGCTACCCCAGCTACTGTGGTTGAGTGACAAATACGAGCTTGGTGGTCAACGTTGTTTGTACCCCATAACGATGCCATTTTACGGAACATGTACGCTTGTTCGTTACTGTGTTTTGCTGAACCTAACCAGTAAACTGAGTCTGGGCCGGATTCTTTACGGATCTCTAACGTTTTATTGCCAATTTCTTCAATAGCTTGTTCCCAAGAAAGCTTTTTCCATTTGCCGCCTTCCAGTTTCATTGGGTATTTTAAACGACGTTCACCATGACCATGTTCACGTAACGCCGCCCCTTTTGCGCAGTGTCCGCCAGCATTAAAAGGATGGTCAAAAGCAGGTTCTTGGCCAGTCCAGACACCATTTTGCACTTCAGCGTAAATACCACAGCCCACCGAACAGTGAGAACAAATCGTACGCTTAATTTCAGTTGGCGCATTCGCATCCACGCTTTTCGCTTGTGCTTTTTTCATCATGCTCGGAGCAAATAAACCAGCACCTATCGCCGCGGCACCACCAGCAACACTTGAATTACGAATAAAAGCACGACGGCTAATACCTAGCTGATTTTCGTCTTTTGTTACCGTATCGGAACGTTTTATTAATTTCATTCTATGCTCCGTATTTATAGGGTTTCGTAGTAATCACGAATGTGTTGAGTTTCGTGATAACCAGCCGACTTTTCTTCTGCTGGTTTTGCTTCTTGATCACTAGCGATGACCGTTTTCGATACGCCAGCAGCGACAGCGCCCACAACCGCAGCCGTAGATAAGCCCTTTAATAGCTCTCGGCGTCCTTGGTCTGGTTTATTTTGTTTACTCATTGCTTTTGCTCCGTTGTTTAACTCTAAATAAAGAGAGTTAGGGGCTTGTTATTGTTGTTTGTGTTTTTCACATTGCTTGCTGTTTATAAAAACTTGTTATAAAAAGCAGTACCTTGCTCTAAGCGATACTCTTTTGCGGATTTTCAATAAAGCGGGTTTGCTCGACGGTTAAGAACTGCAAAGCCAATTCACCTACTGAAGCGTAAAATGCGGAACTCTTCGCCTGCTTCAAGTCGTGGCAAAAACGCTCAAACCAGGTTTGAATATGCCGATTAAAAAAAATCTTTTGCGTGTGCTCACTCCCCGACTCCACCAGCATGGCCATCACCTCTAATAAGGCAGCGATGTTATCTTCTGGTTCTTTTACCGATTCATCTCTTTCAAAACCCAACTGCGCTAAATCATTACGTAGCTTAGCCAACGGCATTTCCATTAAAGAGCCAGTTAAATACCAAGAGCCATAAGGAACCAACTCCCCGCGGCCAATTCCGATAAACAAATCTTGGTACTCATCTGCACAACTCATTTCGCTGGTGGTTTGTGCTGATAGCTTCAATAAAGACCACGCAGCCGACATGCCATGATGTTCATCGTGTGTTACGTCCAATTCACTAAGCCATGTCAGCAGCTCTTGATCGGGTGCTATACGAAACAGACGAGCCAATAAGCCGTAAATATCCACGCGCAGCGCTTGTTGTTCATTAAAGTGATTCATAAAGCGCCTCTGTTATACGTTGAGTTGTTTTTCTGGATGAGCAGATAAATCAGTAAAAATGTCTCTGACTCGGCAGTCTTCACACATTGATAAACGACGCAGAGAGCTTTCGTCATTGAAATGTGGGTTACCTTGTAACTTTTCAGTCAACATTTTGATCATGGAAGCAGGGGCGAAAGCCGTTCCACAACTAATACAGCAAGCGGCCTCTTCTTCATGAACCACGACCGCATTTTGACGAGATACTGAATCCCAATTCATTTGCAGTTTCAGTGTTAACACATTTTCAGGGCAAGCTTTTTCACATAAACCACACTGAACACAATCTTGTTCAATAAATAGAAGACCTGGGCTGTCCCCTTTTGTATGCAGTGCTCTTGTCGGACATACCGCCACACAACTCATGCATAACGTACAATCTTGACTAGCACACTCAACAGAACCAAATGGTGCGCCTGCTGGCACTTGAGCGATAACATTGTCTGGGAGGTAATGTGAGGAAAGGTGATCCAAAGCCGACAGCAAACGTTGGCGTTTATTTCCTTCCAAAGGGGTTGCTTTTCTTACAAGTGGTTTTTCGATCAATACCACTTCTTCTAATGCTTCAATATGTGCAATTTGAATGCGGTTTTCTTCAAGACCAAGATCCGATAAAAAGGAACGAGCCACTTCCACTTCTTGGCCAAGAACGCGCTGTATTGTCGCGGGCATACGGCGGCTTGCTAAGAACAGAACCTGTGAAGCGCCATTCACTAATGCAGCAAACCATGTATCCATTCCAACTGATGGCAATTCATCAAGTACGATTGGAAGAACATTTTCTGGCATGGTTTTCAGAGCCATTACATTGAAGCTTTCATGACGTTCACTGCAAAACATAACGATGGGCTGCTTACCGCCATGTTGCTCATATTTCGCCAATACACGTTGAATGAAGTTTTGAGTATTTTGCGCATCTGGCAACGCATAACTGATGGCTTCCGTAGGACATGATGTAGCACACGTCCCCACTCCTTGACACAAATACGGGTTAATTTGAATGTGATGGCCAGTTTGCTCGCTGCCCACACTGGATAGTGCGCCAGCAGGACACGCATCCACACAACGTTCGCACCCTTTTACACCACGTGAACTGTGAGCACAGAGATCGCTATCTAATCGAAAGTATTTGGGTTTATCAAAGGTTCCTTTCAAACCTGGAATTTCTTCTAGCACTTCAGCAAGTTTTGGATAACCTCGCCCTACTGGGTAATAACCCGGCACAGGCACTTCTTCCGTCATTAAGCCCTTTTGCGTCATGTCTAACACAATATCGAAACTGTTTATGCCAATCGCAACCTGAGATAAATTGACACGGTTTGTTTCAAGCTGACAACTCACTTCAAAAGCGCCTAAAAAACCTCTTACTTCCACTTGTGATGCATAATAAATTGAGCCGGGTAACTCAGTGTCACTTTTGGACTCAACTGGTGCATTTAAGTCAGTGCATACCAAAGTCACGCTATTAAGTTGCTCTGAAAATAGAGGCGCTAATTCCGCAATAATGGCATTAGGACCAATAATCACGAGATTTCCTCGACTTTCATAACTGACCGTCGGCGGGATCAGGTTTGTCAGTTCAACGGTGCCCGTAATGGCAGCCAAGCGAGCCTGACCATTTTCGGTATTATGTTGTTCTAAGTATTGTTTTAACATTGCTATTCCTGTGCCTTCATAAAATGGCGGCTGCTACTGAGTAAAATTGTTTAGTCTTTTTGTTGTTCACTCAGCACGTTTTAAATCAACTAGTTGCAGCTGGTTTTGCACGACTGACTTATTGCTCATGTCTATAAACTGCAAGTACTGAACCAAGTTGAAAAAGAAAAAAATGACCTAAATGGAGCTAAAGTCCGTTGTGTGATTTTGAAGGATTGATGAGTGAGACATTTTGACCCAACCGATAATGTTCTAGTCAGCCAAAATGTCCCGTTTGCTCATGTGGTCTTTTTTGTCTCATGATCCAATAGTGGTAATTCATCGCTTTCTTTCGGTTGATTTGATGCTGTATCTAGGCCTACTTCTGAATCACTCAGCACAAGCGCTTCCTCACAATTGGCTGGTGCATTTTCATCATCAAACTCATTAACAGGCCGTATGGTTTGCTCACTTTCTAGCTCAGATTCTGACGATGTTTCTTTTACCCAGTTGCGTAGCCCTTCAGCCACATCACTCCCCAGTGTTTTTACTGCGCTGTAGTCGTGGTCGTAATCATTCAACCCGTCAACCACGTTAAATTCATCACTTAAAAACATCTTTCTGAGTGCCGCTTTCTTTACTTCTTTCTCAACACCTTTTGCTAAAAACGCAGAAACGGAACTGTCACCATTAATGGATTCAACATCAGACAAAGACAGATTCTGCTCTTGAGTCGTCTCTTCTGAATCGGCTTCATGATGTAATACTTCACCAAAGGGATCTTGCTCTACTTCAGTCTCTGTGTTCTTTGCCTGATCTAACTCAACCGCATTTTCTTGATGGGAATCAGTGAGTTTTCTCTCTGACCAACGCTTAAAGAAGTTAGTTGCCACAAGCCCTCCCCGCACCTCTACGCTTCTTACGACGAACTTCTAACAACTCACCATGGCGGCCAATAAACGCTTCAAGCCACGCTTGAATGGGTAAAGGCATATCCACAGACAGCACCAAATAGTCACTGTCCATGAAGTCCCCAACAATAGATTGAGAAGCAGTAACCGCAATCGGTGTGGGAGTCGTGTCTGTGGATTCTTGTTCAAAAGCAAAGAACAATTTCGGCTCACGTGAGCTCAAGTTAAAACGGTAATCCGTTCTTTCATCTCGGTAGATTTCTAATACAAAATCACACCAAATTGATTCCGTTTCATCGCTTGTTTGCGCTTCATCGCACGCTGCATTTTTCGGCTGTAACTTGATGTTAGAAACCTGCCAACTGGAGGTTTCCCAGCGTCCAACTTGCTTATGCTCTTGGATTAGCTCGAAACAAATTGGCCAAGTATCTTCTGTTTTTTCTACGGCATTAGAGAGCGGTTCACGAAGGGGGGATATCGTTGTCATTCAATGATCCTTTGTTAAGGGAACTCGTTTCGTTCGTGTTATCGCCCTCTATAAAGCAAGACTCAGACCACAAGAAGCAGACCTAAAAATAAAGGAAAATAAGTGGAATAAAGCTTGCTTATAGCCACTAACCTCGAACTAATTCAATCAATGGAGATCTGCTGTGAGTCACCCACCAAAAATTATAAAGACAGGCCCAGTACCCAACCAAACCATCAGTGTAGAAGTCATGGATGAATACGGTGAACTGATCACCAAACACGTCGCGTGTGAAAGGCCCTTAACCGTATTACTGAACTGGAAAGAAGTGGTCACCCTAATGACACTCGGCGCACGTCCAGATGCCTTAGTATTAGGCTATTTAAAAAACCAAAGCTTTATCGAAGACATCAACGCACTTGATTCCATTATTGTGGATTGGGAAACCAACTCAGCGGCAGTTATTACTAAAGAAAACACGGAACACTTAGAGAAAAAACTACAAAAGAAAACAGTCACATCTGGGTGTGGTCAAGGCACCATGTATGGCAACGTAATGAAGAAACTGGAAAACTACCAAGTTCCTCAAGTCACCATCAAACAATCCACCATTTACGAAACACTGGAAGCCCTTACCCACCATAATGAAACCTATAAAAATGCGGGTGGTGTTCATGGTTGTGCCGTATGCCAAGGCGCTAACATTCTTTCGTTTGTGGAAGATGTGGGTCGCCATAATGCTGTCGATACACTGGCAGGTGAAATGTGGCTTAAAGGGGAAACAGGTGAAAATAAAATCTTCTACACTACGGGGCGTTTAACCTCAGAAATGGTGATTAAAGTGGCGCAAATGGGCATTCCAGTTCTACTCTCACGCTCTGGTGTGACACAAATGGGCTTAGATCTCGCAAAACAGTTCGGTATCACCACCATTGCAAGAGCCAAAGGCCACCGTTTCCAAGTATTTACGGGTCACCAAAATATGCAATTTGATGTCAAAGGTGAGCAAGCTCAATCAACCCATGTTACTGACTCAGAATCACTGGCTGAATAAACCTTATGACCACACCAGAATTTATGAACGCCAAGCAAGTGGCCGAATATTTGGATTTAAATGAAAAGAAAGTCTACACCCTTGCTAACGATGGCCAGCTCCCTGCCACCAAAGTCACGGGTAAATGGCTGTTTCCTAAATCTTTGCTGGATAAGTGGCTCATTGAGTCTTGCCATAATGGCGCCTTTAACGATCGCCTATTAATTGCAGGTTCGGATGATCCTCTATTGCAGCTGGCGGTTGGAGAAATGGCCAATCAACTTGGCAGTACAGCGTTAGTTGGCTATACCTCAACGGGAACACGTCAAGGGCTTTCGATGCTCAGCAAAGGCCATGTTGATATTTGTGCGATTCATTGGGGCCGTGCCAGTGAAGCCCCTTTGCGCCACCCTGCGTTGTTACAACAATACGCCGGAAGCCGAAACTGGGTGCTTATTCATGCCTATGAGCGAGTGCAAGGGTTGATCATAAGCCCCAAACTAATGGGTAAAATCAGCGATCCTATAGAGTTAACCTCACAGCAATATCAATGGGCATTAAGACAAGAAGGCGCAGGCAGTCTGCGAGCGTTGGAAGAATGGCTGCAAAATAAAGGCAATGTATTAGATAACTTAAACCAACAAGATGTCTATTACAGCGAACGGGAGTTAGGCTCTGCCATTGCTCGTGGCTGTGCCGATGTGGGCTGTGGAAGCGAAAGTACTGCTGGAGAATTTAACCTTTCTTTTTTGCCACTCTTTACTGAAGCGTTTGAGTTGGTGATCCCTAAAAACATCTATTTCCGCTCTTTAGTGCAACAACTACTACAAACACTACAAAAACCAGAAACACAGGCCAAAGGCGATCAATTTGGCGGTTATAATTTCACAAATACCAGCAAGCAAGTATGGGGCTCCGAGTAAGACTCTTTATTTCAATGAGCCACGCGGTCAACGTGACTCATTGAAAGGATCATAAGCAAATACACCCTCTATAATTACTAATAAATATTATAAAAATAAAAGTGATGAGCATTCCAAGCCTGTAGATTATTTTTCCGTCTATTTCAAAAATAAATGATTGATATCTCATATATGAAATAACAAAAAGCAAAGATTCTCAGGTAGTCTTTATTCTGACTAGGTTAATTAATATCGTTGAAAACTCAGATTTAGTGCTTTTAACGGCGCGAGTTAGCTAAAATTAGAATAAGAAACTGGTTGATTAATGGCTGTAATAAACTCTTTATCGCTAAAAGCTCGAATACAAATCTTGGTTTTTACCCCACTCTTCTGTGGTTTATTGTTGGTCACTCACCTGCTTCATGATAAATATATCGAACTACAATCGCTCGCTACCATAACTCAACGTTTTGCACGCTTTTCAGAGATTGATTTAGAACTACAGACTCTTTATGCGACCAGAAATAAAATCACCACTAGCTTTCCTAGTGCCATTGAGTTTACCCAACCCATCAAAATCATAGATAAGCTATTAAAAGAACCTCAAACACAGAACTTATTCTCTAATGTTGCACCAAAATACAAAGTGCTAGCAGATGATCTAAATGAGTTGAAAGTGACATTGTCACAAAACAATACCCTCAATGATTGGTTTATATGGAGTAAGCTCCTGACTGAATGGCTAGAAAATTACCTCAATATGACCGAAACCAGTTCATTAAGCATTACCGCCACGGATATACACCGCTCATTAAGTGCTTATCACTTACTCAAGCGCCTACAAAGCCTAACCTACGATGAGTTTCATTTATTAAATATTGTGAGCCAAACCAATCATTTTTCTTTTACTAATAAGCAAAAATTGATTGAAAATATTGCCAAGCAAGAAGAAATATTCAATCGTTATATTTCTGTTTTTTCGACTCCACAACAGGTCGCCGACTTTCTTGCCATCCTCTCTGAACCAGCCTTTGTTGCCAGCAACCAAGCACGAAACCAACTGCTTCATAACAAGTCATTTGAACTCAATAGTTCACTTTTGATGGCTCGCATGAAAATGCTACACGCCCTCATCACTGGCGCCGAACAAGAGATTAAAGACCGTAGCCAACAGGCTTATGAGCGAGAACAACGTGTTTTTTTATTTAGTATCTTTGCTTTCATCATTACGGGAGGACTGCTCTACTACTTATCATCCGCCCTTTGCTCACGCCTCCTTGGAGCGATATTCGAAATCACCACAAAGATGAAGGAAATCGAATACAACAAGAACTACGAAGCCACAATAGACATTAAAGGAAATGATGAGCTGAGCCAACTGGCCACTACCTTAAACCATCTAACATTAGAGCGAAAAAGCAGTGAGCAACGGATCATCCAAGCCAAAGAAGCTGCAGAGAAAGCCAATCAGGCTAAGAGTACCTTTTTAGCTAACATGTCTCATGAAATCCGCACTCCCCTGAACGGTGTGATCGGCATGACCAATATTTTAAGCAATTCAGACCTAACCGCAGAACAAAAAGAATACCTGCGTACCATCGATTCTTCTTCTAACTCATTACTTGGCATATTAAATGACATTCTTGATCTGTCTAAAATTGAGTCAGGGAGTATGCAGCTCTCTCCCACTGCCGTGCAGCTAAACAGCATTATTTATGACGCTGTCGAAATCATACTACCCAAAGTCAAAGAAAAATCATTGCATATTGATGTTTCAGTAAAAAACATCCCTCACCTATGCCTGTTAGACGGACTAAGGTTTAAGCAAATCTTAATGAATTTACTCTCCAATGCCGTTAAATTTACTGAATCAGGTCAAATTCACGTTCATGCCTCTGTCAGCGCTACAGAAACGCCTTACATTAATGTCACCGTGCAAGATTCTGGCATTGGCATTGACAAAGATAACCTACGTTCCATTTTTTCTCCTTTTACTCAAGAAGACGACTCCATTACTCGTCGTTTTGGAGGCACTGGACTTGGCCTAAGTATCTGTAAGCAACTCATTGAAATGATGAAAGGCCATATTTCGGTCGATAGTCAAAGAAACAAAGGAAGCTGCTTTTCATTTTCTATTCCTTTGAACGTAATGTCTTATTTCGACCCTAGAACACCCCAACTTCAAAATAAAAGCGTTTTAGTTGTCGATCCAGACCCTCGATCCATTAGCTACTTAATTCAAGAACTTAACGAATGGGGGTTAGTGCCTCTTCCTTACTTAAGCTTGGGCCAAGCCAGCTTTCAGCAACAAAAAAACAGCCCCCCTGACTTCTTAATTGTAAAATACGATAACAATGAGGGCTGGGCTGAAGAACTGGAACAACTGCTGTATCAACTACCAGAAAAAAAAACCGTCATTTTATTTTCTGAGTTAGGAGCACCATTACCAGCTCTAGAAGTGACCAATACAATTGATAATACTCCTTTTCCTATTCGCGGCGAGCGCTTAAAAGAAACCTTGTTGGCACACTTAACACCAAACAACAACGCCAATACCACGAATAACCCGGCCAATGTTCAAGGTGCGTCGATATTAATTGTTGAAGACAATGCCGCCAACCAAAAAGTCGCTGATGTAACTTTAATGCGTGCAGGCTATAACACGAAGATCGCCTGTCATGGTCAAGAAGCTGTAGAAATGTGGAAACAAGGACAATTTGATGTGGTGTTAATGGATTGCATGATGCCCGTGATGGATGGCTTAACCGCAACGAAGATCATCCGGCAATATGAAGCGCTACACGATCTTAACCCAATCCCAATTATCGCTCTTACCGCCAGTGTAGCCGATGAAGATATTGCCCGTTGTTATCAAGCCGGCATGAATGACTATGTGGCCAAGCCATTTCGCAAGCAAACGTTAATTGAATGCATTGAGAAACAGCTTTCTCCTACTAGCCCAGTAACCTATGTTTCAACTAATGGAAGCTAGCAAGTTAATATCAATGTCTGATTCTGCTTTCAAAGGCAAATACACAGAAAAACAGGTTCCAACCCCTTCTTCAGAGCTGACTTTGATTTCCCCACCAATTTGGCTTAGTAAACTTTGAGAAACTGAAAGGCCAAGCCCTGTTCCTTCTCGCTTAGTGGTATAGAACGGGTCAAAAATACGCTTTAGGTTCTCTTCTTTAATACCACAACCAAAATCTTGTACGCTAACAATGGCTCCGATCGGGCTCTCGTCTTCTATCCAATCTCGGCTGGAAATACGAAGCTCCCCTTCGCCGCTCATAGCATGAACCCCGTTCATTTGTAAGTTTACGAGAATTTGCAATAACTGATGGCGATTCACTTCAACATTACACTGAGCCTGTAAATCCGACGTGATCTGGATCTGTTTTTTCTTTGTGCCCGAGCGCACTAAGGTAATACTTTCTTCAACAATCGGATTCACGTGCTGCCAAGTCACTTCATCCTGAATGCCACCGTGACGACTGTATTGCAACAAACTTCGGGTAATATTACGAATGCGATCAATTTGTTCTAAAATGGCATTAATTTCTTCTTCTACGGGCTTAACACCTTCGCCAAGCTCAAATTTCATCAACTCAACATTACCCAAGATAACCGCTGTTGGGTTATTAATTTCATGAGCAATACCTGCCGTTAATTCCCCTAAGGCCGCCAGCTTTTCATTGGTAACTAGCTTATCTCGGGTCTGTTGAAGCAAACGAATATGAAGTTCTAACTGTTCTGTTTTTTCATGCAAACTGGCAGTTCGACGTTCCACTTTTGATTCAAGTTCACTGGCCGCTTGGCGAATTTCAGCATTACGCATACTTAATTGATCCAACATATTGTCAAATTGATACGCTAGGCTGGCTAATTCATGCTGGCTGTCTAACCCTAACTCTCCAATTCGCTTATCCCGACCAATTTGAACGGACTTTACGACATGGTGAATGCGTTCAATAGGATCAAATAAATCCCGAGCGCCACGGTAAACAAACACCCCAGAAATGATCAACACCACAACAACCATCAAACCAATTTCAATAATGTTAATTAAATAGGTTTCAATAAAAGGCCACTCTAAGTACCCCGTATATAGCATGCCGATGACGTTATTCTGATCATTTTTTAATGGTTTATAACCGGAAATATACCAAGCATCGTATACATAAGCGCGATCGATCCAAGGCGTTCCGTCTTGCAATACTTGCTGCTGAACTGATGGTGAAACCCGTGTACCTATCGCACGACCAGACGTTCCCTCACTGTCTAATGGCACATTGGTACTGACACGTAAGTCATCCAGAAACAACGTCACGGTTCCGATGCTTCCTTCTGGTAAAGTATGATTCGGATAGACAAGATCTCGAATTCTATCCACCAGAACCGTACTGTTGTTAAGTAAAATTCCCCCATCCGCAATCCACTTTAGTCGACCGTACTGATCAAACAATGGAATTACGCTGCGGCTTAACAAGCCTCTCGACTCAACTCCACCCGTTTTTAAGATTGGCACTTGCGCCTGACGTCGTAAACTTGGCGATAAACTGTCTAACTCAGTTTCCCCCACGACTTGGAAGAAGGTCAGTTCTTCACCCGCTAACAATCGCTCGCGGCTTTGTGCACTAAATAGCTCAATGTCTTGGCTTGGGTGCAGCACCACATAATCTAAGTTATATTTTTGAGCTTGCCTACCAACCCACAAATTCAAAGCGGCTCGGTCTTTACGTAATAGATCCTGAAAATCGTAAGAGTCGACCAACGCGGTTAAATGATTACGCTGCTCTCTTTGCAAAATCTCTATGCTGTTATTAGCCACGGATAAATTCGCATTAATTTGGTTTAATGCGTTTTGCCATGTGTAACTAACAGACCAATAAATCGTAATACCTACCAACGCCAATAACGTCATAAAGATGGGAAACGACGTCAGCACCAATAAACGGTAACGCACCATGGTACGAAAGCGGCGCATCCAAATAGAAAATAAAGATGTTTTCATTAACCTTTATCCTTAGGCTCTTCCGACCATTCCTTGTATTTTCGCTCTAACGTTTTACGTGCAACGCCCAACTGGCGAGCAGCAGCGGATTTATTGCCATCGTGAGCATTCACCACTTTTTGAATATGGACCTTTTCCACTTCTTTTAATGGCCAATCCAACGGGTATGCTTCTATTAACTCACCGACGAATTCGGCGGTTTGCTTTTCTAAAGGCTGAGGATCATCCAGCCCTTGGAGTAACTCAGTAGAAGTAGTTTCTACGGCTGTCTGTGACACTGGTGTTCCGCTATGCTCCGCTTGCATTTCACGCCAATAATCCGCAGGTGGTTTGCCGAGTAAAATACAACGTTCCATCATATTTTTTAGTTCACGGATGTTACCCGGCCAGTGATAGGTTTGCATGGCTGCGATGTCTTCATGGGCCCAAGAAATGGTTTTCATGCCAAGATCTTTAGCAAGCATGGACGTTAAATGATGAATAAGTGCTGGGATGTCTTCTTTTCTGTCGCGCAGTGGAGGCAGCTCAACGGTTAACACATTCAAACGGTAATACAAATCTCGTCTGAAATTTCCGGCTTCCACTTCTTCTTTCAAGTTACGGTTGGTGGCAGCCACAATTCGAACATCTACATTAACTTCTTTTTCAGCACCAACCGGGCGAATGGCTTTTTGCTCTAACGCACGCAGCAATGACGACTGCATCGCGATGGGCATCTCACCAATTTCATCTAAAAATAGTGTGCCGTTATTGGCCACTCTAAATAACCCTTCTCGCCCTTTTCTCGCTCCAGTAAAAGCGCCCGATACATGGCCAAACAGCTCACTTTCTAATAACTCGGGCGCTATCGCCCCACAGTTCAGTGGAACAAAAGGCCCACTGCGTTTACTCAATTGATGTAAACCACGCGCCACCAACTCTTTACCTGTACCAGATTCTCCTTGAACTAATACAGCTGCATTGGAAGGGGCTATTTGCGACATGAGCTGTTTCATGGCCAAGGTTTTGGGCGCATCACCAATAATATCGACCGGGTAAGTACGCTCAACATCGCGCTCTAAAGCGAAGTTACGACGCTCCATTAAACGTTTATCCATACAACGCTGCACAGATTGCATCATTTGTTCTAAGTTAAACGGTTTGAGAATGAAATCAGACGCTCCCGCTCGTAAAGCTTGAATAGCCGTATCAAGATCGGCGTACCCCGTCATAAAAATCACATCACTACGACGACCATTCGGTTCAAAAGCTTCATGCCATTCGATTCCCGATCGCCCAGGAAGATTGATATCCAGAATCAACAAATCAAAATGAGAGACTTTTCTAAGTTCTTCTGCCTCTTCGATGCTGCCAGCTGTATCAACTTGTGCAAAACGCTTACCCAGCGCTTTTTTTAAAATGGCCTGCATGCCTGGCTCGTCATCAACAACAAGGACAGAAAACGCGCTCCACGAAGAAGCCGCTGATGGGGTATCTAATGACATATCTATTCTCAAGCTTTAAAAAGAAGTGAGTCAAAATGGTGGGTCAAATTGTCTCAGGCATTGAGTCTATCAATTGTTTATCTGTGTGTGTTGATTAGTATGAGACATTTTGTCCCAGCTCAAGTTTTTCTGACAATTATATGAATAACATTCAAAAAACACGTGACATTAGTGTTTATAAACAGTGATTTATCTTTACTCATTTTATTTCGGAACCAATTGTCACTTGGCATTAATATTGCTCTACGAGGGTAATTAACGATCCTAACAACGGACATTATAATGAAAACAATAACAGTTGGCTTACTTACTCTTACCGCCATCAGCGCGACCAATGTTTACGCCCAAGATGAGCAACAAACCATTCGTTTAGCCACCACAACCAGTACATACCACTCTGGTTTACTGGATTACCTTCTACCTGAATTTAAGAAAGACACAGGTTACGAAGTGCAGGTTTTGGCGGCGGGTACGGGTAAATCACTTCGCATGGGACAAAATGGCGATGTGGATTTAGTCATGACCCACGCCCCAAAAGCAGAAGCGAATTTCGTTGAAAAAGGTTACGGTGTACTGCCTCGCAAACTCATGTATAACGATTTTGTGGTTGTAGGGCCAAAAGCAGATCCAGCAAAAGTGGATGGTTCAAACGATGTGGCTGACGCTTTCTCGAAAATCGCTAAAATCAGCGCCACTTTTGTGTCTCGTGGTGATGACTCAGGCACTCACAAAAAAGAGCTGAACCTGTGGTCTCAATCTAATATCGAGCCAAACTTTGGCGGCTACAAATCCGTAGGACAAGGCATGGGCCCGACGTTGAACATGGCGTCTGAACTGCAAGGTTACACCATGACAGATCGCGGCACTTGGCTGGCTTACCAAAATAAAGTTAAGTTAAGCGTTTTAGTTCAAGGCGATAAACGTCTCTTTAACCCATACCAAGTGATTTTAGTAAATCCAATCCGTTATCCAGACATTAACTACCAAGGAGCAAAGGAGTTCAGCGACTGGTTAGTGAACCCTCGTGGCCAAGCTTTGATCAACAACTTTAAGCTAGCCGGGCAGCAACTGTTTACTGCGAATGCGGAAACCCACTAAGTGGATATTTGGCAGACAACTCAAGACGCCATTCAGCTACTCCTTAGTGGCGATACTGCTCTTTGGGGAATTGTAGGCGTCTCGTTTTCTGTCTCTATGCTGGCAATCAGTCTTGTGCTGTTGCCAGCGTTGCTGCTTGCATTTTTACTCGCCTATTGCCAATTTCCAGGGCGATGGTTATTACTCTCTATTATTCATACTCTGCAATCAGTACCTACCGTCGTCATTGGTTTACTGCTGTATATGATGTTTTCACGTGCTGGCCCACTGGGTGATTGGCAGTTGTTGTTTACTCAAAAAGCCATGATCGCAGGCCAAGTGCTGATCTGTTTCCCTATTCTCGTTTCGATGATGCACGGCGCTTTTCAAAACAGCGATCGCCGCGCCTGGGAAACTGCCTATACTCTCGGCGCTTCAATTCCTCGTGCTTTTTGCAGCATAATGTGGGAGACCCGCTTTCCTCTTCTTGCCGCAGTGATTGCTGGCTTTTCCCGAATCATTACCGAAGTAGGATGTTCAATGATGGTGGGAGGAAATATCTTTAATGCCACTCGCAATATTCCTACCGCCATTGCCATGGAAAGCCAAAAAGGTGCGTTTGCTCAAGGTGTGGCTCTGGGCATGGTTTTACTCTTACTCGCCCTTTCACTGAACTTTTGCCTGTCGGTTGCTCGGGGTAAAGGCCATTTACGTACATAACGGTGACTCTTATGACCATTCAATTGCAAGTAACGAATTTATCTATGCGATTCAAGGATCGAGTGCTGTTCCATATCCCACATTTAAGCTTAGGGCCAAGCGAATCTGTGTACCTAAAGGGCACCAATGGCATAGGTAAAACCACGTTATTAAAGATTTTATCAGGCTTACAAGCACCAACGACAGGCGAACTGAATATTGGGAAAAAAAACTGGTTTAAACGACTGCTTGGCTTATCTGGCAATAAAAATGTCATTTATTTACATCAAAGCCCCTATTTATTTGACGGAACCGTGTATGACAACGTCAACTATGGCTTAAAATACCAATCTCTAACTGCGAGAGAAAGACGCGCAAACATTATTAACGCATTACGCTTAGTGGGGCTGGAAACCCTTGCCGATGAACATATCTCAGTGTTGTCTGGCGGAGAAAAACAACGTGTCGCAATGGCAAGAGCTTGGGTACTCAAGCCCAGTATTTTATTGATGGATGAGCCAAGTGCTAGCCTAGATCAAGAGTCCATCGAGCTTTTAGTCGTGCTCGCGAAAGACTTATTAAAGCGAGGCTCAAGCCTTGTGATCACCAGCCATCAACGTAATGCCTTAACAGATTTATGCCGTCGCCAATGGGTTTTATCAGACAGAAAACTGATTGATTCAACCCCACTGCAACTTGTCGATGAGGAACAACAACATTATGCCTACGCCACAGCAAACTAGCTGGGTTATCTTAGCTGGTGGCCAAGCAACCCGCATGGGTGGAAACGATAAAGGCTTGGTAACACTTGCCGGTCGACCAATGATTGAACACGTGATTGAACGCTTATCCCCCCAAACGGATGCCATTTCAATCAATGCCAACCGTAACCACGATGCCTATGCCAAATACGGTTCTGTTTTTCAAGATGAGCTGGCCGACTTCCCTGGCCCACTCGGAGGCATGCACGCAGGACTAAAACAAGCCAATACCGACTGGGTAGGCTTTGTACCCTGTGACTGTCCACAGATCCCTTTAGATTTGGTTGAACGTATGTGCGCTGCCTGTGATGACAACACCGACATCGCAGTTGCCCATGACGGAAAATACCTTCAACCAGTGATTACTTTGATCCACAAACGCATTTTACCCAAGCTTAATGACTTTCTTGCCAATGGCGACAGAAAAATAATTTTGCTTTATGACTTCTGCAACACCATCAACGTTGATTTTAGTGACCAACCGGACGCATTCATTAATTTAAATGCCCCACATGAATTAGAAAAGTTTGGAACCCTTGTATGAGCCAGCCCCACTCTCAATTACCTCTCTTAGGCTTTGCTGCGTATAGCGGCACGGGAAAAACCACATTACTGGAAGCAATGCTGCCAAAGCTGACTGAACGCGGACTGCGTGTTGGCGTGATCAAGCATGCTCATCATAACTTCGATATCGACCAAGAAGGCAAAGACAGTTACCGTCTACGCAAGGCGGGCGCCTCTCAAATGCTGATTTCATCCCGCTACCGTAATGCCTTGGTCACGGAAACCCCAAACGAAGAAGCCACCTTTCAACAGCTATTAGGGAAGCTAGATCAAAGCCAACTGGATTTAATTTTAATTGAAGGCTTTAAAAAGCTCTCTTTCCCAAAAGTTGAGCTGCACCGAGAAGAAGTTGGCAAACCTTGGCTTCACCCTGAAGATAAGAACATTATTGCTATTGCCGCGAACATTTCAGCCGACTCTGCATTACCTCAATTAGACATTAATGATTTAAACGCCATTACCGATTTTGTTGTGGGCTACTCAAAACAACAAAATCAAGGCAGTGCTGCTGCCTCTTGCGACATTTTGTCCCCTGCTTTTTTATCGGTAGCCCAAGGCCGACAACAAATTTTGGACAGTATTCATACTGCACCAGCCACAAACCATACACCTTTACTTCAAGCCGCCAATAAAATTTGTGCTGAGGATGTTCTTTCTCCGATTCATGTTCCTCAGCAAACCAACTCAGCCATGGATGGATTTGCGATTCGCAGTGATGATCTAGAACATACTCACTACCATGTGGTGGCAGAAGTCATGGCGGGTTACAGTTACGATAAGCCACTGGAAAAAGGCCAAGCGGTTAAAGTTATGACGGGGGCACCTGTTCCTTCCAACGCCGACACCGTCATCATGAGAGAACAAGCTCAAACAAGTGAGCACGGCTCAGAAACTTATGTGTGTTTTGATACCTCAAAAGGTGCAATCAAAGCAGGCCAAAATGTTCGCTTAGCTGGTGAAGATCTCAAAAAAGGTCAGATAACCGTCTCCGCAGGCACTCGAATTACTGCGCCTGAACTGGGAATGTTGGCGTCATTAGGGGTAAATACACTGCCTGTTTATCGTTCATTAAAAGTGGCTATTTTTTCGACTGGTGATGAAGTTCAAGAACCCGGAGAAGATTTAAAAACAAACTGTATCTACGATTCTAATCGCTACTCTTTACACGCATTATTAACTAAACTTGGCTGCGAAGTCATTGACTTAGGCATTATTGAAGACAACCAAGAATCCCTCGAAAACACCTTACTCAGCTCAGCCGAACAAGCCGACTTAATCTTATCATCAGGTGGAGTTTCAGTAGGTGATGCAGACTACATTAAACACGCCCTAAATCGTTTAGGGAACATTAACTTCTGGCGAATTAACATGCGTCCGGGTCGCCCTCTGGCGTTTGGGCATATTAATGATACCCCTTTCTTCGGGCTGCCTGGTAACCCTGTCGCTGTCATGGTGTCGTTCTTACAGTTTGTTGAACCTACTATTCACAAACTACAAGGGGATACGAACTGGCAACCAGAACAATTAACTGCCATTGCTACTGAATTTTTACGCTCACGCTTAGGCCGTACTGAATACAGCCGAGGGTTTTATTCAATCAATGCAAACGGACAACTGGAAGTAAAAACGACAGGGAAACAAGGTTCAGGCATTTTGCGATCTATGAGTGAAGCTAATTGTTTAATTGAAATTTACCCAGAACAAGAAAGCATTGAAGTAGGTGGTAAAGTAAACATCATTCCACTGAGTTCGCGTCTATAGTTAATCATACTAATTAAGAGCTCTTTAAAACAAAACAGCAGCTATTATCAAAGCTGCTGCTTTTGTGGTACCAATCAGTTCAGTAATGGGTCAATGTTAATATCATGGCCATCGAACATGATTCTGCTTGGGCTATGCTCTCTTTTTGTCATGATCCTAGTATCAGCAAAAGACACATTCACCATAGGGTACACTCTGTTTTTTACCGTGATGACTTTTTTACCCAATAGCTCTTTAAGCTTATTTTGTTGCTCTTCCAATTTCTTTTGAGCAATGGATAATGGATCTGAAATGGTGCCCGCCTCTTCATACGATTCCACATCCACAAAGTTAGTATCATCACTCATCACATCTTGCATTTGCTCATAATAAGTACGCTGATACGACACCAATGCTTTTTTGTGTTCGCTGTAATCACTAAAGGCTTTGATGCTGGTTGGGATACACGCCACAGCACCAAGATCGACTAAGGTAATTGCCCCTTTCACCTCAATGTTGCCGCCACACAAGGTGCCACTTTTTTCAAATTCATCAACCACACTTAAATCACCACCACAGTAAATATTACAATTGATGGCATGCAAAGACAGCGCAATGTCTCCACCCGACTTCAAATCTACATACTGGGAGAAACGCGATTTTATCGATCCTTTAGCTTTAACATAGCACGTCATTTCTTCATCATGATCAACAACATGGCCGATAATACCCTGCCTTGATATGACATCTCCCCCAGCTTGAACATGAGCAGATTCAATAAAGCCACACACCAAAATAGAACCTGTTGCTTCTACTTTCATACCGTAGGTCACATCTCCAAACACGACTACACTGCCAATGTAATTAATGTGCCCAGAGCCAATATCCACTTTGTCTAAAAATAACACTTCATCCACTTCTGCACTGTCATTTTTAATAAATGGGGTGCCATTAATAGCAGCGACCAAAAGGTTTGGATCAGTCGGGCTAAATATGGTGCCTTTGCCTGCTTTCAGCGTGAACTTTTTCCCATCTTCTGCCTCTAACTCTGTGCCCGTAATAGTAAAGCCGGGTATTCCTTTTGTTTCAGGAATACGCTTCATTACAGGGTCACCTTTTGCAACCGTGATCGTATCCCCTAAATCCCGCATATCAACCTTATCTCCCGCTCCTTCTTCTAGTTGAGGGCATAAGATTCGCTCATGAATTTTATCCACTAAAGGCACCAATTGGGCATCTGTGCCATCAATTGGTAGGCGACCTTGGGCAATTTCCACTGAAAAAGATTCTCCAGGCAACAAGGTTTTACTCCAAGGTAAAAGCTCTTGTAAAGTCGATTTCTGAATACCTTTGCAGATTTGATTGGTAGAAAGAAGTGCTAAGATCATTTTACCATTGATCCCTTGACCACCGTATGCGCCCGTCACCGTCATGGTGGCAGACATTTCATCATCACGAATGTCTATTTCAATCGTAGCATTTAGCTGCTCAGCAATAACCACATACACATCCATAGAGAATGGTACATTATAACTGGCCGACTCATTGATCGATGTTAAAAACAACTCAGCATCTTCTTCATTTATTAAATATTCTCCGGCTCCCATTGAATTAAGGGTTTGAATTAAATCAATGTATGAATAAGTTTGTTCGATAATGGCTCCCGCTTTTACCTGCGCGACCACTCTTTTTTTATCCGCGGACAACTGTATGAATTCATGCACAACATAACCTCCCTAATCCAACAGTATTTCTAATAGTTATATTCACTGCTTTGCACTACTTCTTATATGGAAAATTGTAGAAGTATATTAAAGGTTATGCATAGGATTTTATGAAATTAAGCGCATTATCTTTGTGGATATATGGAAGGCAATATTTTGAGTAGGTGTGACCGATAAGAAAGCAATTACCTCAATAAGAAGTAGTGCATTGAATTTAGAATAAATTTTATATATTTGATAAAACTAAACTATACGTAAGTGGTATAAAGTCACCCACTGATTGATGAACGAAGCACTGTTCGAGTTCTTATCTTTTTTCATTAATTCAACCCAATAGATTGGCACTATATACACCAATACATGACCTAGTATTTAACTGTTCCCGCTTCTATATAAAGAAATTATTATTGCCAGTATATATTCCACCTCCCCGTTAATTCACCTTGGTTATATATCTTCAATATAGTGATATTTTATTATAGGAAACTCACCCAATTACATACTGTTCTTTAGCAGAACTAAGACAACGTTTGCTTTAATGCCGTTAACAGCGCTTGATAAATTGGATCGCAAAACTCAACTACCTCAGTTGGATTTGAAGTATCAAATGTTGAACTCCACTCTACTAAAGTCCCATTACCCTTCGCTGTTAATTTAACCATACCAATATAATTACTGACCACTTCTTTAGATACTGGACCCGGTCCATCATCAATAGAATAAGAAAATGTAAAGTTGTCTGAGTCCACTTCCGTCAGTGTTTCATGAAAAACATCATTTAATATGCGTTTTGCGCCAACTTCATAACCCGAATGCGTCCCAATAGCGTCAACTGAAGTAATAACTTCAGGGGCCCAAGACATATCATGGAAATTGGAAATAGTCGCCCACACCTTTTCAGGTGACACGTTGATCATTATGGTATTTTGACAACCCATGCTATTGTTCCTCATGTCATTACTATTGATATAACATAACATCGCGAGTGAGATTTAAAATGACGAGTAAAATAATATAAAAACTCGACTAACAATATTATTTCATTGAATGAAGGCCTATCATATTCCCTTCCGAATCACTGATCATGCTGATAAAACCATAGTCACCAATCGCCATTTTGGGCACTTGAACTTCACCACCACTACTTACTACTCGAGACTCCTCTATCAAACAATCTTCACACGAAAAATAGACAAGAGTACTATTGCCACCTGCTTTCACGTGGCTCATGTGAGCTAAAGCACCATTTGCCCCGTAGCGTTCCATATCATGAGGAAAAGTCCACATTTCAATGTCTATTTTCGCAGGACTTTCTAGCTTTTCTAACTTTACGTCAAAAACAGATTCATAAAACTTTTTAGCTCTCGCCATATCATCAACATAAATTTCAAACCATCCAACTGGATTTAACTGCATAGTTTTACCCTTAGCTATTTAACATGCTCTATTAGCATAGCTTAGGGTTTACTAGGCAGTTTCTAAAGAATGATTTTATGACTCAAAAGAAAAGTAACTGTATGATAAGAAGTGAATTAAAAATACTTTCCAAACGTTCAAGTAGTGACAAAGAAAAATAAAAAAACCCAGAAGTGCACTGTCTTCTGGGCTTAAGAAATACGTTTGGTTACTTAATGTTTAAGAATGCCGCACCACGAACACCACCTGAATCGCCGTGTTTTGCTTTTACAATTTTAGGCGCTTTTGCAACCGACAATAAGTGCTTTGGAATACGCTTAGGCAACTCTTCATAAATCAAATCATAGTTTGATAAACCACCACCCAGTACCACAACATGCGGGTCAAATGCCGTAAATAAGTTAGCGAAGCAGATAGCCAGCAGCTCCATAAAGCGTTCTACATGCTCAACCGCTTTTTCTTCACCTTCCGCTTGACGTTTAATCAGCTCAATCGCTTTAACCTTTTCACCGTAGTAGTGCTCATATAACTGTTCAAAACCACGACCAGATAAGTAATTATCAATACAACCTTTTTTGTCACAACCACAACCAAACAAAGGTGCTTTTTCACCAAGGTGGAACCAAGCGTCAATCGGCATGCGTGTATGGCCTAACTCACCAGCAACATGGTTACGACCCGAGAAAACTTGGCCTTCATATACCAAACCGCCACCAAAGCCCGTGCCCAAAATTAACCCCATAACGGAGGCTTCTTCTTTCAGCTCATCATCCCACGCTTCCGATAAAGCAAAACAGTTTGCATCGTTATCAATGCGAACTTCACGACCAATTTTAGCCTCTAAATCTTTACGTAAAAATTGGCCTTTCGCAGCAGGAACATTAGTGGTTAAAACAGCGCCAGTATCTGCGTCTTCCATACCTGGAATACCAAGGCCAATTTTGCCTTCCACACCCAGTTCTGAGTCATATTTCGAGACTAATCCGGCTAAAGTTTCAACCAATAGATCATAATCGGTGCCCGGTGTAGGAACTCGTTCAGTTGCAACACGCTCTAACTTCTCATTAAACGCGCCAAACTCAATCTTAGTGCCACCTACATCAAAACCGTAATACATGAATTCTCTCCCTAAAATAACAAACTACATCCTTAACGACTCAAAGCTAAGCTGTTTGATGTAAAAATGAAAAAATTTTATAACGATTATCCATATACCACCCTCATCAGACTGTGACCTAATACCAATTTAGCCCGACAAAGTGCGTGTTCAATCTCAAATGATGAAAGATTAAACAGCTTTATCTATGTGCTTGTAGGAATATTACTTTCAAATTGTGCTTGGTAAGCCTGCATCTTCTTAATAGCTGCATTTCGTTCAGACATTTTCAGAGGCTGCTTGCTGCACAGGTAGTGTTCTTTAAACACATCAAACCATAATTCCAGCTGCTTTGAAGTATGTTCTTCCCCATACAAATCCAGCACCATGGCAGCCACTTCTGCAGTCGCCAATTGATAATCTTTCGAAGCTTTGCGCACAATGTAACTAGACACTTGCTCAGCATTAATCGACAACACAGGGAAAGAGCTCAGATATGGGCTTTTACGGAACATTTTACATGCTTCACGCCAGCTTCCATCCAACATAATAAACAATGGCTTTTTGCCTTCAACCATCTCTACGTTATGCACGACACGCTCTTTTTCTTCAACATTATGCTCAGGAAAAACGATGAATGGTTGGAATTGCTCATCTTCCAATAAAGCAAGCATCTCTGGGTGTGGCTCTGTGCGAGACCATAAATACGCATACGTTTCAGGGATCACATCTGCAATTAGGCGGCCAGTGTTGCTCGGCTTTAAAACTTCCGTATCAAACATCATTAATAAAAATGCGGCGCTAGATTCTGTACTTGGTTGATGGGCACAAAAACAAAACTCAAGACTTACCTGACAATACTGGCAACGCTTAAGCTTAGCACCACGCGCGTTAAAAGGTTTAGAAGCTCGGGCTAAGCGCGCTTGTTGAAGGTGATGGACCGCATGAATTCGCATAATTGATCGTCTGTTGAAAAAAGCAAACGGGCATTCTACTCACCCGCTGCTTTTTTACAATATCTGAAACCAGTTAGCGACAACTCTAAGTGCGATCCCCTTTTTGATCAGAGCTCTTTCTGCACAGATCTAAAGTGCCCAAGAGAATGAAAAAATACAGCCTACAAAGCTCTACAAGGTATAGCGAGACAATAGCGCTTGCTGTTGCTCGGCAATTAGCGCAACTTGCTCGGCACTTTCCACCAGTGCGCCCAATTGCTGAGCCGTATGCGTCGCTTGATCCGAAATACCATGGATATTGCGACTGACATTACTTGTGGCTCGTTCTTGTTCACCTGCAGCGTCTGAAATCAGATTAATTTTGCCTTTGATTTCGCTCACCACCGACTCTACATCACCAAACGCACCTTTCACTTCCGTACTGAACGCCATCGCCTCTGTCATTTCTTTTCTGCTCTGATTCATCGCGACACTGGCTTCTTTGGCTGCATTGTGTAAAGTATCCATCATGGTACGTATGGATTCTGTCTGTTGATTCGTATCACTGGCAAGCTTGCGAACTTCATCCGCCACAACCGCAAAACCTCGCCCTTGTTCACCTGCCCTCGCCGCTTCAATGGCCGCATTTAATGCCAGTAAATTTGTATTACCCGCGATAGAGCTGATCAAATCCACCACTTCCGTAATCTGCATAACACTATTATCCAACTCTGTCATGCGGGCCTCATTCACCTCAAACATGCTATCTAAACGCTGTAAACGACGAGTACTGCGTTCAATCACATGGGCTCCATTTACTGTATGCTGAAAGGCCATTTCAGATTCCTGTTGTGAATCTGTGGTGCCACGGGCAATCTCTTTAATGGAGGCTTCTAGCTCCGTTACCGTCGAGACAATGGCTTCCAGTGCTTCATTTTGGCTTTGCAGGGTTTCTTGAGATTTAGAAGACGCGTCATGACTTATTTCCGCAGCTTGATAAAGTGATTCACAATTATTTTTAAACGTTGCCATGGCATGACGATTGGCCTCATTCAGTTGATTGAGGCGCTCTGCTAACTCAACGAACTCAATAGGCCCCGTTTGAACCGCCGCTTTAGTAAAGTTGCCAGCCGTCATTGCACTGACCAGTTGAGCCACATTATTCAAAGAACGTTGAATCCAACTTTTTAACCACCAGCCAGACAATGCCGCCAAAACAAACATAAGACCACCTAAAACGGTGATCACTTGAGCCACACTTAGCATCGTGTTTTCGACATTTTGCTGGCTCTGATTGATTTTCTTATTAATATTGCTCGAAAAACCATTAAGGGTAGTAACAATACGTTCAACCGAAGCACTAACCAACATCAGCTCTTGCTGCTGATTTGTTTTAATTGCTAACGAGTCGATGTACGTTTCAATAATATTTCCAGAACCAAAACCATGTTTAATCATCTCAAAAGGCATCGTTAAACCTGGAAATTCCTTAATTTCTGGATTAATTTCAACAAGCTCTTGAAACGCTAACTCCATGCCAGCCAAACGGTTTTTCATTGTTCGGAACAATTTATTAGCTTTAACTTGATCAGATTCTGCAAAAAGAGTCAGCGCTGTGCTCTCAAGAGAAGTCGCATTGGTCATAAAACGAGAGGCAGCTTCCTGAGCTAAATGATCATCCGAATTAAAAAGAGAAACATGTATACGCCCCATCTCTGAACTGGTTGAGCTTAAACCATATCGAAATCCAGCCATGTCCTGTGCAATCATCTGCTGCTGCTTTAGAATTAACTGCTGCTCTACAACAATGTTTGCTCCCACTTTTTCCAATTGTTTAATTTCTTGTTCTAACTGAGAAAGATGCGTTTGAATAAACTCAATTTGGAATTGCTGACTCAGTGAAAACGTAACTTGTAATGCCTCTCGCGTTTGCTTTTGTAAACGTACGATATCGGCATTATGTTGTTCAAAGGTATTGCTATCCTGTGAACGAACACTATTGTTAATACTACGAAGTTGCTCTAGGGTTAGCTGTGTTAACGTGGCATTATTAAACGCTACAGGGAGAGCTTGTTGGCTTAAACTTGAAAACTGCTGACCAACTTTACTAAGACCCCTATTTCCAACCAAAGAAATAGTAATTAACATGAGTACCAACAGGGTAAAAATCACTGCAATAGCAGAGACGATGGAAGGTGTGAAAAATATAGCTTTCTTCTTCGTGTTAGACATTTTCAATTCCACTTGGAAATAAGATCGATACTTCAATAACTCAACATTGAGCTCATCGATGGTTTCGATCCGAGAAACTACAGAAGAAATATGTCAATTTTATTTCACCTTTCAGAATAATCATTGATTAACTGAACAATGGACTGATTATGCATAAGCACATAAACCAACCACCTTTTCTCTTTTTTATTGGCATGATGGCGCTATTCATGCTCAATGGCTGTGCGAATAAAAGTACTTCCCCATCAAGCGGTTATTATGCTGATGCTGAAATGTCTTACCCTTTACAAAACCATTATGACAATTGGAAAGGTACCCCTTACCGACTTGGGGGAGACTCAAAATTTGGTATCGATTGTTCTGCATTTGTTCAAATTACAATGCAATCGGTCTACAACCAGTCCTTACCAAGAACCACAGCGCAGCAACAATATTCTGGAACTCAAATTGCGTACAATGAACTACAACAAGGAGATTTGGTTTTCTTCAAAACAGGGAAAAAAATACGTCATGTGGGAGTGTATGTGGGTGGCAGGAAATTTATGCATGCCTCAACATCAAAAGGGGTAATTGTCTCTCGGTTAGATAACCCTTATTGGGCTGATGCGTATTGGCATGCTCGTCGAGTTTTGTAGCTTCATCAAATAGACATTATAAGCTCAAATTAACCATACCGTTTTGGTGATGATGGCGATCAAACCAGTGATTAATTACGTTCAGCATTTTACCTTTATTAATTGGCTTGGTAAGAAAATCATCCATACCGACAAGTGCGCACTCTTTTCTGTCAGAATCGCTAACATTCGCTGTCATCGCAATAATAGGCACATCGGCTTTCTCATCTTTTAGCTGCCTTATCGCTTTACATGCATCTAATCCATTCATTTCTGGCATTTGTAAGTCCATTAAAATCAATGAATATTGCGCCTTTCTTACTGCTTTTAATGCTTCTAAACCATTATTCGCCGTTTCTACTTTATAGCCTGAACGCGATAACATGGTTTTAGCAATAAGTTGGTTCGATGGACTATCTTCCACCAGTAAAATAGTACTTTCTCGGTGTTCTTTATCTATTGGCAAATCAGTTGTGCTTAGCTCTACTGTCGGGACTGCAACAGGGAACGTAATCGTGAAGGTAAACTCAGAACCTTCTCCTAATTCACTACTGATATGAAGGCTTCCTCCCATTAGCGAAATCAATTCATGGCTTATCGCCAGCCCCATCCCTGCCCCACCATAACGTCTAGAGAAAGAAGGGTCGCTTTGCACAAATGGGTGATGAATCGTCGCTACTTTCTCTTTCTCGATACCAATACCGGAGTCTTTAATCATAAAAGTAATGGCTGAGTGCTCTGCCGTCGTTTCACCACTCATCTCCACTAAAATGGAGCCCTGCTCGGTGAATTTTATGGCATTACCAATTAAGTTAGTTAACACCTGCGATACTTTACCAACATCACCAAGTACATTTAGATCTGTGTTTAAATCTGTTTTTAATGACAAAGCCACCCCTTTCTCTTCTGCTTGTTGAGAGAAAATGGCAATGACATCTTGGCTGGTTTGCACTGGTGAAAAAGACTCTTTTGCCAAGCCTGTTTTACCTGAATCAAGACGTGAATAATCTAAAATATCATTCAGCTGATTCAGTAAAACCTTCGCTGCGTTTAATGCTGTATCAGTAAACTGCTGTGAGTTATTGTTTAAAGGCTCATCTTTCATGATCTCTAAAGAGCCTAAAATCACATTCATTGGTGTTCTTATTTCATGGCTCATTGTGGCAATGAATTCTGTTTTCATCTTATTTGCGGCTTCCGCTTTTTGCTTAGCCAGTTTCAGTTGAGCTTCTTTCTGCTTTTGCAGTATCAATGCATCTTGCAGCAAATCAACAGAGCAGCTAAGCACTTCCAATTCAGAAGACGCTGAGTGACTCACCTTTTTTGGCAAAGGTAAGTCATGAATAGATAACAGCTTTTTGTTGATTTTGTCGAGAGGTGATAAAAACAGATATTGAGACACAAAATAACAAAGCACCCCAAGAAGCAATAACGAGATCGCGGAAAAATAGCGAATTTGCTCAACATGTTGAGCGATATCTTTAAAAAATGGCGTTTTACTGATCCCAATTTTCATGTAGCCAAAAATTTCATTTTCTAAGGCGATTTTATTTTGATACACCGCCATTGAAGGAGGAGCTTGTTCTGGTTTTTCTCCCCAAGCAACCAAATGTTTCTTATCTTCATTACAAATCAAAATGTATTGAATATCAGGCGTATGCATGACCACTTGATCAACAATCGTTTCTAAACGAGGAATATCTTCCGTTAGTACATCTTCAATCGCGATGGATGACAATGCACTGAAGTGGCGCTCTAGCTGCGACTCTACTTTGCTTTCTAAATAACGGGTTTCATATTCACGCACGACTTCCCCAGCCGTAAAACTCAACCCAACAGTTACAATTGAAAGAATAGCTAAGTATTTAATCCATAATAATGAATAAGGTTTATGTAACGCAGCCATAGTCACCCCCTAGTTAGAAAAAAAACGCTTGTCCGACATGGCTAAACGAATTTTTTCATAATCGCTATCTGTTCCTTCTAAAAAACCATCTTTCTTAATTGCTTTCAGTGCCTTAGGATCGGATAATTCCAGTAAGCTTTCTTGTAATGCTTGAGCTAGTTTGTCATCTAGCATTGAACTTGCAATCCAAGGTTTCGTTACATTTTGAAAGCTTGCAATGATACGTAAAGAAGCGCCATTATTTACCAGCTTTTTATAGGTACTTTCTTTTAATGCTCCAGCATCAAACTGTTTATTTGCAACGGCTGAGCCAACTTTGTCATGCCGACCAAGATACTCAAAATAGTTCAAGTCTTGCGACGTAATTTGATGATCAGCAAGGTAAGTCTGTGATAAATACCTACCTATGGTGGAGTTTTGGTCTCCAAATGCAAATGTTTTCCCTTCCAACTGCGTCACCGACGTTATCTCACTGTTTTTCTCCACACAAATCACGCCATTAAACGTTTTACTGCCTTTGTTGTTCTCCATTGCCAGCAGCTTAATATCCGGATCTTTTTGTTTTGCAAGCACATAAGAAGCAGGACCAAAGCGAGAAAAATCAACGTCTCCCTTAATTAAACTATCTAAGCCTTGTTCGTAATTTTTTGAAATTTGCATCTTAATTTGCACAGGTTCGCCGATCTTGTTTGCTATTTGCGATTCAAGTGCATTCAGTACGGGTCGGAACTGCTTCACCATGGCGGTGGCTTTATCTGAAGTATAGATACCAAAAGTAAGCTTAATATCTGCGGCCACAGGTAAGCTGATAAGTGATAACAAGATAATGGATTTAATCGACTTTTTCATAAAACAATCCTTATTTAGAAAAATTGATTAAGGATTGAAACGCAATAACCACGCCAATGAAACAACTGGCAAGAAAAGTACCTTTGCGCATTCACATGGTTCTCCCTTAATCAATCCGTGATAAAGCGGTGATATTGAACCATTTATGAAAGAGAACTTAAGAAAAAACTTACTTCCATATGTAAGATTCTAGACAAAAAACGGCGCTAAAATTACAAAGCGCCGTATAAAAATAACATAATTTGAAATGCTGTTTACTTAGCTAAAGAGCACTACTGGGCAATTTCACTGTCGAACAGGTTTTTAATCAAACCAATGTAGTCTTCTAGAAAGCTGATTTGCTCATTGGTCGCTTTTGATTCCCATGTTTTCGCTAGCACTTCACCTAAATCAGCAACGACTGCGTCTGCTTCTTTAAGCAACTGGAAGCGAGTATCACTTTCTAACTCAGGATTTTGTTCAAACACCATCATAATATTGGATGCAATCATATCGGTGACAACATCTTCGATGGTTTCTTCCCCTGTATCACCCGTTTGAGTAATAAATAAACTCAGATGCTCTGTTAAATATTCAATTAAAGCCAAATAGCCTTCTTTATCAACAACCATATTCAATGCCGTAGTGTGTAGAATGGATCATAGTACGTAATCGCAAATTCTTGTGATTTACTAATTAAGTAGTCTATAGAGTAACTCCTATCATACTCTTAATCTAGTACATAATTCTCACCTAATATCGGAAAACATGACGGTCAGCCAAGTAATAGAAATAACACCCGATTTCATATCAAACCAACCATTGTATTGAATACTGAAAACTTTATGAAATTGCAACCAGTGAAACCATGCAAAATGATCCCAAATTACACGCTCAAATTGAAACTAAGTGTCTGACTTCCCTTCCCGTTAACGAGTATGCTGATCAAATGCTCGCCAGAATAATAACGACGTGTTGTGATATTTTTAAACAAATGCGACTTGGAAATCTCTAAGGTTTCTGCGGCTTTTAGTGTGACTGTTTTCAATTTAAATACCTTCTCACTGTGCTTACCATTGGCTTTCATGTGATGAATAACATAATCAATGATCAATTTTTGGTCATCATCACTCGTGGAAGTCATCGACACGGTAAAATCCAACGCTTCTCCTAACTCAATCGCCTGATTACCAACAATTCGATGTTCAAGTATCATGTCTGGGGTAGAAGAATAACCCAACACTTCAAAAGCAGGTGGGTAGCCAGATTTAATGAGTGTTCTTAGTGCATGTTTAACCAGCCACGTTCGGTTTTTTGTTGTATTTGATGTCGCATTACTCATCCACTTTTGGCATAGCTCGCTCACTAAATGTGGGTGATCCTTTGATATGTCATTTAAGTTATTGGCAACTGATCGGCGAACATACTCAGATTCATCATCCACTAGTTGTTCCAGTATGGGAAAAATCGGCGTAGGGTCTTGAATCAAAGACGGTAACTGCTGGCCCCAAGGTAGCTTAGGTCGGCAGCCTTCCGAAGCTAATCTTCTGACATGATCATTTGAGCTAACCGCCCAAGTTTTCATCACCGCTAAAGTCTCATCTTGGTTATTGATAATAAAGGGACGAATTGCAAACTCAGCCGAGAATAACTCTGTTACTTGTTCTAATAACGGTAGAGCTAATTCAGGAGCATCAATCCCATGCACCGCAACATAATCCGTTACTGGCCACGCCGCAAAACCACTCAGCGCATCATTTTCCTCACCGCGATCCCACACATCGATTAATGGCATTAACTGCGGCTGCAGCTCTTGGAAAGAAACATTAAAGCTGGCGTGTAAAGCGTCAATCAAATGAGTAACACGCTGCTTAAGCTCTAAATTTTCTAGGCCGTTGCTGGCTTTTTTTTCAAATAAAGCAGTGTCAAAGCTTGGTACAAGCTGGCTCATGGCATGACTTATACGCTGAATGGCAACGCCATCGATTCCATCTTTCATTAATTTTTGCTCAGCCATGTTCTGTCCTTTATGTGCCAAATTTTCCAAAATGCTATATTACGAATGAGAATGAATTGTGATATTTTCCTTCTACACAATAACAAAGCCGTATAGGAATTAAAGTCATGAAAGTCATCCGTTGGGTTCTTGGTCGTATCATTTTATTGCTCAATGCTATTTTCTCTCCTTCTGGAATGAAACGTTCAGAACAAGAACAAGCGAAAGTGAATCAAGATGCCGAAGGACTTAAATTATACCAGTTCAATGCTTGCCCATTCTGCGTGAAGGTTCGACGTTCAATGAAACGTCTGTCTCTTCCAATTGAAGCGCGTGATGCTCAAAACGATAAAAAATGGGAACAAGAACTCATCGAACAAGGTGGTAAACGTAAAGTACCTTGCCTTCGAATTGAAGAGAAAGGTGAAGTCACTTGGATGTACGAATCAAATGACATTATTAATTACCTAGAAAAGCGATTCGCATAATAAAAAACGCTTTCTTATTCTATTAGCCCGAGTTACTCGGGCTTTTTTGCTTTAGCAACTTGCTACTATGGACACACTATGAATTTAACTCGTCGACAATTTGTCACAACAGCCCTAAGCACCACGGCTATTTCCATGATCCCTGGGTGCAGTGTCACCCAACCGAAACCAAACGATCCTTATTACTATAAACTCACCGCAGAGCCTTCTTCGCATCAACTTGTTTCCGGTGTCGATACGGATGTGTTAGGTTTTAATGGCCAAATTCCCGCACCCACTTTAATCGCCAGACAAGGCGTCCCAATCACCATTGAATTCACGAACAAACTCAATGAGCCCACCACCATTCACTGGCACGGCTTACGTATTCCAATTGAAATGGATGGCGTACCTTTTTTAAGTCAGCCACCTATCATGCCCGGTGAAACCTTTATTTATCGTTTCACACCACCAGATGCAGGCACTTTTTGGTATCACCCACACATGAACAGTGTGGTTCAATTGGGTAAAGGGCTGGTGGGCGCCATTGTGGTTGAAGAAGCAACGCCAGTGAAATTTGATGATGAGCACACCTTAATTCTCAAACACTGGCACATTAATAAGCAAGGACAATGGAAAGATCTCATGGTACCTCGCTTAAGTGCACGAATGGGTACTCCGGGAGAATATGGCACCGTAAATGGCGAGCACAAACCAACGTATACCGTTCCTGAAAATGGCAGTGTTCGATTGCGTGTGGCCAACGTTGATAACACCATGACGTACCCGCTTGCTATCGAAGGCGCGGAGGCTTGGATTATCGCCATTGATGGAAACCCAATCACCACCCCAAGATTGCTCACCCAGCATAAAGTGGGGCCAGGCATGCGAGTTGATTTAGCCATTATTGCACCTACGGCAAACTCCAGCTTTCAGCTCGTGCAGAAAAAAGGGAAATACAGTTTCACCTTATGCCAATTTACAGCGATCGCTTCTTCAATCACTTCTCCTGCCACCATTCCCGCTTTACCATTAAACCCAGTGCCGCAACTGGATATTGATAATGCCATTACCGAGCATTTTGTTTTTGAATGGGAAGGCGCAGTCACACCCGCAAACAAAGCAGGAAAAGGCAAATATCAATTTTGGCTTACCAACCGTAGAGCATGGGAAGGCATGAGCGCCAATAATATTCCGGCCCCATTAGCGACTTTACAACTAGGTAAGACCTATATTTTCGATTTAAAAAACAACACGCAATACCATCACCCTATTCACCTTCATGGCCATACATTTACTGTATTGGAGCTAGATGGTAAACCAGTCGAACCTTTCCACACGGATACGGTCTTACTTGGAAAATACGGCAGAGCCAAAGCCGCGTTTGTTGCCGATAATCCAGGGCGCTGGATGTATCATTGCCATGTCATTGAGCACATGAAAACGGGACTTATGGGCTATATCTCCGTGGTATAAAAAGTCGCCACAAAAAACACTGTTCACACAATTATGTAATATTAAGAAAAAACAATAGACATCAAACACTTTGTGTCCCATTATTTGAGTCTATTAAGATTTTGTTCAACCTTTATTGATAATAATCTATAACACCAGTCCGTTTCTGGTTAGTTAACTTCTCTACATCAATAATGAGGAATAGGAACCACTATGAGTTGGCAATTAAACGAACTACAAACACTCCTAGCACAACACCAAGGTTGGGAGGTTAAGCTTTCTGAACAATCTCTTGTTATTAGTAACGAAGATGGTATCGATGCTTTCCTAGCCGTTGCAGGAGAGCAAATTCTTGTCGAAGTGTTGCTTTTTGCACAGACAGAAGTGAAAGACGTTCAAACACTGAATGAGACAATTCTACGTACTCATAAAATGTTCCCGCTTTCGACTATTGGCATCAACGATGTGAATGGTCAAAGCTACTACACAGCATTTGGCTCACTTTCTTCTCAATCTAAAGCAGAAAGTATTGTCATTGAAGTCGCGACGCTGTTCCGCAACGTTGAAGCCTTCATCGATCTTTACCAAGAATACCTATAAGGAGCCCAATAATGAGTGTTTGGAAAAAACTGTTTACTGCAATCAAAGGCGGCGCGAACGAAGCAGCAGAAGCTGTGGCTGATAACCAAGCTCTGCGCATCTTAGATCAAGAGATCCGAGAAGCAAAAGAAGAACTGCGCAAGTCTGATGAAGCATTAGTTGGCATTATTGCAAAGCGTAAAATGTCAGAGCAAAAGGTCGCTGGGTTTGATTCTGGTATTGCCGAGTACGAAGCGCACGCTCGTTCAGCAATGGAAAAAGGCCAGCAAGAACTTGCTCTAGAATGTGCAACAAAAGTAGCAGCACTGCGTAACGAACAGCAAGCAGAAGACACTTACCTGCAGCAGTTCAAGAAATCAGAGCAAACCATGCGCACTAACATTGCTCAAGCAAAAGACAAGCTACGTCAGCTAGAGCAACAAATTGATGTGATAAAGGCAAATGAAGCGGTACAAAAAGCACAAGCTGCCGTTTCAACAACAAATGTTGGTGCAAACGCAAAAATGCACACGGCTGTTGAGTCTTTAGACCGCATCAAGCGTCGCCAAGATGAGCGCCAAGCGCAATTCGAAGCAGCAGAAGAAATGCATGAAGAGCAATCTGGTAGCAGCCTAGATAAGAAGTTAGCAGAAGCTGGTATTACCCCTAACTCTGCAAACTCAGCAGAAGACGAGCTGGCGCGTATCTTAGGTAAATAAACGCACGACAGCGAAAAATAATAAAGGTTAAATGGAAGTATCTATGCCGATGTGGTTACTTTTACGCCGCTGGATAGCCGCTCGATTTAATCAACTAACTGGACGTAACCTGCTACTCACCGTAGCAGGTTACGTTGTTATTTGCTGGGGGCTTCTCTTCATTGCAGGAGAAACCAGCATGACCTCAAACATCACCGATTTTGTCTACTACCTATTTGTTACCGCATCCACTGTGGGTTATGGCGATATGTCACCTGTCACCCCACTTGGTAAATGGATTGTAGCCTTATTTGTTATCCCCGGTGGGTTGGGGTTATTTGCGATTACAGTTGGTCGATTAGCAGCAATAGCTATTCAATATTGGAAAAGCGGTTTATTAGGAAGACGGAGAGTGAAAGTGAAAGAGCATATTCTTGTTCTTGGCTGGAATGAACAACGCACAATGCATTTGCTCAAAATGCTGCTGCATGAAGAAAAAAAACACCGCCCTATTGTGTTATGTGTACGCCCTGAAATTGAAAACCCAATGCCAAATGACATCGAATTTGTCCGGGTAAGTAGCTTTACAGACAGGGAATGCATGAAAAAAGCGAACATCTCAGACGCTAGCTGCATTATTATCGACAACCCTGAAGACGATATTACCCTTTCAGCTGCCCTCTTTTGTGCTAATCAAAACCCCAATGCCCACCTGCTAGCTTACTTTAACGATGAAGCACTCAGTGATCTACTTAAGCAACATTGTCCGAATGCTGAATGCATTCCCTCTGTTGCGGTCGAAATGCTGGCCAAAGCTGCCATCGATCCGGGGTCAAGTGAACTGCATCATGAACTATTAAGCTCACACAAAGGCATGACGCAATATTCTGTCTTCTATCCTGAATCAAAACAAGCAATTACAGTCGGTGATGTCTTTGAGCAATTTAAAAGCCAATACCACGCTACTTTAATTGGCATTGATAATGGTGAAGGCATACAACTTAACCCAGACTTAACTTGTAGTATTAACCCCGGTTGTCAGATTTTTTATATTGCTGATGAGCGAGTAGAAAACTTCCAATGGAGCTAAATTATGTTTGACTGGTTTAAAAAGAAAGAACCAACAGAGCCGAGTAAACCTCAATCTCCAGAAGTACTGGGCTTACGATTAGGTGGCGCATTTGAACTTGATGATCTGAAATTAAAAATCATTGAGCCAAGCTTAATCATTGAAGGTGCTGCGCGTACTCACCTTATTAAGGCAGTAGGCGAAGTTCAGCTAGATAGCCAAAGTCGTTTAATTCGCTATTACACGGATGATGATGGTTATATACAGATTCTGCAACAAGGTAATACCGACGCAGACGTTGTTGAAGTGAAACTATGGTACTTCTATGAAACCAAACCTGTAGACACCCAAGAGCAATGGGATCAGTGGATTAACCATGACATTGTACAATCAAAATGGGAGCTAGAGGGTCATCAGTTTAATAAGGTATGGGAAAACATCAAACCCGTTCCGATGACGGAAACCACCTGGGATCAAGATGGTAATACGTCAATTACCGATCAATTTGTGATGATTTACGATCGCGAAGCAGATACTAATTTATATGAATCTTTGCTGGTTTGTGGAGAAGAAGTGATTGAAAACAACCGTGCTGAGCGCTGCATTGTACTCAGTACTGGCATAGATTTATCCCCTACCGACTTCAAATTAATGGGTTAATATTTTCTTTGCTTCTGCATAAAATAGGCATTCATTGTAATGGTGTATGCCTAACCTCACCTATCAGTAGGGCTATTTCTAAACACACTCAACAAAAATAAGTAACACTACTCAGTTAGAATAGTAACCAGTAAGCAAATCATCATACATTTTTTCATAAGTACCATCTTCTTTAATTTCCTTTAGACCCTTATTAAACGCCTTGTGTAACTCTTCGGAATCTTTGTTGTTCTTAGGGAAAAGCAAATAACCAGGACGGATAGATATTGCTCGGGAATGATACTCCACTTGATGGATGATACTCGGGGCAAATTGTGAGCGTAACAACTCCACGCCAGCCACCGAATTCATAGGAAAAAGGTCGATACGTCCCTTTAATAGGCGCTTAAAGTTCATTTTGTCATCATTAACGGTTTCAAAAATAGCTCTGTCTGTCTTCATATAAGCTTCCATCTCTTCAGATAAGTAGTAACCACGTGTAACGCCTATTCTGAAACCATCGAGATCATCGACAGTCTTCCAATCAAAATCGCCATTACGGGTTTTCAGGAAGAAAAAATGAACACTCACTTCAAGAAGAGCATCACTATATAAAAACTCTTTAGCCCTGTCTTCATTATACGCCCACCAACTAGTGGCATCATAACTTCCTGATAGACTTTGTTTTATTGCCCTCTTCCAAGGATAAAAATCAAATTCAACATCGTAACCTTGCCGAGAAAAAGCCGTAGAAATTACATGACTAACAAAACCTTTTTCTCTAATTGCACTAGAGCAATAAGGTGTAAATTCACCAGTGGAAATCAAAACTGTCTTAGCCTGAACACTAACGCTTAAGCAAAGTAACATGAGGCAGAAAAAGCATTTCAATATCATATACCTGTTGTTGGATTGCTTAATAAGTATAGTTCACAGCACAAAACTCCCCATACTCCACCAGCCATAACTAAACCAATTAATACAAGTGGAGTAACGCCATGTATTTTACTTTTCATAATTGTCTCTCTTATTGCTTGAATTTGTTTTATGGTCTCAAAAACCAAATAAATAGTGACTGAGATATCAATTTATTATCAGCAGCTATAAAATTATAGTGCATTAGCGTATTGGAATTTATAATACAAACACTTAGGTAGAGCACACCAAATTAAGCTATGATTCTTTACCCCATAACTTTATTAATACTCTTATGCCCTCTTTCTCTTTTTCACTGATCCCTGTTGGGGTTAGATTTATGCTTCTGTCTGCCTTTGGTTTTGCGCTCATGTCCACTTGCGTGAAATACATCAGCAATTACGGTATTCCCTTATTTGAAATTGTGGCAGCAAGGGCTTTAGTCTCTCTGATCATCAGCTATTTAGATGTGAAACGAAAAGGTATCTCCATATGGGGGCATAATAAACCACTGCTTTTTGTTCGCGGGGCGGTAGGCACTGCGGCATTAATGTGTGTGTATTACTCAGTAACGACATTACCTTTAGCCGAAGCAACCATTTTACAATACGTACATCCCGTTTTTACGGCTTTACTTGGCGTACTCTTTCTCAAGGAACGAGTTCAGCAATCAACCATGCTATGCATTGCCTTTTGCCTCGCGGGCTTATTCGTTATGGTGCAACCAACTATAGGGAGCGAGATTAACAATGAATTGCCAATGTTCAGTATTATGATTGCACTATTCGGTGCTTTTGGTAGCTCTATCGCTTATGTCATTGTCAGAAAGCTAAGTCAGACGGAAGACAGCTCAGTCATTATCTTTTATTTCCCGTTGGTCGCTCTGCCTATTTCTACCCTACTGATTTGGGACAACTTTGTTTGGCCAAGCTTATTTCTAACCCTTATGTTGGTTTTAGTTGGTATCTTTACTCAAATTGGTCAGTACGGTTTGACTAAAGCAATGCAAACCCAAGCCGCGGGAAAAGCGTCGGCTTACTCTTATGTCCAAATCGTATTTTCCGCATTGTTAGGTGTTTGGGTGTTTAATGAAATCCCTTCTGTTTGGACCTACCTAGGCGGCGGATTGATAGTAACCGGCGCTCTAATCAATGTGTTTGGCAAACAGCTTTTGGCTCCATTCCAAGCAAGATAAATTTTCAGTTGTTCGCCTAGCACAAAGTTAATGAAGGCAAAGCCCTAACCTTAGAGCTTCACCTTCATGACTATTGATATTTATCACTAAAGTGATGGCACAAGCAATTTGGGGGACACAACCTAGAAAGGTTGATGAGAAAAACGCGAATATTGCAGAGCATTGGCAACCTCTTGAGCCTTAGATTCAGAGCTCATCAGATTCAATAGTTTCAAAGCGGCTTGATAGCTCACTAAACTGCCATTCGAGGTGACAAATTTATCGTCTACCACAAGATTTTGGTCTGTTAACACCTTTACTGCGGGGTAATCTTTTTGAAAATCTCCTTCACCACCAGCCCAAGTTGTGGCTTTCTTCCCATCTAGCAAACCAGCTTCTGCTAGTAAATAAGCACCAGAGCAGTTACTCGCCATCCAATCCGCTTTTTGTGACGCTGACTTAATAAAACCAATCAGATCGCTATTTTCAATAAGAGGCTCCATTTTATAGCTGGAGGTCAAAATAAGGGCATCCAATTCTGGTGCATCTCCTATCCAAGTATCTACCCCAATTTTTAACCCCTCTTCGGTAGTAATATTCTGTTGGTCTTTAACTGACACTGTAATGGCTTCATAGTCACTGAACCATGTTAACCGACTCGCAACACCAAATACTTCCAATGGCGCAGTCACATCGGACGTAAGCACACCATCATAAACAAGAATACCAATGCGTTTATCTGCTGCTTCAGCATTAAACATCATAAGTGTCATTAACAGAGTGAACAGAGAAAGTGACAGAGCTTTAAATTTTCCTTTGATCATGGTTTTACCTCGTAAATTAGAGAGTAGAAAGATTTAGCACCATTCTATTTCGGCAATTTCATGATTGAAGACCATTTTTATACTAGCTATAGTGAATAAAATTCATGAATAACTGTTCATATGCTTTATGGATAAAATCCGATCGCTCCGTTTTTTCATTACAGCGCTGGATCATGGCAGTTTTGCAGCAGCAGCTAAACGCCACGGTACTGACCCTTCAACAGTCAGTAAAGCGATTCATCGTTTAGAAAATGAATTAGGAATACAACTTTTTCAGCGTTCCACACGACAACTCCACTTAACCGCTTCAGGGCGACATTACGCTAAAACCGCGAGACTGGTTCTAGAAGAGCTTGCCGCATGTGAAAACACCTTAAAAAGCCAAAATAATGCACCATCTGGAACACTAAAAATCAACTTGCCTGTTTCTTATGGTCGTCTCTACATCCGTCCTTTATTAAAAAGTTTCTGCCTACGCTACCCCAATATTACTCTTGATATTCATTACGATGACTCCTACGTTGACATGGTTGAACAGGGTATTGATGTCTCAATTCGCTCAGGCTCAGTACAAGATAGCCAATTGATCGTACGTCAGCTAAGCCCTATTGATTACATCATTTGTGGTAGTAAAGAGTATCTGGATCAGTACGGTGCACCTTGTGTCCCCGCTGAATTTAACGAGCATTCGTGGATCCGCTTTAGGTTTAAACAAACCGGGAAGCTATTACCAATAAAAGTGCCAGAGCTTGAAGGCATGAAGGAATATGATCCTGAGCGGAGTTTTGTTGTGAATGACGGGGAGTCGATGGCTGAGCTGTGTGCAGATGGCTTAGGGCTTACCCAAATCCCACACTTTATCGCTAGGGACTGGATCAAATCAGGCAGCTTACTGCCCTTGTTCCCGAGCGTACGCCAACCCAATGAAGGCGTGTACATACTTTATCATCGCAGAGAGCACATACCAGCAAGGGTCAAACTTTTCGTCGATTTTATTATTGAAGCCATACAAGATCAGAAAGAAACACCTCGAAGTACTTGGGCTGAACAATTGGCTATTTATCACCCTCCTAATTGATAAGAACCAGCAGACTACTTACGTAAAGCGCAGTGAATGTAAATCACTGCGCTGTGCTTGTTAATATTGCCTATAAATTATCAGGTATTATCAAATAGAGCTCTGCTCATCACCATAGACTCTGGTTTACATGCAATTTAACAGCTGGGCTTCAAGGGTGTCATCAATCGTATCTGAAATGAGTTCGATCCGACTTTCAGCACAGTCATCCAACTCTAATTCGGTTAATCCATCAGGAGTAAGGTTATAACCAAAAATGCCGCTTTCCGTAATAAATACCGCTTTCAAGCGCTCTACTTTTAACTCAACCATAAGGACAATGAGCTTCTGGCGACTAAAGACTTTGTCTGGAGAGAAACGCCACCCCACACTCTGGAATCCTTCCCCTTCATTCATCGCTTTTATCATGCCACTCTCCGGCATAGGTGCTTCTGAAGCAAGAGGCTTACTGTGGCCATGATGATGGTGATGATGATGTGCGGGCTGCTCATCAATACTTGTCTTCCCCTCAAATTCAGAAAACGGGATGTCACCGTGTTGTGCAAAGATCACCTGTGTATTGGGACGCCCAAACTTCGCCACATAAGCTTCTAGGTTTTCTTTATCACCATCTTGATACAAATCCAACTTGTTGCCCACCACAGTATCAGCAATTGCAACTTGTTGATTAAAAGTGTCGTGCTCAGTATAGCGAACATCCGATAGTTTACGCGCATCCACTAAGGTGATACTTTTTTGTAAGGAAAGCACCTTACGATAATGTTCAGACGATAACACTTCCAACACTTCTTTTGGGTGGCCGAGGCCCGTTGGTTCAATCAATAAGCGATCGGGCTTCGCTTCAGAAAGCAATTGATTCAACGCGATTTGCATGGGTAAACCAGCGGAGCAACACATACAACCTCCAGGCACTTCGCGAATAAAGACCTGTTGACCTTCACTTTTCTGGCCTTGGAATAAGCTGCCATCCACGCCAATTTCCCCAAATTCATTTACTAGCACCGCCCAGCGTTCGTCGTCTGGTTTCGTTTTAAGTAAATTAAGAATCGCCGATGTTTTCCCCACCCCAAGAAAGCCAGTGATGATATTCGTTGGCACTCCCACAATTTGTTCGTTTTCAGATCCCATCAACCACTCTCCTATGATCTTGAACAAGAATATGTTTACAAAAGCCATGAACGTACAGCTTCTGAATTTTTTAATATATTGATTTAACGATATTCAACTGCTGTTTCAGTATAGAAAACATCACTTAACGTGCAAAAGACAGCCTCATCGCAGAATCCCGGCTCTCTACTCCCCTTTTCTTGGAATACACCAAGTCACCATTTACCCACGTACTTTTAATACACGCGGAAAATTCATGACCAGTAAAGGGTGACCACCCACAGTGGTATAAGCAGTTTTCGTTCGTCACTAAAGTCGGTGAATGAGTATCCACCAGCACGAGATCAGCATAGTACCCTTCTCGAATAAAGCCTCGTTCACGAATAGCGTAGCGAATAGCTGGATTATGGGCCGTTTTTTCTGCCACTTGTTCCACTGTAAGATGGCCTAAGTTCACATGATCAAACAGGCTAAGAAGAGCATGCTGAACTAAAGGCAGACCTGCTGGCGCTTGCTCGTAACCCACCTGCTTTTCTTTCCATGTGTGAGGCGCATGGTCAGTGGCAATAATGTCGATTTGATTGGTATGAAGGGCTTGGATCAAAGCATCACGATCGCTTCGGTATTTAATTGCAGGGTTACATTTAATTTGGTTTCCTAACGCTGCATAGTCTTGATTGCTAAACCAAAGGTGATGAACACACGCTTCTGCAGTAATGTGTTTATTTTGAATTGGCCCAGATTCAAACAGAGCAAGTTCTTTTGCGGTTGTGATGTGTAAAACATGAAGCTGACTGCGGTGTTTTTTTGCCAACTCAACCGCATAAGAAGACGAGGCATAACACGCTTTATCGTCTCTCAAGATTGGGTGATCATCAATAGTAAAAACGGACTTTAAACGTTGTAAATGCGCCGTATTTTTACTGATAACTGGTCCATTCTCGCAGTGAGTCACAATCAGCACCGGAGAGTCTCTAAAAATGGCATCCAGCGCTTGTGGGTTCTCAACCAACAAATCCCCTGTTGATGCCCCCATAAACACTTTTACACCACAATGAATCTTGGGGTCTAAACGCTGAATTTGTTCTATATTGTCTTCTGTTGCACCGAGGTAAAACGAATAGTTTGCCAATGAATTATCTGCTGCAATAGCGTATTTTCGTTCTAATGCTTCAATCGTGGTAGTCGCGGGATTTACATTAGGCATTTCCATGTAACTAGTAATACCGCCAGCTACAGCGGCACGAGACTCTGTCGCTATCGACCCTTTGTGCGTTAATCCTGGTTCACGAAAATGCACCTGATCATCAATCATCCCAGGCAAAAGATAACAGCCTTTAGCATCAACAATATGATCATCAGATTTAGCCGCAATGTCGGCTGCCACCTTTTCAATTCGCTGCCCGACAATTCGCAAATCCGTTTCAATCGTGGTGCCTTCGTTTACCACACGGGCATTCTTGATTAGTGTTGCTGACATAGCTTTTCGAAATCTCCTTTTATTGGGGTTAACAGTTATTTAAATAGGCAGAGTTGCAATGCCATCAATGGTCAAGCGTCAATTTTCTCATTGGTCTCGGTTTAATTTATTTGGCGCATTCGTCGCATACACAGCTAATTTCAAGTTGAGGATTAACAAGAGTAAACCCCTCTTGTCGAGCATTAGACTGAAGACCAGTGATCATTTCAGGGGCGATGGTTTGCTCAATAATTTTGTCGCACTTAGAGCAGATTAAAAATTGAGGAGTTCCGTGTTGATGGCCACAAAGAATATGAGAACACGCGATGTATTTGTTGGATACTTGAAGTTTATGAGCCAGGTGCTCACCTTCAAGAAAATCTAAAATCCGATAAACTGACACTGCTGGAATGATCTGATCAAAATGAGTTTGGCAGTAATCAACTAATTCATAAGCAGAAAGCGCTTTATTTGCATGCACCAAAGCACGAAGCACCAGCTTCCGCTTTGTAGTCAGCTGTTTCCCATTTGCCTTACACTTTTGCTCTACATGCTCAATAATAGCGTTGATTTCGCGCATCCTACTCACTTCATAACCACAACAGCCAACAGTTACGTTATAACATAACACCTACAACATAAAAACCTCAAATTAAAATATGAGGTATGGGTAGCTTGTAGTGAGTACGGGGAAGTTAACGATCCTATTTAGCGTTCATTAACGCCTCTTTCTCAAGTAATTTCTCTAGGAGATGCGATTCTGTCAATGTAAAGACTGAATCAAAATTTTCACTACGAATACCAAGCTTATTCACCAAATTCCGAGGAATACGTGTGTTACAAGCTTCCAAAAATCGAATGAACTCTGCAACTGAAATGTTGTTAATACGTCGTACTGCTTTGTCAAACCCTGCTTGGTTACAAAGAGGAGTTACGCCATCATCAGTCATACGATAAGCCATCTGAAATTTAGCTTCAGAGGCAGAATATTCAATATTTTCAAAACGAATACATGCAGCTTCGGGAATGGCTTTGGTGCGAACTTGTGCTCCAAACTCCTCCCAACAAACACCACAAACAGACAAACTAAAAAGCTCTGGAAGATGTGCCGTCTCTTTCGGAGCAATATACTGTCCCTTCTGAAGCTCAGCGCAAAGTTCATGTAATGAAGCAAAGTTCAGTTTCTCGTAAGTAACACGTCCACAATGGCTTTCGTAACTCAACTTTAATGTATTAAGTAAGTAATAAATATGACCACAGCGCTGCCAATCAGCTTGTTGCGAAGTCTTTTCTGCCCCTTTATCAAACTTCACTGTTCTTGGTACTAATTGCTCTAAGATCTTTTTCATTGTCGCCTCTCATCACATATTGGCAATAACATAGATGATAATGAGAATGATTGCCATTAATATTTAATTTGACACCAAGCATTGCCTCTCATTTTAATAATTACCAATATCTAGGAGAAAAAAATGAGCACCCTTATCGGATTACGTAATTTCTTGCTCAAGATTGTTTATCGCATTGCCCGCCCAGTTATTTTTTTAATGGAACCAGAAGAAGCACACTACATGTTCAAACGTGTTGGTGTATTTCTTGGCAAATACTCCTTCACCCGATCCCTAACCTCTTTTTTGTTCAACTATAAGCACAAAAGCCTAAATACGACGGTTGATGGAATCGAGTATCGCAACCCCGTTGGTTTGTCTGCTGGTTTCGATAAAGACGGTGAGCTAACCAGCATCTACCCTTCTATCGGTTTTGGCTTGGCAGAACTTGGCTCTTTCACTGGTGAAGTGTGCCCTGGCAACCCTGGAAAACGACTGTTCCGCATGGTCAAATCAAAATCGATTCTGGTGTGGTATGGCTTAAACAACCAAGGTGCTGAAAAGATCTCATCTCGCTTGCAAGGTGTCGATTTTGGACCGCTGCGTGTGGGCATCAATGCGGCTAAATCAAACATTACCCCTGAATTTGATCTGCAAGACTCCATTGATGATTATGTAAAGACCTTACGCGCTTTTAAAGACATTGGTGATTACTTCACAATTAATATCAGTTGCCCAAATACCCAAGATGGTGAACCATTTGTTGATCCTAAAAAGCTAGGCGCATTATTGGCTGCCGTTAATGAAAACCGTGTAGAAGGTCGACCTGTTTATGTAAAACTCGCTGCGGACTTAGAGCTTGAAGAGATCAATGTCATCGTCGACACCTGCCTCGAATACCATATCGATGGCGTCGTTTTAACCAACTTAGCAAAACCTTCTCATAACCAAGAATATGTGAAAGACGAGCTGCCTTACCACAAAGGTGCCATGAGCGGCTTGCCATTACAACGCATCTCTACCAACGTAATTAGACATGTTTACCGACGCACAAGAGGTGAATTAACCATCATAGGGGTCGGTGGCGTGTTTAGCGCGAAAGACGCCTATGAAAAAATCACTTCAGGAGCTAGCCTACTACACATGATCACAACAATGATTTTTGATGGCCCACAAAACATCAATGAAATTAATCGTGGTTTAGTAAAACTGCTTGAAGCCGATGGGTTCAAAACCATAGAAGAAGCAGTGGGATCCCGTAACCCACTTCCTAAACTCAAAGAAGAGAAACCAGAAGACATCAAAGACGTCGCCTAGCCCGATGACCAAAAGCGTTCAATTGAGAATTATCGAGTAAAAATAAAGAAGCCCAGCAATTGAGCTGGGCTTCAGGTTATGCGTTAAGCATTATTTAGCGAGGAAGATTTGCCCTGTTTCGAGTGATGTCATTACACGGATTTGACGCCAAACGTAGTAGAACACCCCCATCATCATCAAAAGACTTGGGATAGCAATGATTGGGTAACTATAAAGAGTCAACTTACCAAGTTCCTCATTAAATGCAGCAGTCCCCGCAGGGCTTGTTACAATCCAAGTAGCAAGGAAATAGTTCATCGCAGAAGAAAAAGCAAAAGTACTCGCGAACAAGTAATTTGATGTCATTAAACAACGCTCAAACCGTTCGGTGTTACCTGAGTCCTTTAGTCGCTCTTGAATAAGAGGCATGTTGAATAAAGCGGGTGTGAAGATAAACTTTTGGATAAACGGATAACGAGTGAATGTCGATCCAAGAACGGCCAAACCAATGACACCTGGAATCAGTGCTTCTTTTAGCGCTAACCAGCGAGTATCTAGCTCAAATAAACCGATTCCCCCTGTTAATAACACGCTCACAAAACCAAGTGCAGCAATGAAATTAAAGGTTTTATTGCGGATCAACTCCAGACCGCCGTAAGCAATAGGGAAAGACAGCGCGACAATGAGTGCCAACCCCGTTCCTAGATGTTCGTCTCCACTGAACTTCATTAAGATAAAAGAAGGAAGAAAAACGTTAAAAAGGATTTCGAATAAAGGGCTCGACTTTTTGTTTTCTTTGTTACTCATAATTCTAAATACATTATGTTATGGAATTTATTTTCTGGGATTGTTCTTTACCCAGACCAAGATGTAAAGCTTTAAGATCCCTTGCTATGTAACGACATGTGACATCCCAAAAAACGCCCTGATCTCGCTGCACGTGCAAAGCACCTAAGTGACTCTCATAGTTCAATAAGTATCTACTTATCAAATGGATAAACCGTCTTTTCAACTCCTTTTGTGAAACACTGACCATCCTAAATAACAGGAATGATCACACAACATCAATGTACAAACAACTTAGTGCTCAAAATCTTAAGCAACTACTCCATTAATTATATATGACCTATTCAAAGTTTAGATTGAATCTCACAATGACATAGTATCACTGACTGGATGATAACACTTAACTATACAAGAAGAACTAAAATCATTGTGCGACAAATACTTAACGATCGCTTCACACTGAAGTCACCTAAACATTAAGAATAAGATCATTCAATTAGCCTGAAACATTACTGGCAACCAGCGCAAACCCGACAACAACCATAACAACAAAAATAAAAAGCCAGCCCTCTCAGCCCCATAATCCACAAATACGACCTCGAGTGTTGGCTCAATTCGAATGATTCTACCTTTAAAGTAATTACCTTTTTCGAATAAGCTGTTATCCATACATGCCTCTAATTACTCCAAGTACCACAACCAAAAATAACGAATAAAAAGCATCAACTTGATCGCATTGTTATATGTATTACCACTACGTACTACAAACTAATTCCAAGGTTGTTACGAATATAAGTAGGAATAGCCAGCTTATCATCAAGGCTACTAAATTTAGGTTTAGGCATAGCTTCGATAACTTCATTTAACTCATCGTAACTAATGCCCATTACCCTTGAAGCGGTCATCAAGCCATTAATAAACTGTTTTTTCTCGCGCTTATGCTGAATATCATTCGTTGGAATCAAACAATATTCGTGACACTCTTTATTTAATAAAGCCAACATTTCAGATTTTTTCGATTCCATTTCTACCTCCATAAGCCTACCTAAGCTATGTGTAAACTTTCTTTAAACCCTATAAATTCCTTTGATGTGTCTTCATTATTATACGGAGAATCATACATATGAAGTGTATAAAGGGTTCCACCATGATTGATAATCCATGTTTCATCATCTATATACAAAGAGTCAATATAATCATGTTCGAATAAAAATGTGGCTTTGAACCTAATAGCTTCAAAATTCGTGGCATTAATTCTTGATGGTGGTTCGATACACTCGTAAGCAGTGAGTACTGATTCAAAAACACTCACACTATGATCCACGAAATCATCTAAAGATTTAAATTCTTCCAGCACGTCATTTGGCGACATGAAAAACGTGATTGATGGGCTAAATCTATCACTGTCCTTACCGGGATATTTTTTAATGATTGCAGCAAGTCCATCCGATAACTCTTCGACTACTTCTCTTTCAAACTCACTATCAAAGCTTGACAGACGCTGTTTGCCTCTTAAGTAATCAAAGTCGCCGAACGCTTCTACTTCCCAAGCATCAGGAACAATAAATCCAAATCCCAATTTTTGATTAACAAAATAATTTTGATTTCTTATAACTGAAGCTAACGGATCAAGAGCTACACCTGCAACAGCTAACCCAATAAATTTTAGAAACTCTCTTCGCCCTATCTTCACTCTTTGCTACCTTAGCCACTTAAACCAACGCATAATCAAAATGCCACGCGTTATGAATAAAGCTTACGTTTTTAGTTAAAGTTAACAGCTTTTCTAGCCCATATGGCTTCAAACTCAGTGCTATTTAAAGCAATACAGACACCAAAACTTTTGTCGTTTAAGTTCTCTTTGGTCATAACACCCTCTGGCAGTTGTCCATACGAATCTGATTCATGAGTTTCACAATATTTTAATACGTCACCATTTGGCTTTATTTCTATACATCTAGCAATATAGCCTTGTGCATCAATTTCCCAATACGATTCGATATTGTCGTCAAGACCAACTGAATTTCCTTTTGATGTATACTTTATAAATTTCATATAAACTACCGGAAAGCATAATCCCTGTAATAGGATGTGCCTCACTAAACTAGTACAGTGGACTTAACCCATACCAAACTACCGAGTATAACAGGTCACTTTGATTGCTTTTTTAGCTCACTATTCGATAATGTTATCTCACCAAATGTCATGTAAACCTGTGTTCCACCACCAGCATCAGCTCTGTATGCCCCATTTGCTTTACCAAGGCGCATCGCTAATGCCGTATATTCCCATGCTCTTTCTTCTGATAACTTAACAACATGAGTCACCAACTCAGACAACTGGTATTTATGCCCAAATGTTTTCACAAAATTTGCATGTTCGCTCAGTTCACTGGGGACTGATGGATGCTCCCAGCCCCACATGAACGTTCCATTCGGTGAATAAGTACCTATAATTTGAACAGGAGCTTCAGCCACTTTACCATCCGAAAAATCAAACCTAACCTTTCCTAAGTTGAGATCGACACTCCAATGTTTCTCTGAGCCAAGCCCCCAAGAACTTGAATGAGCTTCTGTCGCGTTCTTCAGCCCAGAAAAGCTCTGAGCAATATACTTTTCAGGTTCTACAGTATTAGCTTGCGCTCCCAAGCTAAATATTGAGGCCATTAACAACGCTATTTTTTTCATTCTAATCTCTTTTATAATTATCAACACAGATAAACCCTCTTGGTACACCACATAGCTTTAAAATGTGGCACGCTTTACCAAGGAAAGATTCCATATATTCGGGTCGGTTTGAGTACTTTTTATATACGTACTACATCAACATCGGATAACCTAGAAACTCTGTAATTAGTTGCAAATTCAATTACTTCCTCAACGGTTTCGCTGACATGGCTGGCGACATAGGTGAAAAATCCTTTGGCGCTAAAATTGTAACCTTACCATCAAACTCATTTTACTGAGCTAATACACTAAAAAAACAGCTCTACTAAAGCTAGTAAAAAGGATGATTTTGTTCTTCATCAAATCATCCTTTTTACATAACACCTACAATAATGCATGCTTCATTAAACTAACAAAGCAAGCTGGACCTTATACCAAAATCACCAAGTATAAGACATCCACCTTAATTGCCTTATAATGTTAATTTTCCCGCCTTACCACTGTTCCAAAATACCTAAAACCGATGATTTTAGCTCCAAATTTAGGAGCATCTATCATTGGCTCTCTATATAAATCAATAATCCCATCGCCTCCTTGGGAATAAGCTACTCTTAATAATTCAGCTACTGCAACTTTATCATCTCTTTCCCTTTGGGCTACAACTACATCAGACAACTTAATATAATCCCAATTTGGTGATGATGTTTCACCCATTACGTATAAGTATTTCCAGTTCTGAACCGCATCAGGCCGTGTGAAAGGACTCCAAAAAACGTAATGCAGCTCAATTTTATCCATTTCTGTTCTGGGTTCGAATTTTTCATGTGTTAGTTTGCTAATATAAGGAGAGTCTTCTATCAATTGTTTTGGGTTCTCCACATATTGATTTGAAATACATCCAGTCATAATTAAACTAAAAACTAATACACATGCTAGTTTTTTATACATATACACCTTTCTTTATTAATACAACATCAACCATATAATTAATATCCATGTATCTGCGATTCCTATAGGAATATGCAGATAATGCCTCCCATGCTCCCATGTTATGACTTTTAACCAATCACAAAAAGTCACACCGTCACTATGAAAAAATAGCAAACATGAGATAATTTCCCTGCTTGCTATTTTCTCGTTTACATTAAGTATTGAAATACTGCCCTATCACTTATTCTGCACTGACTGCTTTTTCACAAAATGGCTCGGTTGCTGCTGGCTTTCTGTTTAAAAGTTTACTAATTACAATCGCAGCAAACACAGGAAGGAACCAGCTAGCATGAGCTTCAAATAAAGGTACATATTTTACAAATACACTCATTAAAGATTCTGGCAACATACCTAAAATGCTCAATGCGTCCAAGCTACCAAATACTAAGCTAACCACAGAGATCGTCACATAAGATGGTAAATAACGTTTCGTTGTTGGCAAGATAGATGCTGTTAATACCAATGTAATCGCAACCGGGCATAGGATAAGAATTGCAGGTAAGCTCACCGTTAAGATCTGATCCAACCCGAAGTTTGCGATGATGCCAGTCAAGATAGCAACAATAGTCGCAGTAATGGCAAACGGAGAGCGAAACGTTTGTTGGTAATACTCAGCACACGCATTGGTTAAGCCAACCGTCGTGGTTAAACACGCCATGATGATGATACCAGCCAGCAAATACTGACCTAGTGGACCAAAGATAGCAGCTACATAGCGCGTTAACAGCTCACCACCATTGGTTGCACCTTCAGCTACCGATGCCGAAGTTGCACCAACGTAAGCCATTGCTAAATAACATACCGACATTAGGAACGCGTACACAACAGTAACTTTAAGTGTTGCTTGAAAAACATCCTTCGATGATTCACAGCCTCTATCACGGATCGCTTTAATGATGATCCAACCAAAACCCACCGCTGCGATGGCATCCATTGTCATGTAGCCTTGAATCAAACCACTTGTTACCGCTTTATATTGGTAATCTAGCGTAGGTGTACTCAGTTCCCCTAATGGCGTAACAAACGCGGCAATAGCTAAAGCAGCGAGCATTAACACTAATAACGGTGTTAGAACTTTACCAATATAATCAACAAGTTTACCGCGCTGGAAAGCCAATAACAGAGTAATACCAACAAATACAACAGAGAACACCATTAAGTAATCGCCAGAAACGAACGGCTTGATGCCCATTTCATACGCCACGGTTACTGCTCGTGGCATGGCGAAGGCGGGGCCAACCGCTGCAAATAGTGATACCCAGAAAGCAACAGCTAATGGTTTTGGCAGTGCTCGGGTCAGCTGTGCACTGTCGCTCAGTCGGCCAAAAACAATCAGAGCTAATGCTGGTAAACCTACAGCAGTCACTAAAAATCCCACCATAGCTGGAAGATATTGTGTACCTGCCTCTAAGCCTAGAAACGGAGGGAAAATGATATTTCCTGCCCCAAGAAACATGGCAAATGTCATTAAACCTATTGCGAGTGCATTTTGATTTTTCAATGTACAGTCCTCATGCTATTAGGTTTTTCCTAATTAGCTTTTTTATTATGGACCGTCAGTTTGGCTGGGAGAAAAAGAAGAAATAAAGTGTAGTATCCCTCCGTCAGCCAGGCTGACGGAAGTAGCCGCCAGCCTAGTTAATAATGACTAGAATGACGACAGAAATAGTTGATGTTAGGCACGACATAGCACCACGTAACATTTGGCACGAAGCAGCAAATTGTTGGGCTATAGAAGAAGGCATGAATATTTCCTAGTTATTTATCGTGGTAACAAATTCAATATATAAGTAATGATTTATAATGTAAACACATTATTAGTTAAAAATTTCACAACTAAAACCTTATGCAGTTTTATCATCTAGCAAAGTGTTGCATATCCCCATTGTTCACAGTATATTTCCACTTCCACCCACACTGAGCAAAATAAATCATGAAACTTGTTCGTTGACGCAACTTCTTAGCTCTTTTCTAACCACTTAATACTTCATTAGTTTGAAGGGCTTATTTACAGCCCGACGAAAGGAATTAGTTTATGTTAACGCATACCACAAGCTTCATTAAATCAGGGCATTTTTCTCTGAAAACCATTGAATCTCAGCAAACTGTCGGCGGTGACACGTTGCTCATTATTGGCAGTGCCGACTATTACCACAGAGTCATGCCAAGCAATCTTAGTGATCACTTCCACTGCATTTTTGTGGACCATCGTGGATTTGCCCCTTGCAGCCAAGAAGTCACCAGTGAGGATATTTCACTAAGTCAGGTAACTCTAGACATAGCGAAAATGTGTGACTCTTACGGTATCAAAAAATGCTGGGTACTCGGACATTCGGGTCACGCTTATATGGCTCTGGACTTTGCTGCTTCTTACCCTGATCTTATCTTGGGTATAATTCTTATTGGTGCATCCCCCAACCTATCTAACGATATGCAAGCACTGCAATTTGCTCGTTGGAATAAGGAAGCAAGTTCCTCTCGAAAGCACACATTTGAGCAGAATATTAACCAGCTTCAATCCGATATAGACACAGAGCCAGAGCGAAAATTTGTACACTTATGTAGGCGATTAGGAGCGATGAGGTGGTTCAATGCAGGCTTTGATGAAATGCCACTATGGGAAGGGCTAATTACCCACACCCCACTGCTCGATAAGTTATGGGGGGAAACCTTTGCTGAACTCGATATTTCCGCTTATTCTTCATCCATCAAGTCACCAGTACTAATCATCAGTGGGGAATATGACTACAGCATTGCGCCACTTAACGCTTGGTATAACATTTCTCCTAATTTTGTAGATGTTCGCTACCAAGTCATAAAGAACAGCGCTCATACCCCAATGTATGAACAACCAGAAACATTTCTTAATGCGCTACTGAGTTTCACTCACGCATAGTTCATTCATAAATAACTCGGTTATACATAAAGAAAAGAGGCTCCGGTGAGCCTCTTTATTTCAATATTATATTGCCATACTTTGCTCTATCGCGTGATCTGCTTAGCGGCAGTGTCTAACGCTTCTTTTGTGGTTTGCTTCCCTAACAAGGCATTTTCAATAGCAGCCCCCTGAGCGAACCAATAGGTATTCATTTCAGGAATATTAGGCATGATTTCTCCATTTTCAGCATTAATCATCGTCGCCTTTACACGCTCGTCACTTTCAAGCTTCTTCTGGAAAGACTTTAACGTAACTGCCCCTAACGGCTTGTCATCATTCATGATTTTTAGAGCTTCATCTTGATACAAATAGTTCTCTAAAAATTCAACAGCCAAATCGGTATTCGGACTAGAAGCATTGATCCCCGCACTTAGAATGCCAACAAACGGGTTACCCTTCTCACCACCTAATGTCGGAAACTCAGCAACGCCGTAGTTAACCCCCAGCTTGTCGAGATTCCCCCAGCTCCAAGGGCCATTTATGGTCATCGCCACTTCACCTTTACTAAACGCGGTTTCAGAAATGGAGTAATCCATACTTGGATCCACCACTTTTTGCTCCACCATATCCACAAGGAACTGCAAGCCCTTAATACCCGATGAGTTGTTCACTCCGGTATTACTCGCATCGTATTGCCCATCCACTTTTTTGAATGCATACCCGCCGCCAGAAGAGATGATCGGCCATGTGAAATAGGCATTTTTTACATCCCACATGATCGCTTTTTTGCCTTCTTGCTTCATTTTATTATGAATATTAACCAGCTCTTCCCATGTTTTTGGTGGCTCTGGAATGAGATCTTTATTGTAAATCAGAGATTGAGTTTCAATGGCGACCGGATAACCAACTATTTTGCCATCAACTGTCACAGCATCCCAACTGAAATCGACCAATTTTTCTTTAAACGCTTCACTTGGGTGAAGTTCATGTAATAAACCCGCTTTGGCGTAGCTACCAAAACGATCATGAGCCCAGAATACAATGTCTGGCCCTGCCCCAGTGGACGCTGTTTGCTGGTATCTCGCTTCCATCGATTCCGGATGCTGAACAATCACTTTTATCCCTGTGTCTTCCTCAAACTGCTTACCTATTTGAGCTAAACCTTCATAACTTTTATCCCCATTAATCCAAATGGTCAGTTCGCCCTCTTCCATTGCCATACCAGGTGTTGTTAGTAAAGCAGCTAAAGCACAGGCTGATAAAACATTGATTGCAAATTTCATAATATCTATTCCATCATCAATATGTTTGTACGTTTGCGGCAATATAAAATGCCCGATATTGCGGCAAGGTAAGCTCAAAAGTTAATAGAATTTCATCTTACTCGGCATAGCTTTCCATCAGAAATAGGTGAAGAATGAACTGATATAGATAAAAGCTATTCCAGTGTTCTTATTGGTGATGTTGTTCAAAATATATAGGAAATCACACTCATATTTGATCGTGAAAAATATGAATAAGCACAACATTAATAGTTGTAAAAAGAGGCACAACTGCTTGGTGCCTCTCTGCATAATATTTAACGATTTAGTACAAACGCCAAACCCGCGAGCGGTTTTAGCAATAAATTAAAATGTCCCACTCCATTTTCAACAATCAAAGATAAATCAGGATCACTGCCAATATGCTGCTTAAAGGTATAAACCCCATCAACCAACTGCCACTTATTCACCAAGCTCGCTGGAACCTGACCATAAAAATCAATACTTTGCTTAGCGTCAAAGTTAACCGCACCGATGATCACTTGCTCAGAGTTACTTCGTGCAAACACATACCCTCGGTGCTGCATCTCTCCCATCGCTTGACGATTAATATCGTACAAATCATCAAAGTCGCCAGTTAATGCCGAGTGATTAAGTGAAAAATTCATTAATTGTTGGTAGAAATAGCGCAGTTCTTTTTCGTTATCAGACGATAATGCACCGTCAAATTTACCTTGATTCATCCAGCGCTGATGATGAGGAACGCCAATATAATCAAAAATAGACGTGCGAGATGGTTGACCAAAGCCCGCCATTTCTGACCCCGGCTCACCCACTTCCTGACCGAAATAAATCATGGTTGGCGCACTACTCAGTAAAGCACTCACCAACATGGCAGGTCGCGCGAGATCAGGGTTTCCGGCAAATTCAGGAGAGGCAATACGCTGCTCATCGTGATTGTCTAAAAAATGCAGCATGTGATGTTCAATATCCAACATCTCTTTTTGTATTTGAGCAATTTTTTGAGTAGATTCTCGTTGTTGGATAATGGCTTTTAATGAATCATACAGATCAACTTTATCGTACAGGTAATCCATTTTCCCTAAATGAATGTAATCTCGATAAAGATCTGGCTGATACACTTCTGCCATCAAGAAAGCGTCTGGGTTAGTCATTTTAATAAAGGAGTTCATGTAACTCCAAAACTCAACGGGCACCATCTCGGCCATGTCATAGCGAAAGCCGTCGACCCCTTTCGCTAACCAATATAAGGCAATATCTCGAAACTTCACCCAAGAGCTCGGCACCTTTTGCTGCTGCCAAAACTCAAAATGAGCATGATGATCTTGTTTATCAAACCCTTGCGGCAGTTCCGGAAAGTCTTTGCTGCCATCAGGTCGAATACCATAATTAACTTTTACCGTTTCATACCAATCGTCAAAGTCTGGTTTCGCTAACCGTGAGCCATTACCAGTCCATTTGGCAGGAAATTCTGCATAGGGTTCGCTATCCGAGTGCTCATATTCTCCACCTAACGGAGCAAACTGGACTGGAATGTCAGGCAGCTCGAAAGCCTGCTCTGGGATGTAGTAAAAATTATTGTCCTGATGGTACTCCACACTTGTATCATCTTCCGCCCCAAAATCCGTGATACCTTCAGGGTTGTTCATACCTTGATATTTACGAGCCACATGATTTGGAACAATATCGATGATCACTTTTAAGCCGTTCTCATGGCTTCTTGCCACTAGGGCTTCGAATTCTTGCAGTCGCTGATTCGGATCATCGGCTAAATCTGGGTTAACCGAATAGTAATCTTTGACTGCATATGGAGAACCTGCTCTGCCTTTCACAACCGATGGGTGATCATTCTCAATACCAAATTGGCTATAATCGTTAATCACAGCGTGATGAGGAACACCGGTATACCAGATATGCGTCATCCCCAATGCTTTGATTTCTGATAACGCTTTATGAGTAAAATCACTAAATTTACCAACACCATTTTGCTCTATGGTTCCCCACGGCTGATTGGTGGTATTAGTATTACCAAATAATCTCGTAAACACTTGGTATACAGCGTATTTATTTTTATTCATGATGATCTTCTTAGCACTAGTTTCACAATATGCATAGGCTAGCGTAAGTTAAGGTTGGCAGCCTCCTCCCTGTTAAGAATTAAAGGGGCGTAGATAAAAGGGTTAACTCCATGAAATATAAAGATCTTATATATCAATTACTAAACACATTTCCACCCACCCAAACACCCTCATTAGTATGTTGAATATACAGCTCATTATCAAAGCTTGGGGAACCCATCAAGACAGAGAAACTATGCGTATCCATCAAGATATTGAGCGGAAGCGCTGCACAACACACAGCGCACGCAGAATCTTCAGGCACATTAAACAAAGGATTAGAAGCCCGAGCATAAATCTTGCCTTCTTCTACTGTATAAAGAATATAACCACTGAAGTTTTTTCCTTCGTTCCATGTTGCCAAAGCGTCCACATCAAATATCAGTGCATTTAGCTTTTCCAAGCTGGAGACCTCGATAACCAACTTAGCTTTTCCTGCGCTAAATATGCCTTTCACATCCATGTCCGTTTTCTCTAGACCGAACAAGCTTGCCTTTGGCTCTTCGGTAAAATTTAAATCAATGGATGAAAACGCACTGAGTTTAACGAAGGTTTTCTGCCCCTGCTTCTTCACTTCATAAGCACCAGCCCCTGTTTCAACATAAAAGTGATCTTTTTCGATGGTTTGAGCGGCACCTAATAAAGCATGACCACACAACGGCGCTTCTAAACTATCCGGGTAGAAAAAACGAAATTTCGTATCACAGCGTTGGCTATTTTCCACCAACACCGTGACCGGAATACCAGAGTCTTGCGGGTTCATGGGCTGCTCAACAACAGCCATCCTATTCCCGCCGTTCGAACTGGTTTTGCCAAATACTTTATAGCTGTTAGTTTTCGATAAAAAAGACTTCATGTTTTGCACTCGCCCCTCTGTTATTCTCCAGTTCGAATTTCTTAAGCCCAACTCCCGATGCCGCTGTTCGTACTATCTCTCGGTTAAATGGGCTGTGCCTCTCATCATTAATGTACGTGGTGAGATCAATCCATTGAGCATCAACAATTTCATGTGTATCTTGAATGTTTATCCGATTCGTTAATGGCGTTAAACGACACACAAAGTACATGTTAGATTTACCAAACTGGTACGGATGCTTGGTGGCAAAACCTGCGATATGATCAAACTCTGCTTCAATACCTGTTTCTTCCAGTACTTCTCGAATAACGGCTTCTTCTATTCTTTCACCCAATTCAATGTGCCCGCCCGGTAACTTATACCCAGCACCTTTTGACCAACGATCTTTCACCATCAACACTTCATTGTTGTCATTAATAACAAGCGCCCCACCACCTAGTGTGTAAGTGGGAACAAAAGGCGCATAGGCATCCTCCACCAGCCTTAACACTAGAGTGATTTGAGTTTCTAAGCAGTTATGAAAAACAAAACCAAGATCGGTAGCCACATCGATTAAGTGTGATTTTGTTATTGGTAGTGTCAGCCAAATTAGCCGTTTATGGCCTGAGACGAATGTGAGTAAATCCTTAAGGTGAGACAAGAAACTGGTTTTATCTTCATGAACAGAACAAGTATCTATAATCACTCCATTAAAATCATCAAACTGATAGGTAAGCAAACGTATTCCTCATCGTTGTTATAACGTTTTTAGCATCCATACATCACAACCACTGTGAATGGTGCCATCTAATGGTTTATCTAGGTGTGTAAAGCCTAGCTTTTCATACAAAGACACCGCCGATGTCATGCTGGTTAAGGTATCTAAATAGCATTGCGTATACCCTTTCGATTTAGCATACTCTAAACACTGTAAGGTAAGTGCTTTACCAATTCCAAGGCCACGGCTTTCAGGTAATAAGAAGAGTTTTCGTAATTCGCACACTTTATCACTGCCGTTAAAAGCCGCAATACCACTGCCCCCCACAATTTTGCCATTAATGGTCGCCACTAAATACAAACTGCGAGTTTTATCACTATAGTGTTGGCTCATACAACTGACTTCAGGATCTGAAGGACCAAACCCTTCACCAACAGCACCATATTCTTTCCCAACTTCTTTTATGATATGACATATTTCTCCATCATATTTTGAAGCAATGTCTTCTATTTTATATTTGCTCATTTTTTACTCCAAACAGATTATTCCAAATAATTAAGTGTTTTTAATGTCAAAAAAATCATCGATATATATTAACTAAAATATCATTAAGGCCATATTGTAAACAGTAATAAAAACAACAAGATGATATGTTCTAATAAATTTAATTGATTAAATAAACGTTATTGATTAAGCTGCAACCGCTTGATTTTATAAGGTATGGGTAAGTTTAAAACCATAAGGAAATACTATGTCCCAGTTTGCTCTCTCTCTGGCCGGCCTCGGCTCATTTGCTCTTTATTTCGGTCTATCTATTGTCTTTCTGCTTATCTTTAAGTTTGTATATATTCGTATCACACCATACGATGAATGGAAACTGGTAAAAGAAGAGCAAAATATTGCGGCTGCACTTACGTTATCCGGTGCATTTATTGGTTATAGCTTAGCGATTGCGAGTGCTGCTTCTAACTCTGTAAATTTAATTGATTTTGCTATCTGGGGTGTTGTTGCGTTAATTGCCCAAGTTATCGCCTACGCTATTGTTCGATTTGGTTTCATGCCTAAATTAGTTGAACGCATTAAGGGCAACGAAATCCCTGCTGGCGTAGTCATGGGCTCAATGTCTATTGCTATTGGCCTTCTAAACGCTGCCTGCATGACGTACTAGGAGGGCACATGAAACGTAGTCAAAACGTTGTTCTTCCACAAATGCGAAAAAATTGGCGCACTTTTAGTGTAGCGCCAGTGTCCATCGCCGTTGCTAGCGCCATGTTAGCTGGATGTAGTGATAACAGAACAAAAACAACCATCTACAGCACCATTGATGATTGTATTGATGATCACCCTAACTATGCTTACCAATGTCGCTCAGCATATCAGGATGCATTAAAAGAGGCGGCAAAAACCGCACCGAAATACAAAACATTAGAAAACTGTGCTTATGAGTTCGGTTATAGTGGCTGTGTTGAAACGCCAAATAATAACTGGTTTATGCCAGCAATGAGCGGATTTATGTTTGCTCGCGTACGGCATAATAATCAAAGCTATTACTCTCAGCCAATGTTTAGTTCTACTAACTCAAGCAGTGTGTACTATAACGATTGGATTACTTCCGACGGCCGCAAGTACGGAACTAAATACAGCAAAAGCACTGTACTGATTAGTGAAAGCGAGATGAAACCAAAGCCTGTGGTTACACGCACCATTTCTCGTGGTGGCTTTGGCTCAACAGTTTCAGCAAAATCGAGCTGGAGCAGCTCAAGCTCTAAATCTAGCTCAAGCTCTAAGAGCTGGGGTTCTAGCTGGGGCGGCTAAAAACTCACTCCCTTATGATACAGGCCAGCAACACAACGCTGGCCTTTTCTGCTGTTAAGAAGACCTTCAGAGATCCCAATGCTTCGTATTGAAAGTACCCCAAGAAAACACTGGCAACAGCTTGCTGCTGAATATGGCTTTGGCTTCCACACCATGTATGGTGAACCCTACTGGGATGAAAGCGCTTATTATCAATTTACGTTAAACCAGATCGAAAAAGATCTTGAAGATCCAACCAAAGAAATCCATGAAATGTGCCTCGACGTTGTGGATATGGTTGTCAAAGATGATTACTGGCTAAAACGCTTTCAAATTCCAGAAGCCATGTGGCAAAACGTGCTTGACTCATGGAAACGTAAAGAGCCTTCTCTCTACTCTCGTATTGATTTAGCCTACGACGGCACTGGCCCTGCAAAATTTTATGAGAACAACGCCGATACACCAACGTCACTGTACGAAACGGGTTTTTGGCAGTGGTTTTGGCTAGAAGACTTAGTAAAAAGTGGCAAGATCCGACGAGATGCTGATCAGTTCAACTTACTTCAAGAATTAATGATGGCTCGCTTCCAAGAGCTTGCTCGCCTACAGCCAGGCCAGACACTTCATTTTTCATGTTGCAAAGACACTGAAGAAGATCGCGGTACAGTTCAATACATGGAAGACTGCGCTAAAGAAGCTGGTTTGAATACCGCATTTGTACACATTGAAGATATTGGTGTTACCGCCGACGGTGAATTTACGGACTCCGATGATCGCCTTATTCGCTGGATGTTTAAACTCTATCCTTGGGAGTTCATGTTCCGTGAAGAGTATGCGCAACATTTGAACAGTGCCAAAGTAAACTGGTTAGAGCCGATGTGGAAATCCATTATTTCCAATAAAGCTCTACTGCCAGCATTGTGGCAAAAGTTTCCTAACCACCCTAATTTGTTGCCTTCTTATTTTGCTGATGATCCAAAAGCAAAGCAGCTCAAAGATTACGTAATCAAACCATTATTTTCACGTGAAGGTGCCAACATTCAGGTAGTGCGTAATGGAAAAATAGCCTTAGATACGGAAGGCCCTTATGGGGAAGAAGGTCATATTATTCAAGCTTTCCATCCGTTACCTAAATTTAAAGATAACTACACCTTAATTGGAAGCTGGCTGATTAACGATGAACCTGCGGGCATTTCACTTCGTGAAGACAGCTCACTCGTGACGCAAGATTTATCTCGCTACTTGCCTCATATTATTCTTGATTAAACGCCGAACACTCAGACCATCATATAAACCATATGATGGTCTTCACAGCTCATCTTTTTATATTTCTACTACTTCAGGTAACCATCTAACCAACGAAACAGCTCGTAATACACTTGGTCTCGAACACTTTGTTCCGATAACACTAAATCATGTAACCCACCGTCGACGCGAATTTTAGTTACATGATCGCCTAAATAATCCGCATATTCATTAATTTCATCTACCACCAATACCGTATCCATCGTGGAAGCTTTGTCTGTATAAAAAAGTGGTTTATAGCTGTATTTAGAGTGCATAACCAAAATTGGCACTTCTATATCTAACCCCTCTTTCACTTTATGTTGAGCCATGTACACAGCACGCAGCCAACCAGCATAAACAGGGATATCTCCTCCGTCTCTACCTACAGGCTTCCAATCAAGGTTAAAATCCCACTCACCGTAATATTGATCGCTAATGGATTGACCATACACTTTTAGGTTTGGTGGTGTTGGTAGCTCACAAAATGGGCACGTTAAGCCCAACGCCATAATCGCAGAGGCTCCTGTGGGCACTTTGTTTAAATACGGGCTATTTAAAAAAACAGCATCTATTGTTTTATCTGCCTTAAACTTATTGGCATACGTTGCACCGATCAATCCACCAGTGGAATGACCAGCCAGTAGTAACTGTGTATTCCCCTCTTCGCCACGAATCAATGTAATTGCTTTCGTAATTTCCTCATCATATTCGCTGATGTCTTTCATCATATTTGGATGAAGGGTATTTTCCGATATCGAACGGCCGTATTTACGAAGATCAATAGCGTAAAAATTATACCCATTGTCTAGATATTTTTGAGCCATCTCTTCTTGAAAGAAATAGTCTGAATAACCATGAATGTACAACACGGCTTTTTGACTATCTTCGGAATTTCTCTGCCTGATCACAGTCGCGATCGCTACCCCATCGTAGTCATCTTGCAACGACAATGTTGTTGTTTCAAAGCCTGATAATTCGCTGTCTTCTACCCAATCCGTTGCTTGTGCAGAACTCAGAAATCCACAGCACAGTAAAAGTGCAATCGATGCTTTTTTCAAAATGAATCTCCTTTTATGAAAGCGGTTAGTACTACGTAATAAAACCAACTTAGCATAGAGGTCAGACCACAAAAAGCTCGAACGAGCATATTAAACATTCAAAGTTAAACAAATGTGACTAAGGTTACAAGACGGATAAAATAAGAAACCAGTGGCATTTATATTGAAATGAAATGTCTTTCTTTTAAAAGGGATTTGTGTATATAACAATGATGCAAATAATTAAACGGTTTTCTTAGATAAAAAAAGCTGGAAGAGTGTTCCAGCTTTGTTGTTAATCAAATCTATAACTAAAGAGATAAGTCGGTACTAAGTTCTAATTACCTCATAAGCAATATCGTGTTCATTCAATACTGCAGTGATCTCAACAGGTGGCTCTTCGTTTGTGATCAACAAGTGGATTTCTGAAATATTGCCTAAATTCACCATAGCATTACGGCCAAATTTAGTATGATCAACTGCAAGGAATACACTACGGCTGTTTTCAATAATGGCTTTTTTCACACGCACTTCATGGTAATCAAAATCCAGCAATGAGCCATCGTAGTCGATACCACTAATACCCAATATACCGAAATCTAAACGGAACTGAGAGATAAAGTCGAGGGTAGCTTCCCCCACTATGCCACCATCTTTATTACGAACTTCTCCACCAGCTAGAATTACTTTGAAGTCGTCTTTACCCATTAATATGCTGGCCACATTAATGTTGTTGGTCACAATACGTAAATCTTTATGGCTTTCTGCCAGCGCTCTTGCCACTGCTTCTGGTGTTGTACCTATATCAATGAACAGGGTTGCACCATCTGGGATGTGTTTTGCCAAGGCTTGAGCAATGCTGTCTTTTTCACCTAATTGCATGACTTTACGTGCATTGTAAGCGGTATTTACTGAGCTTGAAGGAATGGTTGCCCCACCATGATGACGACGAATTTTATTTTCATCAGCAAGCTCATTAAGATCACGGCGAATGGTTTGCGGACTAACGTTAAAACGTTCAACAAGATCATCAGTGCTAACGTAACCGTGCTTCTGAACAAGATCGATTATTTCTTGGTGTCTCTTGGTTTGTTTCACGAACCGTATATCCTTATTCCAATTACTTCTTTGGAAATTAGTTTACCTAGCAAGCCATGAATAGCAATGTAACAAGCCCCCAGCTACGTGATTTAAATCATAATATGTTCGAATAGAAACAAAAAGAGCGTCCGAAGACGCTCTTTTAATCATATAGGTGTATATTCGAGATTGTTAGTCTTCATCGTGCATATCAGCCCAAGATTGCGCACATTTAACCGCACGTTTCCAACCTTTGTAGCGTTTTTCACGTTTTACTTCATCGCACTGCGGCTCAAAAGAACGATCAATCACGGCTTTATCTGCCAGCTCATCTAGGCTATCCCAGAAACCAACCGCTAAACCGGCTAAGTAAGCAGCACCTAACGCGGTTACCTCCGTCACTTCTGGGCGGTGAACCTCTGTATCTAGAATGTCTGATTGGAACTGCATCAGGAAGTTATTCGCTACTGCACCACCATCAACACGCAGTGCCGACAACTTAATGCCAGAGTCCGCTTGCATGGCATCCAATACATCACGGGTTTGGTAAGCAATACCTTCAAGGGTTGCACGAATAATATGGTTAGAGTTAACGCCACGAGTTAGGCCAACAATCGTACCACGAGCGTATGCATCCCAGTATGGTGCCCCTAAACCAGTAAAGGCAGGAACAACGTACACACCGTTAGAGGTATCTACTTTTGTGGCAAAATATTCTGAGTCTTTTGCATCCGCCAGCAACTTCATTTCATCACGAAGCCATTGAATAGACGCCCCCCCCATGAATACCGCGCCCTCAAGAGCATACGCAGCTTCACCTCTTGGGCCACACGCCAGTGTCGTTAGAAGGCCATTCTTCGAAGTAACTTTCTCTTTACCTGTGTTCATTAATAAGAAACAGCCAGTACCGTATGTGTTCTTCGCTTGCCCCTGCTCTACACACATTTGACCGTAAAGTGCCGCTTGTTGATCACCCGCAATACCTGCAATTGGAATACGCGTTCCGCCTTTACCACCAATGTTTGTTTTGCCGTACACTTCTGATGACGATTTAACTTCAGGCATCATGGACAATGGAATATCAAACGCTTTCAGTAGTTTCTCATCCCACTCTAGAGAGTTAATATTAAACAACATAGTACGAGATGCGTTGGTATAATCCGTTACATGCACTCGGCCTTGCGTCATGTTCCAAACAAGCCAAGTATCTACCGTACCAAACAGCAGTTCACCCGCTTCAGCTTGTTCACGAGCACCTTCAACGTTATCTAAAATCCACTTAATTTTTGTGCCTGAGAAGTATGGATCCACAACAAGGCCTGTGTTTTCACGAATGTACTCTTCTAGGCCGTCTTCTTTTAGTGTTTCACAAATATCCGCAGTACGGCGACATTGCCAAACAATAGCGTTATATACAGGTTTACCCGTATTTTTGTTCCAAACAATGGTGGTTTCACGTTGGTTCGTGATACCAATGGCAGCAACTTCGTCAGAATGAATCCCTGATTTTGCTAACGCCTCTACAAGCGTTGAGCTTTGAGTCGCATAAATTTCTAATGCGTCATGTTCCACCCACCCCGCTTGAGGGTAGATTTGAGTAAATTCACGCTGAGAGACACTCACGATATTGGCATCGTGGTCCAAAATAACAGCACGAGAACTGGTTGTACCTTGATCCAATGCTACGATGTATTTTTGCTCAGTCATGGGAGATTCCTTATTGTTTCAACGATAAATTGTTTTATTAATAATTTTAGTTTTAAACACGTACTTCTTGTTGTTCTTCCGATTCTTCACACTGATTTGGAATCGTACAGCCAGTTCCTACGTTAGGTAAAAATTGTGCGATGGCTTTTGGATATGCCCAAGCGCCAAAACATGCACCAGCAATTGGGCCTAAGATTGGAACAATGAAGTATGGGATGTCTTTCGCGCCTGTAAGTGCATGCTCCCAACCCGCTAAATATGCGAAGAACTTAGGACCAAAATCACGTGCTGGGTTCATAGCAAAACCAGTTAGTGGGCCTAAAGAACCACCAATTACTGCGATAAGAATACCGATCAGTAATGGGTTCATTGCTCCACGAGACGCACCGTTGTTCTCATCACCTAATGCTAAAATGGCAAACATCAATACCGCTGTAATTATAAATTCAACTGCTACCGCACCAAAGAAGGATAAAGAAGGATGTGGGTAAGTAGAGAAAATACCAGCCGTTGACAGTGCCGCTTCACTGCTACGAACAAAACCATTCGCAACCTCATAATCAACAAACAAGTTGCTGTATAAACCATATACCAACGCCGCTGAACAAAACGCCCCCGCCAGCTGAGACACGATATAAGGGAGTACTTTCTGCTTATCAAATCCGTGGAAAGCAGCAAGTGCAATAGTAACAGCAGGGTTAATATGAGCGCCGGACACACCCGCAGTGCAGTAGATGGCAATACTTACCCCTAAGCCCCACATGATGCTAATTTCCCATTGGCCAAAACTGGCACCAGTTAACACTAACGCTGCTACGCAACCAACACCAAAAAAGATCAGTAAGCCAGTTCCTATAAACTCAGCTAGACACTCTCCCAACAGAGTATGTTTTTTTGTGTGAGTCATTATTTCAGTTCCTTTGTTTTATTTTTGTGTAGGGTTCACTTTGATTGTGCGAAAGAGAATGTACCCTTTTAAAACAAAAACGAAACAAAAACGAACTAAAACTGAGCGTTCGAGCACACTATTTATTCACACGAACTAACATAAAAGAAACAACATGAAATGAGGTAATTAGGAGCAATCAGGTCAGACCAGAATAAAGTAACACAAATATCAGCAGGAAAAAATGAACTGGATCGAGTTGTGGAAAGGATTACAGCATCAATTTAGCAATCGCTTGAGATAATTTAACATCTTGAGTCATAAGTGTTTTTAATTGTTCACCTTGTAGCCAAACAATATTACAAGTATTTTGAGCTTGATAATTAGCCGGGCTGATGGTCGAAAGTAATGACAGCCCAGCGAAATTTTCACCCGGTCCAATCAAACGAGTCACTTTTTCATCATCTTTTATTTCGCTCACAATAACGGTTCCCTGCGCGACAATACCCAAAGCACACAGGTTTTTTCCTTGCTCTGCAATAACATCACCATCGTTATAGATACTGTGCTGCATCATACTCACTAGCTTAGTGCGTGTTTGCTCGCGGGTATCTTTCGTCCATGGCATTAAGCGCTGCCATTGCTCAATTTGAACCGGATTTTTACTGAGCGGACTTTTTTGTAAGGCTTCCATGCGAGTTTCAACATCATTGATCATACGAACCGCTTCAGGCATATCTAATACGGCTTGCTTTAATTGCTGCTGAATAACCGCACGCTCACGATTGAGCAACAAACGTGACGCGGCCTGTGTTTCCAATGCATTGACCACTTCAGGAAAGCTTTCTCGGATCTGCTGAATGTGTTGCACCGTTAACTTTTTATTTTGTTCCACTTGATCATGCACCAGCTCTGCTTGGCTTTCACAAGGAGCTAACGTTTTAATGTGAGAATGAAGCTCATCTTGCGCTTGAATAAAACCACGCGCAACGTCATAGCCCAGTGCTAAACGCTCGTACAGTGCAGATAAAACCAGTCGTTTAATGCCGTATACTTGGCGCAGTGAATCTAAAATAGGCGGCGTTCTCCACACTCGATACAGTGCCTGTCTCGGTCCAATTTGCGGTTCACCGTCTAGTGCTTTTTCTACTGCGCGAACCAAAATATTGGTCGCTTGCTTGCCCAATGTACCTTGTTCAAATTGAGTCCAGTAGTTTTTACGCTCTGTTTCTAACAAACGCCGCTGAAACGCTATAGCCAATTCTTCATCACTGATGGTTTCCGTTTCATTTTCTAATTCTTTCGTGATCGACCCTAGCTTTGCTGCCTTTTTAACATCTTGCCAGTCAGCCCCTTTTAAAAACTCACTCTCCATCATACCTGGCAGTAAATCATTAAGAGCCTCATGAATTTTTGAACTCGCTTTGTCGACAGTCGCTTGTTTCGCATCAGGCAACTTATTTAGCCCTAGCCACTTTAATAACAACCCCATACTGGAACCGTTCACCAAGATCGTCAGTACTACGATACCTGCACATAAGAATAAGATCTGATCACCAATCACTTTTGGAATCAAATCATCGGCTGCAATAGTGAGCGCTAAAGCCAACGACACCGCTCCTCTTAATCCTCCCCACAATAGAACAATGGCTTTTTCATTGGTAATCCCTATGCCAATGCGTTTTAAAATCGGCATAAACACCACAATGGCAAAACCTCGAATGAAGAAAATACCGATATATAAAATGAACAACATTTTCCAAAGCTCAATGTCATTCAATGGAACACGAGCTGCAATCAATACCCCTACCAACAAGAAAATCAAGGTATTGGCTATGTGCGCCATCATTTCCCAAAAGTGATGTAAGAAACCAGCGACTTCGGGCGAGACTCGTGTCCGGCCAATACTGGCAAACATCAAAGCAAGTGCGACAACCGATACAACACCAGACACATGAATGCTTTCCGCAATAAAGAACACTAAATACGCCGCAGCAATAGAGAGCGTAATTTCAATCATTGGATCGTTGAACACTCGCCCAATCCATATGATGCTTAAACCGCCCAGTGCAACCCCAATAGCCAATCCTATTGAAACCACCCAAGCAAACTGCCCTGCAACAGCAAATGCATTCACATTTATATCGGAAGTTGAGATCACCCAGCCATAAAACAGAGAAAAGAACACAATGGCCGTACCATCATTAAATAACGATTCCCCTTCAATTAATGTTTCCAGTCGTTTACGGGAACTCACCTCTTTGAGTAACGCCACTACTGCCACAGGATCCGTTGCGCTGATCAACGCACCAAAAAGAAAGCAAAGCGCCCAGCTCCAATCCCAAGGGAAAACCCACTTAGCCAAGCTTGCCGTTAATGTTGTTGCCAGTAATAACCCGGGAATAGCCAATAAAGCGATTTGCGTGAACATTCTTCGAAAAAGGTGCACTTCCATCGCAAAAGCACTTTCAAAAATCAAAGTAGGAAGAAAAACAAACATAATAATATGGGGGCTAATATCAATAACCAGATCAAGCGTATTAGCCAATAGTGGGGTGTAGGCGTCGAACCACTCTGTTCTGTGCAAGAGACCAAGACACAAACCAATAATTAATAGAGCGACAGTGTAAGGTATTTGAAGATTTTTAAGACCATGTCGAACAAAGGCACCAATAATCAGTGCAAGAATGACAAAAAATAAGGTCAGCAGACCAGACTCATAGTGCATCGTATACACCCTACATAGACGACTACAGATAAAACTATAGATGCTTTTTATTCAGCATGCTTTCCAACCATTTCCCATCACTTTGCGCCTAAGAATGCTAGGTTTGTGGTAGAGATAACAGTTCACCTTCATAAATATGAACTAAGATATTGATGAGGCGTAATAATCTATGATCCATTGCATCTATGGAGATCCCTTCTATGTGGCAGGCTATTTCTCAGCAAGTTTCTAACATTCTTGAAAAACCTTTTGTAATCACAGAACACGAGACCATTGATGGTGGTGAAATCAATGAGTGTTATGTCATTTCAAATGGTGAAGAACGCTATTTTGTTAAGATCAATAAAAAATCCATGCTCGGACTGTTTGTCTCAGAAGTGGAAAGCCTCAATCATTTAAGAAATGCTGACTGTGTGGATGTTCCTGAAGTGATCCATGTCGGAACCACCAAAGAGTGCTCTTTTTTAGTATTGAATTACCTCCCGACAAAGCCTCTCCTTAATGAAGAGCAATCTGAAACCCTTGGTATTCAACTGGCTAGGCAACACCAATGGGGAGAACAAGCAGAATTCGGTTTTGACAGCGATAATTACATTGGCTCAACTTTACAGCCCAACGAATGGCACCGGAAATGGAGTACATTTTTTTCAGAGCAACGCTTAGGTTGGCAATTACAACTCGCCGCCGAAAAAGGCATCAAACTCGGCAACATCAATACTATTGTGCATAATAGCCAGAAAATACTAGCCCACCACCACCCACGCCCTTCCCTTCTTCATGGTGATCTATGGCACGGAAATGTGTCCGTCTCCGTATCGGGGCCAATCATGTACGATCCAGCCTGCTATTGGGGTGATCATGAATGTGATATTGCAATGGCTGAACTATTTGGTGGTTTCTCTGAAGCTTTCTTTAACGGCTATTTATCTGTTCAAAGTCTAGATAAAGGCTACCCTGATAGACGTGATCTTTATAATTTGTATCATATTTTGAATCATTGCAATATGTTTGGTGGTGACTACCTAGTCCATGCTGAACAAATTATTGCCAAGCTAAAACTCAACTAGATCATCTACCTTTAGCTACGTACAGAGTACTGATTTGCCAGCACTCTCCACAACACTGCAACATACGTAGCTTTTAAATACTGAGTGCCACTAGGTGACATTGTCACTTGGCGGCACTTTTCCACTGCTCTGTATCAATAAACCATCTCTCTTCATAGATCTTTTCACCATTGAATTTGAACAAAACGATAAGTTGAGAGGCTCTGCCTCGGCATAACAAACTTCATATCTTCAACATAGTCAGTAACTAAAGCATCAAAATCACCTGCGCCAACGGCTTCCCAGCCTCTTTGAACGGTATCAGATAAATTCATCACTTAGCCCTCATCACTTGGTTTATTTTTATAAAATTTAATTATAGGAGCAAAATAGAGTTTGATGATAAAACAAACAGTAACTTTAATTGGAAAGAAAGGATCCTATACTTTTATCTAATATTAATTAAAATCCACCTATCAAAGGTATATAAAAGCTAAACTTTTATTTCAGTTAAAAATAACTTTTAGGAAAATCGAGAACAATCATTTACATTCTGAAATCAAATGATAAATTTAAAGTAAATTCATCGACCTTATTTAATAATAAATTTACATATATGATATTTGATTCATTATTGATAATTCTGTCGCATTAGATTTTTACAATTTAAGTCTTATTTTATGATTCATAATCATAATACTTTGGGAACAATCAACTTTTCCACTTAATTTTCGGCAAAAATAATTTTTGCACTCTACTATAATTTCAACAGGGACGAAAAAGTTATAAATTGGCTTTATATTTAGGAGTTGAGCTTGTGAAAAATTATGTTGAGAAAAGAGTTTCTTGCCCTCATTGTGGTCACAAAATTGGTATCACATTAGACTCAAGCAATGGTAGCCAGGATTTTTATGATGACTGTCCTGCATGCTGCAGAGCCATTCATTTAAATATGCAGGTTGATGAGCAACACAAAACCATCAACCTTTATATTGATGCCGATGATGAGCAAATATTCTAAGCGGGAAACGCAGTTTAAACTCATGTAGACACCCCAGTTATGAAGCTTTTACTGGGGTGGCTTATAGTGATAGTTCCTTGAAATAGCAAGGATTCAGTAAAACAACAGCTCAGCAAACATTAGCTAACTTGATTTGCTAATACTCGCTCAACGGTTTCAACTACCGCTTGTGTTTGTGGATCAATTTCAATATTAATTTTATCGCCAACAACTCTGGAATCAATGTTAGTGCGCTCTAATGTTTCAGGAATTAAGTTCACTGAAAAAGCATTACCTTCCACATCACCAATAGTTAAACTAATTCCATCAATACCAATAAATCCCTTTGCAAAAACATATTTCATAAACTTAGCTTCAAGTTCGAAATATATTTTGCAATTATTTGGTGTTCTAATAATTTCTTTCACTGTAGCCATTGTCATTATATGACCTGACATAGAATGACCACCAATTTCGTCACCAAACTTTGCCGCCCTTTCAATATTAACTTCATCGCCAATATTTACGGCTCCTAAATTTGTTAACTTAAGTGTTTCTTGCATTAAATCAAAGTGCACCAACCGTCCATTCACTTTCGTTACGGTTAAGCAACAACCATTATTTGCAATCGAAGCACCTAACTCAATACCTGATGTTAATTCCTCAGGTAATTTTATAATATTCTCCTGAAAATTCTCTTTTTTATTAATCTCAATTATTTCTGCTGTGCCTTGTACAATTCCCGTAAACATTTGAACTCCTTGACATCGACAGTTGTAATAAATTGTGTATAATCATTTTTTTGACACCCGTCAAATTTACACCGCTATCTATCACTCATGGTATAATATGTTTTCTGCACTACGAAATAGCTACGCCTTTAAAGTTCAGATTACACTATCTCTATTAGTGTTATGCCTCTCCATATCCATTATCTCTGTTTGGCAACACAAAACAAAAAAGATTTTATCGGATACCGTAAAAGATGTTTATAGTCATGTGAGCGACGCCATTATTTCAAAATTAGACACCTTCATCAGTGAAGGAAATAATATTATGCTGAACCAGCAACTTTCTGGTGGAATGCATATTGAAATCACCGATAACTCTGTCGCTCTCGCAGATTATTTAAAGTGGAATATCATGTTCCACAAAAACATCAGTCATTTTTATTTTGCCTCTACCAGCGGTCAATTCACACTGGCAGGGCGTTCTGATAATGGCGAGTTTTTCTCAATTCAACAATCCGACCACCCCAATCAATACGTAAGATACCAACAGGGAATATACACACCTCTAAAAAAAGAGTACGACCCACGAACACGAGATTGGTTCAAACACGCCGTTACTTCCACTGAACCAGTTTGGACTGGCAGCTATATGTACCCATTTCGTCAAAAATCAGGGGTTACTTTATCTCAAGCTGTTTATACCGATGGTGGTGACTTGGTAGGCGTCTATGGCCTTGACCTGAATATCTCCGCCATCAATAACAATCTTGCAAACGCCATTTTAAGTGCTAATGGAGACTCGTTCATTTTTGCTCAGAATGGTTCCACCATCACCAACATTCATAATACAGTACCTAACCATTTTGATTTGCAGCCAAGCTTACATAGCCAAAGTGGCATTAATACCAAAATTTGGCAATCTTTCGATCAACAAGAGATGAAGGCTGGTACAACAACGCTTACGGTGAAAAATGAAGAGTGGCTGGTCTATTATCGCCCTTATCAATTTAATGAAACAGAGACTTGGTGGGTTGTGTCTGTAGCCCCAGCCGCTGATTTTATGCCTAAGCTATGGCAAACCAGTATACTGGCGCAAGGCATCACCATTACCATTCTAGCCTTAACGCTATTAATTGGCTTTTTCACAATGAAACGTCTTCTCTCCCCTATCCGCCAAATCACTTATGCATCAAACCAAATCAGCAAAGGAAACCTGAATGTTTACGTCGATACCACGCGTAAAGATGAATTTGGTTTATTGGCCCGCACGTTTAACAAAATGACCACCCAGCTCAAACGTACCATTAAGCAACTGAAAACAGAAAAAAAGGAAACCGTTCGACTGAATGCCCTACTGGAACAAAATAATCAGCAACTAGAACAAAAAATAGCAGAACGAACTCAAGATCTGTTAAACGCAAATCAACAATTAACCCAATTGGCAAACCAAGATCCACTCACAGGGGCCGCAAACCGCCGCTTCTTCTGGGAGCAAGTCAACGAAAAGCAACAACCTGGGCAGGGCTGGCTTCTTCTATTGGATATCGATCACTTTAAAGCCGTTAACGATCAATACGGTCATCACATTGGCGATCAAACCCTCAAACAATTTTCTCAGGCAATCATCAGTAGCCTCGATAAAAATACGATTTTTGGCCGCATTGGTGGGGAAGAATTTGCAATTTGGGCACCATGTCGTACACAAAAAGAAGCTGAGTGCCTAGCCTGTATATTACTCAAAGAAGTTGAAAGCCTAATCTTACGTACTGATAACGAGGATGTTTTTTCTATAACAACCAGTATTGGCATCGCACCCTGCGTAGAAAGTGCAATCAAAGCCTACCGCTACGCAGATAAGCAACTTTATCTGGCAAAAGGTAATGGCAGAAACTGCTTTCGCTGCTTAGATGAAAATGTGAACATAGTTTAAGTTGTATAAACAACTCGCATAGATATAATCAACGGTTCTAACTAATGACATGATCCGTTGAACTTCTCTCTTGTTCAACACATGGTGTCTTTATCTCTCTCAACTTTGTTGTATACAATGTTGTTCTAAGTGTTCTAGGAGATGTCTGTGCACAGATACCAGCTTGAAATACCACGTTTAATAAAACTCTCTACACCTGTGCTCATCGCTCATGTTGCCCAAACTTCCATGGGCTTTGTAGACACCGTTATGGCTGGTGGCGTAAGCGCCACTGACATGGCAGCGGTTGCCGTCGCAGCGAGTATTTGGCTACCTTCAATCTTGTTTGGAGTTGGTCTTTTAATGGCGCTTGTGCCTATTGTCGCTCAACTCAATGGATCGGGTCAGCAACAAAAAATCCCTTATGAAGTACAACAAGGCTTTACGCTTTCACTTCTTATTTCCATTCCCATCATGCTTATTTTATATAATGCAGAAGGGATCATTCGATATATGGATGTTGAACCCGTGCTGGCAGATAAAACCATTGGTTATATGCATGCGGTTACTTGGGCTGTGCCTGCTTTTTTGCTTTTTCAAACTTTACGCAGCTTCTCCGATGGCCTATCACTGACAGTACCTGCCATGATCATCGGCTTTATTGGCTTAATGGCGAATATTCCGCTTAACTGGATTTTCGTCTATGGAAAGTTTGGTGCTCCAGAGCTAGGCGCTATCGGGTGTGGTGTGGCGACAATGATCGTATACTGGCTCATGTTTTTTGCCATGTTCCTTTACGTGATCACCTCCAAACGCTTAAAACAAGTGAAACTGTTTGAACACTTTCATAAACCAAAATTAAGTGCGCAAATTCGCCTGTTTAAGTTAGGCTTCCCTGTTGCCGCAGCCATGTTTTTTGAAGTCACGCTGTTTGCGGTGGTCGCTATTTTAGTCGCGCCTCTTGGCCCTATCACGGTCGCTGCTCATCAGATTGCGATTAACTTCTCGTCCATTGTTTTTATGCTACCAATGAGCATCGGTGCTGCGGTGAGTATTCGTGTTGGCCACCAGCTTGGTGAAGAACAAATTGATGGGGCTAAAATTGCCTCGCATTGTGGGTTGCTGCTTGGTTTATTCACAGCCTTTATTACTGCTGGGCTGACGGTTATTTTCAGAGAATACATCGCTTTGCTGTATACCGATAACCAAGAAGTGATCACCATTGCTGCTCAACTCATGTTATTCGCCGCGATCTATCAGTGTACTGATGCAATTCAAGTCATTGCCAGCGGTGCGTTACGTGGTTATAAAGACATGAGAGCCATTTTTAACCGAACCTTTATTGCTTACTGGCTATGTGGATTACCACTAGGTTATGTTTTAGGTATGACCGATTGGATTGTTGAACCTATGGGTGCTTATGGTTTCTGGATTGGCTTTATTGTTGGTTTAAGTACTGCTGCGGTTCTGTTGGGCTTACGCTTACGTTGGATTCACAAACAAGACAGCAATACCCAACTAGTCATGGCTTCTAGTTAAAACATAGCGAGTCACAAGGTTAACCACCCCGTGACTCGCCATTTCCTTATTGTTTCCCTTCCCATTCTGACTTACTCTTAATTTACGCCTTCTTAGATGTACTTTTGATGTGAAGACCAGACTGAAAAACCTGCTACTTTACTTTTGTTTATTGCCATTATCAGGTTGCTTCCATTCTGATCCAACCGAAGACGTATTCAGTACCTATCTCAATAGGCTTGCCAATGTACAAGATCAAGATGTAGTGCCATTTAAAGCACACTCCATTCCAGCTTTACCAGAAAAAAGAGAACTAAGAGTATCAATTGAAGATATTCGGATGGGGTTACTCGATGCCTACGAACTAAGAAAGTGCGGTTTATTCCAGCTCATTGCCGAACGAAACTCTATTTTAGGGAAAGTGCAAGATGAATTTCATGTGCTTCATTACGAAATAAACTTTTCACATACCTTAAAGAAATGCCTTGTTTCTTCTGCCCTCCGCGAAGAGACACGCTCAGAGCTGCTTAATATTCAAAGTCAAAAACAAGAGCAATTACTGCAACGTTATTGGAATACCATCGTGGCCTCAGAAGAATGGAATAAACAATTACAGCCCTTTCCCATCATGTTGCCCATAACACAAATGCACAGTTCAACTCCCACGCTTCAAGCTATCCGTTATTTTAGTGACATACAGCTAGGAATAACGTATGACCAACTACCCACTGACGTCGACACACTTTTTCTTCATCAACGAGCCTTATCGAAAACTCGTTATTTAAGCCAACTTTTCTATTCACTACAGCACAGCACTGACTGGCTAACCACGGCGACCACTCAACTAAAACAGCACGATAAGCTCATTATTTGTGGCCTTAATAGAAATCAAACTAAGGCCAAATACCTACAAAATATTTTCTTTCGATTTTACATTGAGCAAATACAACCTTATTTGGCCAAACTGGATTCCGACTACCAAGAAATAAAACCACATTTAATCTCAATGTATCAGTCTGAACACCAAGCCAATAACGTAAGTTTTACTCCTTATTATGGCTACTACATAGAAGGAAAAATTCATGAAAACTTCAAACAAGCAACCATTGAACATGTAAGGTATTGGCAATCCTTATTTAAGCGCTGCAATTTCACCATTGGCCGGCAGTAAGTTACGAGATTCAAGGTTATTCCACCCGAATTCTCATATAGCGGGCAAATTTAGGCTTGCCTGATTGGGTGGTGCCGTTGTAGCGAAAGGTAATCACTTCTCCTAACTGAGGCGGTTTTTTTCTTAACTCATCAGTAAAACCACTACCCAATTTAAACACCGTTCCATTACTCATTTGCACCACTAGCGCGCCCATTAAGCCGCTGTATTTCCCTTTACCTTGAGTGTACCCGATCACTACCCCTTCATCGTCTTGGTGCTTCTTTACTTTAACTAAAGAATGGTCTCTGCCCGCAATGTATTTACTTGATACTTTACGTAACATTAAACCTTCACCATCTTCTGCAGCTACTTTATCTAATTCAAGGTGCAATTCTGTTTCCGAATTAACTCTAGATTGGTTAACCAGTTTTATGTGATCCATATCCAGTGATGTGACAATATTTTCTAAGTCATAATACCGTTTAGAAAAGTCACCAATACCGACTGGTAGATCAAAAAGCATGTACTGAATATTCTTCCACGCTTTATCATTTGGCGTTTTATCTAACACCGTACTTTGCACCACATGAAAGTTTCCTCGCCCAGCCCATAACTCTCCATCGAGCGCCATATCTGGTAACTGCTCAGTAAACCAACGAGGAGCATGAATGGGATTCCCTTTTCTCGTTAATAACTCTTTCCCTGTCCAGAATGCGCGAATACCATCCAATTTTTCACTCAACCAATATTCACTCACTTCTAAGCCGGTTGTATAGCTCACCGCTAAAGTAACAGGCGCGACGGGAGAATCTGCCGCTGCCATAGGGCTAAACATTAATGCCAATGCTACTGTAATTTCATTATATTTTAATCGCATACCCAAACCTCATGAGACCACACCTCAAACATTCATCATCAAAGCAGCATTTCAGAAATAGTAAGAGCAAGAAACTAGAATTGAGTTTAAAAATGTAAATTCGAGGATATATTCAAAGTCAAAGGTAATTAAGTCACTCATCATTTGAATTATTGCGAGAATCCTCACTGAACCTACCGATTATGAATAGTTTTTCTAGTTTTCCGGTCTTGTTATAAAAATAAAGAAGAAGGAGAACACAATGCTTAAATTGATCACGCTTACGCTAGGCTTAATTCCCCTCGGGCTTCATGCTCAGACTTGGGTTCACAAAGGTGCCCCTGCACAACTTGTCGAGCTCTACACATCTGAAGGCTGTTCCAGCTGTCCACCCGCAGATAAGTTTTTAAGCACCTTTAAAAATAATACCAATTTATGGTCTGGGGTGATCCCAATGGCTTTTCACGTAGACTATTGGGATTACCTTGGTTGGAAAGATGTCTTTTCTCATCCCTCTTTTAGCCAGAGACAGCGGCTTTATCAAGCGTATGGTAGAACATCTTCCGTTTATACACCTGGTTTTGTCGTAGACGGAAAAGAGTGGCGTGGCTTTTTTAATCGCTCTCCCCTACCACCACTATCAACTCGCACCTCTGGTGCTCTCAAGTTGCACTACACTGACGACGGATCATTTTCCTTAAACTACTCAGAACCAGGAAAATACACCGCTCACTTAGTTCTCCTTTCGAGCAATCAAGAAACGAAAGTACTCAGAGGGGAAAACAGAGGGGAAAAATTACAGCATGACTTTGTTGTGAGATCCAAAACACAGCAAACAGGTTCAACTTCTTGGCGGTTCGAATTTAGTCAACTTCCTAAAAATGTCGATGCTGTCGCTGTTTGGCTAACTAAAAATGATTTTTCTGCTCCAATCCAAACTGTAGCTGGGTGGATTGAGCCCAAAAATTAATAAAAGAAATCAATCAACAAGCAAGTAAATGGCCAAAACAGATGAAATAACACCCAACACGATCACAAAGCGACCAAACAAGTTAAAAATTAGAAATTTATACTTGCACCAATGGCAGGCTCTCGTTAATATTCTTCCCGCTTTCAACGAAAGCCTTTGAGTTTCATTTATATGAATTCAAATATGCCCGCTTAGCTCAGTTGGTTAGAGTACTTGCATGACATGCAAGGTGTCACTGGTTCGAGTCCAGTAGCGGGCACCAATTTCGAATATTAAGCTCTGCTTAGTATCAAAAAACAATTTGCCCGCTTAGCTCAGTTGGTTAGAGTACTTGCATGACATGCAAGGTGTCACTGGTTCGAGTCCAGTAGCGGGCACCA
>NZ_JAKRGH010000021.1 GCF_022347565.1 Vibrio sp. Of7-15
AGCATTGTGGACCCACCTGATTCCTTGCCGAACTCAGAAGTGAAACGCAATAGCGCCGATGGTAGTGTGGGGCTTCCCCATGTGAGAGTAGGACATCGCTAGGCTTGAATTCTAAAAGGCTTCCCATTGGGAAGCCTTTTTTCGTTTCAGATTTCTATTTTTATGTAGTGAGAAACTTATCTTCAGCTAATTGCCACAGTGCTTTAATCAGCGGGTTATTGAGCTGAGAGCGTTTACAGCAGATCCCTAGTTCAAAAGGTTCAATCGCAGATGTATTGAGTATTTGAATTTTTTCTTTAACCGGGCTGCTTTCTATCACCACATTTGGTGCTATACCTACCCCACAGCCCAAGGCGACCATACTCACGATTGCTTCATGGCCTGACACCTGAGCATAGATGTTTGGTTTTATCTTGTTACTTTTAAACCAACTGTTGGCTCTGTCTCTTGCTGTTCCTGCTTCTGGCACAATAAATGGCACTTTGTCCCATTGAATTGGCGTACTTTGTAGATCAACGCTCAGTCCACTGACCCCTGAAGGACCTATCACTGACAGAGGGATGTTGCTGATGGTTTCAAAAGATAATTTAGCCGGCAGGGATTCGGGCTTGGCTGAGATCGCAATATCCGCTTCATCATTTACGACTTTATCGATGGACTGAGCAGGATCACCTGTAGATAGCTTGATTTCAATTTGAGGGTAGTTGATTCTAAATTCATTGATGAGCTCGGGTAGGTGGCTATAACTGGCAGTAACTGAGCAAAATAATCTAAGTTCCCCTTCCAGCTGTAGAGTGGGCTCTGCGATATCAGATTTAAACTTTCCCCATTCAGATGTCATGTTGAGTGCAATGGGTAATAGCTTCTTGCCTGTACTCGTTAACTCGACGCTGCGGTTATCACGAATGAATAAACTCTGCCCTACTTCCTCCTCTAAACGTTGGATTTGGCGACTGAGTGCAGAAGGGCTGATATGCATGGCTGCAGCTGTTTTACTAAAGTTTTTGCTATCACATAGATGAATGAATAATTGTAAATATTTTATGTTCATTGATGTTGCATTTATTGCAATGATTTGTTGTGAATATAACACTTTAAGCAATGAAAAACCTGCTTTAGTATGAACTCATTCGGTACAGAATAAGATACCGACCTGATGGAAAGAATTTTAACGGAGTTCATAATATGTCTAACTACTTCAATACATTAAACTTGCGTGAGCAATTGGATCAACTAGGCCGTTGTCGTTTCATGGACCGCGAAGAATTTGCAACAGAAGCGGATTTTTTGAAGGGTAAAAAAGTTGTGATCGTAGGTTGTGGTGCGCAAGGTTTAAACCAAGGCCTTAATATGCGTGATTCAGGTCTAGACGTATCTTATGCCCTTCGTCAGGCTGCTATCGATGAAAAGCGTCAATCGTTTAAAAATGCGAGTGAAAATGGCTTTGTTGTTGATAGCTACGAAAATCTAATTCCACAAGCAGATCTGGTTGTTAACCTAACGCCAGATAAGCAGCACACAAGTGTTGTTGAAGCAGTTATGCCATTAATGAAAGAAGGCGCTGCATTGGGTTATTCTCATGGTTTTAATATTGTTGAAGAAGGGATGAAAGTTCGTGATGACCTAACGGTTGTTATGGTAGCTCCTAAGTGCCCAGGTACTGAAGTTCGTGAAGAGTATAAACGTGGCTTTGGTGTTCCAACTCTGATGGCTGTTCACCCTGAGAATGATCCAAAAGGTGAAGGTTTCGAAATCGCGAAAGCGTGGGCGGCAGCAACGGGTGGTCACCGTGCAGGTGTTCTTGAGTCTTCATTTGTGGCTGAAGTGAAATCCGATCTAATGGGTGAGCAAACTATCTTGTGTGGCATGCTACAAGCTGGCTCGATTGTTTGTTATGAAAAAATGATCGCTGATGGAATCGATGCTGGTTACGCAGGTAAGCTTCTACAGTATGGTTGGGAAACCGTGACAGAAGCGCTGAAGTTTGGTGGTGTGACTCACATGATGGATCGCCTATCTAACCCAGCGAAAATCAAAGCATTTGACCTTTCTGAAGAGCTAAAAGACTTAATGCGTCCACTTTACAATAAGCACATGGATGACATCATCACTGGTCACTTTTCTAGCACTATGATGGCTGATTGGGCAAACGACGATAAAAACCTGCTAGGCTGGCGTGAAGAAACGGGTGAAACAGCGTTTGAAAACTACCCTGAAACAGATGTTGAGATCCCAGAGCAAGAGTACTTCGATAACGGTATTTTGATGGTTGCTATGGTGCGTGCGGGTGTTGAGCTTGCGTTTGAAGCCATGACAGCATCAGGCATTATTGATGAGTCCGCTTACTATGAGTCTCTTCATGAGCTACCACTGATCGCAAACACCATTGCTCGTAAGCGTCTATACGAAATGAACGTGGTTATTTCTGATACGGCTGAATATGGTAACTACCTATTTGCTAACGTTGCGACTCCATTACTACGTGAGAAGTTCATGCCAAACGTAGGCACTGATGTGATTGGTAAAGGTCTAGCTGAACCAGGTAATGGCGTAGATAACGCGAAACTAATTAAAGTAAACAGTGTTATTCGTAACCACCCTGTAGAGTTTATTGGTGAAGAACTACGTGGTTACATGACAGACATGAAAACAATTGCTGTAGGCGGTTAAGCCAGCAAATAGTAACAACTCCAGATAAACTGGGGCTCATAAATATAAGAAGTTAAACACAACATAAAAACAAAAGGCTTGGTCAATATTGACCAAGCCTTTTTTATATCTGTTTTTTCAGGAAAAGTCTGAGTGCTTATTTATCGGAAAGCTTAGCTTCTAGATCTGCCAGTTTCTTTTCCATTTCCGTTAGCTTTTGACGTGTGCGTAGTAGCACTTGTGTTTGAACATCAAACTCTTCACGGCTTACCACGTCTAATTTACCCAGTTGACCTTGGATCACCTGACGTACTTTTTGCTCAACATCTACACCTAGATCTTTTACAGGCTTAGGCATTGAGTCATGAATTTGCTTAGCAACTTGCTCTAGTTTTTTTGGATCAAACATGACGACTCCTCTTTAATTGTGATTATTCTATTCAATCCGAGATAGCTTGTCCTGCTTTCAGTTACAAAAAAGGCTGCACGGGGCAGCCTTTGAGTTATGTATCAAAAAACTAATTAGCTTTCTTTCTGCTTAAGTGCGTTACGAGCTTCATCTGCACGTGCTAGCTTTTCCAAATCTTTATCTTCTAGGAAGACAGGAAGAGGTTTGTGCTCACTTGCTAGGTAGCTGTAAATCACAGGAAGTACAAACAGAGTGAAGATAGTACCAATTGCCAGACCAGCCACGATCACAATACCAATACTGAAACGCTGAGCGGCACCTGCCCCGGTTGCGTACATTAGTGGGATTAGACCAGCAATCATCGCTGCGGTTGTCATCAGGATTGGACGTAGACGCACTTTGGCTGCTTCCATTACTGCTGAGGTACGATCTTTCTTGTTATGAAGTTGCTCTTCTTTTGCTACTTCACAAATCAAGATACCGTGTTTGGTGATAAGACCAATCAGGGTGATCAAACCGACCTGAGAGTAAATGTTCATGGACGCTGCACCCCATGCCAGTGCGATTAACGCACCACAAATAGCAAGTGGTACCGAAACCAGAATAACCAATGGATCGCGCAGAGACTCAAACTGAATAGCCAATACCAAGAAAATAATGGCAAGAGCTAAGCCGAATGTCATGTACAGCGCATTACCTTCTGTTACGTATTGACGAGCCTCACCCATGAAGTCGTATTGGTAACCAGTTGGTAGTTTTTCTGCTGCTGTATCGGTAAACCAAGTAATCGCATCACCCATCGCAACTGTTGGTGATGGAACCGCACCGACGGTTGCTGAGTTTAATTGGTTGAAGTGAGGCAGCGAGCGAGGCTCTGCAACCACATCAATCTTAATTAAACTACCTAGAGGAATTGAGTTACCGTCTGCCGCACGAACATAGTAACCATTCATTGATTCAGGGTTAAGGCGGTACTTACGCTCTACTTGCGGGATCACCTCATAAGAGCGTCCGTTTAGATCGATACGGTTTACGTAGCCATCCGCCATCATGGTACTTAGGGTCATACCGATGTCTTGCATGGTTACGCCATAAGCGCCTGCCTTGTCTTTATCAATGTTGATTTTCATGGTTGCTGAGTCGTAGTTCAGATCCAGATCTGAATACACGAACAGCGGGCTTTTTTGTACTGCACTTAGTACATCACTAGCCACTTGGAATAAGCTTTCGAAGTTATTCGGTGTGGTAATAACGAACTGGATAGGCAGACCAGAACCTGCACCTGGTAGCTCAGGCATTTGGAACGCCGTTACCGCCATTTCAGGAATGTCTTTTACCAATTCAGTAACACGTTTCACCACGTCTTCTTGGCTGGCTTCACGCTCACTCCATGGCACCATAGAAGCAATACCAAACGCTTGGTTTGAACTTGGTACACCAGAGAATACCTGTGCGTAGGCAACCTCAGGTTGATCACTTAGCAGATCGTTTACTTCGTTCATGGCGTTTTGGATGTAATCCAAGTTTGCGTTAGATGGCGCTGTACCCATCATCATTAATACGCCTTTATCTTCTGATGGTGCCAGTTCACTAGGAATGAACTTAAACAGCATCGGAAGGCTGGCAAAAACGATAAGAGCAAAAGCGATAAACACTGGGCGACGTTGCATTACTGCAGCCAGCATGTTTGCATAACTGTTGGTCATGCGATCAAGGAAGTTATGAACGGTCTTTTCAAACTTACCAGGCTCTGCATTGGCTTTTAGCATTTGTGCACACATCATTGGCGATAGTGTTAGTGCAATGATGCCTGATACAAATACTGCCCCTGCGAGGGTTAGTGCAAACTCTTTAAACAGAGAACCTGTGATACCACCCATCATGGCGATCGGAGCGTATACCGCGCCCAAAGTTAACGTCATGGCGATAACGGGTACGGCAATTTCACGGGTACCAATGATCGCAGCACGGAATGGTGATTCACCTAACTTGATGTGACGATCCACGTTTTCCAGTACAACGATGGCGTCATCAACCACCAGACCGATGGCCAGAACCATCGCTAGCAGTGTCATTAGGTTCCACGAGAAGCCAAACATCTGCATTACCAACGCAACACCAATGAGCGACAATGGAATTGTGATGATAGGAATTAATACTGCGCGGAATGAACCTAAGAAGATGGTGATTACCACCAGTACGATTAATGCCGCTTCAACGATGGTTTTAATTACTTCGTTGATGGATTCATTGATCGCGATGGTGGAATCGTACATCACGTTCATGTTGATGTTGCTTGGTAAGTTTTTCTCTAATTGAGGTAATAACTCCAAAATATCAGCAGCGATGTTGATTGGGTTAGCACTTGGTGCGGCATTGATTGCAGCAACAACCGCTTCTTGACCATTCGCGCTTGCACGGTAAACGTCATGGCTCTTTTCTAGAGTGACTTTAGAAATGTCACCTAAGCGGATTACCTGACCTTCTTTGGTTGATACAACCAGTTTTTCCAGTTCATCCGTGTTACTTACCTGTGTGTCCGCACTGCCGTTGTACAGCACAAACTCACCAACTGCCTGGCCTGTTGCCGATTGGTAGTTGTTGGCATTTAACACGTTCATGATGTCGCTGGCGGTGAGGTTGTAAGCGGCCATTTTGGCAGGATCCAGCCACACACGCAGTGCGTACTTCATACCACCGTATAGGTCGACTTTTGATACACCGTTAACCGTAAAGAACTGTGGGTTAATTACACGTTCAAGGTAGTCGGTTAGCTGGCTTGAAGCGAGCTCATCACTGGTGAAACCAATGTACATAACCGCGGTTGTCGAACCGGTCGACATGGTTACCGTTGGATCTTCAGACTCTTTTGGAAGCTGAGAGCGAACCGAGTTGGTTTTTGCCAGTATATCGGCCAGAGCCGCATTTGGATCGGTGTTCAGCTTCATGTTCACGGTGATGGTAGACGTACCCAATACACTGGATGAGGTCATAAAGTCGATATTATCTGCCTGAGCGACGGCTTGCTCTAAAGGCTGAGTAATAAAGCCTTGGATTAAGTCGGCACTGGCACCATAGTAGCCGGTTGTCACGGTGACTACGGTGTTGGTCATGTCTGGGTATTCACGAACCTGCATCTTAAAGATTGCTTGAAGGCCAAGCAGAGCAATTAAGAAGCTGATCGAAACTGCCAGTACAGGACGTTTAATAAAAACATCAGTAAAGCGCATGTTTCCTCCCAATTACAGCATTGGTGTTTCTGCTGAAGGTTTCAGAGCATCACTTTCGACAATGCGTACTTTAGCGCCGTTACTTAAACGTACCTGACCAGAGGTAACAACTAAGTCATCCGGGCTAACACCTTCTAAGATATGAGCAATATCGCCAGTTCGCTCACCGACTTTGATCACAGATTGACTCACGCGCTTCTCACCATCTTTGTCACTGATGATGTACACGTTGTCGCCGTACAGTGTGAAGGTAATTGCGGTTTGTGGCAGAGTGATCTGATCTTCGATGGTTGGAAGAATGATGTGAGCACGTGCAAACATACCCGAACGTAGCTGACCCTCATTGTTTGGAATATCAGCTTGAACTTGGATTAAACCACTTTGTAGGTTAACCGCAGGCTCAATAGCACTGATGGATCCTTGGAATGCAGTATCTGGGTAAGCATCAACAAAAATATCTACTTGTTGATCTAAGTGAATCTTCGAGATGTCTGTTTGAGGAACCGTAAAGCGTAAACGCATTAAGCTTGTATCTTCTAAACGAACGATTTCAGTGTCAGGCTTGATGTATTGACCTAGGAATACATTACGTAGACCAACTACACCATCAAACGGTGCTTTGATTTCACGTCGAGCAATCGTCGCTTTTAAGCTCTCAATATCGGCAGCAAGAGAGTAGTAAGACGCTTCTGCATCATCGTACGCTTCTTTTGATATTGAACCTTTTTTGTATAGGCCTTGGTAGCGCTTATATTTGGCTAAGGCGGCTGGCAGTTTTGCTTCTGTACTCTTTAAGTTGGCTTTTTCAACAGTAGAGTCAAGGTGAACCAATGGCTGACCCGCTTTAACAGCGCTGCCTGATTCAAAATCGATACGTTCGATAATACCGTTCACTTCCGTGGTTAGTGTTACCCCTTGGTTTGGTTCAATAAAACCAATCGCTTCAATGGTTGGCACCCAGTCTGTAGTCTCCACTTTCATGGCTGTAACAGGAAACTCTGGCTCTGGCATGTTCGCCATATACTCTGCGATTGCCTTTTGCTTGAACATGTTAAAGCCGATCACACTGCCAAATAGCAGGAGTGCGATGACTAGCATGGCGAAGGTCCACTTTTTCATTATTATTAGTGCTCCGTTAATGTTTAATAATTGCATCCCAACTGGCGAGAATGGCCGCTTCTATTGCCTTCTCATCCAACTGATACAAGCCTTGAGCGTGTTTACGAGCGAGGGCTACGCTTGCTTCCAGACTTAGGCCGATCAAAATTTTGTTATCGAGTAGTTTGAACAATCCAGCTTGCTTACCATCGGTAAACAGCTGATCTACTTTGGCAAACATTTTTTGTTCGAGTTCCCGGAACTGAGCATTATCTTTGGTAGGTAAACACTCGTATTGATTGCGGTTTAGTAAGGTATTGCAATCAGAGGACGCTAAATGCCAAATGTTCAGCCACATTGTCCGATACCTTTCTTGCAATGGCATGTCATTGTCGACATTCAGCTGTATGGCTGTCGCGATTCGGGCTAGGACGTGGTATTTCAATTGTTCAATTAGATCATCTTTATCTTCAAAATAACGATAGATCGTGCCAGCAGCGACTCCTGCTTGCTTGGCTACCATTTGCATGGATAAGCCATGAAAGCCTCTTTCTGCCAGCAATAATTCCGTTGCTTCGAGGATTTGTTCTCGTTTATCCGTCATGTTAAAAACCATCGTGAATGAACGTTCATTCATTATTGTATGGGTGGATATATTTTACGCAAGTGTTTCTTTGTCAATATTTGGAAAATTATCTTGTCACTGCATGGTGATCTTAGTCATCATATTAGGGATTCATCGCAATATGTGTTCTTTATCTGATACTCGTTAGGATACCTTATGAAACTCAACCCTCGTCAAAACGAAGCCGTTAATTATGTCTCTGGCCCCTGCTTAGTCCTTGCTGGTGCTGGTTCAGGCAAAACGAGGGTGATCACCAACAAAATTGCTTATTTGGTTCAACAATGTGGCTACAAAGCTCGAAACATCGCGGCTGTAACGTTTACGAATAAAGCGGCTCGTGAAATGAAAGAGCGTGTGGGGCAAACTTTAGGCAAAAAAGAAGCGCGTGGCTTAATGGTTTCGACTTTCCACTCACTGGGTTTAGATATTATCCGTCGTGAGTACAAAGTGTTGGGGTTAAAGGCTGGTTTCTCGTTGTTCGATGATCAAGACCAGTTGGCATTGTTAAAGGAGTTAACGGAAAAACAGATTGATGGCGATAAGGATCTACTGCGTCAGTTATTGAGTGCTATTTCAAACTGGAAAAATGACATGCTGACGCCAGCACAGGTAAAAGGCATGGCCAGTTCAGAGCAAGATCAGCTGTTTGCTTTTTGCTTTGAGATGTACCAGACCCAAATGAAAGCGTACAACGCCTTAGATTTTGATGACTTAATCTCCATGCCAGTACAGTTATTGAAAAATAATAAAGAAGTACGGGATCGCTGGCAGAGTAAAATTCGTTATTTGCTGGTGGATGAATATCAAGATACCAATACCAGCCAGTATGAAATGGTCAAATTGCTGGTGGGTGAACGTGGCCGCTTAACCGTGGTAGGGGATGATGATCAGTCGATTTATTCTTGGCGTGGCGCAAGGCCACAAAACTTAGTGCTGCTCAATGAAGATTACCCAAACCTTAGAGTCATCAAGCTGGAACAGAACTACCGTTCAACCAGCCGTATTTTACGCTCAGCCAATATCTTGATTGCGAACAACCCGCACGTGTTTGAGAAAACTCTTTTCTCTGAAATTCCAGACGGTGAAATGCTAAAGGTACTTACCGCCAAAGATGAAGAGCATGAAGCCGAGCGTGTGGTGGGTGAGATGATTGCTCATCGGTTTATGAACCGCACCGATCATAAAGATTACGCGATTTTATACCGAGGTAATCATCAGTCTCGCTTGTTTGAAAAAGCCCTGATGCAAAACCGTATCCCTTATAAAATATCGGGCGGAACGTCTTTTTTTGCTCGTGCTGAAATTAAAGACATCATGGCTTACCTGCGTCTCTTAACGAATCATGATGATGACAATGCGTTTTTACGAGTGGTGAATACGCCGCGTCGTGAAATCGGGCCTGTGACATTAGAGAAACTAGGCAGCTACGCGAACATGCGCGGTAAGAGCTTGTTTGAAGCCAGCTTTGAAATCGGGTTAGAGCAAACTTTATCTGGACGTGGATTAGAATCGTTACGTCGTTTTACACGTTGGGTGGTGGAGCTGGCGGATAACGCAGAGCGTGGCAATACGGTTGATGCGGTGCGTTCTCTCGTTCGTGATATTAATTACGAGGATTGGTTGTATGAAACCTCGACCAGCGGTAAAGCGGCAGAAATGAGAATGAAGAATGTCTCTGATCTGTACAGCTGGATCGTGAAAGACTTGGAAGGCGATAATTACGATCAAGAAGAGAAAACATTAAAAGAAGTGGTACAGCGATTAACCTTGCGTGACATGATGGAGCGCGGTGAAGATGACGACGATGCTGATCAAGTTCAATTGATGACCTTGCATGCATCTAAAGGGCTTGAATTTCCATACGTGTATTTGATTGGGGCCGAAGAAGGGATTTTGCCGCACCAAACCAGCATTGATGAAGATAACGTCGAAGAAGAACGTCGATTAGCGTATGTGGGTATCACACGGGCTCAAAGGGAGCTGACCTTTACGTTATGTAAAGAGCGCCGCCAGTATGGTGAGCTTATTAAGCCTGAGCCAAGTCGTTTTCTAGAAGAGCTACCTTTTGATGATTTGGAATGGGAAAGTCAAAAACCAAAGCAAACCAAAGAAGAGCGCATGGAACGAGGGCAAGCGCATATTGCTAATTTAAAAGCGATGTTTAAGAAATAGCGGGTTACATCGCTTGTTATGAAGAACAAATAAAAAGGGGTTGGCGAATGTTCGCCAACCCCTTTTTTCTAAATGGGACCTTTTAGATGTCTTTGATCATGTGCTCGATGGCTGCCACGATTTCATCGTCTGAACAATCCATACATGAACCTTTCGCTGGCATCGCGTTAAATCCGTTGATGGCGTGGTCTTTTAGAACATCGTTACCTTGTGCGATACGAGGAGCCCATGCGTCAGCGTCACCTGATTTAGGCGCACCTGCCACACCTGCGCCATGACATGCGATACAGAATGTGCCATACACTTGAGCACCAGTACGAGGGCCTTTTGGTTCGTTAGAGACTGGCTCACTACCAGCAAGGTAGACTTCGCCGACAGGTTTAATGCGTTCTGCAATAGCATCGTGTGACATATCTGCTGCAATAGAAGCTGTGGAAAAAGTTAATGCTGCAATAGCTGGCACGATGATACGACGTAGAGATATATCCATTAAGCTCACTTTACACTCCCGGATTTGATTGGCTGATGTCTTTATGTTTGTTTTTCAGCGGTTATTTTGTTTTTCAGGGTGTTTACCGAGGTGAAACCTGAGAAAAAAGCGGTTCAGAGTTAACTCCGTGTAAACATTGGGTGATTATATCGTCTTCGATTGTTGCAATAAACCATTAGTATCGCTCTTAGTTGGCTTTATTGTGCGCGAATTGTCGAAAAAGAGACCAAACGATAAAAAAAGTAAAAAAAGTACTAGACGAGGGTGGGTGATATCCGTATTATTCCTCTCCGCCGATAGGGCATGCGCCTGTAGCTCAGCTGGATAGAGCGTTGGCCTCCGGAGCCAAAGGTCGAAGGTTCGAATCCTTTCAGGCGCGCCAACGGAGTAAAATATTGGCAAAGTAACAAACATTGGTGGCTATAGCTCAGTTGGTAGAGTCCCGGATTGTGATTCCGGTTGTCGCGAGTTCAAGCCTCGTTAGCCACCCCATATTTAGGTAACATTAGTTCCCTGTTTTGACGTAGGTCGAAACGAAACCTTAAGTCGGTGAATAGCGCAGCTTGGTAGCGCATCTGGTTTGGGACCAGAGGGTCGGGGGTTCGAATCCCTCTTCACCGACCACTTACATTGGTGGCTATAGCTCAGTTGGTAGAGTCCCGGATTGTGATTCCGGTTGTCGCGAGTTCAAGCCTCGTTAGCCACCCCATATTTAGGACGTTGACTATATTCAATATCCTTGGCGAAAGCCTAAACTGTCTCGGTGAATAGCGCAGCTTGGTAGCGCATCTGGTTTGGGACCAGAGGGTCGGGGGTTCGAATCCCTCTTCACCGACCACCTTAAAAGCCCGCTCTGATGAGCGGGCTTTTTTTGTTTAAATATTCCACTGCTCTCTATCTATATATCAAACGTAACCACTGCTTTTTTTTATTTACCCGGCTTATAACTTCAAATATTTATTTAATATTGGAATTTATTGCTATTATGTTAATAGGCTGGTGGCATAAAAATTCATTTTTCTATCTTATCTTATTTATAAAAAACTAGTAGCAAGGGGTTTTTATGGTGTTAGATCCTTAATATACCTTGGCTTGCCCTTGTTTTTGTTCCTGTGAATATTTTCTCTCATTATGCACATTTGACTCTCTGCGTGATTTTTTATGCGTTAACCCTCCTTTTGCTAGTTTTTTAAACTTGCTTTGTTGCTTTTATGTGAATTTTTTGCCAAATTGATAGGCGAGCGAATTATCAGTGCATTGTGCTGATAACTGAATGGAATCAATTTTGCAGACAGGGCAGAAAACTGCCGAGCAGTAGAGGTCTGATAATGTCATTATTAGAAGTTAAAAATCTTCGAATCGAATACCCATCGCGCCACGGTATTCATGCCGCAGTGAAATCACTGTCGTTTTCTATTGAGCGTGGTGAAATTGTGGGCGTCGTTGGAGAGTCTGGTGCTGGTAAATCAACAGTAGGGAATGCTGTTATCGATTTATTAAGCCCTCCAGGACGAATCGCAAGCGGTGAGGTTTATTTAGATGGTGAAAAAGTATCGGGCTTAACTTCCGAAGAAATGCGCTCTGTTCGTGGCTCAAAAATTGGGTTTATTTTTCAAGATCCAATGACATCTCTTAACCCTCTTTTTACTGTTGAGCAGCAATTAACAGAAACTATTTTAGCGAATTTAAATGTGAGTGCCGAAGAAGCGGTTCAGCGAGCACTGACATTAATGGATCAGGTCGGGATACCTGAGCCACAACTTCGTATTAAGCAATTCCCTCATCAATTCTCTGGTGGTATGCGACAGCGTGTGGTTATTGCCATTGCGCTGGCTGGTGAGCCAGAACTCATCATTGCGGATGAGCCAACCACCGCGCTGGATGTTTCTATCCAAGACCAAATTTTGAATTTGATCCGTGAATTGTGTATTCAACGCAACGTGGGTTGTATGTTAGTTACCCATGACATGGGCGTTGTGTCTAATGTCACCGATAAAGTGGCGGTTATGTACCGTGGTGACTTAGTCGAGTTTGGCCCAACAGGAAAAGTGCTTGGTGATCCTGATCATTCTTATACGCGTAGTCTTATTTCAGCAGTTCCGCGTTCAGATGTGAAGCTAGAACGCTTTCCATTGGTGAGTTACATCGAAGAAGCTCATGAAATGGAACCGCTGGATGTCAAAAATCATTGGCTGGGGCAAAGTGAAGATCAACGAGGTTATTCCGGCCCATTGTTGAACGTTGAAAATGTCAATTTACGCTTTGTGACGAAAGATTCGTTTTTTGAAAGTCGTCGTGAGTATGTACAAGCCTCTAATAATGTGAGCTTTGAAGTTCATGAAGGGGAAACATTTGGTCTTGTTGGTGAATCAGGATCGGGTAAATCGACTATTGCTCGTGTGATTGCGGGTTTGTATCCACCAAATTCAGGGCGTGTGACGTTTGAAGGGATTGATCTAACGGCATTGAAATCGGAAAAAGAGCGTCGTCCGCTTCGTCGTCAGATGCAGATGGTGTTCCAGAACCCATACACATCGATGAACCCGAGAATGAAGATCGCAGACATCATTTCAGAGCCTATTCGTTTTCATAAGCTTGCCAATTCAGAAGGTGAAATTCGTCAGATCGTCAATGACTTATTGGATCATGTTGGCCTTGGAAAAATGGCGGGTGTGAAATACCCACATGAATTTTCAGGTGGTCAGCGTCAGCGTATTTCGATTGCGCGCGCGTTGGCCACTCGTCCACGTTTGCTCATTTGTGATGAGCCAACATCAGCTCTGGACGTCTCGGTTCAGGCACAAATCCTCAATCTTCTTAAAGACCTGCAAGATGAGCTGAATCTGACCATGTTGTTTATCAGCCATGATTTACCTGTGATCCGCCAAATGTGTGATCGTATTGGCGTGATGCAAAAAGGTACTCTGTTGGAAGTGTCTCCTACAGAGCAGCTGTTTAATAACCCACAACATGAATACAGTAAACACCTTGTTTCTTTAATGCCTGAATTCACGGGTTTAAGAGAATATGTAAAAACGGCTTGAGCCGATTTATTTAAAGGCATTGCCTGACAATAAATAAGATGCACACACAACACAAACTAGGGATAGCTATCCCGCATAAGGAGTTATGCAGATGAGTATGAAAACCAAGATTGCCGTCGCTGTTGCAGCAGTGGCTGCAGGTGGTATCTATTTTGCGATGCAACCAAAAGAAGAAAACGTGGTTGAGCAAGAGACAGCTAAAATTGAGCAGTCCGCATCACAAGAAGTAACACTGAAAGTGGCTTACGATGCTGATCCAGTATCTTTAGATCCACATGAGCAGTTATCTGGTGGTACGCTTCAGATGTCGCATATGGTGTTCGACCCTCTAGTGCGTTACACCCAAGGTTTAGATTTTGAATCTCGTCTAGCGGAAAGCTGGGATCGTGTCGATGAGACGACGTTCCGCTTTGTTTTACGTAAGGGCGTAAAATTCCATTCAGGCAATGAGCTGACCGCAGATGATGTGGTGTGGACATTCAATCGTCTTAAGAGCTCACCAGATTTTAAAGCCATTTTTGACCCATACGAAAAGATGGTAAAAGTGGATGACTACACCGTTGAGTTAGTATCTAAGGGCGCTTACCCACTTGTGCTGCAAACGGCGACTTACATCTTCCCAATGGACAGTAAATTTTACACAGGTAACACCGCTGACGGTAAAGATAAAGGAGAAGTGGTTAAGCACGGTAACTCTTTTGCCTCGACCAACGTTTCTGGTACTGGCCCGTTTGTTGTTAAATCGCGTGAACAAGGTGTAAAAGTTGAGTTTGAACGCTTCGATGATTACTGGGACAAAGAGACTGGTAACGTTGATAAGCTGACTTTAGTACCAATTAAAGAAGACGCGACTCGTGTTGCGGCATTGCTTGCTGGTGATGTTGATATGATTGCACCAGTGGCTCCAAATGATCACAAACGTGTAGAAAGCGCATCAAATATTGATTTGGTTACTTTATCTGGTACACGCATTATTACTTTCCAAATGAACCAAAATAGCCACGAAGCATTGAAAGATGTGCGTGTTCGTCAAGCTATTGTTCATGCTATCAATAATGAAGGTATTGTTGAAAAAGTCATGAAAGGCTTTGCAACGGCGGCTGGTCAGCAAGGTCCTTCTGGGTACGCAGGCTATGATGAAGCACTTTCACCTCGATTCGATCTGGAAAAAGCCAAGCAACTCATGAAAGAAGCGGGTTATGAAAATGGCTTTACGCTTTCGATGATGGCACCAAACAACCGTTATGTTAACGATGCAAAAGTGGCACAAGCAGCGGCAGCAATGCTGTCTAAGATCGATATTAAGGTTGATCTAAAAACCTTGCCAAAAGCGCAATATTGGCCGGAATTTGATGTTTGTGCGGCTGACATGATGATGATTGGCTGGCATTCAGATACGGAAGATTCTGCGAATTTCTCTGAGTTCCTAACCATGACTCGTAACGAAGAAACGGGTAAAGGTCAGTACAACTGTGGCCATTACTCTAACCCTGAAGTAGACCGTTTAGTGGCTGCGTCTAATGTGGAAACGGATCCTACCAAGCGTTCTGAATTACTAAAGAAAGTCGAAACGACCTTGTATAACGACGCTGCTTTTGTGCCTCTGCACTGGCAGAACCTAGCGTGGGGTGCAGCATCTAATGTTGACATCAAGCCGATTGTGAACGCAATGAACTACCCATACTTCGGTGATTTGGTGGTTAACAAGTAAGTACAGTCGCTAACAAGCGAAGAAACACCAGTGCCTAGCTCTCCATTAGTAGGGGTAGGCACTATTTTCATGGATAGATAGAGGGGCAAGGAATGTTTACGTTTCTGGTCAAGCGCCTGTTTCAGGCTCTGATAGTGATGTTTGTGATCAGTCTGGTGGCGTTCGCCATTCAGGATAACCTGGGCGACCCGTTGCGTGAGCTCGTTGGACAGTCTGTTTCTGAATCGGAGCGTCAAGCGCTGCGGGATGAACTGGGCTTAAATGATCCATTTGTAACTAAATACAGCCGTTTTATTAGTAATGCGGTTCAAGGGGATTTAGGTACATCGTATTTCTTTAAGCGACCCGCTGTGGATGTCATTTTAGACAAGCTGGTGGCAACACTCGAACTGGTGTTTGGTGCCGCGCTGATTATTGTTGTTGTGTCAATCCCACTCGGGGTTTATTCGGCTATTAACCCTAATAGTGCATTAACCAAAGCGATTATGGCCTTCAGTAGTATCGGTATTTCTATACCAGTTTTTCTTACCGCTATTATGTTGATGTATGTCTTTTCAGTTGAGTTAAATTGGTTACCTTCTTATGGGCGGGGTGAAACCGCCAACGTATTAGGTTGGGAGTCGGGATATTTTACGGTTGATGGCCTACAGCATCTTATTTTGCCTTGTATTTCGTTAGCTTCCATCATGCTGCCATTGTTTATTCGTTTGGTTCGTTCTGAAATGTTGGAAGTACTGAGTTCGGAGTACATTAAGTTTGCTAAAGCAAAAGGCTTAGCAAGCAATAAAATCTATTACCAACACGCGCTAAAAAACACCATGCTGCCAGTGATCACCGTGGGTGGGGTTCAGATTGGTACTATGGTGGCTTACACCATTTTAACGGAAACGGTTTTTCAGTGGCCGGGAACCGGCTTTCTTTTCCTCGAAGCCATTAATCGTGTCGATACACCTTTGATCACAGCCTACGTTATTTTTGTAGGTTTGATTTTCGTTGTGACCAACACCATTGTCGATCTGTTGTATGGCCTAATTAACCCAACCGTAAACCTTACTGGTAAAGGAGCGTAAGCATGAGCACAACAACTACTGCACACATTCCTAGCCGTTGGGAACGTTTTAAAAATTCAGACATTGTGTACTACTTTCTAAAAGACAAAGTGGCAATGTTCAGTTTTGCCGTCTTTTTGGTTTTCTTACTCAGCGCATTACTGTCACCATTGATTGCGCCAACCAATCCGTACGATTTGGCTTCGGTTGATATCATGGACTCAGAGCTACCGCCATCATGGATGGAAGAAGGAGATGAACGTTTTCTTCTTGGTACGGATGATCAGGGCCGTGATATTTTTTCGACCATTCTTTATGGTGCCCGTTTATCGCTGACCATTGGTTTTTTAGCCGTTGCAGTTCAGCTTGTTCTGGGTATCGTGATTGGGTTGTCGGCGGGGTATTTCGGTGGCCGTATTGATAGCTTTTTAATGCGCTTTGCTGATGTTCAGCTGTCGTTTTCTACCATGATGGTAGCAATCATTGTGTCGGCCATTTTTAAAGCCAGCTTTGGTACGGAATTTTACAGTCAGTATGCCGTGCTCATGCTGGTGGTGATTATTGGTATTGCGGAGTGGCCACAATACGCGCGTACTGTGCGTGCTTCCGTTCTAGCAGAGAAGAAAAAAGAGTACGTGGAAGCCGCTCAGGTGATGGGCTTTAAAGCGCCGCGTATTATGTTCCGCCATATTTTACCAAATTGTTTATCGCCAATCTTAGTGATTTCAACGGTACAGATCGCCAACGCCATTATGTCGGAAGCGGCATTGTCATTCCTTGGTTTAGGTTTGCCTGTTGATCAGCCTTCACTGGGTTCTCTGATTAGTATCGGCTTTAACTACATTTTCTCTGGCTCTTGGTGGATCACGGCTTTCCCTGGTTTAGTTCTAGTTAGTTTGGTTTTGGTTATTAACCTATTAGGCGACTGGTTGCGTGATGTGTTTAACCCAAAAATCTATAAAGGTTAATTTGAGTTAATTCATTCACCTATCCCATTAGTTAAGAGCTGCTCTGTATGAGTGGCTCTTTTTTTATCCTTTATTTGGGTTGTTTATAAATAGAGGAATATTATTTGCATAAATAAGGGGTTAAGAGAAACCGACCTTTTCTTCGGATGCGATCGCAAAATAGGTTGGTTTTTACTTTTATTTCACTGCTGCTCACTTATTTTATACGGAGTTACCTGTATTCTGAGTGGTAGTTGCCAAGTTTAATATGTATCGGTTTTGCCGATAAGCATGACACCAAAAGAGTAATAGAAGTTCACATCATGAAAAATACGTGGCTGAAACAGAAGAGTCGTTGGATAAGTGTTGCTGGGATTTTTGTGGGGTTAAGTGGATTTTCTTCTGCGACTTTTGCCGCTGCGCCCATCAACCCGGAGTGCCTTCCTGGCACAACGCAAGGTAATGTATTGGCAGCATCTTGCCCTATAGGTCATGGTTTATGGGGAAGCAAACAGCCACAGAAGCTGGATAGCCAGTACTGGATTCAATGTGGCATGCTAAAAAACAAACCGTCTTCTTATGTGTTTGAGCAAATAAATAAAAAAGTGTCGGCGAAAGCTTGGGTGAAAAAAGAGCCCGCGGGCTATCGCTGTTTAATTGGCCCTTATCAGCACTATCAAAATGCCAAAACGGATCAAGTCACGCTGCGTTCTGATAACTCGTTCCGTGGTGCGATCATCCGTGAAGTACTGATGAATGAGAACAACATCGCTATTGTTGCAGGCACAGAAACGGCAGCAAAATCGGCTCCAATAAAAAAAGTGCCCAAAGCACCGAAGGTAGAGAAAAAAGTCTTTACTGCTGATCTGGATATTAAGCAAATTTTGACAGCAGAAGATGTGGAGATCCGACGCTCTGCAACTATCGACAATAAGAGTTACGCCATTCCTTTCTTGCTCGATAATAACGACAGTTTCTACATGGAAAACGAGATTGCGTGGAGCCGGGCAACGTTCGATGCTTCTAGCCTTGCCTGTGATCATTTGAGTATGCGTTTGATTACTGTCGAAGAGTGGCAGACACTGCGTCAGTCTGGGGTGATGGAGCAAGAAAAATGGCCACAGCATTTGCCTTACTGGGGTGAGAAAAAACAGGCTATGTTCTCTAATGGCACTACCCGAAAACTGAATGATTCTTCGCTATTGAACGTGATTTGTGTGAAGAGTTAGCACTTATTGACATCGTACATCGAAAGAAAAAAGCCCTGTGTTATATAGCACAGGGCTTTGTGTTTATAGCATAAGCGGTGTGCTTATCTCATGGTAACAAACTCTTCAGAGCCTGTTGGGTGGATCGCAACCACAGAGTCAAAGTCTTCTTTGGTGGCACCCATCTTCATGGCAACACCAAAACCTTGGATCATTTCATCAACGGCGAAACCGATACCGTGTAGGCCAACCACCACTTCGTTGTCGCCCGCACAAACCAGTTTCATCTTACATGGCTGGCGGTGTTTCGTAACAGCTGTGTACATGGCGGTGAAACCAGATTGGTACACTTTCACGTTATCTTCACCGTATTGTTCAATGGCTTCTTGCTCGGTAAGACCAATAGTGCCGATTGGTGGGTGGCTGAACACAACGGTTGGGACTAAGTTGTAATCCATTTTTGCGTTGGTCTTGCCATTAAACAGACGCTCAGACAACTGGCGGCCTGCTTTAACTGCAACAGGTGTCAGCTCAATACCACCTTCCATGATGTCGCCCACACAGTAAATGCCTTCCACGTTCGTTTGTTGGAATTCATCCACTTTGATGTAACCACGATCATTAGTTTCCACACCAGTAGACGCTAGGTTAATGGCATCGGTAGTTGGGTGACGGCCAATAGCCCAAATTAGGGTATCAACATTCTGGCTTTCACCGTTTTCTAGGTGCAGTGTTAGGCTGCCATCCTCTTCTTTGATTACTTCTTTTGGCACAGAATGGGTGTGAAGAGTTGGGCCTTCTGCTGCCATGACTTCTGTGAGGGTTTCAATGATCATTGGATCAAAGCTGCGCAGTGGCGACTCTTTACGTACGTATAGGTGTGTTTCTGTACCTAATGCATTTAATACGCCGGCGATCTCTACCGCGATGTAACCTGCACCTACAACGGCAACGCGTTTTGGTTGTTCCGTTAGCTCAAAGAAGCCGTTTGAGTCGATGCCGTATTCAGCACCTGGAATGTTTGGAATGGTCGGTCGGCCACCAACAGCGATGAGGATATGATCCGCCGTGTAATGCTCGCCATTAACTTCCACTGTTTTCGCATCAACAAACTTAGCGAACCCTTTGATCACATTAACCTTGTTGTTACCAAGAACACGATCATAAGATTGGTGGATACGGCCGATGTAAGCTTGGCGGCTTTCAACGAGCTTACCCCAGTCTAAGCTTTTTACATCAACATCAAAGCCGTAATCTTCAGCGTATAGATTCATCGCTTCAGCTACTTGAGCACCATGCCACATAACCTTTTTAGGTACACAGCCTACGTTTACACAAGTACCGCCTAAATCTTGAGCTTCAATGAGGGCTACTTTTGCGCCATACATAGAAGCTCGGTTTGCAGAGGCAATACCGCCGCTACCACCACCAATACAAATGTAATCAAAGTGTGTTGTCATTACTTTCTCCCTTTTTCGCTATTTTGCCCAGTAGTGTGAGCTTCTGGGCAAACAACGATATGATTGTTTTTTAACTTTATTATTCTGGAACAATCCAGTCTACTTTTACATGACCGGTTGCTGGCGCGATGGCATCTTTCAGATAAGGCAGAATTTCTTTCATCTGGCCTTCTAGCTTCCATGGCGGGTTGATGACGATCATGCCTGATGCCGTCATGCCGCGCTCGTTGGTATCTGGAGAGACGCCTAGCTCAATTTGAAGAATTTTACGAATGCCTAAGCTTTCTAGCCCTTCGATCATGTCTTCAATGTCGCAGCGGTTAACCACAGGGTACCAAATGGCATAAACCCCGGTTGCCCAGCGTTTGTGACTATCGCGAATAGCGCGAACCACGTCGTTATATTCTTTAGCAAGCTCATAAGGTGGGTCGATTAAGACCAAGCCTCTGCGCTCTTTTGGTGGCAAGCTTGCTTTTAAGCGCTCAAAACCGTCTTCTTTGTAGATCTTAACTTGGCGATCATGGTGAAACTCTTGCTCAAGCAGTGGGTGATCACTGGGATGAAGCTCTGTGAGTACCATGCGATCTTGCGGGCGTAAGTGAGCATGAGCAACACGTGGTGAACCTGGGTAGTAACGCAGTTCGTCACTGTTATTGAGGGTTTTTATGGCATCGAGATAGCTGATGATGTCTTCGGGAATGTCTTTTTGCTGCCAAACCCGTGCGATGCCTTGTTTGTATTCGCCCGTTTTTTCAGACCATTCATGGGTTAGATCGTAACGACCCACGCCGGAGTGTGTATCGTGGTAAACAAAGGGTTTTTCTTTCTGTTTTAAAGCATTAAGGATTAAGCTTTGAACGATATGTTTAACCACATCGGCATGGTTGCCAGCATGAAAACTGTGACGATAACTAAGCATGGAATGACTCTCTGATATTGAATAGCTGCATTATGGCGCATTGTATTGCCGGATGCAGCTTTATTGCACATTCTTCAAACTAAGATTAAGCAGTTTAGGGTGTAGTACGCGGCAGGGTATTGATTCGCTATTGAATTTATTGCCTGTCGCCTACATTTAAATAAGGACAACATAAATAAGGAACAGACGATGTCGAACCCATTATTGACCTTTACGGACTTACCTCCGTTTTCGCAAATCCAACCAGAACACATTAAACCAGCAGTAGAAAAAGCGATTGCTGATTGCCGCGCAAACGTAGAACACGTTCTTGCTCAAGACAGCGCACCAAGTTGGGCTACCATTTGTGCGCCTCTGGCTGAAACGGACGATCGTCTAAGCCGTATTTGGTCACCTGTGGGTCACATGAACTCTGTGGTTAACAGCAGTGAATTGCGTGACGCGTACGAAAGTTGTTTACCGCTCTTGTCGGAATACGGCACTTGGGTTGGGCAACACAAAGGTTTGTATGAAGCGTATAAAGCCATTAAAGCCAGTGATGAATTTGCGACATTAAGCCAAGCACAAAAGAAAACCATTACCGATGAGCTGCGTGATTTTGAATTATCGGGGATCGGCTTGCCTGCAGATGAGCAACATCGTTATGGTGAGATCAGCAAGCGTTCTTCTGAATTAGCTTCTTCATTCAGCAATAACCTGCTGGATGCCACCATGGGCTGGCAAAAACACGTGACCAATGAAGCTGAGTTAAGTGGTTTGCCAGAAACGGCGCTTGCGGGTGCAAAAGCAGCGGCAGAAGCGAAAGATCTGGACGGTTGGTTACTCACACTGGAAATGCCATCGTATTTGCCAGTGATGACTTACTGTGACAATCAAGCGCTGCGTCATGAAATGTATGAAGCATTTGTGACTCGTGCTTCGGATCGTGGGCCAAATGCTGGCAAGTGGGACAACTCAGAAATCATGACCGAAGAACTGCAACTTCGTCATGAAATTGCCCGCTTGCTTGGTTTTACTTCTTACAGTGAAAAGTCACTGGCTACTAAAATGGCGGAAAACCCAGGCCAAGTGCTGAGTTTTTTGAATGATTTGGCGGTGAAGGCGAAACCACAAGGTGAACGAGAAGTGGCTGAGCTGCGTGCTTTTGCGAAAAAAGAGCACGGTGTGGATGTGTTGAATCTGTGGGATATTGCTTACTACTCAGAAAAACTAAAACATCACCTATACAGCATTTCGGATGAAGAACTGCGCCCATACTTCCCAGAAAACAAAGTGATTTCAGGCTTGTTTGAAGTACTAAATCGTCTGTTTGGTATGAATGTTAAAGAGCGCAATGATGTCGACGTGTGGCATGAGTCAGTGCGCTTCTTTGATATTTTTGATGCAAATGGCACCTTGCGTGGCAGTTTCTATCTGGATCTGTACGCTCGTGAAAACAAGCGTGGTGGTGCGTGGATGGACGACTGCCGTGTACGCCGAGTGACCGTTGACGGCGAATTGCAAACGCCAGTGGCTTACTTAACGTGTAACTTCACTAAGCCTGTGGGTGACAAACCTGCCTTATTTACTCATGATGAAGTGGTCACCTTGTTCCACGAATTCGGTCATGGTATTCACCACATGCTGACGCAAATTGAGGTGTCTGCTGTCTCTGGTATTAACGGCGTGCCTTGGGATGCGGTGGAGCTGCCAAGTCAGTTCTTAGAAAACTGGTGTTGGGAAGAAGATGCCTTAGCCTTTATTTCAGGTCACCATGAAACGGGTGATCCATTGCCAAAAGACATGTTAGAAAAAATGCTGGCGGCGAAAAACTTCCAATCGGCGATGTTCATTCTGCGTCAGTTAGAATTGGGCTTATTCGATTTCACGCTGCACACGAATTACGATCCTGAAGTGGGTGCGCGTGTATTAGAAACGTTGGCGGAAGTAAAAGCAAAAGTGGCGGTACTGCCAAGTGTGGAATGGAACCGTTTCTCACACAGCTTTGGTCATATTTTTGCAGGTGGTTACAGCGCGGGTTACTACAGTTATCTGTGGGCCGAAGTGCTTTCTTCGGATGCGTTTTCTCGTTTTGAAGAAGAAGGGATCTTTAACACAGAAACAGGTCAGTCTTTCCTAAATAACATTTTGGAAATGGGTGGCAGTGAAGAGCCGATGGAGCTGTTTAAACGCTTTAGAGGTCGTGAGCCACAAATTGATGCGTTGCTGCGTCATTCTGGGATTAATGCGTAACGTTACGCGTTTCTAGTTCTGTCCCATATTAAGAAGCAGAGGTTTGATGGCCTCTGCTTTTTTATGGGTAGCTTGTATATGAGTCGATCATCGCGCTGGTGGAGGAGCAGCGATAACAGTTTAGGGGATCACGTTACGATTAATGGGGTTTTGCAATGAAATCAGAGTTTCTGTGGACTGAACTTCATCAATGGCTTGCAGCTTATCAATCAAAACGTATTGCAATTCTTCAATGGATTTACACATCAGTTTGACAAAAATATTATATGCACCAGTGGTGTAGTACGCCTCAACCACTTCATCAAGGGCATTGAGCTTTCGTAAGGCGGAATGATAATCTCGAGCTGCATTTAAATTGATGCCGATAAAGCAACATACGTCATAACCTAAGATTTTTGGGTTAACGACCACTTTTGTGCCTTCAATAATTCCGGCGGACTTCATTTTTTCGATACGAACATGCACAGTTGCAGGGCTTACATCAAAGCGTTTGGCAAGCTCAGCATAAGGAGTGCGAGCGTTGGTCATTAAGGCTTGCAGTATGTCGCGATCCAAGTCGTCAATTTTCGCGTGAGGGGTCATTATGTGTTATCCGCTCATTGGAGTTTATGCTGATATCTTATTGTCTTACGTGAAGTAATCAAGCTAAGTCAAACTTATCTCATACGGTATAATTATAGGGTATTCGAACTAACTGATGTTAAAATAACCTATTAAACCGTTAATAAATTGTGAGGAAATGAATGCGTCGTATTTTGTTGCTACTTATCGTGATGTTTAGCTCGCTGGCTAGAGCTGGTAGCAACGATGTACTGGTGATTCACTCCTATCACCAAGGCTTTTTATGGACCGATAAATTCCAGGCTGGGCTCGAAATTTCCTTGGGTAAAGGCGTGTATCCTATGCGAGTTTCTTTTCTCGATAGTAAACGTTATCAAACTCCTGAATATATGGAACACCTTCGTGAGCTGTATCGAACGGTCCTCACTTCTGACTCTTTTCGTGCCATCGTGGTCAGTGATAATAACGCCTTAGCGCTAATGAACAGCTTGGCGGAATACGTGGGGGATACCCCGGTTATTTTTGGTGGCGTGAATAACTACAATCCAGATCTGCACAGTCAACTTCGTCGTGTTACAGGGGTGAAAGAAGAGGTGGATCTCGTTGGTAATTTTGAGCTGATCCGTAAACTTCAACCTAATATAAAAACGATTCAGGTTGTGATTGATGATTCTGTTACTGGTAAAGCCAACAAAGCGCAGTTAGAGCGTTATTTTCAAGCTTACCCTTCTAGCCGAGAATGGGTGAAGTTGGTTTCACCGACCAGTTTTAATGATTTACTGTATATCGTTTCTAATTTGCCATCAGACAACGCGGTTTTTTTCTGGCTCTATTATCGTGCTCACAATGGCGATTACCGAAGCGTGCCTGTTTGGCATCATTTGTCTGAAAGATCGAGTGTACCTGTGTATTCCCCAAATGTAGCACTGTTAGATTATGGTGTCGTTGGTGGCGTCATGGTGGATGGTTTTGAGCAAGGCAGCAACGCGGGCGAGTTGCTCAAAAAAGCACTGCGATACCCACAACAACCGCTTCCTGCCGTGCAAGACAGTCCTAACCGATTAATGTTTGATTTTAACGCCTTGTCAAAATGGCGTTTAGACGTTGATCAAGTGGACAGTTCCACCTTTTTAAATCACCCGCCTTCTTACTGGGAAGAGCACGCTGATGAATTACGGGTATTGGCATTAACTGTGCTGTTGTTTACGCCCATTATTATTTTGTTGTTGTCTAACCTTGCTCGCATTCGTAAAAGTGAACGCAAACTTACCCAGAGTCAGGCGTTGTTTGAGGCGGTTTTTGATCAGAGTTACCAGTTGATAGGGATTTTAGATAAGGAAGGCCGTCTCATTTCAAGTAATCAAAAGCTGCAAGAGTTGTTTTCGAATCAAAGCTTAGATCTGGACCGTCCGCTTTGGCAGTTTAAAGGGTGGGACAGTGGCTCTGCTCAAGAGTTTTCGAACGTGTTTGGCTCCATTAAAAATGCAGGCTTGATCCGGTTTGAAGCGGAAATGACCCACAGCAGCTACGGCCCTTGTTTGTTGGAAATCTCACTCAAAGTGATGCCCGCCAACGTCAGCAGCGATGTGCAATACCTGTTTGAAGCTCGAGACATCACGACTCGCAAACTCACGGAAGGTAAGCTGATGGAGCGAGAGGTGAGCTTTCGTTTGCTGTATGAACAACAGCCCGTCATGCTATTGACGTTAGACAGTCGTTCACGCATTCAGGCCGTAAATCAGTTTACCGCTGATTTGTTGGGTTACGACAAAATGGATTTATTAGGGCATAAGGTTTCGGACTTTTATTTAAATGAACGATCGTTTGTGCCACAGCAAGTGTTGCTGCAACCTCAGCGGGATTTTAATCAGGTGTGGCGACGCGATGTGGAGTACCGCTCTGAAGACGGCAAAGTGGTGTGGATCCGAGAAAATATTCGTCCTATTTCTGAAACTAAGCAGTTGCTTATTGTGGGTGAAGACATAACAGAAGCAAAACAGCTGGCGAAGCAGTTGGAGTATCAGGCCCAGCATGATCTATTGACGGGAGACTTTAATCGTAATCAGTTTGAGTGTGATTTAGAGCAGTCCTTAAATGAGGTGCAAAGCCATTTTCGAACTCATGCCATGTTGTATCTTGATTTGGACCAATTTAAGGTCATTAACGATACCGCAGGTCATGAAGCGGGTGACGAAGCCATTAAACACACGTCATATCTATTAGCGGGCATTTTGCCTTTTAACGCCACCTTGGCACGTATGGGGGGGGATGAATTTGCCATCTTGCTGCGTGATTGCAATGAAAGTCAGGCCTTGGTGTTGGCCAAACAAATTATCTTAGGCATTAATAACAGTAAATTCCTCTGGAAAGACTTGCACCTTAACTTAAGTGTTTCGATTGGTATTCGCCTGATCGATCACACTGCCACTACACCACAAATGGTACACGCTCAGGCAGATACAGCTTGCTATGCCGCCAAAGAAGAAGGTCGGAACCGCTATCATTTATACCATCCAGATGATGAGCAGCTTAAGCGCCGTGAAATGGAAATGGAATGTGTGAACCAAGTGCATGATGCTTTAGCTCACCACCGTTTAGAGCTGCACGCACAGCGCATTCTTGGTCTTGCCAGTAATGAAAATAACTTAATGTATTTCGAAATTTTGGTGCGCATGCGTGACGATCAAGGTGAGTTGGTGCCTCCTGGCATTTTTATGCCCGCATCAGAACGGTATAACGTGGCACATTTGGTGGATCGTGAGGTGGTGGTACAAACGTTGTCGTGGTTCTCTGAACGACCAGCGGTGTTGGATAAGTTAGGTATGTGCTCGATTAATTTATCGGGGCAGTCGATGGGGAATAAAGATTTTACCCGTTTTTTAATTGAATCTATCAATCAAAGCGCGGTGCCTAGCCATAAAATTTGTTTGGAAATTACCGAAACCGCCGCGATAGGCAACATGAATGAAGCGATCAAGTTATTCGGTAAGTTGAAAGAATTAGGGTGTTTGATCGCCTTGGACGACTTTGGCTCGGGTTTATCTTCTTTTGGTTATTTAAAGCGATTACCGGTTGATATCGTGAAAATTGATGGTTTGTTTGTGCGTGACATTGATGTGGATGAAATGGATCACGTGATGGTGCGTTCTATCAATGATTTAGCGAAACAAATGGGCAAGAAAACAGTCGCAGAATTTGTGGAAAACACAGCTATTGTGAATAAGCTGCTGGAGCTTGGGGTCGATTATGGCCAAGGGTATTTGATTGGTCGCCCGAAGCCATTGCCAGAATTAGTGGATGAGTTAATGGAAGAAATCAGCCTTGCTGGTGAGTCAGTGATATACTCGCCTGCAAACGGTGACAATACTTAGCGTACGCTGATTAATCCAATGGAGAACTTTGTGCAATTAGCCCTTATTTGTGAAGCGCCCGATCGTCAACATGAGTTAGAACAACTCGCAGAACGCTGGCAGTTAACTCATCATGAAGAGAGTGATTTTGCGTTGGTGCTGACGCAAGAGCGTTTAGAGCTGATCAAACGTGACGAGCCTAAGCTAGGTGCTATTTATGTGGATTTGATCGGCGGTGCTGTAGGGCACAGGCGTAAATTTGGTGGTGGTAAAGGCCAGTCTATTGCCAAAGCGGTTGGTTTGAATAAAGGGGCGACACCTACGGTTCTTGATGGTACCGCGGGCCTTGGCCGTGATGCTTTTGTGTTGGCTTCTTTAGGTTGCAAGGTGCAAATGGTAGAGCGCCACCCGGTGGTAGCGGCGTTATTGGATGATGGATTAACGCGTGCGAAACATGATCCTGAAATCGGTGGTTGGGTTGGAGAGCGCATGTCGTTATTGCACGCTTCAAGCCACGATGCTTTAGAGCAATTAAGCCAAGATCCAAATTTTGAGCAGCCAGATGTGGTGTATTTGGATCCTATGTACCCACACCCTGTGAATAAGAAAAAGTCGGCGTTGGTTAAAAAAGAGATGCGGGTATTCCAGTCTCTTGTTGGTGCCGATAACGATGCTGATGCCTTGTTGGCACCGGCTATGGCGTTGGCAACAAAACGCGTGGTAGTGAAAAGGCCAGATTACGCAGAATGGTTAGACGAGAGTAAGCCAAGTATGGCGATTGAGACCAAAAAAAATCGGTTTGACGTGTACGTTAAAGCAGGCATGAACAGTTAAAAAACACTTCAAAAATGCTTGGGTTTCTCATTTGTTTGACAGAAGGCTTGATTCTGTCAAACTTCCTCGCTATATCTAAATGGTAATTGTTATTAGTATGATTTGAGATGTATATGGCCAAGAGTTTATGTAAGTACAATCGACACAGTATTGCCAGTAACATGGGCACTATTCATCAGATCATCAGCTCACCAAAATACGTTTGTTCAAGCTGTGCTCGCTCTGCATCTGGTTCTGAATATCTGTGTAAACCATCCCCGTTGCCGCCAGCAGCTTGTGTGGCTAAGGTCACTGCTCTTTCTCGTGACGAGGGCGTGGCCATAGCGGCAGATCCTAAGAAAGACACGGGATGTGCGGTATTGGATCAGGTGATTAACCGAGATAAGAAAAAATCTGAAAGCAAAGAGAAAAAACGCATTAAGAAAGCGTTGAAACGCCAGAAAAAGTACAAGAAAAAACTAGAGAAGATGATCAAAAAGCAGAAAAAAATGCTTAAAAAACAAGATCAGCTGACGAAGAAGTCCCAGTTACTCGATAAGCGTGTTGAGCTGACAAAAGATAAGATTGAACAGCAGCCAGCGTTAATGCATTAATTGAACGACTGCTTTCATTCGTGCCTCATGTAAAAAGGGCCTCAGAGCGTGTGCGCTGTGAGGCCCTTTTACTGTATGAAGCAGTTGTTATGAAGTTTGAGCTACGCGGTTTATGCGCTTTTTGACCCAAGTTTCATTAAACCAAAGTGAGAACATGATGATGGCGCCACCAATGAATAAACGAGGTAAATCCACATCTCGGTTCCAAATGACGATATTCACGACAAGGCCCGCAGGAACCAGTGCGTTGTTCATTACAGCTAGTGCGCCCGCATTGACTAAACATGCCCCTTTATTCCAAATGAAATAACCTAGGCCGGAAGCAATCACGCCAAGGTAGATCAAAATGCCCCATTGCAGTTCAGTGGTTGGCAGTTTGTCGGTATTTCCAAATAAGAAAAACGCAGGCAGGGCGATACACAATGCACCTAAATAAAACAGACCAAATACCGTGTGTTGTGGTAATTCGGTTGGCTGTTTCTCCATGACGTATTTGTAACTGACTTGGCCAATAGCAAAACAAAGATTCGCGCCTTGTACCACCAAAAAGCCCAGTAAGAAGTTGTCGTTAATGCCTGCAAATTTGATCACACAGGCTCCAGCTACCGCGATAGCTGCGGTGACTAAATACCATAATGAAAATCGCCCTTTGAGTAAGTCATAAATAATGGTGACGTACAGCGGGGTAAACACAGTAAAGAGCAGGACTTCAGGCACGGAAATCAGCAAGAAAGATTGGTAATAAAAGCAATACATCAAACCGAGCTGAATACCACCAATGGCCATGAGCTTCAGTGCCAATGGTGGGCTAATTTGTCTGAATTTCAGAAATGGCAGAAATACAATGCTGGCCAGCACAACACGAATTAATACCGAAAACCAAGCATCAACTTGGCCAGCTAGGTAGACCCCAATGAGACTAAATGAAAAGGCCCATAATAGGGTTACAGCGGATAGATACGTCATTTTTTTGTTCTGATAATGAAAATTAGCCGCAGTGTACCTTAACTCAGAACGATGATTGGAGCCCAAAGTACGATTATCTTAATTAGGCTCCTGTTTTTGAGAACATGCTGGAGGCGAAATTTTTACGCTTCGCGTTCCAAAGGCACCACAAGCAAATCAACCGGCGACGTGTTTATCAGTTGGCGGGTTGATGAAAGGAGTTTGCTCCAAAAATCTTGGTGATGGCCACACACCACTAACTCCACATCAAGGTTATGAATGGCTTCACACAGTTCTTCGCTTAAGTCGCCACTACCGACTAAGGTGCGGTTGATGGGGTAATTGGCATGATCCGCTAATCGCTGCATTTGCTGTTGCGCTTCTTCAATCGCGCGGTGCTGGGTTTCCGCTAAATTAATGTCGATCAAGCCGGTGTAGAGCTCTGCGTAGTTCACATCAATATGGATTAAAGACACTTTGGCCTCTAATGCTTGGGCTAAAGTGACGGCTTTATTAATTAAGGTTGTGCTGTCGTTAGATAAATCAATAGCAACCAGAATGTGCTGATAACTCATATTCAATGCCTCCAGTCCGTTGAATTAGTTCAAGCCTAGCACTCTTGTTTTAGAAATAATGTCAATTTGATCCCAACTCATGGAGCAAACGTATAGGAATTGGAGTTATTCATATTTGACCACGAAGTTGTTATATATAATAAATAGTTAACTCAATTAAATAGTATACTGCGTGATGTATTAGGGGTGGTTGTAAATTCATCACTGTCACGTAACAATGGTATAGTGAACTGGCTTAGATAATCTATGAGGAAGCGTCCGATGTTAGCGCAAGCTATGATTGATAAATTGAATGAGCAAATAAATTTAGAGTTTTTCTCTTCCAATCTATACTTACAAATGAGTGCTTGGTGTGAGGATAAAGGTTTTGAAGGTGCCGCTGAGTTTTTACGAGCTCATGCAACGGAAGAAATGGAGCACATGCAACGTTTATTTACTTATGTGAGTGAAACGGGTGGTTTGCCTCTTTTAGGTGCGATTGATGCGCCTGAGCATAACTTTGAAAGCCTTGGTGAGGTATTTCGTAAAACGTACGAGCATGAACAAATGATCACTGAAAAGATCAATAAGCTTGCTCACGTTGCTTTCTCTACTCAAGACTACTCAACGTTTAATTTCCTTCAATGGTACGTTGCGGAGCAACATGAAGAAGAGAAATTATTTAAAGGGATTTTAGATAAGCTAGAGCTGGTTGGTGAAGATGGCAAAGCGCTGTTCTTTATTGACAAGGATCTAAGCGCATTGGCGAAGTCAGGTTCATCGTCAATCATGGATACGACGGCAGAGTAATGTTCAGCCATTACTAGATAATACCCTGATCATTTTCTGCTTCTTAGTGTATCCGGTCGTGATAGTAGGAGGAGAAGATGATCAGTGGAGATGCGATCCTATTTGCATTAATCTTAGTCACAACCATCAATGTGGCTCGTTATGTCAGCACCTTAAGAACACTACTCAGTGTGATGCGTGAAGCACATCCGTTACTGTATCAACAAGTGGATGGCCGCGGCTTTTTTTCAACTCATGGCAACGTCGCCAAACAAGTCCGACTGTTCCACTACATACGTAGCCAGGAATATCAACATCATCATGATCCGGTATTTATTATTAAATGTAATAAAGTCCGGCAACTGTTTGTGATCTCCAGTACTTTAGTCATGACTACCGTAATTATGCTGTTTACTGTCGCCTTTTTAGGTATTTAGTTACCAATCTTTTATTAGGTCAACAGCATTTTGAATGGGTGATAACAACAATGGTTGGCACTCATTGCTTACATGGGTAAAATAGCGCCGTGTTGTGCAAGGGATGTACTATTTATGAGTACATCCCTTTTTATTTATTAGGGCAAAAAGAACATGGCAAAAAAGTTTGATGTAGTGATCATCGGCGCTGGGGCGGCTGGATTAATGTGTGCAGCAGAAGCAGGTAAACGTGGACGCTCTGTGCTGGTGGTGGATCACGGCAAGAAGCCCGGTCGAAAAATTCTGATCTCCGGTGGTGGCCGCTGTAACTTCACCAATTATGATGTTGCTGCTAATAACTTTGTTTGTCGTAACCCTCATTTTGTTAAATCTGCTTTATCTCAGTACACTCAGTGGGATTTCATTGCCATGATTGCAAAGCACAACATTGCCTTTGAAGAGCGTTTGCATGGGCAATTATTTTGTGAGGATTCAGCAAAAGACATTGTCGCCATGTTATTGGCAGAATGTGATTTACCAACGGTTGAGCAGCGTTATCGTTGTGATGTGCATGACATTGAAAAAACAGAAAATGGCTTTTGTTTAAAACTGAATACAGACGCGATTGAGTGTGAGTCGTTGGTGATTGCCACGGGCGGACTTTCGATGCCAAAACTGGGAGCAACCCCCTTTGGTTACCAAGTGGCCGAGCAGTTTGGGTTGAAAATGGTGCCGACCACCGCGGGTTTAGTACCATTTACGCTGCATAAAGAAGAGAAAGAGGCATTTGAGTCTCTATCTGGTATTGCCATTCCTGTCGTGGTGGAGTCGGAAGACGGCAGTAATTTTAAAGAGAACTTATTGTTTACTCACCGCGGTTTATCGGGGCCTGTGATTTTGCAAATTTCATCGTACTGGACGCCAGGGCAAAAAGTGATGATTGATTTATTGCCTGATCTCGATTTAGCGGAAACGCTAACGGCCATGCGTGAAAAACACCCGAACCAAAGTTTGAAAAATTCGCTATCACGATTATTACCAAAACGTTTTATTGAAGTATTAATTGAACGAAAAGACATTACGGATAAACCATTAAAGCAATACAACCCAAAAGGCATCACGGAGCTGGCAACGTATTTCCATCAGTGGTCTGTGGCCCCGAATGGCACAGAAGGTTACCGCACCGCCGAAGTGACCCTGGGTGGGGTCGATACCGATGAGCTGTCTTCTAAAACCATGGAAGCGAAAAAAGTGCCGGGCTTATATTTTGCCGGTGAAGTCATGGACGTGAGTGGCTGGCTCGGAGGCTATAACTTCCAATGGGCATGGAGCTCTGGGTATGTGGTAGGTCAAAACGCCTAAATGTGTTGAGGCCATAAGATATAGAAGGGACCTTTGTCTGCTTAATGCTGTTCTGCCTAGTTTGATAAGGGGCTGAACAGCATCATTTTTTGTTTTCGTTAAACTGAGTCACTTATCTCACGGTCTCGCTGCAATTGCATTTTTATAGTGCGATTTATGCCACTTTACTGGCCAGTATTGGTATTTATTGTTTCGAATGACCATCGTGTCTTTGTAGCTTTGAATCGTGAGCTTTTTCCCTTTCGTTACATCTCCTGATTTTCTTATTTGATCTTGGTATAAGACTTATAGCGTCAAGTTAGGCATCTTCTGACATATAGGATATCTTATGGAACGTTTGCCATACGATAAGTGATGAGTGGCTGAAAATAGCGAGGTCACTAACGTTATTTATAAAAAGAATATCACTCTACTTCCAACGTATTGCATACATACCCTAATTTATGCATAGTTGGCCCAGTTTTACCCATTTTACAAATTGAGAAGTGAGAATTCATGCAGACGGTCGCAACAACGGTTTCTGATGTAGGCCAGTTGATTCATTGGTGCCAGCAGTTTCAATGTCAGCGTAATGAACAAATATTAATCCAAGTTTTTTCTACTCAATCACAAGAACAGGTAAAACAGTACTACCATATAATGACTGATTTTTGGCCAAACAGTACTATGATTGGTCAAAGTGCTAGTAGTACGTTTATTCAAGCCAATGTCTCCAATAGCGGCACGTTAATTTCCGTTTCTTTTTTTCAAAGCACGCAGTTAAACAGTGCGTTAGTACCTATATCTGAGCAAAAAGAAGCCACTGGTTTTTTGTTGTGTGAGCAGCTTAAGGTATCCCGTTGTACTAAAGCGATCATCTGTTTGGCGGATGGGGTCACTGCGGCGGATTATCCATTGTTTAATGCCTTTTCTCAATTACCTTATTTCATCCCCATTGCTGGAGGTGCCGCAGGGAAAGGGGAAAGTGAAAGTTGGATTATGTTAAATGGTGAGTTTGGTGAACAGTGCATGGTAGCTGTGGCATTGGAATCCGATTGCCTGCAAGTTTGGTACGACGCCTTTGTTGAATGGCATCCTGTTGGTAAGCGTTTTCGTGTAACGAAAGGTCATGGGAATGTGATTGAATCAATCGATAATGAGCCTGCGTATGATGTCTATTGTAAATATTTAGCCAATGGGAAGTCATTGTCTTTTCATCAGGTTCAAGCGTTCCCATTGATGACATCAGAAAATAAAGGCCAGGGCGTTGTTGGGGTTGAGAAAATATTGGGGAACGGCGCGTTAGAACTTGCGGTGGAAATCCCTGTTGGCGACGAAGTTCGTTTTTGCTATAGCCACCCATCATTAACTCAAGAACAAGTTCAGTATGGTGTGGAGCAATTGGTGGATCATCATCCTGAGTCTATTTTTATCTATAATTGCGAATCTCGACGCGATTTTGAACATGGCGATAGCGAGTTAAAACCGTTTGCAGAAGTCGCACCCACTCAAGGGGTGTACTGCATGGCAGAATTATTTCGCCATCCTGATCGTCAACGTGTGTTACACCACAGTTTAACGTACTTGGCTTTACGAGAAAGTACGCAGGTCGATAGCCATCATAAAGTCACCGTACAGAACCATCAGCACGCGTTGACCCCCTTGTTTTCTTTGATCCGAAATTCATTGGCAGATTTAGATGCTATGACCATGCAGATGGAGAAGAAGCTCAGTGTTCAAGCGGAAAAATTGGTTGAGAGCTATCGAGTGGATCGACGTACTGGGTTACTAAACCGAGTGGTATTGAAAGAGCGTTTAGCGCACCTTACTGGTTCAGAGCATTTACTCACCGTAAAACTGACTAACCTCAGTGTGATTAACGATAAATACGGTTATCAAACGGGCGATCGGCTCCTGCGTGATCTGAGTATGTACTTTTCTGAGCACCTGATTTCACAGTTTAATCAAACGACTGAGTTGTACAGTGTCGGCATCGGAGAGTGGGCCGTGGTGTTTCGCTCGGATCTGAGCAGCGATGAACTAAAACAGCATTTTTTGGTGTTTACGGATCAATTAGAGCAGGTGAATTTTGAACCTTATGGTTTGCCAGATATTGACCATTTGTCGGTGGCGATTTCTGGTGGCTTGCTGAGTAAGCGAGACTTTCATTGCACTTCACCTGACGACATGATTTTGAAAGCAATTGAAGCTCGTCGGGTTGCCATGAACCGCAATTGTCATTTGTGTGATGCCCGTGATGTGATTGAAGAAGAGCAAAAGCGCCACAGTCAGATGAGGTGGTTAACCTGTGCCAATCGCGCGGTGTTGCAACAAGGGGTTGTGGTGTATGTTCAGCCGATTGTGAACGCTCATGATCATTCACTGGCATCTTATGAATGTTTAATGCGGATTGCTGAAGACAACCACGTGTATGCTCCGGGCTTATTTTTACCTGCCGTGGAAGGAACTCATCTTTATACGGGGTTAAGTCGTCAGATGATCCAGCGCAGTTTCGAGTTAATGAAAGATCGTAACGAATCCTTTTCGATCAACTTGTCTCCTCAGGATCTTATGAACGACAGAACCTTAGATTTATTGGAGCAGTCGTTAAGTACGTTGGATGACCCATCTCGGGTGGGACTGGAAGTGCTAGAAACGGAACAAATTCAAGATTACGGCCGTATGATTGAAGTGTGTGATCATTTCCGGCGCTTTGGGGCTCGTATTATCGTGGATGATTTTGGGTCGGGGTATTCCAATATTGATGAAATCGTCAAATTAGAGCCGCAAATCATTAAGTTGGATGGCAGCTTAATTAAGAACATTGATAAAGATCGCCGCCAGCGCTTAATTGCTCAGCAAATGGTGCAGTTGTGTAAAGTATTAGAAGTGAAAACGGTGGCGGAGTTTGTTCATAACCAAGAGGTGTGCGCCATTGCCAAAGACATTGGTGTGGATTACCTACAAGGCTATTATCTTGGTGAACCCCGCTTATTGAGCTAACGCAAAAACAGTTTCATGGTTAAGCGATGCAGCCAGCCGTACGGAGGCATCATCAATCTAGTGGGGTAAAACTTGCCCCGCTGCAAAATGGTTTTTGCTTTTGAAAACGTCAGGAACCCTTCGTGGCCGTGGTAATGTCCCATTCCTGATGGTCCTATTCCCCCAAATGGAGCGTCTTCTGCAGATACATGCACTAACGTTTCATTGATGCATACCCCACCAGAATGTGTGTGCTCAACGATGCGCTGTTGCAGGGCTTTATTATGGCTGAACACATAAAGAGCCAGTGGCCGTGGGCGCTGTTGAACATAGCTAATGGCTTGGTCTATGTCTTCGTATTCAATAATTGGTAAAAGTGGGCCAAAAATTTCTTGCTGCATAACAGTCATGTCATCAGCGGGGTTTGTTACTAAATGCGTCACCATTTTTTGTTGTTCGTCATTATGACTAATGGTATGCGCAGGGATCACATGAGCACCACCTTGTTGAGCTTGCTGACACCATTGTTGCAGGCGCTGGTAGTGGTGCTGATTAATCACGGCGGTGTAATCTGGGCTATTGGCCCCTTGCGGATACATGGCGGCAAATTGCTGTTGATACGCCGAAACAAACTCTGTCGTTTTTCCTTTCGGGAGTAATACATAATCTGGGGCGACACAAATCTGCCCCGCGTTTAAACATTTACCATAAATAAGCTTCTGTACCGCTTCTTTCATGGATATATCGGCGGCAACCAGCACTGGTGACTTTCCACCAAGCTCTAATGTCACGGGCGTTAGGTGCTCTGCAGCCGCTTTCATGACGTGGTGGCCAACTTGGGTTGAACCAGTAAATAATAAGTGATCAAAAGGCAGTGCAGAAAAGGCACTGGCTATTGTGCTCTCTCCTTCTACGGTAGCGACTTCCTCATCAGAAAAGGCTTCAGTCAATAACTGGGTTAAGATGGCATTTGTATGTGGTGTAAACTCACTGAGCTTGATCATGGCCCGGTTACCCGCAGCAAGGGCGGTAATAAGTGGGCTGATACTTAACATTACGGGAAAATTCCATGGCACCATGATCCCAATGACCCCTAGTGGTTGATATTCCACTCGAACCTTGGCGGGTGCTAATAGTAATCCTGCGTGACGCTTGGAAGGCTTGAGCCATTTGTTGAGGTTCTTCTTGGTGTACTTGAGTTGTTGTAAGCAAGGCAAAATATCACTAATTAGAGTGTCGTATTGACTGCGGTGGTCATAATCTTGGTGCAAGGCCTCACACAAGGCTTGTTGGTGGTTGAGCAGGGCCGTTTTAAGCTTATTCAGCTGGTGTAAACGATGGTCCAGTAAGGGCATGGGGTTTGCTAAAAAGGCGGTTTGTTGCTGCCTTAGCTGTTGCTGCATGGTGACAATTTCATGGTTGCCGTGGGAAAGTGAAGCTGTCATTAAAAGTATCCTTACTGGTTTTTAACACTCGTTTTCAGGTGAGATGTTTTGTTATGCCTTGGTCATTTTTGGTAACGGTGACCGCTTTTGTCTGCATGAAAAACAGAAATGAAGTGTGTGAAGTAAGTGTGCAGTTGTTCGGCGTCTTGGCTTTGGCCCAATAGGTTCAGTAATTCAATGCCGACTTCACAGGTACACAGATTCCCTTCTTGTTGGTTGCGCCTGAGCTGGTAACTGGAAGGGGCGGTATTGGTTAACACTAAGCAAGGTAAGTTATTTAACCATTTGCTTTTTCTAAGCATTTTTTTTGCTTCTTGCCATGTAGCATCCAGCAAAATAAACAGTGGCTGAATGTTTCCATCACGTGGTGTTGTCTGCGCGCGAAATTGTTCGCCAGTAATGGCCTCATCATGGGGAAACACGACCCAAGGTTGATAATTTTTATTGGCGATCAGATCAAGCAAGGCTTGTGGTGGCTCCACTCGGTTCCAGGTGTATTGCTCACAATGGGGAAGTGAGTGCTGCATTAATTTGCCAGTATTGGTGTCTTTGTGTTGTTCGTTTGGATGCTGTAACAACACAAAATGAGCTTGGCTTTGTAGTGTTGGGCACTGGTCGCAAATGCAGTTATGAGTAAAGCCACATTTAGGGCATGCTGGAGTCGTGGTCATGATCGAATATTATATTATGGTTAAGTTGCTATAACGTAGAACCACAGAGGCGAATGCTTCACCTCTGTATTGATGCGATAAGGCTAATGGGTTACCAGAGCCCTCCGCGTTATCTTATCATTGAATGGATCAGTTGTTTTGATCTAAAAATAGCGTGACTCCGTCGGTGCCCAGTCCATACACCTTACCATTTACCTTTTCTTTTGATGCGGTGATCTTATTGCCTTCTCGGGTAAAAATACGCTCTGCAATCAAGAACTGGCGTTGATGGCGACTCATTAATACATGCACTTGATTGGCATTGATTTGTTGCCAGACTCCCGACTCAATTAAGCTTGGCTCGTTGGTTTGGTAATCGTAGCGGGTCGTTGCGGTGTGATCGGCGTTTAATGTGACACTAATGGTTAGCCCTGAATTTGCAGCGGAAGGACTATGGCCTTGATATTGGCCTACCCAGTTTTGAGTGGCATCGGTATTGGCTAACGTTGCACAACCTTGGTATTTAGTTTGATGCCACTGAACAGTCGATCGCCAGCCATACAAGCTGTCACTCATACCATCATTACATTGTGCTTGTGTGATGGTGAGCTGCGCATTACTGGCTGAATATTGATGTTGTTTGAGTTTGATGTCTTGCTCTTTAATGGCTTGTTTCTCGCTTTGCTCTCCCATTTTAGTAAAAGAAAGCTGTCCCTTTTGAGTACTGATGTTCCAAAAGGGTTCCGTTCCGAAAGCTTTGGTTGGTTGGGGGGCTCGCTGGCAACCCGATGACATCTCTGCTGATAAGAGGTTGATTTGAGTGACGACAAGCTGAGCCGGAAAATCAGAGGCCAACCCTGCATGTGGCGGTGCTTTAAAATATCCGATCAGCTCACCATACATGGGTTGATAGGGTTTTCGGGTTAATTCATTAAAGGTCTTTTTTTGCTCTGGCGTTAGTTTCAGCCAGTATTGCTGTTTACTGCCACAGGGGGTTATCGTTTGAGTTTCATGGCCTACGGTAACATCTCCGCGTAAAATGAAGCTTTGTGGCGTTACTTCTGAGTTGTTCGTTAATACGGCATTTTGAATGGGCTGTGGTTCGGAAGAAGGCATAGGGGCATGGCTGCATGCGGTGAGGGTGATGACACTGAATAACGAAATCGGCTTCCACATGGTTTTCCACGATGAGTGCATGAAAACATCCTCTTCATAAAGACAAACGATAATTTGGGTAAGAAAAATAATGGCGTATTGGTTATTTAAAACAGAACCGGACACTTTTTCAATTAACACACTGTGGCAGCAAGGAACATCATGCTGGGAAGGTGTGCGTAACTATCAAGCCCGTAATATGATGAGAGATCAAGTAAAACTGGGTGATTTAGTATTGATCTACCATTCATCATGTAAACACGTTGGTGTGGCAGGCATTGCGAAAGTGTGTAAAGAGGCGTACCCCGATCATTTTCAATTTGATCCGGAGAGTGACTACTTCGACCCAAAATCTAACCCGGAAGATCCTCGTTGGATTATGGTTGATGTGGAGTTTGTTCGTAAAACCAAGCGATTGATCCCATTGGCGAAGTTAAAATCTATGCCGGAGCTGGAAAACATGCCGTTGGTAAAAAGAGGGAATCGTTTGTCGATAATGCCAGTGAGTGAGCAAGAATGGCAGGCGATTCTCGATCAGGAGGAGTTACCAAAAAGGTCATGATAAATTAAAGAGGCAGTAAGGTATTATTTTACTGCCTCTATTATTTTTACTTTAGGAATAACTCATTGAGGTAATGGGCCACGGCTTCGTGCTCGTGTGAGCCAATCACTTCGTTACTTGGTAAGGCTTTTTTCACTTTTTCATGAGAAGTGGCCATTACCAAGCCTTTTCCTGCCATTGACAGCATTTCAACGTCATTCATGCCATCGCCAAAGGCAATACAATTTTCCAAGCTATGCCCAAACGACTCGGCCACTGCTTTTAGAGCTTCCCCTTTAGACACATTTGCCGCCATGACTTCTAGGCACCATGGGGTAGAGAAAGCCACGGTCACACTGTCCCCTAATGTTTCGTTAAACAGGGTTTCGTACTTGACGAGGTAATCATGATCCGCATGCGTGACAAAAATTTTCGCAATGCCGTCGGTGGGTGGTTGCTCGTCGTCAAACAGTGTGTAGCTAAACCCAGAGTCTTTATGGAAGTGGTCGAGTTTTTTATCTTCACGGTTGAGGAGCCATTCGTCATTACGATAGATGTGAACAAACAGGTTAGTATCATCTTTAACTAAATCAATCAGCGGTTTAACTGAGTCTGGCTCAATGTTACGGCTAAACACTAAGTTGTTATTTTCATCATGAACGCGCGCACCGTTTGAGGTGATCATAAACGCAGGAATGCCCACCGTATCGCGGATATGGTGAACATCAACGTGGTGTCGACCAGTGGCAAAAATAAATCGTATCCCTTTTTCGTGTAGGGATGTTAGTACTTCTTTCGTGAAGTCAGCGACTTGGTGTTGTGGTGTTAGTAAGGTGCCATCGAGATCGGATGCGACAATATGGATCATAGTTTCCTCAACATGAAGTCAAACAGGGAAATCATCTATTTTTATAAGACAAATCTTAATCCAGTTTGAGCCGCAAAAAGAGGGTAAAGTTAGTTTTCCTCTTTTATTTCGGTGCGCTGTGTTGATTAAAAAAAGCGAAAACGGCATTCAGAGACTGGTTACGATATTTATCTTGTTCGAATAAAAGTTCGTGGCGAGCGCCGTTAATGACGATCTTTTTACACTGCTGGCCTGATTGAGCCATGGCGTAGCAGAATTGATCGTGAGCGCTGTTATCAATGATTTTATCGGCACTGGCTTGCATTAATAGTGTGGGAATGGTGAGTTTATCCGTGCTGGTTCGACACGCTCTGGCGGCTCTCATGCCTTGCCAAATCCAGCGTGAACTTGGCCCACCTAACTTCATCTCAGGCTTTTGTTCGTATAAGTCTCTAAACCAGCGGTAACGAGTTTGGCTTTGACACAGTGGGTTATTGGTAAATGGCTTGGCGTAATAGCCCACTTGACCTGGTGCGTAAGTCGGCTTTGGGCTGATCAAGTCTAAGATTTGCGCGAGCGGGTAGACAATCGGGCGTAACCAACGACTGACATGAATGCCATACATAGGTGCACTTAAAGCCAAGGCACTAAAGGGATGCTTGTATTCTTGTAAATAACGAGTGGCAATAGTGCCTCCCATGGAGTGCGCAAGCATAAAACAATGTTGGTAGGCCGTAGAGTCAACGATGGTTCTGACAAAGGTATTGAGATCGGCAAAATAGTCATCAAAGTGATCAACGTGGCCAAGTTGGCTGTTGTCCGTTAATCGATCGGAAATGCCTTGCCCACGGTGATCAAGCGCGTAAACATCGTAGCCTTGCTGATAGAGTTCGTAAAATAATTCTTGGTATTTCCAATAACTTTCCACACGCCCATTCACCACGACAATAGCACGCTGGTGGCGTGAGTTTACCATTCTCATCCATTTGATGGTGGCGTTGCCTTGGCCGCTAAATTCACCTTCTTCACGTTGTTTCCAGCACGCTAAAATAGCGCCTTTCATGGCGTCGGAAAATTGATCTTCTTGTATAAAGGAATGGGTTTTGTGTTGTGAAGTTGTCATGTTTGGTGAATTTGCCTGAAGAATAAGTGTGTTATCGGTCATTAGAATATCATGTAGACCGTACCGCTGTTTACTTTTCAATGACATAAAGCTTTTTATCAGTATATTATTTATCCACACATATCGTTGGGTGAATTTTCTATACTGGCGTATGATGTGAGCTAATAACCTATATAAAGGAGTTTAGGATGAGTCTGGATATTTGGTTAGCTTATTTGGTCACCGCGGTGGTATTTAGTTTTGCACCGGGATCAGGCACAGTGAATTCCATTAGTAATGGCATGGTGTATGGCGCTAGGAAATCCATGGCTTCTATTCTTGGGCTTCAAGCAGGGATGGCGGTACATATTGTCCTAGTGGGGGTTGGATTAGGCACGTTAGTTGCACAGTCTGAAATGGCATTTGCCGTTATTAAATGGATTGGTGTGGTATACCTCGTGTGGTTAGGTGTTCAAAAGTGGCGCGAGCACGGCGCTTTAGATTTAAATGACGTTAATCAGAATGTGTCTTCTGGTTCTTTATTTAAACGCGCGGTGTTTATTAATTTGACCAATCCGAAAACCATTGTGTTTTTAGTGGCACTCTTCCCACAATTTATTGATCCGGCTTTGCCACAGTTACCGCAATTATTGGTTTTAGGGGTAACAACATTAGTGATTGATATGTTAGTAATGGTGTTTTATGTGTCATTGGCCGCGAAAATGAGTCGTTTTATTCGCTCAGAAAAAATGATGTCGGTGTTAAACCGTGTCTTTGGTAGCATGTTCATCGGCTGCGGAGCTTTACTTGCTACAGCAAGGAGTTAGCGGCAGGATAAAGTGTTGTTAACATGAATATGGCGCTCTATACCTTGAGGTAGTGGGCGTTATCTTTTAGTATTCTTGTAACATTTGTTTTTTTAGTCTATTGCCTTCGGTGAGTTAGTGCAGCCGTCGTAAATATTGGGAAGTCGTCATTTCTTATGTATGCATACGTAGCTCGCCAACCTATTTTAAATCGTCAGCGTAATACAGTTGGTTATGAATTACTGTTTCGGGATGGAGAGAGTAATGCATTTCCTCATATCGAAGCCAACCAGGCAACCAGCCGTTTAGTGGTTGAAAACTTTATGGCTGTGGGGCAAAACCCCGCACTGAAGGCCCCTCGCTGCTTCATTAATTTCCCTTACGAAAGCTTAATTCACCTTATTCCTACCATGTTGCCAAAAAACAAAATTGTGGTTGAGGTGCTGGAAACGTGTACGCCAGACGATGAGCTGTTTTCGGCGATTAAGCACTTACATCGTATGGGGTATACCATTGCATTAGACGATTTTAACCCTAATCCGGGCTGGGATCGTTTCATCCCTTATGCGCATATTGTTAAGCTTGATCTGATGCAGTTAGGCGTGGAAGAAGCCTGTAAATTTGTTGATAAACAGGTCGCTGGCGGAGCAAAATGTAAGTTTTTGGCGGAGAAAGTCGAAACGTATGAAGACTTTAATATTGCGAAAGCGGCTGGCTTTCACTACTTTCAAGGCTACTTTTTCAGTAAGCCCGAGGTGCTGAAAAATCGTGCAGTGAAACCGGAACAGTTAACGACATTACAATTGTTCCAAGAAGTCAGTAAACCGTGTGTTGATTTTAAAAAAGTAGAAGAGATCATCATGTTGGATGTCTCTCTTTCGTACCAGCTATTGCGTTTTGTGAATACCGCCACGACACGTCTTGAAGCCCCCATTTCTTCCTTTAAACAAGCACTGATTTATTTAGGTGAAGATAAACTAAAAATGTTTGTCTCATTGGTGGCCACGGCTCATGCGGCGATAGATAAACCACAAGAGTTGTATAAGTTATCTTTACTGCGAGCACGTTTCTTTGAGCTGTTAACGCACAAATCTAATTTACATGCAGTGCATGACCAAGCGTTTATTACAGGGCTTTTCTCGTTATTAGACTCGCTGCTGGATCACCCGATTGAACAGTTGATTGATTTGCTGCCATTGAGTACTGAAATTCAAAATGCGTTATTGCGTCGCCAAGGGATGTTAGGTGAATTACTCGGACTGCAAGAAGCGTATGAACGTGCAGAGTGGGAAAGAGTAGAGCATTACTGCGAACTTTTGTCTTTAGATGGTGGCTCTGTGAAAACCTTTTATACGCAAGCGGAAACGTGGAGTAACGAATTTAAGTTGAAATAAATGAGTCTTTATTAAACTTTTATGACACCAAAAGCGCACGCCTTGACGTGCGTTTTTTTGTGCTTAATATATATGGATATTCATATATTGAGATTTAACAATGTTGCCGCATCAATTTTTTAAAATGTTATCTGACGAGACGCGGCTGCGCTGTTTGTTGCTGGTGGCTCGTGAAGGAGCGTTATGTGTGTGTGAACTCACCGCTGCACTGGAAGAAAGCCAGCCGAAAGTATCGCGTCATCTTGCTTTATTACGCTCAAGTGGCGTGTTAGTGGATGAGCGTGTGGGCCAATGGGTTTATTACCATATTTCATCAGAGTTACCCGGATGGCTTCGAAAAGTCATTCTAGGGTTAAAAGAATCTACGTGTTTGCAAGCTCAATACAGTGCAGACATCGAGCGTTTACACACGATGCCTAATCGACCGTGTGCCAAGCTGGCTAAGTAACGTTCATCATCATATTTTTAATAAAGGATAATCACATGACAATTAAAGTAGGTATTAACGGGTTTGGCCGTATTGGTCGTTTGGCATTGCGTGCTGCGTTTGATTGGCCTGAAATCACGTTTGTACAGATTAATGATGTGGCTGGCGATGCGGCTACCTTGGGGCATTTACTGGAATTTGATTCGGTGCAAGGTCGTTGGAATCATGAAGTGAGTGTGGAAGGCACTGATATTGTGATTGGCGATCAGCGTATTGCTTGTTCTCAAGAAGCGGATATTGGTGCCGTTGATTGGTCTGGTTGTGATGTGGTGATCGAAGCGACAGGAGTTAACCGTAAAAAAGCGAAGCTTCAACAATACTTGGATCAGGGCGTAAAACGTGTGGTGGTTTCTGCTCCGGTGAAAGAAGAAGGTGTTGCGAATATTGTGGTTGGGGTGAACGACGATATTTTTGAACCAGAGTTGCATCGTATTGTGACGGCGGCTTCTTGTACCACCAACTGTATTGCTCCTGTGGTGAAAGTGATCCATGAAAAATTAGGTATTGAGCAATCTTCTTTTACGACGATTCATGATTTAACGAACACACAAACGATTTTAGATGCGCCGCATAAAGATTTACGCCGTGCTCGTGCGTGTGGAATGAGCCTTATCCCAACCACTACCGGTTCTGCGACCGCCATTGTTGAGATTTTTCCTGATCTGAAAGGAAAAATTAATGGTCATGCCGTACGTGTTCCACTGGCTAACGCCTCTCTTACCGACATTATTTTTGATGTGAGTCGTGATACGACAGCAGAGGAAGTAAATGCGTTACTGAAAGAAGCCTCACAAGGGGAACTAAAAGGTATTTTAGGGTTTGAGGAAAGACCGCTCGTGTCCATTGATTATCGTGGTGATCAGCGTTCAACCATTGTGGATGCTCAATCGACGATGGTGGTGGGGACTCGTATGGTGAAAATTTATGCTTGGTACGATAACGAGATGGGTTACGCCACACGTACTGCTGAATTGGTACGTAACGTTGGTTTGGCATAAGGAGTACTGAAAATGACACATCCCACTTGGCAATTGGATCTTGAGCAAGGTGCGCTAGTGCTGACTCCGTGCCCTGGCACGAAAGGGGTTGATTTAGAAGCGTCACTGACTCAGCTTAAACAGCAAGGTGTACAAGCCATTGTAACTGCGCTGGATAACACTGAACTGGCAAGCAAAGACGTTTCTCAGCTTGGTGCCAAGGCAGAGAAACTGGGTATGCAGTGGTTTCAGATTGAAATTGAAGATGATTGCGCACCCGGTGATGAATTTGCCACGAAATGGCAGCAAGCGAGCCCAGCATTGCACCGCATCGTGGATCACGGTGGCAAAGTCGCTATGCATTGCATGGGCGGTTCTGGTCGCACGGGGTTGCTGGCTGCGCACTTATTGTTAGAAAAACAGTGGCCACTGAGTCATATCGTAAAAGAAGTGCAGGCCTTGCGTCCGGGCGCATTTACTAAGTTTATTCAGGTCGATTACATCAACGCGGTTGCAGCGAAATAAACAGCGAATAGAGCTTTTGGATCATGGGTGTCCAAAAGCTTTGATGGCTGCACACAAGAAAAGTTAGGTTCTCTATGATTGCAAATCTGAGTAAGAGCGTTCGTCAGTATATGTTAGTGACGTTCAATTATTGGAACTTCACGATTACAGACGGTGCTTTGAGAATGCTGGTGGTGCTGTATTTCCATGATCTGGGCTACAGCACATTAGAAATTGCTTCGCTGTTTTTGTTTTACGAGTTTTTTGGTGTTGTGACTAACCTAGTTGGTGGTTGGTTGGGTGCAAGACTTGGGTTGAACAAAACCATGAATTTGGGACTGGCGATGCAGATTGTCGCACTGGCGATGCTTGCTGTACCGAATGCATGGTTGACCATTCCTTGGGTGATGTTGGCGCAGGCTTTGTCTGGAATCGCGAAAGACCTTAATAAGATGAGCGCTAAGAGCTCCATTAAAACCCTAGTGCCTAATGAGCAGCAAGGGGCGCTGTATAAATGGATAGCGATTCTAACTGGATCGAAAAATGCTCTAAAAGGGGTTGGTTTTTTCATTGGTGGTTTGCTTCTGTCACTGATTGGCTTCAAATACGCAGTGTTGCTGATGGCTGGGGTGCTTACATTAGTTCTTATTGGCAGCTTGATCGGCCTAGATAGCGATTTAGGCAAAGCCAAAAATAAGCCGAAGTTCAGTCAGATTTTTTCTAAGTCGAGCTCCATCAATATTTTGTCTGCGGCACGCATGTTCCTGTTTGGTGCACGAGATGTTTGGTTTGTCGTTGCCTTACCAATCTACTTAGGCAGCGTGTTTGGTTGGGATCACCTGTGGGTTGGAGGGTTCCTTGCCACTTGGGTTATTGCATATGGGGTTGTTCAAGGTTTTGCTCCGAAAATTACTGGTAAAGCTCAAGGTAAAGTACCGGATGGTAGTGCCGCACTATTTTGGGTTGGACTATTAGCCATTATCGCCGCAGGCATTGCTTATGGGGTGCAAATAGGCTGGCAGCCACAACTGGTAATTGCTGTTGGTTTGCTGATCTTTGGCGCTGTGTTTGCGGTCAATTCGTCTTTGCACTCGTATCTGATTGTCAGTTATGCCAAAGATGATGGCGTTTCTTTGGACGTGGGTTTTTACTATATGGCCAATGCTATGGGACGATTGATAGGTACTGTGCTTTCTGGGCTAGTGTATCAGTGGGCTGGTTTAGCCGCATGTTTATGGGTGTCGTTTGGGTTCCTTGTTCTTACGAGCGTGATTTCTATTGCGTTGCCAAAACATGAACAAGCGACGGTGTAAATGGTTTATAAAACGTGCATGAGTTCATCAGTAATGAAAGGGCAGTCAGCTTAGGTTCAGTAACCTGTCGTATAGTTGCGAGTAGGGACTAGCAAGCATTGATCGCATCCCCTCCACTACAGGATTGTTTTATGTGATCATCTTTAATCGCTTTTTATACCGAGGTACTGTGGCCTCGGTTTTTTTTGCCTGTCATTTCTCTTCGCTTATTTTTTGGGTTAACTGCTATATTGGTTGCTATGTGAATAGTGAAATCATAGAGATAGTTAGGTCTGAATGAGAGAACGTGTTTTTTTCTTTGATGTATTGCGCTGCATTGCGGCTTTGGCTGTTGTTGCCATTCACGTTCTTGCGCCATATCGACATGGCTTAGACATTATCCCCTTTGATCAGTGGTTCACCGCCGTAACCGTGAATGGGGCAAGCCGCTGGGCTGTGCCTGTGTTTATTATGATTACTGGTGCTTTAATGCTGAGTGATTCTCGTCCTTTTGAGCTCGGTTATTATTTGAAGCGCCGAGTCGGTAAAGTGGTGGTGCCTTTTCTGATTTGGTCGGTATTTTACGCGTTACTATCGGCTTGGAATATTGCTGGGTTTGATTTCCAGTTTTCTCTTGCGGTTTTGGCCGATCTTCCCTTTCAAGAAACCTATTATCATTTAGGCTTTTTTTATTACTTTATTCCTCTTTATCTGGTTGTGCCGTTTTTACGAATGTTCGTACAGCAGGATGATAATGGTGCAACGTACGCGCTTTTAGGGGCTTGGTTTATCACATGTGGATTGTTTCTTGCGGAAATCGAAGGAATATGGAATACAGAGCTGTGGCTGTTTAGTGGTTATCTGCTGCTGGGTTATTTACTTTTTCAACGTGTCGCTATCAGCCCAAATAGACTGTGGGTCTCTGCTGTGATTGGGGGAGGTGCCATTGCGGTGAGTGTCGGTATGGTTGTAGCAAACAGCGTTGATCTTAAAGGGTACGATTCTGGTCGGTGGTTTTCCTATAACAGCCTAAATACGGTGGTGATTGCCGCGACGGTATTTTATGTGTTTCGAGGCATTGCTGAGCAGGTGCCTCAGAGCTGCCGAACTGCGATTGTGTTTATGAGCCGACATAGCCTAGGCATTTATTTATTACACCCTCTCTTTTTATGGCCGATGAAGACGTTTGCTTGGTATCAGGGGCACCCTGGTTGGTTAATTCCAATGTGGGTGCTGCTGTCGGTTGTTGGCTCATTACTGCTCAGCTGGGTTTTATCTTTATCGAATAAAACCAAGTGGCTAGTGCCGTAGTGAAAGATTGCGATTAAGAGAGGGAGGCTAATCGCGTTTCATGGCAAAGTGATGAAATGTCGCGCCTTGGTAAGTTAGTGTTCCTTTATCACCAGGGTTGAGGGCGTGAAAGTAGTGTACTCCGACTTGAAACTCGCGTTTAGGGCCAAATTTCCCTTTTTGCACATAAATCCAAAATTCTTGATCTTCCTGACCTGGTTGTGCGTTTGGAATGTCTACGATCTGTTTATCTAATACCGTGACGTCGACTTTTTGTTCTGGCGCATTATCGCCATTTATGTGCTTGCGGTAGAAATGAGAAAAAGACCAAGCGCCTGCGCAGATCAGAATAATAAGAGACAGCAGTAGAGTGAGAGGCATCGTTATTCCTTAAACGAAGTGGTGTGATGCCATTATTTTAAAGAAAAAAATTAGTTGGGGGAGGCTTTGACAAATAAAGCGTGATCTCACTCGGTAGCTGGTGTTCGTAAATGTTTATCGTGATACATGTATTGGTCGGCCAATGCTAAGACGCGATCGGGTCTTTCAAGCTCCTGATATTGGTAAGAGTAATAACCTGCGCTGATCCCTATTTGGTAATGTTGAGTTAAAGGTGCACTCAGTTGGTGCAGCTGTTTTATCCAGTGTTGGGGGTTGGTTGTTGGTGGTAATACCGTAACAAACTCATCCCCTCCTAAACGAAAAGTGGCATCGTTGTGGTTATGTTTGAGTAACAATGCGGCCATCTCTTTTAGAGCCTTATCGCCTTGCTGGTGGCCAAAATGATCATTGAGGTGTTTAAAATGGTCAAGATCCATATAGACAAGGTGGCCATTTTGCTGTGCTGAAAGCTGATCTTGTAGGTAGATAAACAGTGCTCGGCGGTTTTTAAGGCCTGTGAGCTCATCATGATTGGCCAGAAAATATAAATGTTGTTCAAGAGATTTATTGTGGTCGATTTCTTTATGCAGTTCAGTGATTAAATCATTTCGCCCAGCCAACATTTTTAAAAAGCAGAAGCATATGAGAAATAAGCCAATGTATTGGAGTGGATCATCGGCATTTTCAATCAGTAGTGAATTTTCTAAATGTGGGAATTCGTCTAGAACATCAGCGATAAGCCCCAGTCCATAGCAACCCCACGCAAGATAGAACCAGCGTTGCAGTTCTTTGTTGGCTGACTCCCTGATTTCTTTGATCATGCACAGGATCAGAACCAACATAAATAGGGTTGCAGCACTTTCTGCAAAGCTGTCGAGGGAAGAGAACAGAGACAGCGTTATGCCAAAGGTTATGGCGACCACCCATTTTGTCGATAATGAAGACATTTTGGTCATACTGATACCTCTCTTATGGTATTGAATGTTGTCTCATTTTTTACTGCCAATGTCGAGAGTTGCTTAATTTTCTTTACAAAAGTACATCAATGAAGCAACTTTTGCAGAGGGTTGGTACAAAAATTTGATAATAAACGTCTAATTTCATATCTCTTTTGGTTAGGATAGTAATAGGGCAATCGTATTTAGGAGGGGAAGTGTCTGACATTGAATATGTTGTTGTGCGTACCCGAAAGCTAGAGCGTTTATTGAGGGTTCAATACCATGCGGATGGAAAGGGGCTTCATCAGTTGATCACAAGCTGCGAAGAGCGTTTACCTCATGATGTGATTAAAAAGTTACGTTTTATCGCTACGGTAAGAAATAAAACCGTTCATGAAGATGATTATCAGTTAGATGATAAAAAAGGTTTTAAAAGGGCATGCGATCAGTGTGAAAAGGAGCTCACTCCACGAGCAAGTCGGTTTATTTGGGGGCTTGCTGCTACTTTAGTGCTAGCGGTGACTTTTTTGGCAATTTGGTTCTACAGTTCTCATTGGCAGAATATTTCATTTTGATAGCGGTCATTCTTCTATTAATGAGAACTAACTCTCAATTATAAGTATGTGCTTGATTTCACATATAAACAAAAACGGACGCATTTGCGTCCGTTTTTGTTTATATGATTTTTTACAGATGAATTAGTACATCATTGGCAGTGTCATTAGGCCAACAACAACAGCTATCATCATAAGTCCTTGTTTTTGAGATGGTGTAATCATAACACTGCTCCTTTAAAAGTTGATTTAATCTGTTGACAATTAGAATAGCACTTATTTTGGGGTTTGATCAAGGGTTTGCTGTAAAAAGATTTAAAAAACATACTTTTGTTGGGCTTTAAGTGTGTTTATTGGAGGTTTTTTCTATGTTTTTTGCTTGTCTAAAAAGTGTCTTTATTTGTGTCCTTGTGGTTTTTTTGTTTTAAGTTATTGATTTTATTTGTTTAATTTTGGTTTTTTTTAGTTTGTTTTTTGCTCTCTTATTTTTATTGTTTTTTATTGGTCTGTTCTTCCGTGACTATATTTTCATGTGTTTTATATGGGTATCTTGTAGTTGTTATTTCTCCAGTGTTGATTATTTGTGCTTGAATGGCAGTTTATCTAGGGGAACGAAGTAAGAGAGCTTTATGAATTGAATATAAAATTTAGATGATATTTATTATCATTTGTGTGCTTTTGGTTTTTGTTTTTATAAGCATTTGATTTTAATTGTTTTTGTTGTTTTTCTTATTATGGTTTTAAAGGTGTTATAGATCTTGTTATCGAATAATAAGCAATTTTAAAGAAAGAAAGGCAAAATCAAAGGTAAACGTTTGCTATTTTTTGTTTGTGATTTTTTTGCTCATAAGCAGCTTGAAGCATGTAATTTCAGTTAGTGTGAGTGAGCGCAACTCCAATTGTTGATTATTCCGGTCAGATCGACTTATCAGATAGAGTGACTAGACATTACTATTGGTCTCCCTAAACTTGCCGAGCACAAATGATGAGGTGAATACTATGTGGAGTTGGTTAGCCGTTTCTTTATCGGGCTTATTACACATCTCGGCAGCAACCCAAGGCCCCAAATGGCAGTTTTATTTTTTTAAACCTTTTACCATTTTTCTTATGCTTGTTTTGCTTATTCAGACAGGTGGGGAGAGTGCTTATGTGTGGCTGATCGGGGCGGGTTTAATTTTCTCTATGATTGGTGATGTGTTTTTGATGTTGCCAAAAGATAGGTTTTTATTTGGCCTTGCCAGCTTTTTGGGCGCTCATGTTTTGTATAGCTGCGCGTTTTGGTCGCAGTTATCAGGTAGCATGGTGTGGTGGCTACCTGCGATTTTATTTGCGGCGGGGATTATTATCTTTCTGCTTCTTTTGCCTAATCTTGGCAATATGGCTTTACCAGTCCTTGGTTATATTTTGGTCATTGCTCAAATGACTTGGGCTGCGGGAGAAGTGTGGTTAACGAGCCGAACAGGTGTGAGTTTATTGGCTTTTTCTGGGGCGTTAATGTTTATGCTATCTGATGTTATTTTGGCATTTGATCGCTTCAAGCACAGCTCTAAATTATCTACGACCATGGTGATGGGCAGTTATTATGTTGCTCAAGGCTTAATTACAGCATCGGCGATTGCTTTTCAGGCTTAAGTTTGAATAAATTGTTTAAGAGCGGTTTTGTTGCTTTGCATCAACACCGCTTTTTTTGTGGCTGTTGTAATGATGTTTTTACGATCATAGAGGCAAACCATGGCGAAGACGATTCATGCACACAATATTCTTAATATGCTTTCTCAGTCGAGTGCAGTATTTACTCAAGAGTCGTTAGCGGCGGCGGTGTGCACCAAGTATGGTTCTGATGTTAGGTTTCATACCTGTAGCAAAGAAGGGTTAAGCTTATCTGATTTGTTGGCCTTTTTTCTTGAGCGTGGGAAGGTTTTTGAACATCAAGGTACGTTAATCGCTGATCCTAGCCGGATGTGTAAACACTGATTATTTTTTCGATTAGTACTCGCTAACTTGGTGTGTTATTCGCCAAGTTAGTAAGCCATTGTTATACTTCTTTTTAAGAACTGTTCTGGTTTCTTTCACTTTTTAATCAATTTATTACCTTATTCTATGAGGGCTGCTAATGGAAATTATCTCAGCCGCGGTCATGCTGTTTTTAATCATGGACCCGCTGGGCAATTTGCCAATTATTTTATCGATTTTACGTCACTTAGAGCCGAAACGTCGTCGTAAGGTTCTGATCCGCGAGTTGTGTTTTGCATTAATTATCTTGCTGTTGTTTTTGTTTGCAGGTCAGAAAATGCTGGCTTTTTTGCATGTGAAAACGGAAACCGTGAGTATTTCTGGCGGAATAATCTTATTCTTGATTGCCATCCGAATGATCTTTCCTCAGCCTGGGGGAGTGACAGGGCTAGCGGCAGGTGAAGAGCCATTTTTGGTGCCAATGGCCATACCTATGATCGCAGGGCCTTCGGTGTTGGCTTCATTATTGTTGCTATCCAATCAAGAGCCGGATCGATTGGGAGACTGGACCATTGCGGTGTTATTGGCTTGGGGAGCAACCTTCATTATTTTGATGTTTTATGAAGTGTTTAACCGTCTGTTTGGAGAGCGAGGGCTAAAAGCCATCGAACGCCTGATGGGGTTAATGCTGATCATGATTTCAACCCAAATGTTCTTAGATGGTATTAGCCAGTATTTAAAAAACGCATAAAAAAAGCCGCCAAATCATTCTGGCGGCTTTTTCATTTTATTGGGTGTGACTACATCATGTGCTTGCGGCGAATATCAAGCAAAGCAAAGATACCGAAAATGAGGATGGACCATCTTTCCCATTTACTCATGTTTATCTTATCGCCAAATGCGCCAATGAAGATCAGCATCTGTAAACCATGCATGGCAAATAAGAACGCCGTCATGATGTACAGTGCCATGGCAGCAACACCAGGGAATGGGTAAACAATATTAATTAGCAAAATAAGCCAAACAAAAGCAATGGCCGCTTTAGCTAATAAAATTAAATGTTTCATAGTTTTTCTCTCTCATATAATCGATAACAGACTTGGCCAGCAATTTTTTCACGATGCAATCGCCAATGTTCTGGGGTTTCGATAGCGCTTAATTCTTTTTCTGTCTCAATGTAAATCATGGCATTGTCGGTAAGCCAGCCATTATTCTCAAGTTGAGTGATGGTATTTGTAAGTAAATCTTTGCGAAAGGGTGGATCGATAAAAACCACATCAAAGGGAGTGCCCGGGTTGGTGAGATAACTTAGGGCGTCGGTATTAATGGCTTCGACATCGCTTGATTGTAGTGTCTTGATATTATTAACTAATTGCTGGTGTGCTTTTTTATCAAGCTCTAACATCACCACTTTTTCTGCTGAACGAGAGAGAGCTTCAAAACCTAAGCCACCGCTCCCAGCAAAAAGATCCAAACAACGAGCGTGAGGAATATCTTGGGCCAACCAGTTAAATACAGTTTCTTTGACTCGGTCTGTTGTTGGTCGTAACCCTTCAACATCATGAACAGGAAGCTTGCGGCCACGCCAGCGTCCGCTGATTATTCTTACAAATCCACCTCCTGATTTTGGTGATGAAGATCGATGAGTTTGTTGTCGACGTCTTACCATGATTTTTTGACCGTTAAGAAAATGATAGTATACACAAGTTTATGGATGGCAAATTGTACCAATCAAATTCTAGGATTTCCCGATGGCAGGTAAAAAGAAGCGTGGATTATTATCCTGGCTAGGTTTTGGCGATAGCGACCAAGCCGAACAGCAAGTAAAAGAGAACCAAAAAGTTGACCAAAACCAGGTTGATGAGGAAGCGGTAAAAGAGCAAGAAGAGGCAGCTGTTAGTACAGAAGCGCCTGTTGAATCAGCTCCAGCGGAAACTGAACAGGCAGAAATTGAGTCTGTTGAGAAAGAGACAAAGACTGAGCAAGAAGAAGTGGTAGCAGCTTCTGAGCCAAAAGAAGAACTTGTTGCTGAATCGGAACAAGCAGACGTTGAGAAAACAGAGCCTGAAGTTGAACCGCAGCCAGAGGTTGTCGTGGTTCAAGAGCAAGAAAAGCCAACCGAAGGTTTCTTTGCTCGCTTAAAACGTAGTCTACAGCGTACTAAAGAGAACATCGGTGCTGGTTTCTTTGGCCTGTTTAGCGGTAAAAAAATCGATGATGATCTGTTTGAAGAACTAGAAGAACAGTTATTGATTGCGGATGTGGGTATGAACACCACCACCAAGATCATCGATAATTTAACCGATAAAGCCAGCCGTCGTGATCTTAAAGACGGTGAAGCGCTGTATGGTCTATTAAAAGAAGAAATGGCTGATATTTTGAGCCATGTTGAGCAACCACTGGAAGTTGATACCACAAAAACGCCTTACGTTATCTTAATGGTTGGCGTGAACGGGGTGGGTAAAACCACCACCATTGGTAAGCTTGCAAAGCAGTTCCAAAATGAAGGTAAGTCTGTCATGTTGGCCGCTGGTGATACGTTCCGTGCGGCGGCGGTTGAGCAGCTGCAAGTTTGGGGTCAGCGTAATGAAGTGCCAGTGATTGCGCAGCATACTGGTGCTGACAGTGCTTCCGTGATTTATGATGCCATTGAAGCGGCAAAAGCGCGTAAAGTTGACGTTGTTATAGCTGATACCGCCGGTCGTTTACAGAACAAGAGTAACTTGATGGAAGAGTTGCGTAAAATTGTTCGTGTGATGAAAAAGATCGACGACAGTGCCCCTCATGAGATCATGTTGACCTTAGATGCTGGCACCGGACAGAATGCGATCAGCCAAGCGAAATTGTTTAGCGAAGTCGCGCCAGTGACAGGGATCAGCTTAACTAAACTCGATGGCACTGCAAAAGGTGGCGTTATTTTTGCGATTGCTGATCAATTTAAGATCCCAATTCGTTATATTGGTGTAGGTGAAGGCATTAATGACCTGCGCCCATTTGTTGCACACGACTTTATTGAAGCGTTATTTAGCCGCGAGGAATAAACAGTGATCAAGTTTCAACAGGTAACAAAAGCGTATCGTGGTGGCCGCCAAGCGCTACAAAAAGTAGATTTTCATCTTGAACGAGGTGAGATGGCTTTCTTGAGTGGTCATTCTGGAGCGGGTAAAAGTACGCTGTTGAAACTGATCTGTGCAATAGAGCGTCCGAGTGATGGCCGTATCATGTTTAATGGGCACGACATTACTCGGATTTCGAACAGTGATATTCCTTATTTACGTCGTAATATCGGTATTGTTTTTCAAGATCACCGATTATTAATGAATCGTTCTGTGTATGACAACGTGGCATTACCGATGCGCGTAGAATCGGCCAGTGAAAATGAAATCAAACGACGTGTTTCTGCTGCGCTAGATAAAACGGGGTTATTAGATAAAGCTCAATGTCTGCCGACGCAATTGTCGGGTGGTGAGCAACAAAGAGTGGGTATTGCTCGTGCTGTGGTAAATAAACCTATGTTGGTGTTGGCGGATGAGCCAACGGGTAATTTAGATGCTCAACTATCGCAGCAAGTACTAAGGTTATTTGAAGAATTTAATCGAGTGGGTGTTAGTGTCTTAATGGCCACTCATGATATGTCATTAATTGGTAGTCGTGGTTATCGTCGATTCGATTTGCAACAAGGGTATTTGCAAGAGGTGAAAAATGGCTACTAAACAGCGCTCCAATCATGATGGCTTTTATGCTCAACATAAAAAGCAGGCCATGCAAGCGCTAAAAGAAATGATGCGCAGACCTCTTGGCAATGCATTAACGTTAGCGGTTATTGCCATGTCGTTAGCCTTGCCAAGCAGCCTGTATTTAGTGGGAAAAAATTTATCGATTGTTGCTGACTCATGGCAAGCACCTTCACAAGTCAGTTTGTATTTAGAAGTGGGCTTAAGTGAAGAAGAAGCCACGTCGCTGCAAGACGAAGTTCGGGGTTGGTCGGAAACATCAGACGTTCTTTATATTTCTCCTGAGCAAGGGTTAGCGGATTTCAGTCAATTGTCTGGTTTTGATCAAGCTCTGACATTATTGGATGAAAACCCACTACCAGCGGTATTAATAGTGACACCTGTGGTTGAGTGGCAATCAACAGACAAAGTGAAAGAGTTAGTACGTCGTCTTCAAGCTCAGCCTGATGTTGCTGAGGTTCGTTTAGATGACGATTGGTTACAACGATTGGATGCACTGCGTGATTTAGCGGTAACGGTGGCTTCGGTGTTGGCTGTATTGATGTTGTCCGCGGTGTTTTTGATTGTGGGTAATACATTGCGTTTAAATGTGTTAGCTCATAAAGAAGCGATTCAAGTGATGAAACTGGTCGGCGCGACCGATGGCTTTATTCTGCGTCCGTATTTATACACGGGTATGTGGTATGGCTTTTGGGGCGGGATCTTCGCTTGGATCTTAACGGCGATCGTGACTGTGTTACTTAACGGCGCAGTAGATACGTTGGCTTTATTGTATAACAGCCACTTTCGTCTTGTGGGGCTGACATGGGATGAAAGTCTACTATTATTGATGATGGCTGCCTTTTTAGGGGTATTGGCCGCACGCTTGTCTGCCTCAAAACATTTAAAAGAAATTGAACCTGTCTAGCAGATCTTTGTCTTTAAATATGGATAATGGATAGCTTCGCTTGCAGTTTGTTCATATTCAGTACATGATTGCGAGGTAAAATCGCTTACAAACCACGAAATACGACGAGGATTTGAATGTCAAACGAGATGTATTCAATGGCTTTAGTTACGCAAGATAGCTTAGATAGCTACATTCGCTCAGTGAACAGCTACCCAATGCTGACGGCTGAAGAAGAGCGTGATTTAGCTGAACGTGTACACTATAAAAGTGATATCGATGCCGCAAAAGGCTTGATTTTACCTCACTTACGTTTTGTTGTTCATGTTGCTCGTGGTTATTCCGGTTACGGCTTGCCAATGTCTGACCTTGTTCAGGAAGGTAACATTGGTTTGATGAAAGCCGTTAAACGTTTTAACCCTGAAGTGGGTGTGCGTTTGGTGTCTTTTGCGGTTCACTGGATCAAAGCTGAGATCCATGAATACGTGTTACGTAACTGGCGTATTGTGAAAGTCGCCACGACAAAAGCACAGCGTAAGTTGTTCTTTAACCTTCGTAAATCTAAAAAACGTTTAGGTTGGTTCAACAACAGTGAAGTGGAGACGGTCGCGGAAGCGCTTGGTGTTGAGCCTTCGGAAGTTCGTGAAATGGAAGCGCGATTAGCTGCCCAGGATGCGACGTTTGAAGCACCAACGGAAGATGATGATCGCAGTGGTGATTTTACGGCACCTGTTTTTTATCTTGAAGATAAGCAATCAGATATTGCAGCTTCCGTGGAAGCGGATAACTGGGAAGCACACAATACCAATTTATTATCGAATGCGATTGCATCACTTGATGAGCGTAGTCAGCACATTGTTCGCTCTCGCTGGTTAGATGACAATAAAGCGACATTGCAAGAACTGGCTGATTACTACAGTGTGTCTGCTGAACGTATTCGCCAATTAGAAAAAAACGCCATGAAAAAGCTGAAAGAGGCTGTCGGCGATATTTTCTAGCTAAGATTTTAATTTAAAGTAAAAAGCCGAGATCTAATGATCTCGGCTTTTTTCGTTTTTGGCCCATGATCTCTTTTTTATTTATGCACAGGTGGATGATCGTTGTGGGTAACTGACCGTGTGAGTAAGGGATCTCAAGACAAAGAGTGGTGGGGGATCGGGGCTTGTTTTCACTTTTATTGTGCTTTATAAAAATAGTTTATCCACAGATTAAAAAGGATCATTACTATATATAGTGGATCTATTTTTCTTGATCTACTTTATCAACGCAATTCACAGGCTTTTCCACAGGTGGTTAAAAAGTAGTCATAATGACCCTGTGTAAGGTATGGAGGTGCTTGGTGAACATTAAGGTACAATTACTGCAATTTTTGAGTAAGCAGAGTAAAGAGAAAAAGTATGGAGCAGTTTGAGCATATCTCGGTTGACGGGGCACATCAGTTATTAGAAGACAGCGCAGAAAATGCGGTAATGGTCGATATTCGAGATCCTCAATCTTTTGCGCTCGCGCATGCACCGGAGGCGTATCATTTAACGAATGACACCATGGTTGCTTTTATGAATGAGGTAGACTTTGAACAGCCTGTTTTGGTTATGTGCTACCATGGCATAAGCAGCCAAGGCGCTGCACAATACTTGATTAACCAAGGGTATGAGCGAGTATATAGTGTTGATGGCGGTTTTGAAGGCTGGCAACGACAAGCGCTACCCGTTGTTCAAATGGGATAAAAATGAATAAATTAGCGGTATTGGATAACCCAAGACTGGCTCAAGCATTCATCGATTACATGGCCTCACGTCATATTGATATTAAAATGATGCCGGAGTCGGAAGGGTGCTTTGCTTTATGGTTGATGGACAGCCAGCACGTGGTAGAAGCGGAGGCTGAGCTGAAACACTTTTTAGCAGAGCCGCATAATTCGAAATACCAAGCGGCCTCATGGCATGTGGTCGATTCCCGTACTGCTAAATTTAGTGACTTTTTTTTGAACTTAATATTGATGTTTAAGGAGCGAGCAAGGCCATTTACGTTGATGGTGATGTTTTCTTGCATTGCTGTGTTTACGTTGCAACTCTTTGGCTGGTCACAGTCTGTTTTTAATTTGTTTCATTTTCCTGCTTACGCAGAGCAGAAGTTTGAAGTGTGGCGTTTTTTCTCCCATGCTTTGCTTCATTTCTCGGCCGTACACATTGTGTTTAATTTATTGTGGTGGTGGCAGCTGGGAGGAGAGGTCGAACAAAAACTTGGAGCAGGTAAACTCGTCCAGATTTTTTTATTATCGGCACTCTTTTCTGGTCTTGGCCAGTTCTGGGTAGAGGGAGCAAATTTCGGTGGTTTGTCTGGCGTGGTGTACGCTTTAGTGGGATACATCTGGTTTTCCGGTTGGCTAGCACCTGAACGTGGTTTGGTAATGGCAAAACCACTCATTGGCTTTATGCTGATTTGGCTTGTCATCGGCTTTGCACAACCCTTTATGGCCATTGCAAACACTGCTCATTTAGTTGGCTTACTATCGGGTTGTTTGTTGGCTGTGATTGATGTGAAGTGGTTAAAGAAGAGCGAAACGAGTCAGTAAGACACTGACTCATTGACGTTACGATTGACAGATTATGCCTCGGTATTGTGCTTCACGCTGTGCGTCGATTTTCAACTCGGATGGTTGTTCAGAATGCTTGATGGTGTCACAGATAACTTGGTTGGATTCTGTTTTCATCACTGAATTTTGGTAGTTGCTGCAACCAGCTAAGAGTAAAGAAAAAAGGATGAAAGACGTTCTTATCATGGAGGGAGCCTTTGATCAGCAGGTCAAAAAAGAAGTGTAATTGACGAAGCTGACCTAAGACTGAACCAGTGAGTAAAACTAAAACTCACCGCACCGATGCACGGAAATAATTATTGATACAAGTATTTAGTGAAGAGCAAATCGGTAATGACGGTTTTTCCTGTTTCTGCTAGCAGAAGTGCGTTGATGTGCTCTAAACACTCTTTACGAATGTCTTCACGTCCGGCTAACGATTTGATTTTATCTTCAGGCTGTTGGCCTAGAATCTCAACTAGTGCATCACGGATAAGTGGTGTATGCATTTCTAATGTTGGTAGCATCAAATTGTTTGCTACCATAATATCAACGCGAACTTGAATATAACCGAGCTTTTTGCCTGCCGTCATGAAATTGGTGGTGAGATCAGGAGCCAGCGTAAAATAGCCAAACTGAGGCTGCATGCCTTCCTCTTCTTCTGCATGGCCGATGGTCGAGAAAAGGGCAGTGAAGCAAAATAATAAACCGAATAGGTGATTTTTTTTCATCGTTTCATCCATTTGTAAATCATATCCATCGTAGAAAATGACCAATGTTTATAGAGATCGAGAGCGTAACGATATTCGTCGTGCTCTCTCCTTGTTACAATAGTCGGCAGAGATGGTAATAAATTAACCGCATTCTACCAACAATGACAAAAAAAACGGTAGTTGCCAAAGAGAATATGTCAGATATCAATCAGTTGTACATGTCCGCTTTACAAAATGTCTGCTGGAAAGACCCCAGCGATTTTGTATTTGCTACTCACTATCATAAACAGTGGTTATTAGAGCAAGGCTCTTTATCGCGTCGTTTAGAGCAATATTGTCAAGCATTGACGGTATCGCTATTAGAAAATCAGGTTGTGCCTGTTGATAGTTTAAGTTTAGAAGAACAATTTCTTATTGGTGAGCATGAGTGTTTGCGTCGACAAGTTATTTTACAGGGTGATCTCTCATCTTGGGTTTTTGGCCGTACGTTAATTCCTGTTCCTTCCTTAAAAAACCAGCAATACGATCTGGTGCGCCAAGGAAATATTCCATTGGGGCTAACGGTGTTTAGTGCCGAAAAGGTCCGTCGAGATGCCCTTCAAGTGGGTTTAACTGAAACGGAAATCGGGCCGCTGTTTGCGCGTCGCTCACGTTTATGGATGAATGAAAAACCTATGTTAGTGGCGGAGTTATTTTTGCCACAAGCTCCAATTTATACCAAGGAGACCGTGTAAGTGGAGATGACAAAAGCCAAAGCGTTTTGGCAATTAACGCGAATGAACCGCCCTATTGGCAGTTTATTGCTGTTGTGGCCAACACTATGGGCACTGTTTTTAGCCGCAGATGGCATGCCACGTCTAGATGTCTTAGTGGTGTTTGTATTGGGTGTGGTGTTCATGCGATCGGCAGGCTGTGTGATCAATGATTACGCGGATCGCCATGTGGATGGGCACGTAAAACGCACTGCTCAAAGGCCACTGCCAGCAGGTTTGGTTACTGAAAAAGAGGCATTAGGGCTCTTTTTTGTGCTGGCGTTGGCGTCGTTTGTCCTAGTACTGTCCATGAATAGTTTGACTATCATGTTGTCGGTTGTAGGGATACTGTTGGCTGCGGCTTACCCATTTATGAAGCGCTTTACTTACATGCCTCAGTTTGTACTGGGTATGGCGTTTGGCTGGGCGATCCCAATGGCTTATGCGGCGCAAGCTGATGCCTTGCCAGCTCAAGCGTGGGTGTTGTTTGTGATTAATATTTTATGGACGGTGGCTTACGATACCTTGTATGCCATGGTGGATCGCGATGATGATTTGAAAATTGGCGTGAAGTCGACGGCTATTTTATTTGGTCGTTTTGATAAGCTGATCATTGGTGTATTGCAGTTCTTGTCTTTGGTGTTACTGATCGGGCTGGGTTGGTGGTTATCACTCAGTAGTGCTTTTTATTGGGGAGTGCTGGTCGCTGGTGGGTTATTTGTATATCAACAAATGCTGATTCGTGAGCGAGAACGAGAGGCGTGCTTTAAAGCGTTTTTAAATAACAACTACGTCGGTATGGTGTTGTTTGTGGGTTTAGCCATTAGTGTGTGGTGAGTGAGCTTTTCGCTTGCATTCACCATGAATAATAAAAACGCTGCCAGAAATTGGCAGCGTTTTTTTATGGCTTTTCTTATGAGGAAGTCTTGTTGAGAACTTAGTCTTCTTCGCGGTTCATTACCGCTTGAATGGTCAGCTTCACTTCTGGAGATACTAGAGCGGCTAAATCAGTGGCCAACACATCCACTTTTTCTGTGACGCCATGGCCCTCTTCATTTAAATAGCCTTCTGATTTCAGCGTATTAAATAAGATAGAGAATACCCCTTTATCAAAAAACTCTGGGGCATTAATACCATGTAAGCGGCTTAGGCGTTGTGCCATCACTTGGCTTTGTTGCTCAAGTTCTGTTTTACCTAGCTGAGGCTCTGCTCGTAACTGAGTGACCGCAATGGCGTAGCGTTGCAGTGTTTCCATGATGGTACGAGCCAGTAAATGAAGGACGCGGATACGACAGTTATTTAACGACAGCTGCTGATCATTTTGTAAGATCAAGCCTTGACGCACTAACTCTTCAATGTGCTTATCAACCACTTCATCCAGTTCATTGTCCTGGTAGCGTAAAAACAGTTCCGCTTTCAAGAACGGGTACAAGCTATGGACTTGCTGTTTCACTTGAGCAATAGAAATTGTTTTATTTTGCACAACCAACTGAGCAATCAGTGATGGCAGTGCGAACAAGTGAATGATGTTGTTGCGGTAGTAAGTCATTAAAATGGACTGTTGACGATCCAAAGAAATGATATCGCCTAGGGTGTCTTTTTCGGTGACGAACTTGTTGAGCTTATCCGCATGAGCCAGCAGTTCTTGCGCTGTTTTTTCTGGCACTGTGCTGGTGGCAGAGTAAGGCACATTACGCAATAGCTGTAAGTAACATTCGATCTGTTGCTCTAAATCTTCGCGGCTTAATGCACGTTGACGAGAAGCCAGCAGCGCAGTGGCACATAAAGTGAGTGCGTTAGCAGCCGCAGCATCGTTAACATGGGTCATCATCTTGTTCGCCAAGTCGTTAACGACCGGGTTCATCCACTGTGGTTTTTGCGGCTCAATCGGGTCGATGGACTCATGCCAGTTTGGAGCATGCTCATTTAGGTACTGGTTGAGTGGAATTGGCTCACCAAAGTTAACATAACCTTGGCCGAAGTTGCGTAGTTTACGAAGTGTGCGTAAGACTTGGCCGACGTTTTCTTTTTCTTTGCGTTTACCACGCAGTTCTTTGGCGTAGGTGCTTACCTCCATCACGTGCTCGTAACCGATGTACACTGGCACTAGGGTCACCGGGCGGTTTAAGCCACGCAGCATCGCCTGAATTGTCATGGAGAGCATACCTGTTTTCGCTTGAAGTAAGCGACCTGTGCGCGAACGACCACCTTCACTGAAGTATTCTACTGAGTAGCCTTTTGTGAACAGCTCAGATAAATATTCGCGGAAGACGGTGGAGTACAGTTTATTGCCTTTAAAACTGCGGCGAATAAAGAACGCACCACCACGGCGGAAAATAGGTCCTGCTGGGAAGAAGTTTAAGTTAATTCCCGCAGCAATGTGCGGTGGCACCATGCCTTCATGATAAAGCACATACGACAGCAGTAGATAGTCCATGTGGCTGCGGTGACAAGGCACATACACAATCTCATGGCCATCTTGCGCTAGTTTACGAACGGTGGCTGCATTATTGATGTTCAGGCCTTGGTAGAGTTTATTCCACAACCAACCTAAAAAGCGCTCGCCTGATTTGATGAGAGAGTAAGAAAAGTCCGCCGCAATTTCTTCCATCATATCGATGGCTTCTTTACGTACTTTTTCTACTGCAACACCACGGCTGCGTGCTTCATCTTCTACCACTTTTTCAATGGCTTTAGATTGCAATAAGCGTTTGAACAGCTCTTGTCTGTTCGGTAAGTTAGGCCCTGATGCCGCTAACTTTTGGCGAGAGAAATGAATCTTAGCCACACGCGCCAATTTGAGAGCGATGCTCTTATCCGTACCGTGTTTGTCGGCCATGTATCGTAGGGAAACTGGCGGGCTTAAACGGACTAAACAGTCTCGGCCTGATGTCGTCACGGCAGTGAGCTTTTGCGGGCCGTTCAGTGGTTGTAAGTGAGGGGTGTCCCTTCCTTCTTTACCGGGTTTGCGTCCCCATAATACTGTGGTTGGGATGACTTGAATGTCTAATTCAGAATCGTGCTTGTGTAAATCTAACAATTGGCCAAACAGCGTTACGGATTCTTGTGGTAAGTCTTGCTTTTGGCGGAACAGTTTTGGTCCGTCGGCAATAAATACGTAACGAGAGTAATGTTGACCGTTAATTTCGAGTGTTGATAGTGGGTCCGGTAAGCCAAGTTTTAGCGCGTTCTCTCTAAAAGTAAGGAGATCGGTCTGTGAACTAAAAGGTAAGGCGTAAACAATGGGCCTTGATAAATCTAGCTTAAGGTCTTCCACCGGATTAGATGGAATCGAGCTGCTTTTGACTAACAATGATAGGGGTAGTTTTAGCAGCGTGCGATAAAAATTCTGTCCAGTCGACATGGTAATTAGCAAGCCTCTATATATTGGTTGGCCGTTTAACCAACTCTTTTCTTGGGCACGAGTATTGGTGCCGGGCAAGAATAGCAGAAACTGGTCGAACCTTTTAAGAAAAAAAGGCGATATAATTGTAAGCTAGTGCTTTTTTTCACCGCTTTCTGATGAGAATCAAACCAGCAATAGCATCAAGTATAATGGCTAATGATGAAGGAGACAGAGATGCCACCCAAACCGAATAAAGGGATCAAACGGGTTATTAAAGCAACACAATATTCAACTAAGGGCTTACGTGCTGCCTTTCAGCATGAAGCGGCTTTTCGTGAAGAAATATGGTTGGCTTTAGTGTTGATCCCGACGGCATTTTTTGTGGATGTCGAGCAGTGGCAGCGCGTGCTCATGGTGTGTTCAGTGCTGTTGGTGCTGGTAGTGGAATTATTGAATACAGCGGTGGAAGCCGTGGTGGATCGCATTGGTCCTGAATTTCATGAGCTGGCAGGTCGTGCTAAAGATACGGGCTCGGCGGCGGTGATGATCACCATGTTTATTACGGGGTATATTTGGATAGAAGCCTTGTTTCTGTCATAAATTGACTAATTAAGCACCATTAGGCTTTGCAAGAGCACTATCACTGGATATACTCACAGTGAACTGTATAAAAAGACAGGTGAGCTATGAAGCCGTTAACGCCCCGCCAACAAGAAGTCTTTGATTTGATCAAAGCAAAGATAGAAGACACGGGAATGCCACCAACACGAGCGGAAATTGCTCGTGAGCTGGGCTTCCGATCAGCTAATGCGGCTGAAGAGCATTTAAAAGCATTAGCACGTAAACAAGCGATTGAGATCATCCCTGGTGCATCTCGTGGTATTCGCATTTTATTGGATACGACACCAGCGAGTAATGATGATGTTGGCCTGCCTTTAATTGGTCAGGTTGCTGCTGGTGAGCCAATTTTAGCCCAAGAGCACGTAGAGACCCATTACCAAGTGGATCCGTCAATGTTTAAACCTCAAGCTGATTTCTTGTTACGAGTAAATGGTATGAGTATGAAAGACATCGGCATCATGGATGGTGATCTGCTGGCTGTACATAAAACCCAAGACGTACGTGATGGCCAAGTGGTTGTTGCTCGTGTTGATGAAGATGTCACAGTGAAACGCCTTGAGCGTAAGGGTTCTGAAGTTTTACTGCACGCAGAAAATGAAGAATTTTCTCCAATTGTTGTGGATCTTTCTCATCAGCACCTTGCGATTGAAGGCATTGCTGTGGGTGTTATTCGTAACGCAGATTGGATGTAATACCATGAAATAAAGTATGGACATTTGTACTTTTTTTCAACATTAAGCGGATATTTCTTTACATTTGCTAATGATAGTCATTATCATCTCCTTGCTGTTTTTATAGGAGAAGATAATGACTCGCTCTCAGCGTTACCAAATTCCAGCTAATTTACTTCAGCCACTCTGGTTACGTAGTCGAGAGAGTCTAGCTGATGATGGGTTGATTTATGATCCCATTGCGGCCGCTGCCTGCCAGCAATGCCATCTTGCTCCCGAGTGCCTAACGGGAGACATTAACCAGCGCCAATTACTTCATGCCACTCTTACTTATCAATGTGATCAACAAGTTAAATCATTCTTAAAACAGCACCCCAGCGGTTGGATTGTCAACGTTGGTGCTGGCCTTGATACTCGATTTTATCGTTTAGATAATGGTCGCTGTCATTGGTTGGAGTTGGATATTAATGAAAACCTGCTATGGCGGCAGAGACTATTTCACACCAATGAGCGTTACCATATGCGCTGTGGATCTGTGACGGATACTGAATGGTTGAATTTATTGCCAGTGCCAGAAGGGGTGCCAGTTTTGATCGTGTGTGAGCAGGCATTATTGGAGTGTAAGCAAGCTCAAATGGCCAGCTTTGTGCAGATGTTGGGTCGCCGATTTAATCATGCTCAAGCGTGTTTTGTGGTGGCGGGTGATAAGTGCCATAGTCGTCTTGCCAAAAAAATGGGCAGTGCTGATTATCAACATGGTTTAGCAGATCCGGCCGCCAGTGTTTTAGGTTGGTTACCTTGGGCTGAAAAAGTGAGTGTGGTATCGCCGATTGAACGTGATTGTAGCCGCTGGAAACCATGGCAACGCTGGCTGACCAAAATGCCTTTTTTGAAGTATCGAATGACCCCGGTTCTTGTTCATTTGCGATGGTAAGCCCGTAGTGAAATAAAACGCTTCCTTACCATCTGAAAAATAATAATAAATTCTCTGTCGTAAACTTAGCCGCTAATTAATTGCGGCTTTTTTTTGTCTGTTTCTCCAATCCTGAACTAACTTAAATGTTAATCAAGTGTTAACGGAGACAGCGATCCCGTGCATTTGTTTTGGGTGATTTTTTATTCTTTTTTGCAATGAATTGCATCAGCCAGGAAGGCTGAGGAGGGATCAGGGTGTCTATTCGCCAACTGATCAGCGGCACGGTATTGGCAGTGTTGGCTCTGCCTGTTGTCGCCGAGCAAAAAGCCATGTCATTAAACATGACACCAGGGGTCACAGAAGTAAGTCAACGCGTGTTTGATTTACACATGACCATTTTTTATATCTGCGTAGCGATTGGTGTGGTGGTGTTTGCCGCCATGTTTTGGGCAATTTTTCATCATCGCCGATCTAAAGGGGCGATTCCCGCTTCTTTCCATGAAAGTACCAAAGTCGAAATCCTGTGGACCGCGATTCCATTCGTCATTTTGATTGCTATGGCAGTGCCTGCAACCAGTACGCTGTTGGCGATGGAAGATACCAGCGAAGCGGACATCACCATTCAAGTAACGGGTTCTCAATGGAAATGGCATTACAAATATTTTGGCAACGATGTCGAATATTATTCTTTGCTTGCCACCATGCCTGCCGAAATCAATAACAGCCTTGCAAAACGTGAAAATTATCTGCTGGAAGTGGATAGGCCTTTGGTTCTGCCCATTGGCAAAAAAGTGCGTTTTTTAATTACGTCTCAAGATGTGATCCACTCGTGGTGGGTGCCTGATTTTGCTGTGAAAAAAGACGCTAACCCAGGGTTCATTAACGAGGCATGGACGCGCATTGATAAACCCGGTATTTACCGCGGCCAGTGTGCCGAGCTGTGTGGCAAGGATCATGGTTTCATGCCGATAGTGGTCGTGGCAAAACCAGAAGCGGAATTTAATGCTTGGTTACAGCAAACCGCAGAAAAGCAGCTTATTGCTAAGCAAGAAGAGCAGCGTTTACTCGATATGCAAATGCCCATGGATGAGCTGATGGCGCTGGGTGAAAAAACCTATCAGGCTCGTTGTGCGATGTGCCATATGGCCGAAGGGCAAGGTATTCCAGGTGCCTTTCCTGCATTAGCGGGGGCTGAAATGGCCATTAAAGAAGATCGGTTGTTGGAGCATATCGCGATTGTGGTGAATGGCAAGCAAGGCACTGCCATGCAAGCGTTTGGAGCCCAGTTAAGCCTGAAAGAACTGGCGGCGGTGATCACGTATGAGCGGAATGCGTGGGGAAATGATACTGGATCGACGGTTCAAGCCGCGCAAGTTCAAGCGGTTCTTAATGGTGAATCATTTTAAGGAGTAAGCAGTCATGACGGATATGACAAACAATACCGATCCCGTCGTTGATGGTGATGGGGTTCACCATGATCATAAACCGAAAGGCTTGATGCGCTGGGTGGTGACCACCAACCATAAAGACATTGGCTCTCTGTATTTAATGTTTAGCTTTGCCATGTTTTTAACGGGCGGTGCCATGGCGATGGTGATCCGGGCTGAGTTATTTCAACCGGGTTTGCAGTTAATTGAACCGAGCTTTTTCAACCAGATGACCACAGTTCATGGTCTTATCATGGTGTTTGGTGCGGTGATGCCCGCTTTTACGGGGTTAGCAAACTGGATGATCCCCATGATGATTGGTGCGCCAGACATGGCTTTGCCTCGCATGAACAACTGGAGCTTTTGGATCTTACCTTTTGCTTTTTTCTTATTGCTGTTTTCTCTGTTTTTAGAAGGTGGGGGGCCTGATTTTGGCTGGACCTTCTATGCTCCGCTCTCAACGACGTATAGCTCTTCGAATACGGCACTTTTTGTGTTTGCGGTTCATATTATGGGGATCAGCTCCATCATGGGGGCCATTAATGTCATTGTGACCATCATGAACATGCGTGCGCCGGGCATGACGTACATGAAAATGCCGCTGTTTGTATGGACATGGTTAATCACTGCCTTTTTGCTGATTGCGGTGATGCCAGTTTTAGCTGGGGCCGTCACTATGGTGTTGACCGATAAGTATTTTGGTACCAGTTTCTTCGATGCGGCTGGTGGGGGGGATCCGGTACTGTTCCAGCATATTTTCTGGTTCTTTGGTCACCCAGAAGTGTACATCATGATTTTGCCGAGCTTTGGGATCATCTCTGCCATCATTCCTGCTTTTTCTCGGAAGCGCTTGTTTGGTTATAGCTCGATGGTGTACGCCACAGCGTCAATTGCTGGTTTGAGTTTCCTTGTATGGGCACATCACATGTTTACCACTGGGATGCCCGTGGCCGCTGAGCTGTTTTTCATGTACTGCACCATGTTGATATCCGTTCCTACGGGGGTGAAGGTGTTTAACTGGGTGGCGACCATGTGGCGAGGGTCCATGACTTTTGAAGTGCCCATGTTGTTTGCCATTGCCTTTATTGTTTTATTCACCATTGGTGGTTTCTCTGGGTTGATGTTGGCTATCACGCCAGCAGATTTTCAGTATCACGACACCTATTTTGTGGTGGCGCATTTCCACTATGTCTTAGTGTCGGGAGCTATTTTCTCCATTATGGCGGCGGCGTATTACTGGATGCCTAAATGGACAGGCAACATGTTTGATGAAACTTTAGCAAAAGCGCACTTTTGGTGTTCTTTGATTTCAGTGAACGTGTTGTTTTTCCCTATGCACTTTTTAGGGTTAGCGGGTATGCCGCGTCGAATACCTGATTATGCGCTTCAGTTCGCCGATATTAATGCCATTGTCAGTATTGGTGGTTTTGCGTTTGGTTTATCGCAGCTGATCTTTTTAGTTGTGGTGGTGAAGTGTGTGTTAGGCGGTGAAAAAGCGCCAGCGAAACCGTGGGATGGTGCAGAAGGGTTAGAGTGGCAAGTGCCATCACCAGCGCCATACCATACTTTCTCTACCCCACCGAAGCTGGAGGAATGTGATGACAGACCCCACTGAGGAAGAACAACGCCATAGCCAAAACAAAAATCGTCAGAGTGTGGTGAAGCTGAGTTTATTAGCCATCGGCATGTTTGGTTTTGCTTTTGCGTTAGTCCCTTTGTATGACGTGTTCTGTGATATTACAGGGATTAACGGCAAAACCAGCAATGTTCAAGCGCAGGCAAGTAACCAGATTGATCGCAGTCGACAGGTGACGGTTGAGTTTGTGGCGTACATTGATAAGGACATGCCCTGGCAATTTGCGCCTGAAGTGGAAACCCTAAAGGTATTTCCTGGAGAGACGCACAAAATCAGCTATCTGGCGAAAAACTTATCCATTAATGAGGCGGCAGGCCAAGCTGTACCGTCAGTGAGCCCCGGCTTAGCAGCGCAGTACCTTAATAAAATAGAGTGCTTTTGTTTTAACCGTCAGGCGTTGGCCGCAGGTGAGCAAGCCGAATTACCGTTATTGTTTTATGTTGATCCAGAACTCCCCGATGACATAAAAACATTAACCTTGTCGTACACCTTATTTAGTGCAGATCAAGAATCTGCTGTACAAGCGAAATTGTAGGAGGTTGAGATGTCGGAGTCACATTCAACACCGAACACAAAACATGAAGTTTATTACGTTCCGGAATCCAGTATTTGGCCTATCGTTGGCGCTTGTGCGTTGTTCTTGATTGCCTTAGGGGCTGGCGGCATGATTGGCGAGTTGTTTGATGGTAAAGGGCCATGGATCCTGTTGTCTGGCATTGGCGTTTTATTGTTGATGCTATTTGGTTGGTTCCGAGATGTGATTAATGAATCCATGTCTGGTTTGTATAGCTCCCAGTTAGATCGTTCATTTCGCCAAGGGATGAGCTGGTTTATCTTTTCCGAAGTGATGTTTTTTGCCGCTTTTTTTGGTGCGCTTTTTTATGCCCGTATGATCGCCATTCCGTGGTTAGGTGGTGCCAGTAATAATGCCATGACCCATGAAGTGTTATGGCCGACTTTTGAGGCAGTTTGGCCTTTAACCACCACCCCAGATGGCACCACGACCACGGCGATGGGGCCTTGGGGGTTACCTTTATACAACACCCTCATTCTTTTACTCTCATCGGTGACGGTACACTTTGCTCATACGGCGATTGAACAAGATGAGCGCCCTAAACTGACCTTATGGTTGTTGGTGACGGTGTTATTAGGTTGCTTGTTTGTTTATTTGCAAGGGGTGGAGTATGTCCATGCTTATCAAGACATGGACTTGCGGTTAGATTCCGGTATTTACGGTAATACTTTCTTTTTGCTGACGGGTTTTCATGGCATGCATGTGACGATGGGAACCATTATTTTATTTATTGTCTGGCTTCGAGTTGTGAAAGGACACTTCACTGCTAAGCAGCACTTTGCGTTTCAAGCTGGTGCTTGGTATTGGCACTTTGTGGATGTGGTGTGGCTATGCCTATTTATCTTTGTTTACATCTTGTAGGTGCGCTGTGTTTATTGCTCAGTGTGAGTTTATCAATATGGCCGTAAATGAGGGGTGATCAGCCCTGAACTTAAGCCAATCAGTAACAGAATGAAGACAACAGCAGACAGCAGCACTCGGCGCCCTAAAAAACTCGACATGGTTTGTGGGGTGTCGGCGCTGTCTTTTTTTGGGCCTTTGAGCAAAATCGGCAAGGCTCGAAAGAGGTTAAAAATAATAAAACCGAGTAAAAATACCAGCAGCGTTTTGAGTAATAGGATCATGGTGTTCCTTTCCATTGATTAAGGTGATGAGATGCGAAAACTTAGCTTTAGCCTTTTTACTGTGGTTGTGCTGTTAGGATTGGTCAAGTTGGGTTTTTGGCAGTTAGAACGTGCCGAGCAAAAAGAAGTGTTATTAGCTCAATTAGACTCGCAGCGGATCATTACGCATTTTGAGCAGTTGGCCCACAGTGGGTATGGCGATCGCGTAAGTCGAGAAGTCAATATCGACCCAACTCAAGCGGTCCTACTCGATAATCAGATGAATAAAGGCAAAGTGGGGTATCGGTTGTTTATGCCCGTATTTGCTGATGCTACGTGGGTTTTAGCCGACTTAGGTTGGTTGCCCGCACCAGTAAATAGACAACAATTACCTGCAATTCCATCACTTAGCACTACAATTAAATTAGAAGGTGTGTTGAGTGAGCCTTCAGACAGCTTTGTACTAGCACAGCAACAATACGATGATTCTTGGCCTCAGCGGGTTCAGAAAATAGAGCCACAGCATCTTGCCAGTTACATGGATAAGCCTTTGATCATCGATAAAATCATTCATGTCTCGCAACCCGTATCTCCACAGTTAGAACCGAGTTGGCAACCCATTGTGGTAGGGCCTGAACGTCATTATGGTTACGCCGTTCAGTGGTTTGGGTTAGCGATAGCCATTAGCGTATTTTTCATCTGGTGGATAAGGAGATCAGCCTGATGCAATCATCACCGTCAGCACCACGACCATTCATGAATAAAGCCCGTAGAAATTTGTTGCTGCTATTGGCGGTATTCGTATTGCCCATAGGTATGGCTAAGTTGGTGCTGGAACAAGGTTGGTATCAAGGAGGGAGCACTAATCGAGGGGTTTTGGTCGCCCAGCCCGCTCCTGATTGGGTCAGCACGCCTTCATCTTGGCAGTTGATGTATGTGTTGCCGGAAGCGTGTGATGAGGTATGCCAAGCGGCTCTGTTTACTTTACGTCAAGTTCCGCAAGCATTAGGTCGTAAGCAAGATCGTGTTCAAAGCTCCGTCATTACTCATGATAAAGCCCAGAAGGCTGAAGTTAGTGGTGATCTAAATGAAGTGATTACAACGATCACTATTAGCCAAGAACAGTACCAATCAGCCGCGTTACCGGAAGGGTTAACGGCGTTGTATATTGTCGACCCTTTGGGCAATTTGGTCATGGCGTACCCGCTTCAGTTTCTTGAGGTATTACCGGAAAAAGAGCAGCAACAAGCCATATTGAAACTTGGAAAAGACACCTTTTTAGATTTAAAGCGATTACTAAAGTTATCGAAAGTGGGGTGAGTGGACGCCGTTTCGTCATAGTGAGGCATTTCAGGGAAGGAAGTGAGCATGAAGGGATTATTACGCCTGACATATTTTGCCATTTTATTGGCTGCAGTGGTGGTGTCGCTTGGCGCCTATACCCGCTTAACCGAAGCTGGGCTGGGGTGTCCTGATTGGCCTGGCTGCTACGGTTTTTTATCGGTGCCGACCAGTGAGGCACAACAAGCGGCGGCCAACAGTGCTTTTCCTAATGCACCGATTGAAGAAGAAAAAGCATGGAATGAAATGATCCACCGCTATGTTGCCGGTACGCTTGGGCTGCTTATTCTTGCGCTTACGGTGTTTGCTTGGCGAGTGCCTTTGGCTCCCAAAAAGCATGCGCTGGGGTTACTGGCGACGGTGGTGTTTCAAGCGGTTTTGGGGATGTGGACCGTCACAATGAACTTATTACCCATAGTGGTCATGGGGCACCTAGCGGGTGGGTTTACGGTTTTATCGTTATTGGTTTTGTTTGCTTTGCGGTTGCGACAGCGTCTGCCTAAAGAAAACGATGCCTCTTCAGAGCCTGCTCATGAATCTGTGAAGCCAAACGTCGTTATCTCTTTGGCCTCTGCAAGAACACCTTCCTACCCTTCAACGTCATCTTGGCAACCATGGCTGGTGTTTGCCCTGTTATGTGTGATCGGACAAATTTTACTTGGTGGTTGGACATCGGCTAACTATGCCGCTGTGGTTTGTACTCAGCTGCCTTTTTGTGAAGTGGATTGGCTAAGCAGCTATAACGTTGGGGCATTTAGCCCGCTGCAAGGTGATCACGAAACGTATCAATATGGTGTGCTTAATTACACTGATCGCGTTTCTATCCATGTGACTCATCGTATTGGCGCATTAGTGACTGCCTTGGCGGTTTTAATCATGGTTGTGAAAATGTGGTCGCAACACGAGTTACGAGGTTTATTGCTGTTGTGTGCAGGCCTCTTAATTATTCAAATTACGTTAGGTGTACTAAACGTTGTGCTGTCTTTGCCTTTAGGTGTGGCGTTAGCGCATCACTTTGTCGCCGCTTGCCTGTTACAAGCGGTGATCATTACCAATTATCACTATGCTTTGCTGAAAACATCAATCAGTTCGGATACATCGTTATTGTCACGGAGGACGTATGGCTAAGACATTAGTTAAACCACTGCAGGCGCACTCACCATCATGGCAAGAAGTGTGTCGAGATTATCTGGTGATGACCAAAGCCAAAGTGGTGGCCATGTTACTGCTTACTGCGTTAGTTGGCATGTGTTTAGCGGTGCCAACATTACCTTCCGCTTACGTGGTCGTTGTGGGGCTGTTGGGGATTGGGTGTCAGTCTGCGGCTGCGGCGGTGTTTAATCATGTGTTGGATAGGCGTATTGATGCCAAAATGCAGCGAACATTACACAGACCCTTAGCCAAAGGGCGGGTGGAAACCCATAAAGCGGTGTTATTTGGTGTGGTATTGATGGTAGTGGGCTTTGCTTTGCTGTGGCAGCTTAACCCACTGACGGCGTGGTTGACCATGGCGAGTTTGGTGGGGTATGCCTTGGTGTATACGGTCTGGCTAAAACACGCGACACCACAAAATATTGTGATCGGTGGTTTGGCGGGGGCTGCTCCGCCATTACTCGGTTGGACAGCGGTGACAGGAGAATTGCACCCTCATGCTTTGCTATTGGTGATGCTGATTTTTACTTGGACACCACCACACTTTTGGGCGCTGGCCATTCATCGTAAAAAAGATTATGCCAAAGCGGGCGTGCCTATGTTGCCAGTAACTCATGGTAGTGAATTTACGAAAACTATGGTGCTGCTTTATACCGTGATCTTATTGGCGGTGGGTACGTTACCTTGGCTCACTGGCATGAGTGGTGAGCTGTATTTGGCAGGCAGTACCTTACTTAACTTTGGCTTTTTATATCATGCGGTGAAACTTAAAATCGGCTCCGATAAGAAACAGGCGTGGAATACGTTTAAGTTCTCTATTTGGCACCTTTTACTGCTGTTTGTTGTGCTGCTGGCGGATCACTGGTTTACGGGTTTACTACGCTAAGCAACAGGGAGGAAAGTGTCTTAAGGATGAGATAAGTGGTTGGTGGATAATTTTGAGCACGCTACACTGATTGCCCCCTTTAGTCAGTGTGAGGTATGCGTGCTCACTTCTTTAAAAGACTTGTCGCTTCATCGACAGGTATTATTACTTGCTCTACCCATGGTGCTATCGAACATCACTGTTCCTTTATTGGGGCTGGTGGATGCAGCTGTGATTGGTCATTTAGAACATGCCTGGTATTTAGGTGGTGTGGCGGTTGGTGGCACCATGATCAGCGTTATTTTTTGGCTGTTGGGCTTTTTACGTATGGCGACCACTGGGTTAACGGCGCAAGCACAAGGGGCAGACGATAAAGAGCAGTTGACCTTAATTATGGTGCAAGGTGTGGCGTTGTCGTTGTTATTGGCCTTTACCTTATTACTTGTGCACCAGCCATTAAGTGATCTGGTTTTCTCCCTTAGTAATGCCAGTGATGAGGTAAAGGTATACGCAGAGCAGTATTTTTCGATTCGTATCTGGAGTGCACCTGCGGCCTTAACCAATCTTGTGCTGATGGGATGGCTACTGGGTACTCAAAACGCGCGTTATCCCATGTGGATGGTGATTGTCACCAATGTCGTCAACATTGTACTAGATGTGGTGTTTGTCATTGGGTTTGGCTGGAAAGTTGAAGGGGCTGCACTGGCATCTGTGTTAGCGGATTACAGTGGGTTGGGGTTGGGACTTTGGTTTGTGAGTAAGCAGTGGCGTACTCAGATCTTACCATCGCTTTTGTCCAAGCTTTCTCTCGTGGGGCAAGGCATGTCTAGCTTACTGAAACTGAATCGCGATATCTTTTTACGATCCCTGTGCTTGCAAGCGGCGTTTAGTTTTATGACGTTTCAAGGGGCAGCGTTAGGGGATGATGTGGTTGCAGCGAATGCGGTATTAATGAGCTTTTTGATGATCATTTCCTACGGCATGGATGGCTTTGCTTATGCGATGGAAGCGATGGTGGGGAAAGCCATTGGTGCCAAAAGCGAATCAGAACTAGGGCGAACATTAGTCGGCACCACGTTTTGGAGCTTGGTGATCTGCTCCGGGTTAACCGTCGTGTTTGGTGTTTGGGGTATGCAGTTAGTGAGTTTGATTTCGTCCATTGAGTCGGTTCAGCAGCAGGCCAGTGTTTATTTACCGTGGCTGGTGGCATTACCGTTAGTTTCGGTATGGTGCTTTTTATTAGATGGTATTTTTATTGGCGCCACCAAAGGAAAAGAGATGCGTAACAGCATGTTTGTCGCGACATGCAGTTTTTTTGTGATGTGGTGGCTGATGCAAGATTATGGCAATCACGCGTTATGGGCTGCGATGCTGAGTTTTATGGCCATGAGAGGCATTGGCCTTGGTGTGCTGTTTTATCGGCAGTGGCAAAAGAAGACTTTTTTAGTCAGTAACTAAAACAAAGGCTACCGTGTTGGGTAGCCTTTGTTGTTTATAGAGTTTCTATTTATGACATTGGGTTAGAATAAACGATTCAAACCATTCAAGGCTGCAACTCGATAAGCTTCAGCCATGGTTGGGTAGTTAAAGGTGGTGTTAACAAAATACTCAATGGTATTAGCTTCCCCTTTTTGTTCCATGATGGCCTGGCCTATGTGAATGATTTCCGCCGCACGCTCACCAAAACAGTGAATACCTAAAATCTCTTTTGTTTCACGGTGGAAGAGAATTTTTAGGCTACCGACATCCATTCCGGCAATTTGAGCACGAGCAAGGTGTTTAAAGGAAGAGCGTCCCACTTCGTAAGGCACTTTATCAGCGGTCAGCTCTTGCTCTGTTTTACCCACAGAGCTGATCTCTGGAATGGTATAAATGCCGGTAGGAATATGATCAATTAAGCGGCCTTGTGCTTTTCCTTGGGTAATGGCTTGTGCCACGATGCGGCCTTGATCGTAAGCCGCACTGGCAAGACTTGGGTAACCAATCACATCACCCACGGCAAAGATATGCTCGACCTCGGTGCCGTAATTATCGTTCACGGCTAACTGGCCACGAGAATCTGGGGTTAGGCCAACCGCTTCTAGGTTCAGACGGTCTGTATTACCAGTTCGGCCGTTAGCGTATAAAATGCAATCGGCTTTCATTTTTTTGCCAGATTCTAAGTGAACAATCACACCATCTTTTGTGGCTTCAATTTTTTCAAAGGTCTCATCATTTCGGATCATCACACCGCTATTCCAAAAATGGTATGACAGAGAATCTGAGGTTTCGTTATCAAGAAAAGCCAACATGCGGTCGCGAGTGTTGATCAAGTCAACTTTCACTCCTAGGCCACGGAAGATAGAGGCGTACTCACAGCCAATCACGCCGGCACCATAAATAATGATATGGCGAGGGTCGTGTTTTAATTCTAGGATGGAATCGCTGTCGTAAATGCGGCTGTGGTTAAAGTTCACGCCTTGTGGGCGGTATGGTCGAGAGCCTGTCGCAATCACAAATTTATCTGCCGTGTAGCGTTCCACACTGCCATCGGGTTTGGTGACCTGAATGGTATTGGCATCAATGAATTTGGCTTCACCAAAAATGAGTGAGCACAAGTTGCGATCATAAAAACCTTGGCGCATTCGGGTCTGTTTATCTATTACGCTTTTGGCATGACTTAAGATATTAGAAAACGTGGAGTGTAGACTGGTGTTGTTTTGGCAGTAAATTGGGTTTTGGTTAAATTCAATAATACGGCTAACAGCATGACGAAGGGCTTTTGATGGAATGGTTCCCCAGTGGGTACAGCCGCCACCTACACTGGACTCTCTTTCAATAATGGCGACATTGAGCCCTGCTTTGGTTAACCCCATTGCAGCCCCTTCACCGCCTGGACCACTACCAATGACGATGGCATCAAAATGGGCTGAGTTTGTTTTTGTTTTTTTCGTCATCTTTAAGGCCTTTTTTATCAATTTATCAACATTGCTTTATTGTTAGTGTAACTTTTTCGGCTTATTGGTAAATGTTGCTGGCTAGATAGGGTGGTCAGGATCACGTTGTCTTGAGCAAAGTGAGTCTTGTTTCCAAAATAATTGCTTTGATTTGGGATTTGTTGAGAAGGGTTTGTATCAATTGTGTGAGCTAGGTTAAAAGTCGTAATATTGCGCTGATCATCCAGAATAAAAAACAGTAAAGTATGCACCTGCGCTGCATACCCTTGAAAAACGAGGTATAGTAAGGGCTGAATAACAGTATGGATAAAGCAGAAGTGCATGGGTATTAGGGCTCAACAAAAAGAAAAAACACGTCGTTCATTAATAGATTCTGCTTTTGGCCAATTGAGTGCTGATCGCAGTTTTTCTAGCCTTAGCTTACGTGAAGTTGCGCGTGAGGCGGGTATTGCTCCTACCTCGTTCTATCGTCATTTTAAAGACATGGATGAGCTCGGGTTAACCATGGTCGACGAAGGCGGTTTGTTATTGCGTCAGTTAATGCGTCAAGCTCGCCAACGAATTGCTACTGAAGGTAGTGTGATTCGAACCTCTGTTGAAACTTTCATGGAATTTATTGAAAGTAGCCCCAATGTATTTCGCTTATTACTACGTGAACGTTCAGGCACTTCCGCCGCTTTTAGGGCCGCGGTAGCCAGAGAAATTCAACACTTTGTTGCAGAATTAACCGAGTACCTTGTTGCTAAAACGGGAGTCTCTCATGAAGAAGCTTATACTCAAGCGGAAGCGTCAGTGACTTTGGTATTTAGCTCTGGTGCAGAAGCGTTAGATTTGGATAACCCATCTCGAGAAATATTGGCTGAGCGGTTAGTGATGCAACTTCGTATGATCTCGAAAGGCGCGTATTGGTACCGTAAAGATCGAGAGCGCCAAGCACTAAGAGACAAATTGTAAATCACACTATCATTTAGGTGAGTAAAATGACGAAAGAACACGTTAAAACAGAACGGAAGACGCTGATTCTAGCGCTTGTTGCAGGTGTTTGTGGTAATGCTATGTTAGCGGGTTTAACCGTTAGCCAAGTAGCGTTTTCTATTTTCCCTGTGATTGCGATGGTTCTGGCTGTACAATCTCTATACCAAGAATACTTACGTAAGCCGATGCCAGAAGGCACTCCGCTAATGTCACTAGCCTGCTTTTTTGTAGGTGCGTTTGGTTATTCCGCATTTGTACGAATGCTGAATCCAGAAATGGGATCAAACTATTTCTCAATCATCATCACAATGTCGTTGCTGCTGTGGGTTGCAGTGAAAGCTGGCATTCTAGATACCTCATCAGAAAAAGATGCAGCGACTGAATAAGTTGATGTATATCCTAATATAAAAAAACGAGCCAAGTGCTCGTTTTTTTATATCTGAAACTCGGTAATGTTGCGTTTATTTACGCTCTAAGAACACACCCGCTTCCATATGGTGTGTGTATGGGAATTGATCGAACAAAGCAAAACGAGTAATGCGGTGTGTTTCACTGAGAATTTCTAAGTTCTCTTTTAGCGTGTCAGGGTTACACGAAATGTACATGATGCGTTCATAGCCTTGTACCATGCGACATGTTCCTTCATCCATACCTGAGCGTGGTGGATCAACAAAGATGGTATTGCAATTGTAGCTTTGCAAATCGATGTTTTGATCTTTTAAGCGGCGGAATTCACGTTTACCTTCCATTGCGTCAGTAAAGTCTTCTGCCGACATACGAATGATTTGTACATTATCAATGTTGTTGGCTTTGATGTTGTACTGGGCAGATTCTACGGACGGCTTAGCCAGTTCGGTTGCCAATACACGCTCAAAGTTTTTCGCCAGTGCTAATGAGAAGTTACCGTTACCACAATACAGCTCTAACAAGTCGCCTTCACTGTCTAGAGTACAGTCTACTGCCCATTCCAGCATCTTTTGTGCCACAATACCATTTGGTTGTGTAAAGCTGTTTTCGACTTGCTGGTAGATCAAGGTATCGTCATTTACTTTTAGTTTTTCAATAACGTAGTCTTGATCTAATACGATTTTCATTTTTCGGGCGCGGCCAATGATGTTTAAGTTGAAACCTTCATCATTTAAACGCTGTTTTAGGGCTTTGGTTTCTTGTGTCCATTCATCATCTAATTGACGGTGGTAAAGCAAAGAAACTAAAATTTCGCCGCTCAGAGTTGAAAGAAAATCGACTTGGAACAGTTTCTTTCTCAATACCTCGTTATCTTTCATTGCTTCTACCAGTAATGGCATTAAGTCATTAATTAAGCGACTTGCAGGTAAAAACTGGTCAACACGGTATTTTTCGCGGGTTTCTTGGTTGAACATCACGTAGTAAAGCTCATCCCCTTCATGCCATACACGAAACTCAGCACGCATGCGGTAGTGCTCGGCTGGTGAATGATAAACTTCCAATTCCGGCACATCGAATTGGGCAAACATGCCAGTTAAGCGTTCTGCTTTGTCATCAAGTTGCTGTTGGTAGTTTGCTGGGTTCATCACTTCATCCGCCATTGGTTGGCCTCACACTGCTCAAAGAAAGAGCGCAGATTTTATTCTAAAGATAGCTGATGTCCAGTGTTGTTATTCCAAACAGGGCAAACTTATCGACCCCAAGTCTATTTCATTTTGTAAACATCTATAGACAACCTGCTTGATCCTCTCTAGTATCACGCGCGCTGGTTAGCCATCTATACGGCTTTTAGGGAATCTGGTTCGAATCCAGAACTGACGCGCAGCGGTAAAAGAGAACGAAAGTACGTGGGGTGAACCCAAACACTGTTTATCTGAACACAACGCAAGGTTGTGGAAGCTCTAAATGGGAAGTTGATACTGTAGGTGGCTGTTCAGCCATGCTCTTAAGTCCGAAAACCTGCCAGTGTAATGGAGCGTACGCTCGGAAAATTAACGCGATTTAGGTCCTATTATAATGAAAAAAACTCTTTTATCGGCGGCGGTGGCGTCGTTGTTTTTTCACAGTCATGTCAGTGCGTCGGATGAAACCATGGTGGTGACGGCAAACCGCTTTGAGCAATCTAAAGTCAATACGGTTGCGTCTGTTGATGTGGTGACCAAAGAAGAAATTAACTTAATGCAAGTGCATTCTTTTACTGAAGTTTTGCAGCGTTTACCTGGTGTTCAAGTTGTGCATAATGGCGGAACTGGGCAAGCTAGCTCTGTATTTCTGCGTGGTGGTTCATCTAAGCATGTGATTGTGTTAATCGATGGTGTTCGTTTTGGTAGTTCAACTCTCGGTTATGCTAATTATTCTGCGTTGCCTATTGCCAGTATTGAGCGTGTTGAGTTAATTCGTGGTACGCGTGCGGCGGTTTATGGCGCAGATGCCGTGTCCGGTGTGATTAATGTTATTACTTCGACTCATCCTCAAGAGACACAAGGTCATGTTTCTGCGGGGGTGGGCAGTTTTGGTTACCATCATACACAGGCATCTGTGGCTGGCTCCTTCTCTGATAATGTGTGGGGTAAGGTGGGTGTTAATACCGAAAAAGCTGATGGTTATAATATTTCTCATCAAGATTCACCAACGGCGCAGCCGGATAAAGATGGTTATAAGAAAACGGACATTATTGCTGAAGTTGGTGCTCAGTTAAGTGATCGCTTTCAAGCACGCGTCAGTGCGTTTTATACGGAAAGCGAGTCTGATTATGAATATTACCTTTCCGGTCCGAATAGTTTGAAAAGCCCTGATACATCGGAAGTCGAGTTATATAATGTTGCTACTCAGCTGGATTATGAGTCTGACAGATATCATTCTTCTCTAATTGTGGCGTTAAACAGAGATGAAAATACGAATACTGGCGGTGAAGAGCCTGGCAGCCAAATTGTTACAGATAGGGAATCTGTTAACTGGTTAAATACGTTTTTATTGTCAGAGGCGACAACACTGCAAGCTGGGGCTGATTATACGAAAGATTCCGTTGCTGACTCTCAATTATGGGATAGCTGGGCATCCCCTGCACCTATTTATAAGAGCTATGAAAAAGAAAGTCGGAAAAACAGAGCGGGTTATGTGTCTGTGGTTCACGCGCCAGCGCGATATCAGTTAGAAGCTGCAGTTCGCTACGATGACAATGATCAATTTGGTGACTTTACGACTTGGCAGTTAGGGGCAGGGTTGAATTTATCTGATCAGCTGCGGGTCATTACCACTGCAGGTACTGCCTTCCAAGCACCAACATACAATGATTTGTATTGGCCGGACTATGGGAACCCAAATCTAGAACCTGAAAAGTCATTATCTTATGAATTTGGTGTTGTTGGTTTCCATGAGTTACTGGATTGGCAAGTGGTGGCTTATAAAACCAAGGTCGACAACTTGATTCAATATCAAGGCAAAGGGGTTGATTTAGAAAACTCAGATGTTGAAATTGTAGGGGTAGAGATTCAAGTTGAATTCTGGACTGGCGATTTCATCCATAATGTATCTGCTGACTTCATGGATAATGACACGAAAGTGAAAACCAGTGCATTTGGTGCTCCATTAGTTCTCGAAAATAAAGAGCTGGCGCGTCGAGCGAAAAAAAATGCGAAGTGGAATGTGAGTTATCTAGCAGACAATTGGCAAGCTGACTTATTCTATCTATATCAAGGTACACGTTTTGACGATACCAAAAATGAAACAGTCTTAGATGCTTATAGTGTGGTTGATGTGTCTTTGAATTATTTCATTAATGATGATGTCACGCTGCGAGGAAGAATCGCGAATTTATTTGATAAGGAATATCAGACGGCGAAAGGGTATGACCGTCCTGAACGCAGCTACTATTTATCTGCTGACTATCAATTCTAAATTTGCCGCCTCCGGGCGGTTTTTTATTAGGTAAATGTCATGAAGAAAAAAGTGATTGTGAGTTGGTCATCGGGAAAAGACTCTACGTTAACGTTATTACGGTTACAGCAGGATCCGACTTATGAATTGGTGGGGTTATATACCACTCATGTTGATGAGGAAGTGCCGTTTCAAGCCACACCTATTGAAATCGTAAAACAACAAGCCGATTTAATTGGGCTACCACTTGTCACTATTTTATTACCAGAGGTGTTTCCGTCGAACTCAGTTTATCAGTCTCTAGTAGTCGATGGTTTAAGGAAGAGTGAACTAAAGATAGATGCTGTCGCATTTGGTGATATGTTTTGTAATGGGATAGCCGATTATCGTCGTGGTTACATTGAAAAAGCAGGGTGGGAGTGTGTTTTTCCTTTACTAGGGCAAGACAGCAAAAAATTAGCACAAGAAATATTATCGGTAGGGATCCGAACTTTAGTCACGACAATTGATACAAGTCAGCTTGATGGCCGTTTCTGTGGAGTGTGGTTTGATGACGCTTTTTTAGAACAGTTACCATGCCAAGTTGATCCTTGTGGTGAAAATGGTGAGTTTCACACCTTGGTGGTGGATGCCCCATGTTTTAGAACACCATTATTAATTGCACCCAGTACAGTAGAAAGAGAAGAGCGCTTTCATTATCAAAGATACACAGCGCGTATTTCCTAAATGAAAATGAGGCAGTATGATAGCGCCACTTGGTAAAGTGAGAGATTGGTTGTGGCTAAAAATGTTCTAATATTTGATTCTGGTGTTGGCGGGCTATCCGTGTATCAGGAGATTCAATCTTTATTACCAGAATTACAATATACCTATGTTTTTGATAATGCCGCTTTCCCTTATGGTGAACTAGATAGTGACGTTCTGATAAAAAGAACATCTGCTATTGTTGAACACTTCGTTTTATCTGATCACGTCGATATCGTGGTGATTGCGTGCAACACTGCCAGCACTATTGTCTTACCTACTTTAAGAGAAATGCTTTCTATACCTGTGGTGGGGGTAGTGCCTGCTATTAAACCTGCCGCTTTAGGGTCGACTAAAAAGTGTATTGGCTTATTGGCAACACCAGCCACAGTTGAACGTGATTATACCTATGAACTCGTTGAGCAGTTTGCGAACGGTGTAGAGGTCGTTATGATGGGCTCTACACGATTAGTTGAAATGGCAGAAGATAAGCTTCGTGGTGAGAAACCGGATTTAGAAGAGCTCGCATTCATTTTGAAAAAATGGGTAGGGCTGGTGGATTCCATTGTACTGGGGTGCACGCATTTCCCATTGTTAAAAGAAGAGATTCAGGCGGTAATGGGTAAAGACGTTAAAATGGTCGACTCGGGGTTTGCTATTGCTAAGCGTGTTAAGTCATTACTAGAAAGTGAGATGAGAAGCAGTGAGGAAATATTTAATCGGGTTTATTGTAGTGCTGCAACAAAAAATGAAGCAGCACTAAATAGAAGTTTATACTCAATGAAGTTATCACGAGTTACTCATTTGAATCTTCCTGGCCTTTAGGATCGTTAGCCTCTCTTACTTTTAACGTTCGTTGGCCATAGTCACTATTATTTAAAGCAGAGATTGCCGCCTCTGCATCATTACCTGCCATGACAACAAAACCAAACCCACGTCGCTTACCCGTGCGTTTATCTTTCATTAGACGAACTGCAAACACGTCACCGTAATCTGCAAACAGTTTTTTCACATCACTTTCATTGGCTCTGTATGGAAGGTTGCCAACGTAGATGGTCTTACTTGGTTCTGATTCTGTTTTTCTTGTCGGAAGTGAAATTGGGTTTGGGTTAACTGTCATGAAAACAGCGGTAGCGAGAACACCAAAACTAAAAGCAAGAAAAGAAGGGATAGAAAGAAGATGCATTACTAGAGAGCCTATAATGGCAATAGCAATGACAGGAAAAAGTGGATTAAAAGATTTCATCATTAAAAACTACAATATCTATTAGTAAGCGGAAGGCGAAAGTGTATAAATTAACACCAATATCACATAGATATTACTTTTATTGTTCTTTGATTGCCAATACATCAATGTGATGATCATCAAATGTTGGAGTCTTAAGGGGTTTTAGGGGTAGCTGATGGATTAGTGAGCGAACGAGTTTTTTTATGATAAAAGTGCTTGCCAATGTGATCGAACTCTCTATAATGCCGCCTCACTGACACGGAGAGCGGGCCTCAAATAAGAGTTCAGCCTTTGATTCAGTTTGGATTATAAGTCCTGAGAAATTAAGTTAGAAAAAGTGCTTGACACTCTAACCGAAATCATTAGAATGGCCGTCCTCTTCAGTGCTTAACCATTTTAAGTGCCTGAAGTCAAGTTCTTTAACAATTTGACCATGCAATCTGTGTGGGCACTCGTGAATAGATAGTCAAAACTATTTGTCTTCGCTTTTTAAAAGTGAAAGCAAAATGGCATCAATGAACTGAGTGACCAATACAAATACGTTTTCTCTTTATAGAGAAAGGTTATTTGGCACAGTCAATTCGTTTCAACTTTGTTGAAACATCAGTATTCGTTGAGCCTCCTCTTATTTATTAAGAGAATCAAAACTTTAAATTGAAGA
>NZ_JAKRGH010000022.1 GCF_022347565.1 Vibrio sp. Of7-15
GAAGTATACGTACTTTCAAAAGATGAAGGTGGTCGTCACACTCCATTCTTCAAAGGCTACCGTCCACAGTTCTACTTCCGTACAACTGACGTAACTGGTGATATCTCTCTACCAGAAGGCGTTGAAATGGTAATGCCAGGCGACAACATCCAAATGGAAGTAAGTTTAATTGCTCCAATCGCAATGGATGAAGGTCTACGTTTCGCTATCCGTGAAGGTGGCCGTACTGTAGGCGCTGGTGTTGTTGCTAAGATCATTGAATAATGATTTGACGAGACACTAGTAAAAAGGGCATCATTTGATGCCCTTTTTCTGCACTAAATTCCGTACTTGGCTGTTTTATAGGCAAAGTACAGTCTGCATAGCAGAAATGATTTCTAAATAACTATTTGAAATCAATATGTTAAGAGTACATTGTTAATCTTAACTCGTAGGCCCTGCAACGGCGGGGTTATTGTCGTCTATATTTAAGACTTATCACAGGTTGGTTTTATGAAAGCAAATGCTGAAACTCCTGATAGCTCAAACGCAGCAGACATGTTTAAGTGGTTGCTTGTTATTGTGCTATTAGCTGCAGCTGTTGTAGGTAATTACCTGTTAGGTGAAATGTCTGTTGTATTGCGAGCTGCAGGTGTTGTTGTACTGATCGCTGCTGCTGGTGGTATTGCCGCTTTTACTGCAAAAGGTAAAGCTGCCATTACGTTTGCGCGTGAATCTCGAATGGAAGTTCGTAAGGTTGTATGGCCGACACGTCAGGAAACAATGCAAACAACTTTTATCGTACTAGCTGTTACTGTAATCATGGCATTGGTGCTATGGGGCATTGATGGTGTTATGGTTCGTCTAGTTCGCCTAGTTACTGGGGTATGAGGTAATTATCCATGAGCGAAGCTCCAAAAAAACGTTGGTATGTAGTGCAAGCATTCTCTGGCTTTGAAGGTCGAGTTGCTCAATCTCTACGTGAACATATCAAAATGCACAGCATGGAAGAGTTTTTCGGTGAGGTACTTGTACCAACAGAAGAAGTCGTTGAAATGCGTGCTGGCCAGCGCCGCAAAAGTGAGCGCAAATTTTTCCCAGGCTACGTTCTTGTTCAAATGACAATGAACGATGAGTCTTGGCACTTGGTACGTAGTATACCGCGTGTAATGGGCTTCATTGGTGGTACCTCTGATCGTCCAGCTCCAATTTCAGACAAAGAAGCAGATGCTATCTTGAACCGTTTAGAGCAGGCAAGTGAAGCGCCTCGTCCTAAGACGTTGTTTGAAGCTGGTGAAGTTGTTCGTGTTACTGAAGGCCCATTCGCGGACTTCAACGGTACTGTTGAAGAAGTTGACTATGAGAAGAGTCGCTTGAAAGTATCGGTTTCTATCTTTGGCCGTGCTACTCCAGTTGAACTGGAATTTGGTCAAGTAGAAAAGAACTGATCAAAAACTCGCCAAATATGGTTGTCAAAGGCGTGAAATTGGAATACAATTTCGCGCCTTTTTGTTAACGGGGAGCTTATTTTCATAGAATAAGCGTTAGAACCCAAGTATTAGGAAATATCATGGCTAAGAAAGTTGAAGCTTATATCAAGCTGCAAGTTGCAGCGGGTATGGCAAACCCAAGTCCACCAGTTGGTCCTGCTCTAGGTCAACACGGTGTGAACATCATGGAATTCTGTAAAGCGTTCAACGCAAAAACAGAATCTGTTGAGAAAGGTCTACCAATCCCAGTTGTTATCTCTGTATACAACGACCGCTCTTTCACATTCGTAACTAAGACTCCACCTGCTGCTGTTCTTCTTAAGAAAGCTGCTGGCGTTAAGTCTGGTTCTGGTCGTCCAAACACTGAGAAAGTAGGTACTGTAACTGACGCTCAACTGCAAGAAATTGCTGAGACTAAAGCTGCAGACATGACTGGTGCAGACATTGAAGCTATGAAGCGCTCAATTGCTGGTACTGCTCGTTCAATGGGCCTAGTGGTAGAGGGTTAAGATCATGGCAAAACTGACTAAGCGCATGCGCGTTATTCGCGAAAAAGTTGACGTAACTAAAGATTACGAAATCAACGAAGCTGTTGCTCTTCTTAAAGAACTAGCTACTGCTAAATTTACTGAAAGTGTTGACGTTGCTGTTAACCTTGGTATCGATGCACGTAAATCAGATCAAAACGTTCGTGGTGCAACTGTACTACCACACGGTACTGGTCGTGAAATCCGTGTAGCTGTATTTACTCAAGGTGCAAACGCTGAAGCTGCAAAAGCTGCTGGCGCTGACCTAGTAGGTATGGACGATCTTGCTGAGCAAGTTAAGAAAGGCGAAATGAACTTCGACGTTGTTGTTGCTTCTCCAGATGCAATGCGCGTTGTAGGTCAGCTAGGTACTATTCTTGGTCCTCGCGGTCTAATGCCAAACCCTAAAGTTGGTACTGTAACTCCTAACGTTGCTGAAGCTGTTAAGAATGCTAAAGCTGGTCAGGTTCGTTACCGTAACGACAAAAACGGCATCATTCACACTACTATCGGTAAAGTGAGCTTTGATGCTAACCAACTACAAGAGAACTTAGAAGCTCTTCTAGTTGCTCTTAAGAAAGCTAAGCCTTCTTCAGCGAAGGGTACTTTCCTTAAGAAAGTAAGCATCTCTACTACTATGGGTGCTGGCGTTACAGTTGATCAGAATACTCTGGACACTAACGCAAACTAATTTGCAAAGGCGTGAGATTTGTGTATAATTTTGCGCCTATCAAATTTTATGGTTGGGGCTACAAGATACTTCGTTATCTAAGGTAGTTTCCGTCCAAGACCGTAGGCGTCCTTAGGGGCTTAATAAAACCTGCGTAGACGGTGCCCGAACTGAACAACTGGTTTTTTATTAAATTGGTTTTCTGGGAATGCACCGTAATTACTCTCCTGCAATATGGCAGTGAGTGGTGTAATAACAACCAGAGGTTAATCCAAATGGCTTTAAATCTTCAAGACAAAAAAGCAATTGTTGCTGAAGTCAACGAAGCAGCCAGTGGTGCACTTTCTGCAGTTGTAGCTGACTCTCGTGGCGTTACTGTTGGCGCAATGACTTCTCTACGTAAACAAGCTCGTGAAGCTGGTGTTTACATGAAAGTTGTTCGTAACACATTAGCACGCCGTGCAGTAGAAGGTACTGAGTATGAGTGTCTAACTGACACTTTCACTGGTCCTAGTCTACTTGCGTTCTCTAACGAGCACCCAGGTGCTGCAGCGCGTCTTTTCAAAGACTTCGCTAAAGAGAACAAAGATTTCGAGATCAAAGCTGCTGCATTCGAAGGCGCAGTTACTGATGCTGAAGTACTAGCGACACTACCAACTTACGACGAAGCAATTGCACGCCTAATGATGTGCATGAAAGAAGCTTCAGCTGGCAAGCTGGTACGTACTATCGCTGCTGTTCGCGACCAAAAAGAAGAAGCTGCTTAATTAGCGCACTTCATTGGTTGCAAAATAAACTAATTGTTGACTTAAAAGAGAATTGTTATGTCTATTACTAACGAGCAAATCCTAGACGCAGTTGCAGAAATGTCTGTAATGCAAGTTGTTGAGCTTATCGAAGCTATGGAAGAGAAATTCGGTGTTTCTGCTGCTGCTGCAGTAGTTGCAGGTGGCGCAGCTGGCGGCGACGCTGCTGAAGAGCAAACTGAATTCGACGTAATCCTAACTGCTGTTGGCGGTAACAAAGTTTCTGTTATCAAAGCAGTACGTGGCGCAACTGGCCTAGGTCTTAAAGAAGCTAAAGGTCTTGTAGACGGTGCTCCAGCACCTCTAAAAGAAGCTGTTTCTAAAGAAGAAGCAGAAGCTCTTAAAGCTCAGCTAGAAGAAGCTGGTGCTTCTGTTGAAGTTAAGTAATTTATACTTAATTTCTTAGCCTTTATAGGCTAATGGCTGGTGGTTTATTAACCACCGGCCTTTTTGCGCTGTAGAGTGTCGGTGTTTTTCACACTGTTTAGTCCACCACACTTTAAGCAAAAAAACATCAACTGTCATCTTCAGGTGATGTTCCTACAGTAAACAGTGTTATTAGTCACTGTCCCAAAGTTGGACAGTTCGGGTCACTTATCAGCGAGCTGAGGAACCCTATGGTTTACTCTTATACCGAGAAAAAGCGCATCCGTAAGGATTTTGGTAAGCGTCCACAAGTGTTGGACATACCATACTTGCTTTCGATCCAACTTGATTCATTCAAGAAATTTATCGAGCAAGATCCAGAAGGGCAATACGGTCTTGAAGCTGCCTTTCGTTCTGTTTTCCCAATTCAGAGCTACAATGGCAATTCCGAGCTGCAATACGTTAGCTATCGTCTCGGTGAGCCAGTATTCGATGTTAAAGAATGTCAAATTCGTGGCGTAACTTATTCTGCACCACTACGCGTTAAACTACGTTTAGTAATGTTTGATAAAGACGCACCGGCTGGTACCGTAAAAGACATTAAAGAACAAGAAGTCTACATGGGTGAAATGCCACTCATGACAGACAATGGTACCTTTGTAATCAATGGTACTGAGAGGGTTATCGTATCCCAGCTGCACCGAAGCCCAGGCGTCTTCTTCGACAGCGATAAGGGTAAAACCCACTCATCAGGGAAAGTGTTATATAACGCACGCGTTATCCCTTACCGCGGTTCATGGTTAGATTTCGAATTCGATCCGAAAGATAACCTATTTGTACGTATCGACCGTCGTCGTAAACTGCCTGCATCTATCATTCTTCGTGCGTTGAATAAAACCACTGAAGAAATTTTGGATCTATTCTTCGAAAAAGTAACTTTTGAAGTTAAAGACCAAACATTAATGATGGAGCTGATTCCTGATCGTCTACGTGGTGAAACTGCGACATTCGACATTGAATCTAACGGTAAAGTATACGTTGAAGCTGGTCGTCGTATTACTGCTCGTCACATCCGTCAACTGACTAAAGATGATGTTAAACACATCGAAGCGCCAGTTGATTACATCGTGGGCAAAGTATCTGCTCGTGATTATGTGAACGAAGCTACTGGCGAACTAATCGTTACTGCGAACCAAGAATTAAGCCTAGAATCTCTTGCGAACCTGTCTCAAGCAGGCCACAAGAAGATCGAAGTGCTATTCACTAATGACTTAGACCACGGTCCATACATGTCTGACACTTTACGTGTTGACAGTACTGTTGATCGCATCTCTGCATTGGTTGAAATCTATCGCATGATGCGCCCAGGCGAGCCACCAACAAAAGAAGCAGCAGAAGCACTATTTGAAAGCTTGTTCTTCTCAGAAGATCGTTATGATCTATCTGCTGTTGGTCGTATGAAGTTCAATAGCTCTATCGCACGCGATGAATCTACCGGTGCTGGTACGCTTGATGAAAGCGACATCATCGAAGTAATGCGTAAGCTAATTGGCATTCGTAACGGTATTGGTGAAGTCGATGATATCGATCACCTTGGTAACCGTCGTATTCGTTCTGTGGGCGAAATGGCTGAAAACCAATTCCGTGTTGGTCTAGTTCGTGTTGAGCGTGCAGTTAAAGAACGTCTAAGCTTAGGCGATCTTGATGCAATCATGCCTCAAGACTTAATTAATGCTAAGCCTATTTCTGCGGCAGTAAAAGAGTTCTTTGGCTCTTCTCAGCTGTCTCAGTTTATGGACCAGAACAACCCACTGTCAGAAGTTACTCACAAACGTCGTATCTCGGCGCTTGGTCCAGGTGGTCTGACTCGTGAGCGTGCTGGCTTCGAAGTACGTGACGTACACGCGACTCACTACGGTCGTCTATGTCCTATCGAAACGCCGGAAGGTCCAAACATCGGTCTTATCAACTCATTGTCTGCTTTTGCACAATGTAATGATTATGGCTTCCTAGAAACACCTTACCGTCGTGTTATCGATGGCAAAGTAACTGACGAAGTTGATTACTTATCTGCGATTGAAGAAGGTCAATACGTTATTGCGCAGGCGAATGCCTCGTTAAACGAAGACCGTAGCTTCAGTGATGAGTTAGTAACAGCACGTCAAAAAGGTGATTCAGGTCTTCACCCACGTGATCACGTTCAATATATGGACGTTGCAACCAACCAAGTTGTATCGGTAGCGGCATCTTTGATCCCGTTCCTAGAGCACGATGATGCAAACCGTGCATTGATGGGTGCGAACATGCAACGTCAGGCAGTTCCAACTTTAAAAGCTGATAAGCCTTTAGTTGGTACTGGTATTGAGCGTAATGTAGCGGTTGACTCAGGTGTAACTGCTGTAGCTAAACGTAGCGGTACTGTTCAATCGGTAGACGCATCTCGTATCGTAGTTAAAGTAAATGAAGATGAGCTGATCCCAGGTGAAGCGGGCATCGACATCTACAACTTAACTAAGTACACGCGTTCTAACCAGAACACATGTATCAACCAGCGCCCAACTGTATTACCAGGTGAGCCAGTAGCTCGTGGTGATGTTCTTGCTGATGGTCCTTCAACAGACCTTGGTGAGCTAGCGCTTGGTCAGAACATGCGTATCGCGTTCATGCCTTGGAACGGTTATAACTTCGAGGATTCAATCCTTGTATCTGAGCGTGTAGTTCAGGAAGACCGTTTCACAACGATTCACATCCAAGAGCTATCATGTGTTGCACGTGATACTAAACTGGGTAGTGAAGAAATCACTGCAGATATCCCTAACGTGGGTGAAGCAGCGCTTTCTAAGCTTGACGAATCTGGTGTGGTTTACATCGGCGCAGAAGTTAAAGGTGGCGACATCTTAGTAGGTAAAGTGACACCTAAAGGTGAAACTCAGCTTACTCCTGAAGAAAAACTTCTACGTGCAATCTTCGGTGAAAAAGCGTCTGACGTTAAAGACTCTTCACTACGTGTTCCTAACAGTGTTTCTGGTACGATCATTGACGTACAAGTATTCACTCGTGATGGCGTAGAAAAAGACAAGCGTGCGCTAGAAATCGAAGCGATGCAGCTAAAAGAAGCGAAGAAAGACATCACTGAAGAATTCCAGATTCTTGAGGGTGGCCTATTTGCTCGTGTTCGTTCACTACTGCTATCTGCAGGTTACAGTGAAGACAAGCTAAATTCGATTGATCGTAAGAAGCTACTTGAACTGACTCTAGACGATGAAGCTCAACAAAATCAGCTAGAACAACTGGCTGAGCAATATGATGAGCTAAAAGCTGAATTCGATAAGAAGTTCGAAACTAAGCGTCGTAAGATCACTCAAGGTGATGATTTAGCACCTGGTGTTCTTAAGATTGTTAAGGTTTACTTAGCGGTTAAGCGTCGTATCCAGCCTGGTGATAAGATGGCGGGTCGTCACGGTAACAAAGGTGTAATCTCTAAGATTAACCCTGTTGAAGATATGCCGTATGACGAAACGGGTCGTCCAGTCGATATCGTACTGAACCCACTGGGTGTACCATCGCGTATGAACATCGGTCAGATCCTTGAAACTCACATGGGTCTAGCTGCACGCGGTATCGGTGACAAGATCAACCAAATGCTGAAAGAACAGCAGGAGCTTCATAAGTTCCGCAACTTCTTACAGAAGGTTTATGATCTAGGTGATACACGTCAGCATATCGACATCGCTAAGCTAACAGACGATGAAGTTCGTACGTTGATTCAGAACCTTCGTGGCGGTCTACCAATTGCGACTCCAGTATTTGATGGTGCTCCTGAAGTATCGATCAAAGAACTGCTTAAACTTGCGGATCTACCAGAATCTGGTCAGCTACGCTTGTTTGATGGTCGTACAGGTGACGAGTTTGAGCGTCCTGTAACTGTAGGTTACATGTACATGCTGAAACTGAACCACTTAGTTGATGACAAGATGCACGCACGTTCAACTGGTTCTTACAGCCTAGTAACTCAGCAACCACTTGGTGGTAAAGCTCAGTTCGGTGGTCAGCGTTTCGGTGAGATGGAAGTATGGGCACTTGAAGCATACGGTGCTGCATATACTCTACAAGAAATGCTAACAGTTAAGTCAGATGACGTGAATGGCCGTACTAAGATGTATAAGAACATCGTAGATGGCGATCATCGTATGGAACCTGGTATGCCAGAATCGTTCAACGTATTGTTGAAAGAGATCCGCTCACTAGGTATCAACATCGAGCTAGAAGACGAATAATTTCAGTTTACTGAATTATCCGGTTAGAACATGAGGCGCTCAGCCTGAGCGCCTTTTCAGGTATCTCCTTACAGGAGCCGAATGTGAAAGACTTATTAAAGTTTCTGAAAGCACAGCATAAGACTGAAGAATTTGATGCAATCAAAATCGGTCTAGCGTCACCAGACATGATCCGTTCATGGTCTTTTGGTGAAGTTAAAAAGCCAGAAACAATCAACTACCGTACCTTTAAGCCAGAACGTGACGGCCTTTTCTGTGCACGTATTTTTGGTCCAGTTAAAGATTACGAGTGTCTTTGTGGCAAATACAAACGCCTAAAGCACCGTGGTGTTATCTGTGAAAAATGTGGCGTAGAAGTAACGCAAACTAAAGTTCGTCGTGATCGTATGGGTCATATCGAGCTTGCTTCTCCAGTTGCCCACATCTGGTTCCTGAAGTCACTGCCATCTCGTATCGGTCTGTTAATGGACATGCCGCTACGTGACATCGAGCGTGTACTTTACTTCGAATCTTACGTAGTAATCGAACCAGGCATGACCAACCTTGAGCGTAGCCAAATGCTGACTGAAGAGCAGTATCTTGACGCGCTTGAAGAATGGGGCGATGAGTTCGACGCTAAGATGGGTGCTGAAGCCGTTAAAGCTTTGCTGGCCAATATGGACCTGCAAAACGAAATGGAGCTAATGCGCGAAGAGTTAGAAACCACTAATTCTGAAACTAAGCGTAAGAAAATCACTAAGCGTTTGAAATTGGTAGAAGCGTTTGTTCAATCTGGTAACAACCCAGAGTGGATGATCCTAACTGTATTACCAGTTCTTCCGCCAGATCTTCGTCCTCTAGTACCACTAGATGGCGGTCGTTTTGCAACGTCAGATCTGAATGACTTATATCGTCGTGTGATCAACCGTAACAACCGTTTGAAGCGTCTTCTAGACCTAGCTGCACCAGACATTATCGTACGTAACGAAAAGCGTATGTTACAAGAGTCTGTTGATGCACTTCTTGATAACGGTCGTCGTGGTCGTGCGATCACAGGTTCGAACAAGCGTCCTCTGAAATCTCTTGCTGATATGATCAAGGGTAAACAAGGTCGTTTCCGTCAGAACCTTCTAGGTAAACGTGTAGACTACTCTGGTCGTTCTGTAATCACAGTAGGTCCATACCTTCGTCTACATCAGTGTGGTCTTCCTAAGAAGATGGCACTTGAGCTATTTAAACCGTTTATCTACAGCAAGCTAGAAACTCGTGGTCTTGCAACTACGATTAAAGCTGCTAAGAAAATGGTAGAGCGTGAAGAAGCTATCGTTTGGGATATCCTAGACGAAGTAATCCGCGAACACCCAGTACTATTGAACCGTGCACCAACACTTCACCGTCTTGGTATCCAGGCGTTCGAACCAGTACTTATCGAAGGTAAAGCAATTCAGCTTCACCCACTAGTGTGTGCGGCATACAACGCCGACTTCGATGGTGACCAAATGGCGGTACACGTACCTCTAACTCTGGAAGCACAGTTAGAAGCACGTACATTAATGATGTCTACTAACAACATCCTGTCTCCTGCGTCCGGTGATCCTATCATCGTACCTTCTCAGGACGTTGTATTGGGTCTGTACTACATGACCCGTGAAAAAATTAACGCGAAAGGCGAAGGCATGTACCTTGCCGATACGCGTGAAGCTGAAAAAGCATACCGTACGAAGAGCGCAGAGCTTCATGCTCGTGTAAAAGTTCGTATTACTGAAGTAATTCGTGACGAAGACGGTAACGAAACCAGCGAAACTAAGCTAATCGATACGACGGTTGGTCGTGCGATGCTATGGAACATCGTACCTAACGGCTTACCATACAGCTTGGTAAACCAAAAACTAGGTAAGAAGCAAATCTCTATGCTTCTGAACGAGTGTTACCGTAAGCTTGGTCTTAAAGACACTGTTATCTTCGCTGACCAAATCATGTACACAGGTTTTGCCTACGCTGCACTTTCTGGTGTGTCTGTTGGTATCGATGACATGGTGGTTCCTGATGCTAAGTACACGAAAGTGTCGGATGCAGAAGAAGAAGTTGCACAAATTCAGGCACAGTTCCAGTCTGGTCTTGTGACTGCTGGTGAGCGTTATAACAAAGTTATCGATATCTGGGCAGCAACGAACGATCAAGTTGCTAAAGAGATGATGGATAACCTATCTTCTGAAACTGTTATTAACCGTGACGGTGAAGAAGAACAACAAGAATCATTTAACAGCGTTTACATGATGGCCGACTCCGGTGCTCGTGGTTCTGCTGCGCAGATTCGTCAGCTAGCTGGTATGCGTGGTCTGATGGCGAAACCGGATGGTTCTATCATCGAAACACCGATCACGGCGAACTTCCGTGAAGGTCTAAACGTTAACCAATACTTCATCTCAACGCACGGTGCTCGTAAGGGTCTTGCGGATACGGCACTGAAAACAGCGAACTCGGGTTACCTAACTCGTCGTCTTGTTGACGTTGCTCAGGATGTAGTAGTTCACCTTGATGATTGTGGTACACACGCTGGTGTGACTATGATCCCTCTAATCGAAGGTGGTGACGTTAAAGAACCTCTACACGAACGTGTTCTTGGTCGTGTGGTTGCTGAAGATGTACTTAAGCCTGGTACTGAAGAAGTTCTTCTTCCTCGTAACACGCTTCTTGATGAGAAGTGGTGTGAGATTGTTGAAGAAAACTCCGTTGACCTAATTAAAGTACGTTCTGTGGTTAGTTGTGAAGCTGACTTCGGTTGTTGTGCGAAGTGTTACGGTCGTGATCTGGCTCGTGGTCACATGGTTAACCAAGGTGAGTCAGTGGGTGTTATCGCTGCTCAGTCAATCGGTGAGCCGGGTACACAGCTTACGATGCGTACGTTCCACATCGGTGGTGCTGCATCGACAGCCGCTGCTGAGAACAGCATCCAAGTTAAGACTACAGGTACTGTGAAACTTCACAATGCTAAGTACGTTACTAATAGCGAAGGTAAGTTGATCATTACTTCTCGTGCGTCTGAAATGACCATCATTGATGAGTTTGGCCGTACGAAAGAAAGCTACAAACTACCTTACGGTGCTATCTTATCGAAAGCTGACAATGATGCAGTAACGGTTGGTGATGTAATCGCTAACTGGGATCCGCATACAATGCCTATCATCACTGAGGTGGAAGGTCAGGTTCAGTTCGTTGATATGATCGATGGTGTAACTGTTACGACTCAAACTGATGAACTAACAGGTCTGTCTTCAATCGTTGTTCTTGATGCTGCTGAGCGTGCGAGTGCAGGTAAAGACATGCGTCCAACCGTTAAACTGGTTGATGCAAACGGCAACGATATCATGATTCCTGGTACGGAAATGCCAGCACAATACTTCTTACCTGGTCGAGCGATTGTACAGCTTACCGATGGTAATGCAGTAGGTGTGGGTGAAACTCTTGCACGTATCCCGCAAGCGTCTAGCCGTACTAAAGATATCACCGGTGGTCTACCTCGCGTAGCCGACCTATTCGAAGCTCGTAAGCCTAAAGAGCCTGCGATTCTTGCTGAAATTAGCGGTGCAATTTCGTTTGGTAAAGAAACGAAAGGTAAGCGTCGTCTAGTTATCACTCCATCTGAGGGTGAAGCGTACGAAGAAATGATTCCTAAGTGGCGTCAATTGAACGTATTCGAAGGCGAGAAAGTTGAGAAGGGTGATGTAATCGCCGATGGTCCAGAAACTCCTCATGATATTCTACGCCTACGTGGTATCCACGCAGTAACAGAATACATCGTGAACGAGGTTCAGGAAGTTTACCGCTTACAGGGCGTTAAGATTAACGATAAGCACATTGAAACTATCGTTCGTCAAATGCTACGTAAGTGTACGATTACGCATTCTGGTGATTCTGAGTTCCTACCTGGTGAGCAGTTAGAGTTTGCGAACGTAACAATTGCAAACCGTAAGCTAGAAGCTGAAGGTAAAGAGCCAGCTCGCTTCGAACGTGACCTATTAGGTATCACGAAAGCGTCTCTTGCTACAGAGTCATTCATCTCTGCTGCATCGTTCCAAGAAACGACTCGCGTACTAACGGAAGCTGCGGTTTCTGGTAAGCGTGACGAGTTACGTGGTCTGAAAGAGAACGTGATTGTTGGTCGTCTGATCCCAGCTGGTACTGGTTTCGCATACCACCAAGAGCGTCAGAAGCAACGTGCTGCTGAGCTTGAGCCAGAACTAGCACCACAAGTAGACGCCGAGCAAGCATCTCAAGATCTTGCTGCGCTACTGAACGCAGGTCTGTCTTCAGAAGACTAATCGCTTCATAAGTTAATAGAAAAGGCACCCAATAGGGTGCCTTTTTTGTATCTATCAGATGGAAAGCGTATATAGTATTTGAGAAAAATAAGGCATAGAGGTAGACCATCAGAACGGATGTAAGCGTGGTAGCCTTTTAGGTTGATTGCTTATTTATCACTGAGTTTGATAACCAGGAGGGCATTTTCAGATACGTAACAGCCCCTAACCACAAAAATAAGTGGCTAGAAGCAATGTCCCGTTAGTGTTCTACGCGCCGGGTGGGTGCGCGAGCGTATCACCAATCAATTGGATTAAGTTGTCTTCAAAAGCAAAACGGACCTCAATAAGCTCGCCTAGTGAAGAGAGATCAGAGTCAAGATCCGTCAATAAATTTTCTTCATCGACATTGGCGTACTTATCGGTGAAGTTAAGCGCGGGATCGGTTGTTTGAACAATTAATGAATAAGCTTGGGATATTTCCTGTGTTGGGGAATACCCTGTTGAATCCCATTTTTGCATTACCATATCATAAACTTTGAAGTGTCCTTCAGAGATATAATCGACGAGCTGTTGGCAAAAATGTTGTAATTCTTTTGGTGATGGTAACTGATGTGTAGCAGTGTCAAAAGGTGGTAATCCAGCGAGTTTGCAATACTCTACGAGTAAAGGTTGACGTGTTGACAGCCAGTGATCAATAACATCACTTGTGCCACCCCATTGTTCTTGTACTTGTTTGAATTTTGTAAGCATGACCATGCCCTCATGATCTGACAGCCAAAACCACAATGGTTATTTGGCAGTTGTCACTCCCTGATCTAGGGAACCATAATTTAGAATTAACATTCTGTTATCAAGTTTAGATTGCCAGTAAATTGGCTTACCTGCAAGGATAGAGGCAACATAGATGTTGAAAAATAATGAAATAGTGTATTGGTGTGTAGTGGATGGATCCGCTTTATGGTTAGAAGAAGGCTTATTACCATTGGGCTCCGCAGAAGAATTTTCATTTCCGGTAGAGCAAGCCGTTATTATTGGAAAGTATAAAGATCACGCTGTCGCTTGGCTGAATGACGATGCGATTGAAAATACCATAGCATATTCTTCTTTGCGTGAATTACTAACAGCAGAGCGGGCATTATTCGACTTAGCCAGTAAAGCCGTCCAGTTTGGCATTATGTCTCAGACCTTTCGTTTTTGCCCACAGTGTGGGGGCCGGAACAACTTAAATCATAATCAGTTGGCGATGCAGTGTCATGAGTGCCGTACCCTACATTACCCCCGTATCTCCCCCTGTATTATTGTTGCCGTGCGTAAAGGTGATCAGATTTTATTGGCTCAGCATCCTCGTCACCGTAATGGGTTATATACAGTGATTGCGGGGTTTGTTGAAGTAGGAGAAACACTAGAGCAATGTGTGCATAGAGAAGTGAAAGAAGAAACCGGCATTGATATAAGTAATGTGCGTTATTTTGGGAGTCAACCTTGGGCTTTTCCTTCTAATCTGATGGCGGGGTTTATCGCTGAGTATGCTGGTGGAGAACTCAAGCCTGATTATAGTGAACTGTCTGATGCACAATGGTTTAGCAAAGATGAGCTGCCGTTGCTGGCTCCGGAAGGCACGATCGCCAGAGAGTTGATTAAGTCTACATTGGGTTTAGAAACGGACAGATAAAAAAAACCCTCCGTAGGGGGGAGGGATAAGTAAGATGTCGTTATGAGATTCCGAACTGACTTAAGTGAGTTCGGTTATTATAATTTTCGCTAGCGAAGCAGTTTGTATCACGCACATTCGAGTGAAGCAATTTTGCACAACAAAATGTTTTATTAAATATGATCTAGGTTACAAAGGTGATCTTTTGTTGTGGTTGAAGGGTGGTACAATAAGCGCAAATTTTTTGGGGATGAATTATGACTGAATTGAAAAACGATCGTTATTTACGTGCGTTATTAAAAGAGCCGGTAGATCACACACCAGTATGGATGATGCGACAAGCAGGTCGCTACCTACCTGAGTATCGTGAAACTCGTAGTGTTGCCGGCGATTTTATGTCTCTATGTAAAAACGCAGAGTTGGCATCGGAAGTTACGCTCCAGCCACTACGTCGATTCCCTCTTGATGCGGCTATCTTATTCTCAGATATCTTAACGATTCCTGATGCAATGGGACTAGGTCTGTACTTTGAAGCAGGTGAAGGCCCTAAATTTGAGCGCCCTATTACTTGTAAAGCGGATGTTGAGAAGATCGGTTTGCCAGATCCTGAAGGTGAGCTGCAATATGTAATGAACGCAGTTCGCCAGATCCGTAAAGATCTAAAAGGCGAAGTACCACTGATCGGTTTCTCTGGTAGCCCGTGGACATTAGCCACGTACATGGTTGAAGGTGGCAGCTCAAAAGCGTTCACTAAGATCAAAAAGATGATGTACGCTGAGCCACAAACACTGCACCTACTTTTAGATAAGTTAGCTGATAGCGTTATTGAATATTTGAACGCCCAGATCAAAGCGGGCGCACAATCTGTAATGGTATTTGATACGTGGGGCGGTGTATTAACACCTCGTGATTACAATGAGTTCTCACTGCGTTACATGCATAAGATTGTTGATGGCTTGATTCGTGAAAATGAAGGCCGTCGTGTGCCTGTTACGCTATTTACCAAAAATGGTGGCATGTGGTTAGAGCAAATCGCAGCGACAGGTTGTGATGCGGTTGGTCTTGATTGGACAATTAATATTGCAGATGCGAAAAAGCGTGTTGGTGATAAAGTGGCTCTACAAGGCAACATGGATCCATCAATGCTTTATGCTCAGCCAGAGCGTATTCGTCAGGAAGTAGCAACGATCTTAGAAGGTTTTGGTGAAGGTACAGGTCATGTCTTTAATCTTGGCCATGGTATTCACTTAGACGTACCGCCAGAAAATGCTGGTGTGTTTGTGGATGCTGTGCACGAGCTGTCTAAGCCATATCATAAGTAAGCCTTTTTCTTACGCTGAACATTCAGCGTATTGAATAACGAAATCATAAAGCCCATACACAGTGATGTATGGGCTTTTTTTTATCTGTTACTTTCCAAATGCTGGTGGACATAATCTCGAATGTACGGCACCGCTTCTTGCTCAAACCATGGATTCTTTTTAAGCCACAGTGTATTGCGTGGTGATGGGTGGGGGATGGGAATATAGCGAGGTGCCCATTGTCGCCAAGCCTTAACGGTTTCGGTTAATGTTTTGGGTTTGTCTTTAAGGTAATAGTTTTGCGCATACTGGCCAATCAAGAGTGTCATTCCGATACTGGGTAGCTGAGATAAAATAGGCTGATGCCATAATGGCGCACACTCTTTACGTGGTGGAAGATCCCCACTTTTTCCTTTGCCTGGATAGCACAGCCCCATAGGAACAATAGCAATGCTGTTGGGATCATAAAAATCGACAGGATCGAGATCTAGCCAGCGACGAAGGCGATCTCCGCTGGGATCATTCCAAGGAATGCCGCTGTGGTGTACTTTTGTGCCCGGTGCTTGCCCTATGATCAACAGTTTTGCAGAGCTTGCGGCTTGAATCACTGGATTAGCGCCAAGTGGTAAGTTCGATTCACAATGACGACATTGTCGTATTTGGGCTAAAAGTGTGTCGAGTTCGGGTGATGACATCTAGTAGCCTTTGTCAAAATCAATGATATTTCGTAGGTTAAAGCCGTCTCGCCAGCGTAAGTAGTTTTCTTTAAATATTTCAAAAACCTGCTCTGGAAAGCTTACTGCCGCAATATGGGGGGTAACGGTGATTTTTGGGTGGTGCCAATAGGGGTGTTGTTGATCTAAAGGCTCGGATGGGAACACGTCTAAAAAGGCGTGGCTGAGGGAGCCTATCTCTAATGCCGCTAACAAGCCGGATTGTTCAACTACTTCACCGCGTCCCACACTGAATAGTAATGCGTGTTGACAATGACATAAGGTATTTTGATCCAACAAGTTAATGGTTTGCTCGGTTTTGGGTAAGGTGGAGACCACAATATCAGCCATGCTGAGCGCTTGTTTTAATTCCGCTAGATGAAATACTTGGTGGAATTGTGAATCTCGTGGGGGAATGCCTGTGCGGTTGACGCCGTAAATGGTTAATCCTAGTGCTTTACAGCTGTGCGCTAAGTGGCTACCAATCGATCCTGTACCTAGGATCACGATGGTTTTATCGAGTAGGGATTGGTACGGCTTCGGTGACCAGCAGGCGTTTTTTTGTTGTTCATGATAATGGCTGAAGTGGCGTGAATAGCTGATGGTGTACCCTAAAACGTATTCGGAGATTTGTTGGCCAAAGATCCCTCGGACATTCGTAAGCTGGTAATCTTGGCGAAGCTCTGGGGTGGTGAGTGAATCAACGCCAGCAAACGTGGACTGTAACCAGTCTAGGTTTGTGAGACTAGGAAGGTGAGAGGTCACGAGTGGTGGATCGGCAAGCACAATCTCTGCTTGGGCTGGATCGGACGCGATCTCGATATCAGGCAGTTGTGCTTGTTGAAGTAGCTGGTGGTAGGTTTTTTCTTCCCTCGATAAGATCAACAATTTGTTCATAAGCTTCCTTTTGTACTGACTGGTTATCAAGTAAACTTCTACTGTCTATTTTTATTGTGCAGAAGCATTTATGTTACAGAATCCGATTCAAGTGCGCCTTGAGAAGTTTGAGCCATGGCAGCAAATTACGTTTATGGCTTGCCTATGTGAGCGTATGTACCCTAATTATGCGCTATTTTGTGAAAACACCGAGTTTGCCGACCCAAGACCATATCGAGTTATTTTAGATAGTATCTGGGAATTATTGACGGTTAAGACGGCAAAAATTAATTTTGAACGTCAACTAGAAAAACTTGAAGATCTTATTCCTGTTGCCGAAGAAGATGATATTTATCTTGTTTATCCGGCAATTGATGCTTGTGTTGCTCTCTCGACATTGCTGCATGCATTATTAGATCGTGACATTCTTTTCGAATCTATGCTGAAAATCAGTCAGCAGTCGGTGGCGACTGTTGTGCAGCTAGAGGAAGCTCAAACGGGCACTGAAATTACAAACGACAACCAAAAAGAATGTGAAGCTGTATGTGCAGAGTGGGATGTACAGTGGGCTATTTTCCGTCCGTTACGTGATGCGGAAGGTCGAGACATTGAATTAATTAAAGATTTGCGTGTTGAATTACGTGAGGATCTGGTGAGTAACATCGGTATCGAATTGTCTCATTAATTCCATACAATAAAGGGCCCATACAGGCCCTTTATTTTTATCAGAGAAATGATGGCAGATTAATCTTTGCTTTCAATCACACCATGTTGTTTTTTCCACTCCTCCCAGCGTTGGTAAGCCAATTGCTGCATGTCGGTTGTTTTATCTGCCTCATCAACAATCTCTTCGCCAAGTAAGTGTTCAAAAATGTCTTCTAAGGTGATCAAACCTTGTACGGAGCCGTATTCGTCCACAACCAAAGCCAGTTGAGCTAGATTCTGCATGAGCTGCTCAAACGCATAAGGCAAGCTTACCGTATTCATGACAACAGGAATTGGACGCATCAAAGTCCCCAGCTGTTGCTGGCCTCTGCCTTCATGTTGAGCGGCAAACAATTCTAAACGATGAACAAAACCGATGATGTTGTCTTTTTGCTCACTGTAAATCAATGGGCGAGAAAAAGGCGTATCTTGATAGTCAGATAAAAACTCCGACACACTCTGTTCGGCATCGGCACGGAAAAGTACCGTTCTTGGTGTCATTGCTTTGGTGACTTGCACATCTTGAAAATGCAGTAAGTTGCTTAGCATTTTAGATTCACCTTCGGCAAATTCACCAGACTCTTTGGCAAGCAGTGCCATTGCTGAAATTTCATCACGCAGTTTTGGTGTGCTTTGGCCACGAGCTAAACGTTTTGTGATCTGTTCTGACACCCACACAAACGGTGTTAATGCCCACACCATCCAGCGTAGAACCGTAGCTGCCATTGGAGCCAGTTCTCGCCAGTAGGTCGCACCAATGGTTTTTGGCACAATTTCAGAAAGCAATAAAATACCTAAGGTTAAAAGAGCAGAGAAAAGCCCCAACCACTGATTACCAAAAACTTGTGCAGCCTGGGCCCCTGCACCTGCGGCACCGATGGTATGAGCGATGGTATTTAGCGTTAAGATAGAAGCTAGGGGACGATCAATATCTTCTTTTAGCTTGGCTAATTTTTCAGCCGCTGGGTGCTGTTTTTGTCTCATCTGAGCCAAATAACTTGGGGTAATACTTAATAAAATGGCTTCCAGCACCGAGCAAATGAAAGATACACCAATGGAAAGGCTGATGTATATGGTAAGTAAGATCATATATTTTGCTTATTTTTAGAGTTTAACACTGTCTATAAATTGGTCTTTTTAGTGGTGATTACAATAGGAGTAGCAGATGAATAAGTAACATTTTGTGAACTATCGCTCAATTTGTGGTTAAAGAGCCCGCAAGTAGACACAAGAACGACGACAAACCTTTGCCAGACGGGCTTCTTTTGAATTAGAGTGACCGCGTCTTAAAGAAAAAACAAGAAGGGAAACCTAATGAACAAGACCCAGTTAATCGACCTTATCGCTGAAAAAGCTGATCTATCAAAAGTACAAGCGAAAGCGGCTTTAGAAGCGACTCTTGACGGTGTGACTACTACCCTGAAAGAAGGCGATCAAGTTCAGCTGATTGGTTTTGGTACTTTCAAAGTAAACCACCGTGCTGCTCGTACAGGCCGTAACCCAAAAACTGGTGATGAAATCCAAATCGCAGCAGCTAACGTACCTGCATTTGTTGCCGGTAAAGCACTGAAAGATGCTGTAAAATAATCTATACTCCGCCGAGTAACCTTACTCGGCGGTATTTTTATGAAGCGTCTCTTTTCTTCTCTTATTCTCTCTTTAGCTTTAATCGGCTGTTCTTCCTCTTCAGTGAATAACCCTAATATTGCACAAGATGTTCATTTATCTGGTGGGCAAGCAATGGGTGACGCAACCAGTTTGTACTGGTATACCAAAAAAATTCAAATACCTAAGTCTGCGGGGGATTATGTCACCACTGGGGATTACGGTTGGTATAAAACGGACTATCGCTGGGAAGAGGGGGTGTTACGTGAAGTGATCCGTCAAGGAGAGACCCTCAAACAATATCAAGGCGGCTTAAAACCTTTTTCTACTCACATTCGTTATAACGGGGCTGGCGAAGCGGTATATCAGCAGTATCGTTTAGATGGTCGAGTGTTACCCTTAAGCGCAACCCAGCTAGCTCAGTATGCAGAGGAAGCCCTGCATTTGATTGATGTGTTGGAAGAGCAAGATAAAAAAGGTTTGTCGTTGTATCAAGGCGAGTGGGATGGTGAAACATTTGAAACTTGCCAGGATGAAGACTTTGAGCGGTTGGCATTTAATCAGAGTTTACCGAGTTTTGTGGTATCGCGTTTATCGTCAGTCGACAGCTTTATTGGCTTTATTGGCTCAAGTCAAAACGGTGAATTGAGTGTTTCTCAGATTTTATTGTTAGCAGATGACAGCTTCGATTGCATTGAACGGCCTGAACTGATTGAAGAGTAAGTACTGTGTGTTTGAAATGTGGGTATTGTAATTAGATTAAAGATAGGAAAAAGGCACTTCGATGACAAAGTGCCTTTTGATTAGTGCCGACTGACGTTGTTCGTTTTAATTATTTGTTTTCTTCGCGCTCAATCGCTCTGTAACCGATGTCATTGCGATGGAACATACCATTCCAGCTAATCTTCTTAGTTAACTCATAAGCTCGCTGTTGAGCTTCTGAGACGCTGTTTCCAAGGGCTGTTGCACATAGAACACGACCGCCATTTGTCACCACTTCGCCAGCTTCGTTATTCGCTGTACCAGCGTGGAAGATCTTTTGGCCTTCAACATCGCCTGCTGGCAGTGAAATTACATCACCTTTTGCGTAGTCAGCAGGGTATCCGCCAGCCGCTAGAACAACCCCAATAGAGGCTCGTGGGTCCCACTTAGATTCAGCTTGGTCTAGCTTTTCATCGATAGCCATTAGACATAGTTCAACTAGATCGGATTCCATGCGCATCATGATAGGTTGCGTTTCTGGATCGCCAAAACGGCAGTTGTATTCGATCACTTTTGGGGTGCCGTCTGCCATGATCATTAAGCCTGCGTATAGGAAACCTGTGTATGGGGAGCCTTCTGCATCCATGCCACGTACCGTTGGGTAGATAACTTCTTCAAGAATACGTTCGTGGATTTCAGGTGTCACGACAGGAGCTGGGGAATAAGCACCCATACCACCTGTGTTAGGGCCAGTGTCTTTGTCGCCAACGCGTTTGTGGTCTTGGCTGGTGGCCATAGGCAGTACATTCTCACCATCCACCATAACAATGAAGCTGGCTTCTTCACCGTCGAGGAACTCTTCGATGACGACTCGGCTGCCTGCTTCACCAAATGCGTTGCCAGCAAGCATGTCTTTGATCGCGTCTTCGGCTTCGGCTAGAGTCATTGCAACGATCACGCCTTTACCTGCGGCTAGGCCATCGGCTTTTACTACGATTGGTGCACCTTGTTCACGAACATAAGCCAGTGCAGGTTCAATTTCGGTGAAGTTTGCGTAAGACGCGGTTGGAATGTGATGTCGAGCTAGGAAATCTTTCGTGAACGCTTTAGAGCCTTCTAGCTGTGCTGCGGCCTGAGTTGGACCAAAGATTGGTAAACCTGCTTCACGGAAAGCATCTACAACGCCAATCACAAGCGGTGCTTCAGGGCCAACAATGGTTAGCTCGATGTTTTTTTCTTGTGCAAAGGCAACCAGTTCTGAGATGCTTTCAACACCGATGTTGATGTTTTCAAGTTTAGGCTCAAGTGCTGTCCCAGCATTACCAGGTGCAACAAACACTGTTTCAACATTTGGGTTTTGTGCTGCTTTCCAACCTAAAGCGTGCTCACGACCGCCAGCACCAATAATTAAAACTCGCATTGTTAAATCCTTAATCTCAAATATCTAAATATTCAGAAAATTAATAATCAGTTTGCTCAAAGTAGTTAGTGCTTACGTCATTCAACTATTCGAGGTCTCTTTAAATTAGTGGGAGCGCTAACAAGGCGACAAGCGAGCTTATCCCTATGAGCATAGCTCGCTATGTGATTAGGGTAAGCGAGCGTAGTCAACGCAGTTACCGCCCCAATGATGACAAGAGAATTAGTGACGGAAGTGACGCATTCCGGTAAAGATCATCGCCATGCCGTGCTCGTCTGCTGCTGCGATAACTTCGTCATCACGCATAGAGCCGCCCGGTTGGATAACACATTTGATGCCCGCTTCTGCCGCCGCGTCGATACCGTCACGGAATGGGAAGAACGCATCTGATGCCATTACACAGCCTTCAACTTGTAGACCTTCGTCTGCTGCTTTGATACCAGCGATTTTCGCAGAGTAAACACGGCTCATTTGGCCAGCGCCTACACCGATAGTCATGTCGCCTTTCGAGTAAACGATCGCGTTAGATTTCACGTACTTCGCTACTTTCCAGCAGAATAGGGCATCTTTTAGCTCTTCAGCGGTAGGTTGGCGCTTAGAAACCACTTTAAGGTCGTCTTGAGATACCATGCCTTGGTCACGGTCTTGAACCAGTAGGCCACCGTTAACGCGCTTCACGTCAAAGCCAGTCGTCTTCGTTGTCCACTCACCACACTCAAGTAGGCGAAGGTTTTTCTTAGTCGCTACGATTTCTACTGCTTCAGCAGAAACAGAAGGCGCGATGATAACTTCAACGAATTGACGCTCAGTGATAGCGGTAGCTGTTGCAGCGTCTAGTTCGCGGTTGAATGCGATGATGCCGCCAAATGCAGACGTTGGGTCTGTTTTGAATGCACGGTCGTAAGCTTCTAGGATATTTTCACCTAGTGCTACACCACATGGGTTAGCGTGCTTAACGATCACACATGCTGGCTCATCGAACTCTTTCACACACTCAAGTGCTGCATCGGTGTCAGCGATGTTGTTGTAAGAAAGGGCTTTACCTTGGATTTGGCGAGCTGTAGAAACTGATGCTTCTTCAGGGTTTGCCTCAACGTAGAATGCTGCTGATTGGTGGCTGTTCTCACCGTAGCGCATGTCTTGTTTTTTCTCGAACTGTTGGTTGAACGTGCGAGGGAATTTGCTCTTGTTTTCAGGAGAAGGTTCATCACCTTCCTTGTTCTCACCGTAAGATGGAACCATAGTGCCGAAGTAGTTAGCGATCATGCCGTCGTAAGAAGCTGTATGTTCGAATGCTGCAATAGCTAGGTCGAAGCGCGTCTCTAGTGTTAGAGATTTCTCGTTCGCGTCCATTTCAGCGATAACGCGGTCGTAGTCGTGAGCGTTAACAACGATAGTGACGTCTTTGTGGTTTTTCGCTGCAGAGCGAACCATTGTTGGACCACCGATGTCGATGTTCTCAACGGCATCAGCAAGGGTGCAGCCTTCTTTAGCAACGGTTTCTGCGAATGGGTATAGGTTTACAACAACCATATCGATAGGGTTGATACCGTGAGTTTCCATCACGTCATCGTCTTGGCCGCGACGGCCTAGAACACCACCGTGAACTTTTGGATGCAGAGTCTTAACACGGCCGTCCATCATTTCTGGGAAACCAGTGTAGTCAGATACTTCTGTAACAGAGATGCCTTTTTCAGCAAGCAGGCGAGCAGTACCACCAGTAGATAGAATGTCTACACCACGAGCAGCCAGAGCTTCAGCAAATTCTACAATGCCAGTTTTATCAGATACGCTAATTAGCGCACGACGGATTGGACGAGCGTTATTCATTGCTACCATTTTCCTCAAATTCAAAGGGTATAAAGGATATTTGCCAAAAATGAACTTGTTCTTACTCGTGATGTAAGAGATTGGCCAGTTTTGGCAAAGACCCTAGGTAGTTTTAACCACTACCTTTCTTTTTACGTTTGTTTGAGGCTTTAACGGCGCGCGCTATTCTAACTAATAATTAACTAAAAAGCTTGCGCAATCGTTTGCTGTCGCAAAATAAATGTAAAAATATTGACCGTTTGGGTAAGAAAAACATGCTAGCCCATTAAAAGGAGAGCTTTATGTATTTAATAGGCCAACTCGCAAAACAGTGCCAAGTCAGCACAGATACATTGCGGTTTTATGAAAAAAATCGGTTATTGGTACCAACGGGTCGCAGTGAAAGCGGCTATCGTCTATACAGTGAGGAGAGCCTTGCCAGAGTGAAATTTATTCTTCGCTCTAAAGAAGTGGGGTTAAGTTTAGAGGAAATTCGTGAATTGCTGGATATTAAGCTGGAAGCCAGCCAGCACAGTTGCGCCGAAGTGAAGTCAATCACTCAAGCGAAGCTAGATAACATTGATAAGAAAGTGATTGAGTTGAATCGAATTCGTCATGCATTACAAAAAATTAATGACGCGTGCTGCGGTAAAAGCGATGGTGATGCGTCTCATTGCTCCATTTTAGAAGCACTGGCGGCTGGAGAGTTAAAGAGTTAGCGGGGATTTTATTGATTAAGTTTTTCTGAAAATAGCCGATACTATTGTTAAGAATAAGGAAAGCCGAGCGGGTGAAGTTCGATTTCTGCCTTAATCAGGTGTAATATAAAATACATTGCCTAATTAATAAGAAGTTGAGTTTAATATGTTAACTGTGAATGAACTCACTACTTACAAAATGGCAATGTTCGAACCATTCTTAATTTACTGGCGTTGAGACGACTAGATGCTCTTGCCCAAAGATGTGAGCTAATACGTAATGGAAAAGCAAGAAATGATGAAGCTTTTTTCGGCTCTCAAAATCATTGATAAAAAGATCACAGTTCAAAATAAGGCGATAGCTGACCTTGACGCTCGAATTAAACGAATTGAAGCACAAAACGCGAAAATCGGTCAGTTGTGTGAGTCGAACACCGGGGGGGGTGGGGCAGCTAGTGGCGGGGGAGCCAGCGCTGGAGGTGATCTTGGTGAAATTGATGACCGTTTAAAAAGTATTGAAGAAAAAAGTGCAAAAATGATTGAACTGATCCGCTCAAATGCGGGTGGTGGTGGTAAAAAACGAGCTTGGCCACCATAGTTGTTTTTGTATCGCGGCTTAGCGGTTACTGAATAACAGAGCTGTTAAGTTGCAAAATAAAAATGCCCCTGCTTGTGTTAAGTAGGGGCATTTTTGTTTTAGATACTTATTATGTAATTTGCCCAGCCAGCTCTTTACCTTTGCCGCGATCTTTAGTTAAGGCATCACTAATGCTGTGCAGTATACTCAGAGTGAAAGCTTCATGGCCCTCCCCCTGCTCCTTTTCGATATAAAGGGTATCATTTTAGGTTTGATATACGGTTAGGTGGAAATACCGATAATAAAAAAGGACTATCGATAAGTTATCAATAGCCCTTTCGGAATTTTTCTTAGCACTGGGTGCTTAGTTCATGCCGTATTTTTTTAGCTTCTTACGAAGAGTACCACGGTTGATGCCCATCATGGTTGCTGCGCGAGTTTGGTTACCGCGAGTGTACTGCATGATAGTGTCTAGTAGAGGCTGTTCAACTTCAGCCAATACAAGTTCGTACAGGTCGTCGACTTCCTGGCCGTTTAATTGCGCAAGGTAGTTCTTTAATGATGCTTTAACAGAGTCACGTAGTGGCTTCTGAGTAATTTGATCTTGTGATGTTACAGTCGTGACTGTTAATGCTTCGGAAGTCAGATTTTGTTCGAACATATTCTGTCTAGCTCTTCTCGTAATTATGATGCAACGTTTTCGAAGTAACCTTGTAGCGCATCAAGTTGCTCGGAAGCGTCCTCGATAGCGTTAAAGGCCGGACGGAAATTGCCTGCTTGCTGATGTTCTTTTAAGTACCAACCCACGTGTTTACGTGCAATTCGTGGCCCTAGATATTCACCGTAAAACTGGTGAAGCTCATGAACATGACCAAGTAGAATTTCTTTCACCTCTTCAATGGGAAGAGACGGCATAAATTCGCCCGTTTCTAAATAATGGTGGATTTCTTGAAAAATCCATGGCCTTCCTTGTGCCGGACGGCCAATCATCAGAGCATCAGCACCTGTATAATCAAGTACCTTGCGCGCCTTTTCTGGTGAGTCGATATCACCGTTAGCGATCACCGGAATAGAGATGGCTTGCTTTACTGCTCTGATGCTGTCGTACTCTGCTTCGCCTTTGTACATACAAGCTCGTGTACGCCCATGAAGCGCCAAAGCCTGTATGCCACATTGCTCCGCCATTTTTGCAACCTGAACACAGTTTTTGTTTTCAGGATCCCAGCCAGTGCGAGTTTTTAACGTCACCGGGACATTCACAGCATTAACAACGGCAGTTAAGATTTCTTCAATCAGATCTGGTCGTTGTAATAGAGCTGAGCCCGCCAGCTTTTTATTAACTTTCTTCGCCGGACAACCCATGTTGATATCGATGATTTGCGCACCGTTTTCAACACTAAATTGTGCCGCTTCTGCCATTAATTGTGGATCCGCGCCAGCGATTTGGACAGAGCGAATACCTGATTCGCCCTCATGCACCATACGCTGTTGCGATTTTGATGTTTTCCAGACTTTCGGATTTGAAGACATCATTTCACTAACGGCCATTCCCGCGCCGTAACGAAGGCATAACTCTCGAAATGGTCGATCTGTTACTCCTGCCATAGGAGCTACAATCAACTGGTTCTTTAATTGATAATTTCCGATCTGCAAAACATCTACACGCTACTATGCCAGTTAAGGGCGCGCATTTTACGCATTTTTTTAGCAGCTGAAAAGGCCAATAATTGAGCATTTACAATTTGTTTTTAAAAATTGTCTGTTTTTCAACCGATTGAGCCTTTTTAATTGTACAACTTTCTATTTTACAGGGAGCCGTTTTACTGCTTTTGGCCGGAAATTCGGCACCACTCTTGTTGTTCAACAATTGGGTCTAGGGTAATTGTATCATGATAGTAAGTGGCAACGTCTTCTGCTTGAGTGTCCAGTACACCAGACATAGCGAGTTGGCCTTGTGGTTTCACTAGCCCTTTAATCACGCCAGATAGATCACGTAGAGGCCCTGCCAGAATGTTAGCCACAACGACATCGGCCAGCAGACCTTCTGGTTGATCTTGAGGTAAGAACAGCTCCAGTTTGTCGGCCACACCATTGCGTTCGGCATTGTCTTTTGAAGCCAGAATAGCTTGAGGATCAATGTCGATCCCGATGACTTTTTCTGCCCCTAGTTTGATCGCAGCGATCGCAAGAATGCCGGAGCCACAACCAAAGTCGATCACGGTTTTTCCAGTAAGATCTAAGCCTTCAAGCCACTCAAGGCATAATGATGTTGTTGGGTGAGTTCCTGTACCAAAAGCAAGGCCGGGATCCAGCATAACGTTCACAGCGTCAGGTTCTGGAATATCACGCCAACTTGGGCAAATCCACAGACGTTCACCGAATTTCATTGGGTGGAAGTTATCCATCCATTCACGTTCCCAGTCTTTGTCTTCAAGTTGCTCGATTTTATAAGCAAACCCTTCTTCGAGCATGTTCGAGCCTTTAGCGACCGCGATAACCATGTCCATATCGGCTTCAGCATCGTACAGAGCGACGATGTCAGTCTCACCCCATAAACGGGTTTCACCTGGCATAGGTTCAAATACAGGGGTGTCTTTAGCGTCTAGGAAGGTAATGGACAGCGCGCCCGTCTCTTCCATTAGCATGTCACCGATTTTTTCTGCATTGTCGGCAGTGGCATTAAGTTTAACTTGAATCCAAGGCATGGTTGGCAGCCTCTTTAGAGTGGTTGAGAAAAATAGAGGGGGAGTCTAACAGAATTTAGTCAATTTTTGACCGAATGATACGAGTATCGTGCTAAAAAAATAAGGCCGCAGAAGCAGCCTTATTTGTATCGCTAGCAAAAGAAAGGCTTATTGAAGGCCTAATTTCTTCTCTAGGTAATGAATGTTGGCACCACCATGCTGGAAGTTTTCATCATTCATGATAGACAGTTGCAGTGGCACATTGGTTTTGATGCCATCAACAATCAATTCACCTAGGGCATTTTTCATACGAGAAATAGCCACGTCACGGTTTTCACCGAAGGTGATCAGCTTACCAATCATTGAATCGTAATGTGGTGGTACTGTGTAGCCTGTGTAAATATGAGATTCCCAACGTATCCCCATGCCACCCGGTGCGTGGAAGCGCTCGATTTTACCTGGTGATGGTAGGAAACGCTCTGGATCTTCGGCATTGATACGACATTCAACTGCATGGCCACTGATCTTAATGTCTTCTTGGGTGAAAGACAGAGGTTGACCTGCTGCGATACGTAGCTGCTCTTTGATAAGATCCACGCCCGTTACCATTTCTGTTACTGGGTGCTCTACTTGAATACGGGTGTTCATTTCAATGAAGTAGAACTCGCCGTTTTCGTATAGGAATTCAAACGTACCTGCACCACGGTAACCAATTTCGATACAAGCACGACAACAACGCTCACCGATGTACTTACGCATTTCTTCAGTGATGCCTGGTGCTGGCGCTTCTTCAACCACTTTTTGGTGACGACGTTGCATAGAACAGTCACGCTCACCTAGGTGAATGGCATTGCCTTGACCATCTGCCAACACTTGAACTTCGATATGACGTGGATTCTCTAGGTATTTCTCCATGTAAACCATGTCATTGTTGAAACACGCTTTTGCTTCTGCGCGAGTCATAGCAATGGCTTCAGTCAGTTCTGGTTCTGAGCGAACAACGCGCATACCGCGGCCACCACCACCACCAGATGCCTTGATGATTACAGGGTAGCCAATGCGTTTAGCAAAAGATTTATTTTTCGCTTCGTCATCATCCAATGGGCCGTCAGAGCCTGGAACACATGGTACGCCTGCTTTTTTCATTGCATTAATGGCTGAAACTTTATCACCCATAATACGGATAGTTTCCGCTTTAGGGCCAACAAAAATAAAGCCAGAGCGTTCTACTTGCTCAGCAAAATCAGCATTCTCAGATAGGAAGCCGTAACCAGGGTGAATGGCTACTGCGCCTGTAATCTCTGCCGCGCTGATGATGCGAGGGATATTTAGGTAGCTGTCGATACCTTTAGCTGGACCAATACAGATAGTTTCGTCAGCTAGCAAAACGTGTTTTAAGTCACGGTCTGCAGTAGAGTGAACCGCGACAGTTTTAATGCCCAGTTCTTTACATGCGCGAAGAATACGAAGTGCAATTTCACCTCGGTTCGCGATGACTAATTTATCTAACATAGTGGCCTCTGTTATTGGATCACAACTAGTGGTTGATCAAATTCAATTGATTGGCCATCTTCTGCCAAAATCTCAACCACAACGCCTGCTTTGTCTGCTTCGATTTGGTTCATCATTTTCATCGCTTCAACAATGCATAGTGTGTCACCAACGTTTACAGTTTGACCCACTTTAACGAACGGTTTTGCATCTGGGCTTGGTGCACTGTAGAAAGTACCAACCATTGGAGAAAGAACTTGGTGACCGCTTGCAACAGGTGCTGCATCAGCAGCAGGTGCCGCCGCTGGAGCAGGAGCTGCTGGTGCCGCGGCAGGAGCGGCCACTGGAGCCGGAGCAGCTGCAACTTGAACAGGTGCTGCAACTTGAACAGGTGCAGTTGCACGGCTGATTCGTACTGATTCTTCGCCTTCAGAAATTTCTAGTTCAGCAATGCCAGATTCTTCTACTAGTTCAATTAACTTCTTGATTTTACGAATATCCATTATTTCTTTCTCTTTCTTATGTTTGTTCAGTTAGCTATCTGAGCGCAGTCGGCGTACCGCTGCATTCAGGGCGAATTCATAACCATCAGGACCAAGACCACAAATCACTCCCTGTGCTTTATCCGACAAGTAGGAGTGATGGCGAAAAGGTTCGCGAGCATGGACATTGGATAGATGGACTTCAATAAACGGGATTGCAACTCCGAGTAGGGCATCACGAAGAGCGACACTGGTATGTGTGAAAGCGGCTGGATTGATAATGATATAATCCACCTTGCCATGAGCGGCATGGATGGCTTCGATTAATTCATATTCACGGTTAGATTGCAGGTGTTCGAGAGATACATCTAACTGAGCGGCTTTTTCGGTCAACCCCGTAACGAGTTGATCTAACGTTTGATGACCATAGTGGCCAGGTTCACGTAAACCCAGTAAATTTAGGTTTGGTCCGTTCAGCAGTAAAATACGTAATTTTGTCGACATCTTGATGCTATCTAACCTATACCGTGGAGTTATTGAAGTAATTTGTGTGCGTAATCTGATTTAAACAGAACGACTAGCTCAAAATACGCTCAAAACTAATATGGTGTGCAATTATAGACAATTCAACGCAAATCGCAGCAAAATACTGGTCTAATCACCCATAATTATTGCTTTTTTTTGCCTAACGGCTGTACGCCGAAGTGTATCTTTATCGCGCCTTGTTGGTGAGTAACTGTGCGGTATTAAATCATAACTTATTGGTTATTCATCTTTTTATCGCTAATCAGTCTTTGGGAGCAGACTCACCGAAATGAGGTGTTTGAATTTACATGGTTTAAAGCGCTGGGGCTAGAGCATGCGTCAGCTGTAAATAAAATACTGTGATCTTTATTAAGGGTTTTTTGATTGATGGCGTGTTTGAATAAAAAGTTACTCAATAGCTGATAATGCTAATTGATGAGTGCTTGGTCAAAGAGGTGACATAGTCGCTACTTGAATGGAACAAAGAAAAGGCCCAGTCACGATGTGAGTAGACCTTTTAAAAATGTTAAGTAGTTTTTACTTGGGTGTACTATGTTTGTTTTCGAAGCCGATGATATCAATCACTATAGTTCGCGATAGCATCGGTATGATGAACCGAAGGTAGCTTCAAATATCGAATTACCAATAGAATAAGGAACACTATCACTCCGACTATACCGATACTTGCCCACTGGACTCCTTGAATAAAGGCTTCAGAGGCAGTTTCCATTAGCTGCTTTGCTAATGCTGGGTGTAGTGTTTCGCTGGCCGTATAAGCACTTGATAGAGTTTCTTGTACTAGGGATACTGCTGAGCTGTCAATGTTTGCAGGTAAAATAAAGAATGAGCGGTAAAGCCAAGCGACAGCACCACCAATTAGTGTTGTTCCTAACACCACACCGACTTCATAAGCTGTTTCACTCACCGATGATGCACTTCCTGCCCGTTCAGTTGGAACTGAAGATAAAACAAGGTCATTCGTTACTGTTGTAATTGCAGCGACACCAACATTCAACAATACAAATGCAATACAGATTGTCAGAAGTGAAATATCAAACATCACAAAAACTGCGAACGCAGAACCTGCCAATAGTAAGCAGAAAGATATAATTAAGTTTGGAGCCAACCGCTGTGCAAACGGTACTACGGCCATTCCTGCAATAATTGCTAGTATTTGGCCAGGAACCAAATTCAAACTAGCCATTAAGGGGCCTGTAGCAAGAATAATCTGCATCATTTGTGTGGCCAGGTAGATAAAGCCAATAAGCAGTCCTAGACTGGTTAGATTAACTAAAATCGACATTGAGAAAGCGGGAATAGTAAATAGTTTCAGGTCCAGCAAAGGATCTTTTAAAGTGAACTGTCTCCGTACAAAAAGAGTGCCTAGAACTAGGCCTACAATAAATGTCGATATTGCGATTGCATCCACACTTTCTGTCGCGCCATGTTTGAGTGAATACATCAAGCTTACCATTGCCGCCATGCTTAAGGTTACACTCCAGTAATCAATACTGAATGCTGGTTGTTTTTCAGACTCAGGTAGATAAGAAGGTGCTAGCAGTAAAACAGGTGCTAAAAATGGAATCGCGACTAAAAATACGGCCTGCCAGTCATAAAATTGCAAAAGCACACCTCCGACTAGTGGGCCTAAAGCCGAGCCAATAGTCAGGCTAGTCGCCCAAACCGCCACTGCAATTCTTCTTTCTTCTCTATCTTCAAACGTTGCTCGTATCAAAGCTAATGTGGCGGGTAATATCATGGCACCAAAAAAGCCCAGTACAGCTCGCCCTGCAATGAGGTGCCATGCCTGTTGTGAAAATACAATTGCTAGTGAAACAATGGTAAAGCCGCTACAGCCGATATAAAGTATTTTTCGATGGCCGATCCGATCACCAGCTCCTCCCATTGTTACGAGTAACCCGGCTAATACTATTGAATATGCATCAATAATCCAAAGCTGTTGCGCAGCTGATGGGCTCAAGGCAGATGAAATTTTTGGTAAGGAAAAATTTAGGATCGTATTGTCAATGGTTACCAGTAGAACGGGTAGCATAATCATAAACAATGCCAGTGCTTTTGAGCGATCTCTTAATATTGAAACCAAAGGATTTACAACTTCACTCATTTTTCCCTCCTGTCTGATGGGAATTTAGTGTATTGAAAATTAACTCTGCATCGTTAGCTGATACTGATAGTACATCGCCAAATTGTTTTGCAGAGTTTTGTAATCGGGCAGAAAAAGAATGGAAGCCATCTTTTTCTACTTCTGTATTTAGTTGTGCTAATGTGGACATTAAGCGTTCACGTTGATGTTTGGCTTCGTCGTTGTAAGCTTGAATATCCCAGTAAGTTTCCACTTCATTTGTTAGAATACGAGCGGCTAGACTTAGCAAGGTTTTCATCGGAGGAGGGGCAATTTTATATAGTAAATCAATTGGATGATTTTTTTCTGTTAATACTGACAGAAAAGATAAAATGGCTGCATGTGGTAATGCCTGACACAGCCCCATCATATTGTCATGTGCTTCAGGATCTAGGCGGGTTACTTCCATATTGTGTTTGAGTAGAATCGCCTCCAGTATTGCTCCCGTCTTTGAAGTGCGGGGTTCGCACAATAACACTGTACGTCCTTCATAAGCCAGCTGTGGAGAAAACATTGGGTTGACACCAACAATATCTTTCATTGGTAAGCAATCTGATGCTAGCTTGTGGAAAGGTTTCTGTACTGAACAGGTATGAACAATACTATCGGCGGTTTCTAGTATGGGCATGTAAGTAATGAGAGCATCGTCTGCAATACTTTCCGGTAACGCAAAAACAACCATGGAGGCGTTCTTCATTCTATCGGCAAGAGATTGATCCAGCTGACGCACATCGCACTGAACATATAGCTCATCAGTAACGGGAGGAGCGAGGTCAACAATGGTAACCAAATAACCAGATGATTTGAGTATGTTTGACATGAAAGAGCCGACAACGCCGGCTCCTCCTAAAATTATGCATTGTTTCAAGTTAGGTATCCTTAATCAGCAGATAACGAATAAAACGGTACACTCGCTTTTACCAAAGTCTCTTCTATTTCTTCCTTCGGTGAAGAAGCAGCGACTATTGCGCCACCAACACCAAATTCCCCCATGCCCTTTTGAATAACAGCTGTTCGAATAACTATGCTCAAATTAGTCACTCCATCCATGCCAACCCAGCCAAGACTCCCTGAATAAATACCCCGAGCAGAGTTCTCTAGTTTGTCAATAATAGACATTGTTCTCAGCTTCGGTGCTCCAGTCATAGAACCTCCAGGAAAGCAGGCTTTGATGACGCCAAATGGTCCGAGACTGGGTTTGAGTTTTCCTTCAACTGTTGAGACTAATTGATGAACCGAGCTATAGGTTTCAATATCAAAAGCTTTGGTGACCCGAACGGTACCAGGTAAACAGACGTTGTTGAGATCGTGCCTGACTAAGTCAACAATCATTAAGTTTTCTGCGCGGTCTTTCTCTGATTTCTTTAGGTCCTTTTTCAGTTTTTTATCGTGCTCATTGGTTGATCCTCTCGGTCTAGTTCCTTTTATCGGCTTCGAGCTTACTTTACGGCTTGCATCAACTTTAAGAAAAGTTTCTGGGGATGCACTTAGAATTGAAAACTCCGGTGTTTTGATAAAGGCACCATATGGAACAGGGCTGGCTGTACGCATCTTGAGGTAAGCTTGAAATGCATCATTCTCAAAGGGCATACGAGCTCGGTTAGTTAAACAGATTTCGTATGACTCACCATTTCGAATCTCATGGAGGCAGTGATTAATTTTCTCGATGTATTGAGCTACGTTATCTTCAAGCTCAAGTACATCTGCTGCGATAGCACCTGGCGCGAATGCTGCGTTTGTTGTTTCTTTTTGTTCTGATGCCATATCTGGGATCGCAACTGTTATGGGTTTACCCCATAAGTTGCATAGATAGACGGCATCTTCCTCATGATCAAAAACAAGCATGTTTTGTGGCAGAAAAAATAGTGCATCTGGGGTGGAAGAATGGTGGTGGTTTTCAGCTCCAACTAATGCTTTTAATTCATAGCCTAAGTAGCCTATCAGTCCGCACTGAAAGGGAAATGGCAGGTCATCGAATCGTGCAGGCTTTAGCTGAGAGACTAATTGATCCATTAATTCGAAGTAATCACCATAAACAGAGCTTTCTCCAAGCGGACCGAGAATTGATAGCTTTTGTTCATTGACATCGTAGGAGAAAGTAAGAGCTTCATTAGGCTGAGCACTTCCCATTACCGAATATCTTGATAATTGGCCTTCAGAGAGCTCACTATCTAACCAAAAAGCGGATGATTTATTGGAGAAGTTATTGCTGAATATATTTTCAGCATTTGAGGAAATATTCAAACGCTCGTACTGTATTGATAGAGATATGATACCTGCTACCGATTCAAGTGCTTGGCTTATTTTATTTTGGTCTTTTTGTTCTACACGGTGGGATTGGATTAAGTGAATATAGTTTTCAATTAATGTCATTCCGTAATCAGAATCGATAGACTCAGGATGGAATTGTACGCCCCATATGGGTTTTTCCTTATGGGCAACTCCCATCACTAGGCCATCTTCAGAGTAGGCAGTTACATCAAGGCTGTCCGCCACTTCTGTGCATACTAAAGAATGGTAGCGAACAACGTCAAAGTTTTGCGGAATACCTGCAAACAGTCCATTGCCATGATGAGTGATTTTACTTTTATAGCCATGTACAGGTTTTGGGGCATGTGAGACGACACCACCAAACTGGCAATTAATTCCTTGATGCCCCAGACAAACTCCCAAGATAGGGAGTTGACAATGATTAATAATATCACGACAGACGCCAAAATCTTCATCATTATTCGGATGGCCTGGGCCCGGAGAAAGAATAATGCCTGAAAATTTCTGTATATCTAAATCTCCCAATGATACTGTGTTGGGAACCACTGTAGGAACTTGTCCAGTGGCTTCAAATACATACTGGGCAATATTATTAGTGAATGAATCAAAGTTATCAACAATTAAGATATGCATTTTAATTCTCTGCAGATAGAGTATTGATGATCTGTGATTCTTCATCACACGTTTCGTGAATAATACGTTCAAATATATCACTGACATATTCAGGACGAAGTTGTTGGGCAATGGCAAGCTCTTTGACCTTGCTCAATGTGAATTCTACTCGGCCCATCTGCATCATCGGTATTTGTTCCTGAGATTTTACTTTGGCTATGGTGCGACATATGTGCATTCGTCTTGACAGTAGTTCAACAATCTCGAAGTTGATTAAGTCAAGTTCATTACGAAAGGGGGCTAATTTCTGTACTGTTTTACTTTCTGAAATATTATTTTTTTTCATTGTGTTACACCTATGAAGAAAAGTATGGGTAAACCATAGTGTCGAAAAATAAAGTTAAATTGATTGAGCGCTCAATTGTTTTTCGGCTTATTGCTTTTTAGGTGGTTTAACTTTTCAGATGGTTTAACTTTTCTGATAAATCAACGATCTGCTCCGTTGTATGATTTGCTGAAACTGCAAATCTAAGCATTGATTTATTTGTCTCAACAATTGGGTAGAAAACAGGAAACATAATAACTCCTGACTCTCGTAACTTTTTGGCAGCATCTAACCCTTGTTGTTCTGAATCAAAATAAGCACCGCGGATGGGAGCTTTTAGTTGTTCATTCATTAAGGTATCAGTAACCAAGTTATCCAATTGGTTGATATTTTTCCAAAGCGAGCTTTGTAATGTATCTATTTCTGAAGAAAGGTGTATTTTAGCTGCTGCAACATTAGCAGCCTGAAGCGGTACTGGTATCGTATGCCCAAAAACCAACGGATTCGCCAGTCTTTTTAGCTGTGAATTATTGTAGTCTTTTCTGAGTACAATGAATCCACCTGCACCACCGAACGCTTTACTCAATGAGCCTGCAATTATTGTATTGTCAGGAAGCTCATGTCCTAGGTTTTCAAAAGCATATCCAGAACCATATTTACCCGAAATAGAAATACCATGCGCATCATCAACATATAAATACCCATCATATTTTTTCATTAACTCAGATAAGTTCTTCACTGGTAGTAAGCCGGACATTGAACCAACACCATCAATTAATAGAATTGGAGTGACCTTTTGATGAGAACAGTCTTGAAGGGTTTGTGATAGAGCTTCAGTATCATTGGTATCAACACGAATAACCTGGCCAAATTGCCCTAACAATCCTCTTAGTACTTGAATAGATGCATGGGCTGTTCTATCAACCAGCCACCTTACCTCTGGTTTTGTTGGGTAACGATCCATATGTCCACTTCCCAGTAGTGGCAGGACGCCTAAATGGGCATTACTTGTAGAAGTAAACACTGTAACTGAGTTTCCTTGGTATATATCCTGCAGTAGTTCTTCCAGCTGCGGTAAATATACTGGGCTCATGGCACTTCTGCTGGCAGATAAATGAATACCAATGCTATTGAGTGCGTTATATGATGCTTCAACCAGTAAAGGATGAGATTCGAGTCCAAGGTATGAGCACGATATAAACTCTGTGTATGGCTTCCCATCATCTAGAATTACTTGTTTACCATGACGTTCTGTCACAATAAAAGAGGTGAGCCCTTCACCTGAAGCATGTTCAAAAGCACCTGAAGTTCGACTGCTTCGGATTGACATCCAATCTTGCGAATTTTGGTCCAAGTTTGATACATCGAGAGTGTTCATTGTTTAGTTCCTGTTGTCATCACCGCAAGGCCTGTTTCATCTGAGAATTGGTGGGATGTATGAGTTTCTACTGAATGAAATTGATAACGCTTAAAGATGTTTTTGACGATATCTTTCTGAAATTCACCATGTTCAATTAATATGGTTCCTCCCGGCTTTAAGAGCGATTCTGCAAGGCTAATAGATGCTTCAATCATCTGATTTCCTCCTTGGCCGGAATAGATCGCATTTACAGGGTGGTGCTGTTGCCATTCCGGCAACAAATCTTCAGAGTTAGGAACGTATGGTGGATTAGATATCATGACATCAACGCATGCATGGTGATCGACAAAATCTGTATGATTGGTTATGTCTTTCATTTTAGCGATGACATGTTCCTCGCTCGCTAAGCGATTAATGTTCCGGCATAAATACTGATAAGCCACGTCATCATTTTCAACACAGACTACCTTGGTATTTGGGTGCTGTTTCCATGCTGATACCCCAATAGCACCACTTCCCGAGCACAAGTCATAAATCAAAGCTCCTGGTTGGATGTCCACATTTTTATGTAACCAGTCAAGTAGCATTGTGCTTTGCTGTCGTGGCACGAAGACACCTGTCCCCACAACAAAGCGATAACCGTTAAACTCTGTATATCCGAGAATATGCCCTAATGGGATACGACGAACTCGCTCTTGAATATCAGCCTGAAAATGCAGGACGTTTTGATTTGTTATCTGACTTATACCGCTAAAGTGTTTATTCAAAATAGCCTTAAAGTCACCAACAGGATCCCAGATGCCCGAAGCTTTTAGGTTGTTGAGATCATGTTTAAATTCTCTTTCAAGATCATTCATTTTCATGACCATGCCTCGTAGTATTCAGCTAATTTGTCATACATTGATTTATACAAGTAAGAGAAAGCGACCAGCTCTGGTGGAGGCGTATATGTCGGATGTAAAGAATCAATTAAGTTTGTATAAAAGCCTGTCATTCCGGTATCAAGCAATGGTAGCCAATATGGTTTGATATCCCATCTGAACTCGTATCCTGTGGCAAACATCTGTTTAGCCGTTTCTGTAACCGTTTCTTCTCGAGATAATCCAGGTAATGGCTTACGGATCGGAGTAAATACATCAAGATCTAATTCTGTCTGTAATCCCTGAATTTTATCTGCGAGATACGTCGCGAGCAGAGGAGATTGATGTAGGCCGTCTCGATAGGTTCCGGTGGCAAGCCACAGGCCATTAAAATGGCATTGGCCAATTAATGGGTATCCATCCGCAGGAATAGGTCGATTACCAACTTGAATCGTTTCAATTTCGGCATCATTCAAGTCAATGTTGAGTTGCTCTAAAGCGCAGTCTAAAAGAAATTGTACATCAGATATGAGGGCATTTTTTTTGGGGGATTCTGCCAGAATATTTGTTGCACCAATATATAATAAGTCCTTTTCCCTTGGAACACAGTGCAACCCACATGCGAATGCTCGGTTCGGTGTTCTGATCACACTAGTAGGTACTTGGTGTCCCGGCTTTAACCTTGCCATAATGGAGACACCATATCCTGCAAACATAGGCGGAATTCGACGCTTTACATCTGGAAATTCATCTAAGAGATCCAAAGAATGAACGCCAGCAGCCAGTATTACGTGTTTTGCAGAAAGTAATGTACCGTCGTTGAGTTGAACGCCAGTAACCACATCTCCCTCTGTAAAGAGTTGAGATGCATTATCTTCGTAAATTACACCACCTTTGTTAAGTAACGCAGCATCTAATTTCTCTAATAATAAATGAGAATCGACTGCATTTTCTTCCGGAATATATAGTGCCTGCATTGGGCGAACAAGGTCATTTGCTTTAACCCATGGCATTTTACTTGGAGAAATAGTGTCATATTGTTCATCATATCGATTCAGATATTCTTCTATGGCTTCATAATTGACAGTATCAACATCTGCCATGCCCGCTGAATTCAAAATTACATGAGTTCCCTGAGCAGTAAAGAGTTGTTCTGAATTATCAGATGCTTCTGAAAGTCGCTCTGCCCAATTACTCCAAAGTGATTTAGCGCGAATATCCATATCCAGCTTTAATCTACCAAACTCACTGCCGACTAAACCACTTGTAATTTCGCCAAAACAGCCATTCATCGCGCCAGCAGCTTTAGAAGCTGAGTGAGTTCTTTTTATTTCACCGACTCTGGCAACTTTTATTCCTCTGGAAGCAAGTTCGAAGGCGATTGAAGAACCAATTGCTCCTGAGCCGACAACAATAACTTCATAGTCCATTATAAAATACCTTATTTAATAAGTTGATAGTGTGAGGAGCTCACTTTATTTATAAATGAGCGTAATTTAACTGGTTGTACTGTGGGTGGTGGGTTGAAAATGAATCGCCATGTTGAATAATATTCAAGGATGAGTCTTCACTAAACTGGTCAGTGTCAAATGACAATGCAACGAGGTTATCTTTACCTTGACGAATGACTTTACCTAAACGTTCAATAGAAACACCTTTTCTCAAGAAGTATCTTTCAATCACTGTTGTGGTGACCGCCACCAGATTGGATGCACCATGCATTTTGGCAAGTTGCATGGAAAACTTAAAAATATCAAAAGGGGTGCTCTCGAGTTTATGGCCGTGTGCGGCATAACGTGATATTTCCCAGTTCAAGGAGTTTTTAGGGAGTTCACCATCACATAAGTAAGGAAATATATCAGCCAGTAAATAAGGAGAGAGTGTTTGAATTAGTCGTGAGCACCCTACAATTTCACTGTTTTCATTGTATACAATGACATATAGAGCATCACTTGAATCAAATTCATCAAGCTCAATATCTTTATCACTTGAAGTAGAAATTAGATCCCACTTTAATTTTTTTATAAAAACTTCATGCCGATAGCGACCTAATTCGTTTAATTCACTTTTATCGAAAGCAATGTAAGGCTTACAAACCATTCGGTACATCTGAATCAACCTCGTTACAAAAACATCCTTGAAAATGCCCGAGGATGTTACATTTGCTTAACGATTGGTTGCAACTACCAAAAAAGGTAGTGTTAGGACGGTGCCTCTCAAGTGAAGTTTTAGACTTATTAGAATGAAAATTAATTTTAGCAGTAATAATTTAAACCATTTATTTTATTTGTTATTAATCGCTTATGATGTGCTTCGTAATGAGGTGTTGTTAAGTAAGCGCTATAGATTATGGAAATTGAGTGGGTTAGAGGTCTGGATAGTTGTATATTTTTGTCCGCAAAGTTTTTTTGATACTACAATGCATTTGATATACATGCTTAAATACTAATAAAATTAAGTGTAGGGAAGAAAATGAAATTTTTTCAGTAATGTTTAGAAACAAATTATGGTGCCATCATATTCTAATATTGATATCTTATGGATAAAATATAAAGTGTACGTGTGATGGTAAGGTGGGGGGGCTATGGATACTTATAGATGATGTAATATTTTGAGAATATATTATATATTTAAAAGAAAAGCGCCGCATTGCGACGCGATATGAAAATCGAGATAAAATTATTTTTTCGATGGAAAAATTGGGTACGTCGATCTATTTTATAGTTATTATTAAGTTGAGGGTTAATACTTAGTTTATATTATTCCTAATGCAGCAGAATATGCAGCCGCGAGTGTTCTGTTTGCAGAGCCAAATTTACTTTGGATCTTTTTTATATGGTAATTAACCGTATTCTCTGATATTCCTAAAATATATGATATTGACTTAGAGCATTTCCCATCTGCAATCCATTTTAAAATTTCCTCTTCTCGTTGGCTTAGCTGGATTTCATCGTTAAAATTTTTACCTTTTGAAAAAAGGCAATCTTTTTCTTCAATAAAATCGATTAAACAACGCATTTTTATATTGAGGTTTATTTTTTCATCGGGAGATATTTTTTCATTATGCCTAGATATTCCAAGAATACATAGAGAGTGATCCATACTTCTTTGTGTCCATGTTGCGCCAAAGTTAATTCCCCACTCTCCAGCTTCCCTATACACAAGGCTATTCTTTATTTCTATGCTATCCTGCCAAATAACGAACTGACGATCCTTTGCGCGACTGGCGATACTTGGATCAATTTGGAAATAGTGTTTTTCCTTATAACGCTTAACCCATTCGTTCGGGTAGGTTCCATCAATATTCACTAAAGCTCGGGAAAAAGGAACTGATTTTTTCTTACCATATGCGAAGTGATCAAATCCTAATTTTTTGATTTCTCCTGATACGCACTCAATAACATCATGACTGTTTTCACACTCAGAAAAAGTTGTGTTTGCAGATGACCACCATTCGATAAAACTTGTGTTATTGTCCATTATGTAATCTCGATAGATCGACTTGCACTCTGTTCTAACTCAGCTGTCTTTGATGTTCAAATTTTCATGAAAAAAATGTGTTAAATTTTATTTCAAATAAATGATATTAAAATCAATAGCTTAATAGTGTTAAGGGTGTGGGCTTTTAATGTCTTTTTGCATTTTTTATTACATTTTTTGCAGAAAAACGTTAGGTAGTGTTCGTCGTTGGTGAGGAGGCAATAATAAGTCATATTGGTTAATCCTTCTTTGGAAAGAAGGAACTGTATACTCAAGTTCTACCAAAGTTAGAGATGCTCATTTCTGAACATTTATAATGGAACACAGGGCTCCCCAGAAGCCCTCAATAGTTATAAAGAAAGTATCCTAGCTGGTGGCTACATAACTAGTTATTCATGATAGCCTTCCTGTACCTGTAATTTGAGAGGGTTGCGGTTGTGATTGATGAGGAGCTGACAGTATTTCGGATTTATCTGCTCGGTCAGGACGTTATTTTATTGAATCATTAGCGTAGATACATTCTTGAACGCTTGCTTCATCAGCTTGCTGTGATCATATTGCTTTTGTTGTCTAGAAAGCCTTGTTGTACCAAAAAAGGAAAACGCCGAACGTTTTCACATTCGGCGTTATACGGGCTTAGTTACTACCAGCTTATGATGGTATTAATCCCACCATAAGCACTAAGCAGTGTACGGCATTACATTAATTGTTGTTTTTCAGCGATGAGTTTATCGACCACACTTGGATCTGCCAGTGTTGATGTATCGCCTAGGTTGCTGGTATCGCCAGTTGCGATCTTACGCAGAATACGACGCATGATCTTGCCTGAACGAGTTTTTGGTAATGAGTCAGTCCAGTGCAGGAAGTCTGGTGTTGCGATAGGGCCAATTTCTTTACGAACCCACTCTTTTACTTCTTTATGAAGTTCTGCGCTTGGAACTTCGCCTGAATTCAAGGTGATGTAAGCGTAAATCGCTTGGCCTTTGATGTCGTGTGGGACACCTACAATAGCGGCTTCGGCAATCTTATCGAACGCAACCAGTGCCGATTCGATTTCTGCGGTACCCATACGGTGACCAGAGACATTCAATACGTCATCCACACGTCCGGTGATCCAGTAGTAACCGTCTTCATCGCGGCGAGCGCCATCACTGGTGAAGTACATGCCTTGGAATGTTGAGAAATACGTTTGTTCGAAGCGCTCGTGATCACCATAGATGGTTCTCATTTGGCCAGGCCATGAATCGGTGATCACTAGGTTGCCGTCTGTGGCGCCTTCAATGATGTTACCCATGTTATCAACAAGAGCTGGCTGAACACCGAAGAATGGACGCGTCGCTGAGCCTGGTTTTAGTGCCGTTGCACCTGGTAGTGGTGAAATTAGAATACCACCTGTTTCTGTTTGCCACCATGTATCAACAATTGGGCAGCGCTCATCACCAATGGTTTTGTGGTACCACTCCCAGGCTTCTGGGTTAATTGGCTCACCCACAGAGCCCATAATACGCAGGCTGTCACGAGATGTACCATCAATGGCTTCAGTGCCTTTTGCCATTAGGGCACGGATCGCTGTTGGTGCTGTGTACAGAATGTTGACGTTGTGCTTATCAACCACTTCGCTCATGCGGCTGGTGGAAGGGTAGTTTGGCACACCTTCAAACAGAATGGTTTTCGCACCATTCGCCAGTGGTCCGTAGATGAGGTAAGTGTGGCCAGTGATCCAACCAACATCGGCAGTACACCAGAATGTTTCGCCTTCTTGGTAATCGAATACGTACTTGAAGGTCATGGTGGCGTAAACAAGGTAACCACCTGTGGTGTGTAATACGCCTTTTGGTTTACCGGTTGAACCTGAGGTGTAAAGAATAAACAGAGGATCTTCTGCGTTCATCTCTTCTGGCTGGCAGTGTGGTGATGCAACGGCTGTGGCTTCGTGCCACCATACGTCACGCTCGCTGTGCCATTCGATTTCACCACCAGTACGTTTAAGAACCACGACTTTTTCAATGGTTTTCACTTCTGGGTTAGCCAATGCTTCATCGACATTCTTTTTAAGTGGAACTGCACGGCCACCACGAACCCCTTCGTCTGAAGTAATCACGACTTTAGCGTCAGAATCAATAATACGGCCGGCTAGGGCTTCTGGTGAGAAACCACCAAAGACAACGGTGTGGATAGCGCCAATACGAGTACATGCCAGCATTGCAACGGCCGCTTCTGCGACCATTGGCATGTAAAGGCATACTACGTCGCCTTTACGAACGCCTTGGCTTTTAAGGGCGTTAGCGAACTTACAGACTTCTTCATGCAGTTCGTTAAATGTCAGTGTTTTGTCATCAGCAGGATCATCACCTTCCCAAATGATGGCAACTTCGTCACCACGAGTTTCTAGGTGACGGTCGATACAGTTCGCAGAGACGTTTAGTGTGCCGTCTTCAAACCATTTGATATCAACGTGACCGGTGTCGAATGAGGTGTTTTTTACTTTTGTGTACGGTTTGATCCAGTCAACGATTTGGCCGTGTTCGCGCCAAAATCCTTCCGGGTTAATCACGGATTGTTGGTACATTTCACGATATTTGTCATCGTCAGCGTGGGCTGTTTTTGCAATATCTTGATTGACCGGGTAAACGTGAACATCACTCATTCTATTCTCTCCTTGTGAATACGGCAGCAGCCCTGTATTTCTTGGTCTATATATTCGGCCTATGTATGTGCCGTTTTGTTAGGTAATACTGTTGACCAGACAGGGATTTTCGACAATTAGACTTTAGGATGAGATGGCGTTTTTTTACTCAATGTCGCTTTGTTTAAAGCGAAGAGTGGGATCTATGTCGTATTAAATACGCTTTAAGAGGGAGACGTTATTGCCGGAAGATCACCGTGTTTTAAACGCACGTAAATGAGGGCTGCGGCAATGGCATCTTGTAGGGCATCGTGACGTTCGGGAAGAGGTAAATCAAGGTGTCTGCAAATAGCTTCAATACTGAGATCAAAGTAGGCATTGGGCAATAAACGCTCTAACTTTTGGTGGTATATATGGCTCACCTCAATGAGTTTGTTTGGCAATGGAAAGCCTAGGCAATGCTGACTATATCGGTCGAGGATCGTCTTATCATAACGGATGTGATACCCCACTAGCGGGCGGTTACCGATAAAGGCAATTAACTGGCTGAGTGCTTGCTGTTCGGTTAAACCAGCAGTGAGATCTTGGTGGCGAATACGGTGTATGGTGACTGAATTGGCGTCGAGACTTTGTGGTGCGCATAAGCTGATATGAAAAGACTGGCTAGTCAGAATGCGGTTATTTTTGATTTTGGTGGCCGCAATGGTGACGAGTTCAGCTCGTTGGGGATCTAAGCTGGTGGTTTCACAGTCGAGTGAGACCAGCTCGTCCCCCTTATAAGCTTCGAATAAGGCTTGATGGGGAGAGTGCCTTAGCTTGTGTTTCCACCATAATCGCTGCAATAGGTTCATCATTAATCCCTTATTTGGTAATGGTAGCCAAGCCATTCTTTGAATTTTTTCACTACATGTAAGCTGTGGCGAAGTAGATCTCGTTCAGTTCGATCCAGTTGTTTGACGTTCACTTGATTACTGGTGCCGTTTTTATTTTTGAGCTGTTGGTGAAGGCGTAATTTGATGAACAGCTTTAGCGCTTCACTGAGGTTATCTGTGGTGCTTTGCTCTAATACTCGCTGAGCTGAGAGTTGCTCTAACCGTTCAAAGGTATTGGTGTGCTCGATACCATGTTCGAGGGCCAAAGCACGAATACCGTGTACGATGGGAAAAATTCCCCCTCGTTTGATATCCAGTCCTTGTTTGGAGGATTTTAGGTTACCAAACAGAGTCAGAGGCACATTAAATTTCAAGGCGGGTCGAGTAAAGCTGGTTAACACGAGTTCTTGATCATTGAGTTGATGATGAAGATGCTGTTTTACTGGCGCTAAGAGGGATTTGTCCCCAGCAATGGCGTGTGCGTCGGCTAATATTGCCAATTTCATCATGCCTTCTGGTGTCACGTGTTGGCATAAATGGCTGATCTCTTGTTTCCATTCTGTTTCAGCTTTGACCCAAGCTGAGTTATTGACCATTACGTTGCCAGGGCAGAGAGGATAGCCCAGTTGTTGCAGCGTGTGCGTCAGCTTTTCCATCACCGCTTGACATTGATGCCATTGCAAACCATCGTTGATGATAAGGGCATTGTCTTGATCGGTTTTGAGAATTTGCTCTCCTCGGCCTTCAGAGCCAAGCACGACTAAACAACATTGATTTTGCAACGCTGGGGGAACCACTAAACTAAACGCTTTTTCGATGATCTGTTCATTAACCGCAGCGATTAACTCCATGACAAAGCGTGTTTTTATGCCGTTGTTAATGAGGTTTTCGACGAGATCTTGTTGGTTATTGGCGGCCAAAGAGAGTTCTTCAATGGTTTCGGCCCGAGAGATTCGCAGCGCCAGTACATGAGAGTGAGTGGAGAACAGACTCAATATTTGGGTTAAATCAAGCATGCCGATGCTGTGGTTATGGTCGCAGACTTGCACCTGTTTAATTTTATGCCGCGTCATCAATATCATGGCATTAAAGAGGAAGTCACCTTTTTCAACATGGTGAACGGGGTAGCAGGCGACAGGGCCTACAGGGCTGTGTAGTGGTTGTTTGTCGAGCATGACGGCGTGTAATAAATCGGTGCGAGTCACAATGCCAAATGGGGTAATGCCTTTGTTATTTTTCAGCCGGGTATCGTATTGGTTTAATTCGACAAGAGCAGCATCGACGCCGTGTTCTTTCATTTGTGCGGTAACTTGGCTTAAAGAGACCTCCCAACCAACGGTGAGGGCGGGTTGAATATTATCATCGTCGACTTGGGTTAAGATAAATTCGGCTAAGTTCTGCTGCTGCTGAGCTTCTTCTAAGAGTTGCTGTCGTTTGGCTAGGTTATTATCGAAATACGCCGCGAATTGGCCATTCTCATTGTATAACTTTAGGAAAACCTCTTTCGGTAAGAGATAGCACAAGGTGTCTTCTAACGCGTAGTAGTTGTGTTTAATCGTACCTTCAAACTGAGAACGCACATCAAACATGTCATCGCTGGCGTAGTGAGCGTAGATTTCACTGCGGTCAACTGAAGTTTCTTCTACGCCACCCTTAATGATGATCAATAAATGCTCACTGGCGCTGTTGGCCGACAAAATGGTGTCGTTATGACGAAAATACACCACATCTAATGACGCTTTTAGTTGCCTCTTCTGCTCATGAGAGAGGCGATCAAAAGGGGCAAGGGTCGTATCAAATTTGTCTGGCATGAAAAGCCGCTCCCAGCTCACTAAGGTGAAGTCAGTGTGGATCAGGGGATGGTTTTGCTCTAGGCGACTTTAGTCTATATGGGATGTTTATCAACGATAAGAGGATGATATCACCGTGGTTCCTTTCCCTTTTTCTCCTTAATCCTCTGCGGCATAATTGCGCCACTTACTTTCCTTTTTCGGTTCGAGGCTCAGATGCTACGCAGTTCGCCATTTGGTTGGGTGTCACAATATTTTATTGGTTTCTTTTTTGCCTATGGGGTGTATTTGCCTTTTTGGGCGTTGTGGTTTGAAGAGCAAGGGATCAGCCCTTCTGATATTGGCATTTTATTGGGGTTGGCGTTTGCGACTCGGTGCTTTGCCAATTTATTCATTACGCCAAGGTTACACAAAGTTGAGCACCTGATCCCAGCACTGCGCTGGTTAACTTTTGCTTCTTTAATTTTTGCGGCGTTTCATCTGTGGGCTGGGGGCAGCTTTTGGCTCATGGCTGTGGTTACGGTGCTGTTTAATATTGCATGCGGTCCGGCGGTGCCGTTATCTGATGCTTTGGCTAATCATTACGCGAAGCTTAAATTGCTGGACTATGGTCGCTCTCGTTTATGGGGATCTGTGAGCTTCATTGCAGGATCTACGGTCGTTGGCTTTTTAGTGGCGGAGTATGGCTCAGACATGATCCCATATACCGCTTTGTTTGGCTTAGGTGTTGCCATGTTATTTGTGATGCGCAACCCAACGGTTTTGCCAGTGACAGAAAAAGAACACGATGAACCTAGACCAAAGCTGAGTCACTTATTAACAGAAATGCCCATTGTTCGGTTTTTAGTGTTGATTTCACTGATTCAAGGCAGTCACGCGGCTTATTACAGCTTTAGCTCGATTTATTGGAAAGAAGCTGGCCACCCTGAAAGCATCATTGGTTATTTGTGGAGCCTTGGGGTGGTTGCTGAAGTCGCGGTGTTTGCGTTTAGTAAGCGTCTTTTTGCTGGAATGAGTATTGCCATGTTGTTCCGTTTGGCGGCATTAGGTGTGGTAATTCGTTGGGGAGTGACTGCCATGACCACTGAGCTGGCTGGGCTGGTGGTGGTGCAGTTATTACATGGTGTTACTTTTGCGATGGCTCATTTAGCGGCGATTCAATACATTCAAAAAGCCCCTCAAAATAAAATGGTTGCTCTACAAGCCTTGTATAACGCACTGCCGCTTGGGGCATTTATTGCCTTGATGACCGCCGTAAGTGGCTGGGCATACGAGTTATGGTCTGGTCAGGTATTTTGGGGAATGGCGCTGATGGGTGTACTGGCTCTGTTTATCAAACTGGGTAAAGTGAAGTAGGGGAAAATCACACTTTATGCATTCATCTTACAAAAGGTGAGTGAAACATTAGCCTAAAAAAACGACACGGTTACAATGCCCACTACTGCATAACAATAACAAGGAGACGTTATGACGCAGGGTTGGATTGTTGTTCCCGTGTCGTTGGCATATTTAGGGTTACTGTTTTTAATTGCTTGGTATGGTGATAGGCAAACACAATGGCTATCACGTTATCGGCCTTGGATTTATAGTTTATCGGTGGCGGTGTACTGTACCTCATGGACCTTTTACGGCACGGTAGGCCAAGCCAGTAATAACCCTTGGTCATTCCTTCCTATCTACCTCGCCCCTATTTTGGTGTTTGTGTTTGGTTGGCGTTTTTTGGCCCGCTTGATCTTGATTGCCAAACGGGAGCATATTACTTCCATTGCCGATTTTATTGCCGCTCGTTATGGAAAGTCACAAGGACTGGCGGTGGCCGTAACCGTGATTGCGGTGGTGGGGATCTTGCCTTACATTGCCTTGCAGTTGCGAGGGATCACTATGGGCCTAGAGCTGGTGGCCCCCAATTTAGCTCAAGATTTTGGTTATGAAGAAGAGCACATTTCGTGGTTTGTTGGCGCGGCCTTAGCGGTGTTTACCATGTTATTTGGTACGCGCCATATTGATACCACTGAGCATCACCGCGGCATGATGATGGCGGTGGCGTTTGAATCTTTAGTGAAGTTGGCTGCTTTTTTGATTGTCGGTAGCTTCATTGTGTTTTTGGCGTTGAGTGAGCCTTCGGTGAATTTTAGCCAGATAGCTGCGCAGACTTATCAATCCCCTAATATTGCCACGTTGATCATTCATACCATTTTGACCATGGCAGCCATTGTGTGTTTGCCTCGTCAGTTTCATACCACAGTGGTGGAAAATGAACGAGCCCAAGATTTACACACGGCGCGTTGGGTATTTCCAAGCTATTTGCTATTGATGGGCATTTTAGTGCTGCCTATCGCATGGGCAGGGCAGGGCTTGTTGAGTGGCAGTATTCCGGCTGAGTCTTATTTATTGAGTGTGCCTTTATCGGTAGGTGCTGACGACATTGCGTTGATTGCTTTTTTAGGGGGAACTTCCGCCGCCAGTGGCATGGTGATCGTGTCTACCATTGCGTTGGCGATCATGGTGTCGAACGATTTGGTGCTGCCTTTGTTGTTGCGCCGCGTAAAAATGTCGAATCGTAATTTCACACAGTTTTCCGGTTTGTTGCTGAATACTCGCCGCGCCTTGATCGTTTTGTTACTGGCGGCGGCATGGGGCTTTTATCAAGCTTTAGGCACCATCAGTTCTTTATCGGTGATTGGCTTGTTGGCCTTTGCTGCAATAGCTCAATTTGCGCCCGCTCTGATTGGTGGCTTGTATTGGCGCTATGGCAACCGAAAAGGGGTGTACGCTGGGCTGTTAATTGGTTTTGTGATTTGGCTAATCACCTTAATGAGCCAAACAGGAATGTTGGCGGGCACGGCCGATAACAACTTGCTACTTTGGTTGGTGACGCCACCAGACTGGCTGGCGAATTTAAATCTGAAATCGTCGGACTGGGGAATGGTGCTGAGTCTTGCTGCTAATACTGTGGCGTACATCTTTGTTTCAATGACAACCCATTCTAGCTTGAGTGAACGCTTGCAAGCTGCTGCCTTCGTGGGCACCCCTCTTCCTGAAAATGAAGATGTTAGCTTATACCAAAGCCGTGTGACGGTGGCGGAGTTGGAAATGCTGGCATCACGCTTTGTGGGACGTAAACGCGTACGCCAAGCCTTTCGGTTGTTTTCTCAGCAAAATCAGCAAGAGCTGTCACCTCAGCAGCAAGCCAGCTCTGCGCTGATACGCCATACTGAGCGAGTGTTGGCAGGGGTGTTTGGGGCATCTTCTGCCCGTCTGGTTTTGGCATCGGCGCTTCAAGGGCGGAACATGCAGCTGGAAGAGGTCGCTACCATTGTGGATGAAGCTTCGGAGCTGTTTGATTTTAGCCGAGGATTATTACAAGGCGCGATTGAGCATATTAATCAAGGTATTGCGGTAGTCGACAAGCAGCTAAGATTGGTGGCTTGGAACCAACGTTACTTAGAGCTGTTTACCTTCCCAGCAGGATTGATCCAAGTCGGTCGACCCATTGCCGATATTATCCGTCATAACGCAGAAGCCGGGTTATGTGGTCCAGGCGATCCGGAAATACACGTTCAGCGCCGTGTTTTGCATTTAGAGCGTGGAACGGCTCATACTTCTTCGCGTATTCGTCCTGATGGCCGTGTGATTGAAGTGCAAGGTAACCCGATGCCGGGAGGGGGGTTTGTGATGAGCTTTACCGACATCACCGCCTTTAGGGATGCCGAGCAAGCGTTAAAAGAAGCGAATGAAAATTTGGAAGCTCGGGTATTAGAACGAACACAGGAGTTGGAATCCCTAAACAGCCGATTGGTTCATGCTACCCAACGTGCAGAGCATGCTTCTCAGTCGAAGAGTCGTTTTTTAGCAGCGGTAAGCCATGATTTAATGCAGCCTTTAAATGCCGCCAGATTGTTTGCCTCTTCATTGTCAGAAGTGGCCAAAGATGATGAAACCCAAAAGATGTCTGGTCATATTGAAAGTGCGTTAGGGGCCGCAGAAGAGCTCATTGGTGACTTGCTGGATATCTCTCGTTTAGAAGCTGGCAAGTTAGATTTAGCCATGGCTTCTTTTCCGTTAAATGATGTTTTAAATAACTTGGCGGCTGAGTTTGGGGTGTTATCACAGCAGCAAGGCATTGAGTTCCATGTTGTGCCATCGGATGTGGTGATCTTTTCCGACCCTAAGCTGCTCCGACGGGCCATTCAAAACTTCTTAACGAACGCATTTCGTTATAACCCGAAAGGCAAAGTGCTGTTAGGAGCAAGACGGGTGGGAGAGCAAGTTCGTATTGAAGTTTGGGATAACGGTGTCGGGATCCCAGAAGATAAGCAATCTCATATCTTTGAAGAGTTTACTCGGGCGGATCAAAGCCACGCCGATCAAGGGTTGGGGCTAGGCCTCGCCATTGCCCGTGGTATTGCCCGAGTGTTGGATCATCAAATTGAGCTGCGTTCATGGCCTGATCGTGGCACCGTGTTCTCTATTCAGGTGTCAAAAGGGCAGTTAGAACAACGTTCAATACCAGTACCTTCAGAGCCAAATGCCAATTTACCTCTGGCTGGATTACGAGTGCTTTGTGTGGATAACGAGCCTGAAATCTTATTGGGTATGGAAACTCTACTAAAGCGCTGGGGTTGTGAAGTAAAAACCGCAGAAGACTTAATGCAGAGTATGAATGCGCTAGAAAACGGTTGGGTTCCACAAGTGGTGTTCAGTGATTATCACTTAGCGAATGATCAAACGGGCTTACAAGTGCTTCAGCAATGCAGGTTACGCTTAGGTAATAACTTCCAAGGCGTGGTGATCAGTGCTGATAGAACCAATGCGGTGCTAGATGGCATTAGTCAAAATGGTTTTGGTTACATTTCAAAACCCGTGAAGCCATTAAAGCTCAGAACGGTACTGAACAAAGTGTTGGCGGAAGTGGAATAAGACAAGTGTAGAGTGGTCGTAAAATAAAAAAGGATTGGCGATGAGGCCAATCCTTTTTTATTATGCATTGCTTATATTATTTGCTGTTGAAGCTTTGGGTTACCGATGGGATTAATGCTCGTGCGCTTCACCAGCACCTTTAGGGTAACGAATCGATTCAACCATTTGTTGGACATCTTCAGGTACTTCAGCCGTGAATTTGTTCACAACAATCGACACTACAAAGTTCAGACACATACCTAGTGTACCAATGCCTTCTGGGCTGATACCGAACCACCAGTTATCAGGTGTGCTCGCTGCTGGGTTGATGAACTTGAAGTAAATGATGTAAGCCGTGGTGAAGACGATACCTGCCAACATACCTGCGATAGCACCTTCTTTGTTCATCTTCTTATAGAAGATACCCAAGATAATCGCAGGGAAGAAAGACGCTGCTGCTAAGCCGAAGGCAAAGGCCACTACTTCTGCCACGAAACCAGGTGGGTTAATGCCTAAGTAACCAGCACCTATGATGGCCACGGCGGCACCGATACGTGCGGCTCGAAGTTCTTCTTTATCCGTCATGTCTGGTTTGAAGCTCTTTCTCAACAAGTCATGTGATATGGAGGTTGAGATCACCAGTAGTAGACCCGCAGCGGTTGATAGTGCAGCGGCTAGGCCACCTGCTGCCAGTAAAGCAATTACCCAGTTTGGTAGGCTTGCTAGCTCTGGTGAAGCCAGTACGATGATGTCACGGTTGATGCTAACTTCGTTACGCTCATCACCCGAGTAGAACATCTTGCCATCGCCATTTTTGTCTTCCCAACCAACAAGACCAGTGCTTTCCCAGTTTTGGTACCAGCTTGGTGCTTCGGTTGCAGCAACGCCTTGTTTGTCTGGACCATTTAGGGTTTCAATCATATTTACACGAGCAAATGCCGCAATAGCCGGAGCCGTTGTGTATAGGATTGAGATAAATACAAGAGCGTAACCTGCTGATACACGTGCATCAGAGACTTTTGGCACGGTGAAGAAGCGAATGATGACGTGTGGTAAACCAGCCGTACCCACCATTAGAGCGGCACAGATGAAGAAGACATCCACCATGCTCTTGGAGCCGTCGGTATAGGTATTAAATCCGAGCTCTGCCGATAGGCCATCGAGTTTGTCTAGCATGTAGGTTTCAGAGCCCGTTAAGGTTGAACCAAAACCAAGCTGAGGAACTGGGTTACCCGTCATCATGAAAGAGGTGAAGATGGCAGGAACCATGAAAGCGAAAATAAGCACACAGTACTGAGCTACCTGCGTATAAGTAATGCCCTTCATGCCGCCCAATACTGCGTAGAAGAAAACAATACCCATACCGATGATGATGCCGAGGTTAATATCTACTTCTAGGAAGCGAGCAAATACCACACCCACACCACGCATTTGACCTGCTACGTAGGTAAACGAAACGAAGATGGCGCAAAAGACAGCTACCAAACGTGCAGTTTTAGAGTAATAACGGTCACCGATGAAATCCGGCACCGTAAACTTACCAAATTTACGGAGGTAAGGAGCAAGACAAAGAGCCAGCAGTACGTAACCACCAGTCCAACCCATCAGGTACACACTACCGTCGTAACCGATGAAGGAAATAATACCAGCCATAGAGATAAACGATGCAGCCGACATCCAGTCAGCGGCCGTTGCCATCCCGTTGGCAATAGGGTGAACCCCACCGCCTGCTACATAGAATTCACTGGTTGAACCCGCACGAGCCCAAATTGCGATGCCAATATAAAGAGCAAAGGTGATACCAACTAATATAAACGTCCAAGTTTGGATATCCATGACGACCCCTCTTAATCTTCCTGTACATTAAATTTTTTGTCGAGCGCATTCATGCGAGCAACATAGATAAAGATCAGGGCGACAAAGGTGTAGATCGAACCTTGTTGTGCAAACCAGAATCCCAGTTTGAAACCGCCAATCTGAATAGTATTCAGCACATCAACAAATAGAATTCCTGCTCCGTATGAGACTAGAAACCAAATTGCGAGTAACGAGCCCATAATGCCTAGATTTTCCTTCCAGTAGGCTTGCGCATGTTCTTTAGATTCGAACGCCATCGCCATCTCCTTTGTGTTTATGTTATTCGTTAAATAAATGTTACGAGAAAACATTAGCAATGAAAGAAAAAGAAAACAGTGCAACTTTAGTCGAGGAATAAAAGCGAAAATCGCCCGAAATTGAGCGATTTTGTGAGGTGAGCTTATTTTTAACTATGTTAATTAAATGTTGCTTTGGACGAAGGTCTAACTCATGAAATAGAAATTTTTGATCCCGCTTAGCAGGTTATTGACGGCCACAGACGCCAGGATTAATCCCATGATTCGGCTGATGATGGCAGCCCCCACATGACCGATGTATTTTTGAATTTTGTTGGCACCCAGCATCAACAATAAAGTGATCAATAACACCGTGATAACCACGAGGGTGGTAATGGCTTGATCGACAATGGCGTAACGATTGTTATCAGTCAGCATGACGACGGCCATCATGGCACCAGGAGAGGCAATAGAAGGGACTGCCAATGGGTACACAGCAAGGCTACCTAACTCTGAGTGCTGAACTTCTTTTTCACTCAGTTTGCATTCTTCATCCACTTTGCTTTCACCGAAGATCATCGTCAGTGCAAACAGCAGTAATACCAGCCCACCAGCGGCTTGGAATGCAGGCAGTGGGATTTGCATTGCCTCTAATAACAGTTGGCCGACAACAATAAAGAACAACAAAATGCCTGTTGCAATGGCGGTGGCTTTGAGTGCCACCAAGCGACGTTGTTTGGCATTAAGGTGGCTGGTTTGAGACAAATAAACAGGAACTGAACCAATAGGGTCAACTACTGCCCACACGAGAACAAATTGGGTAATTAAGGCACTAAGCAAAAAGAACTCCTTCAATGACAGTCGTGAAAGGTAACGTGGTTTTATTTAAGGTATGAAGTGTTTATTACTTATCTTAGCAATAAATCATTATCTATTGGCGAATTTATAGAGAAATTTTGTTTTTTTTTATGTCTATTCTTTACAAATAAGGTGTTGCTATCAAAGAGGTTAGAATAGGTTTTCTGTTTATAGGTAAGTGCTGGTATTAATTAGAGGGGGAGTCTATTATTTTTCTATTTTAAAGGAAGGTATTAGCACCCTATGTGCCAATACCTAATGAACTTATCTTAATTAAGCTACGTCGATTTGTTGCAGCAAAATGACCGCTTGGGTACGGTTTTTAACTCCAAGCTTTCGGAAGATGGCCGTCATATGGGCTTTAATGGTGGCTTCGGAGACATTTAAATCATAGGCGATTTGTTTGTTGAGTAGGCCATCAGACAACATGCCCAGTACCTTATATTGCTGAGGCGTGAGGGTTGCTATCTTCTCTGCCAATTCGGAACAAGCTTGATCGTTTTCGATCACGCCTTCAGGGAAAAAAGAATCGCCATTGAGTACTTGGTTGAGCGCAGAGACGAGAGCCCTCATATCACTTGATTTAGGAATGAAACCAAACGCACCGTGGCTTTTGACTTGAGAGACCACACTGGATTCTTCACTGGCCGATACCACCACAATCGGAAGATCGGGATACTGGGATCGCAAGTGAATTAAGCCAGACATTCCATTGGCTCCTGGCATTTTTAAATCGAGTAATAGCAGGTCGATTTCTGGGTCTTTTTCTAACAAGCTGAGTAAGCTGTCGAGAGAGTCTGCTTCCAGCAAATTTGCCCCGCTGATCGCCATATGAACAGATTGAAATAAAGCGTTGCGGAACAGGGGATGATCATCAGCAATAATAATGGTGTAGTTAGCGTCCATGTCGTTCTTATTCTCATTATTGTGTTGATTGACGGTAGCATTTGCCGTTTTAGCGGGCAATTTTATTCGCCTAAAGTCTGAGCCTTCTCTCTTTAATTATGCAAACAATAGAACGGGATTATGATAATAGGGTGATGATAGAAGTTCGACGTTTGTCGAGGTGAACAAATGATACATTTACTGAATGTAAGAAGGCAGCAGAGGTACGATGAGTTCCTCTGCTGTAAGGTAGTTTATTGAACTAATTTGGCGTTTTTAAGGTGTTGAATAAAAGGTTCGGCTTTCATAAAACCCGTTAAACGTGCGTTGTCGATTTTATTGCCATTGGCATCCCAAAAGTCGATGGTGGGTAATCCCAGTACATCCAGTTCTTGCAGCAAGGCGATGTCTTCTGGGGCGTTGTTGGTGACATCCGCTTGTAGCAGAACGAAATTGGCGAGCAAAGGCTCAACCTCGGAATTATGGAAGGTGTATTTTTCAAATTCTTTACACGCTACACACCAGTCGGCATAGAAATCAAGCAGCACAGGTTTATTGGCTGCTTTGGCCGCTGCCAGTTCCGTATTAAGCTCGTTTAAATCGGCGATCCGTTTAAAGCTGACCGCCGTTGTTTGGTTGGTTCCTGCCGCTGGTGTTGTGCCATTGGCGGAAACATTGGTGTGTTGGTTGAGCAACGGTTGTACGGAAGCAATCACACCTAAAATCGCAATAATACCGATCAGGCTGCGTTTCCAGCCCAGCTCCATCGCACTTTGTAGGTGGTAGACCCAACCAAAAGCCACAACTCCCAGTACAGCCCATAGGTATGGAATGATGTGAGGCGGTAAAATACGTTCCAGTAAAAAGACAGGCACGGCTAGCAAGACGAAACCAAAGAAAGTTTTGACGTGGTTCATCCAGTTGCCTGCTTTTGGCAGTAGTTTATTACCAAACATAGCGGCAAGAACTAATGGAATCCCCATACCGATGGCCAATGCGTATAATGCGATGGCACCCGTCATTAAATCGCCACTTTGTGCTACATAAATCAGTGCCCCAGACAATGGCGCGGTGGTGCAGGGTGAGCACACTAGACCCGAAATGGCACCCATGGTGAATACGCCCGCTAGGCTCCCTCCTTTTTGTTTGTTACTTAACCCGTTAAGCCAAGTTTGCACGCTACTTGGTAATTGAATGGTGTAAAGGCCAAACATAGAAAGAGCGAGAGCAACAAACAAAATACTTAAGCCAATCAGTACATAAGGGTGTTGTAGTGCCGCTTGAAATTGCATGCCTGCAGAGGCCACAACCAAGCCCAATAAGGTATAAGTAAGCGCCATGCCCTGAATGTAGACAAAAGACAGCTTAAAGGCTTTACCGTGGCTTAATTTTCCGCCGCCCAATACGATTCCGGTCAGAATTGGGTACATTGGCAGTACACAAGGGGTGAAGGCAAGCCCCACACCTAAGGCTAAAAACAGTAATGGAGTCCACCATTGTGTACCTAGGTTATCGGCAAGCTCTTGTTGCTGTGTTTGTAGCTGAGGAGCTTCAGTGGTGATGTCCTGTCTTGCTGTTGCTGTTGCTGTGGTTTGATTTGGTTGTGCGCCGCCAGATTGTGTCTCTTCTGCTGCTTGGGTGTAACTGCTCGCTGCGGTGAGTGGTGACAGAGGCACTTTTCTGATCTCTGGTGGGTAGCAGAAGCCTGCTTTTGCACAGCCTTGATATCTTACAATCAGCTCGGCATTGTCATCAACTGACACCAAAGGCACCGTTACGGTTAATGGCTCGGTGTAAATGTTGACCTGACCAAAAAACTCATCTGTATACGGTTGGCCTTGGCGCATTTCGATATCACCAATTTGGGCATTGGTGGCACTGACAGACAGTTGGTGCTGATAAAGGTAATATTCGGGTTTGACTTGCCAGTCGAGATAGAGGCGATCCCCTTGTTGGATAAAGTTAAAAGGGAAAGCTTCATCCACCATCACAAATTGAGGTTCATTGTTACTTAACCCCGGCAAGTTAAAAGCAGCCCGTGCGGGAGTGAGTAGATTACTCAGTATTAAAGCCACCAGCAGCAACCAGTGGGAAAAGCGAAATTGTTTGGTCATGATTGTTATGTCTACGGTAAATGGGGTGTCAGCATGGTTATTGAGACCAGCCCTTAGTGACTTTAGTTTCACAAGATAGCTTTGTTTATTGTATAGAAGTGGCGCTATGGATTGTTATTGTACTGTAAGTGTTCACGAACAAAATCCGTAAAACACTTTATATGCGTCGGGATATAACTTAAGCGCTGATAAAGCATATAAATAGGCCGAGGTGGTGAGTACCATTCTGGCATCATGGTTTCTAATTGTGATTGCTCTAATTCTTGGATCACCATATAGCTGGGTAAGCACGCGATACCAAGCCCACTGATACTGGCTTGCTTTACACTGTTGAGATCGGCAATCGCTACCTTAGGGGGCGAATTTACCCATACAGTTTGTTGGCCACAGGTCAGTGCCCAATCAAACTCAGGTACTGTTGCCAAGCGTGAATGCTGATTAAGTTGCTCTGGGTGATTGGGTTTTCCGTATTGTGCTAAGTAGCTGGGCGAGGCAATTAAAATACGATGAGACGTGCCCACTTGGGCGGCGGCAAAATTAGAGTCGGGTTGTTGTCCGACACGGAACACTACATCATATTGTTCTGAATTGTAATCGTGATGCTGATTCGACAGTTGGTGGATGGATAAGGTGATGTCTGGGTAACGTGCCAAAAACTGATTAAAAATGGGCATCAGCTGGTAGGTGAGTAAGCCCACTGGGGCAGAAACGCGCAGCGCACCTTGGGGCGTTTGGCTATTATCATGCAGTTCAGCGGTGGCTTTTTCCAATTCATCGAACAGAGGTTGGCAGCGATCAACGTAGTTTTGGCCAAGAGGAGTCAGGGCGACATTGCGGCTGTCTCGGATCACTAATTGGCTGTCTAAAGTCTCTTCTAAACGCTGAATCCGACGGCTTAATGTGGCGGGGGGAATGTCTAGCCATTGGGCGGCAGAACGAAAACTACCTTGTTGTGCGATTGCAATTAAGTTTTTTAGATCGTCTAACTTCATCTCATTTTTGCAACGCTGCATATCGCTTTTGCCTCTATTGTTCATGATCGAGAGTGACTACTATGTAACAGCAGACTCTCCTGTCTGAGTCTGTATCTATAGCAATTAAGACAAGATAGTGAACGTGCTACATAGCCTGCTATGGCATCATGTTCACGGTCAGGGCACAAAACATAAGGAATGTGTTGCGTGTCCTACGACTCTTCTAGCCTGTATTTTCTTCTATTTTTCCATTCTCTTTTATACCACTTTTGGGATAGTTCGCCCATAAATTGCTGTTATTATGAACTGTGTGGCACGTATTATGCCCGTTTTCTTGAGATCCATTGTTCTGGTTTGGTGATAATGATCGAAAAATGGCGACCACAAGGATCGCCATCATGAAGGTTTATTTGTAAGAAGGGATTACAGAATCACACCGCCGATAACAAAACCAAGGGCAACAGAAGTGGTAATTGTCACCACGCCAGGAATGAAGAATGGGTGGTTGAACACTAAATTACCGATGCGCGTGGAGCCTGTATCGTCCATTTCTACCGCTGCTAATAAAGTTGGGTAAGTTGGCAATACAAAAAGGGCACTGACGGCGGCAAAAGACGCCACTGCCGTTAATGGTGCCACCCCAATGGCTAAAGCGGCTGGCATAAGTGCTGTAGTAGTTGCTCCTTGTGAATACAGCAACATAGAAGCAAAAAACAGGGTGACTGCCAGCATCCATGGATATTGTTCTAAAATGCTGCCTGCAAACTCTTTGATTTCACCAATGTGGTTGGATACAAACGTATCACCAAGCCATGCCACACCCAGTACACACACACATGCGCTCATGCCTGACTTGAAGGTGGCTGCACCAGCAATTTTAGAGGCATCAATTTTTGTGATCATCACAATCGCGGTGGCTGCCGTCAGCATTAATGCCATGATGGCTTGGTTGCGGCCAATGGCAGGTGCTTCAATAAAGCCCACCGCTTTACTGATCAAGGTCGCGTAAATCACGACAGCAGCAATGGCTGCACAGAAAATGTAGGTGGCGACTTTGGCTGTTGGCAAGATCTGGCGCTCTGCTGAGCCTTTCATTTTGATCAGGCCTTTTTCTAAGCGCTCTTGATAAATGGCATCGTCTTTGAGCTCACAACCTAAGAAGTTCGCGACAAATGCCCCCACCATACAGGCGATGAACGTGGTTGGAATACACACTGCTAAAAGAGTTAAGTAACCGACGCCAAGTGGTTCTAAAATGCCGGAGAAGAAAACCACAGCGGCTGAGATTGGAGACGCTGTAATGGCAATTTGGGAAGCAACGACGGCAATAGAAAGAGGGCGAGATGGGCGAATGCCTTGCTCTTTTGCCACTTCAGCAATCACTGGCAGGGTTGAAAATGCCGTGTGACCGGTTCCTGCTAATAAGGTCATGAAGTAGGTCACAACTGGAGCATAAAATGTAATGTGTTTTGGGTTTTTACGTAAGAACTTTTCGGCCAAGTCTACCAGCCAGTCCATGCCGCCTGCCACTTGCATGGCAGCTATCGCGGTGATCACCGACATGATGATCAAAATAACGTCTACGGGAATCGTACCTGCGTCTAATCCTAATACCATGGTTAAGGCGATCACACCTGCACCACCTGCAAAACCAATACCAATACCGCCTATGCGTGCACCTAAATAGATGAACAGTAAGACGACAAGAAGTTCTACTGCAATCATAATGATTACTCCTGTCTAAAGATAAAAATAAGCAAACTTATTTGTTCATTACAACACGCGGCTTTTCTGTTTGATTTTATAAAATCGATTTTTTGAAAAGTCGAAACCAATGGCGACCATGAAGCAACCACTGCGTATGGCAAAACAAATAAGGGGGATCTATAGCAAAAAGGGCCCTTATCCTAAGAGCCCTTTTAAAGTGATGATTAGTTGTAGCGTTTTGCTTTGTACTCTGGGTGCATCAGGTTTTCAACAGAGAAGATGTCATCTAGCTGCTCTTCTGTTAATAGACCGCGCTCCAGTACCACTTCGCGTACGCTCTTGCCTGTTTCAGCACAAATCTTACCAACAATGTCACCTTCGTGGTGGCCAATGAATGGGTTCAGGTAAGTTACGATGCCGATAGAATTAAATACGTGAGCTTCACAAACGTCTTTGTTGACCGTGATGCCATCGATGCACTTGTCGCGTAAGTTCACACACGCGTTTTTCAGAATATCGATAGACTCAAACAGTGCTTGGCCGATCACAGGTTCCATTACGTTTAGCTGTAGCTGGCCCGCTTCTGCTGCGAAAGTAATGGCGGTGTCGTTACCCATGACTTTAAAGCACACTTGGTTTACTACTTCAGGAACCACTGGGTTCACTTTTGCTGGCATGATGGAAGAGCCCGCTTGTAGCTCAGGTAGGTTTAGCTCATTTAGACCAGCGCGAGGGCCAGAAGAAAGCAGACGAAGATCGTTACAGATCTTAGACAGTTTCACTGCGGTACGTTTTAGTGAACCGTGGATCATCACATAAGCACCACAGTCTGAAGTAGCTTCGATAAGATCTTCTGCCGCTACACACTCTAGGCCAGTAACCTCTGCTAGGTGTTTTACGGCTAGCTCTTGGTAACCTGTCGCTGCGTTTAAGCCAGTGCCGATAGCGGTTGCACCTAAGTTTACTTCCAGCAGTAGTTTAGCTGTGTAGTTCAGGTTTTTGATTTCTTCTTTTAGCAAGATAGCCCATGCGTGGAACTCTTGGCCTACCGTCATTGGTACCGCGTCTTGCAGCTGAGTACGACCCATTTTTAGGATGTTGCGGAATTCTTGATCTTTAAGCTCGAATGCACCTTTTAGGTACTCAATGGCTTCGATCAGCTTAATGATGCTGTTATAAACCGCGATGCGGAAGCCTGTAGGGTAAGCACAGTTTGTTGATTGGCTTTTATTTACGTGATCATTTGGGTTAATGATGTCGTATTCGCCTTTCTCTTTGCCCATTAGCTCTAGTGCAACGTTAGCAATCACTTCGTTTGCATTCATGTTAACGGAAGTGCCCGCACCGCCTTGGAAAACGTCTGATGGGAATTGATCCATGCACTTGCCTGTTTCTAAGATCAAATCACAGGCTTTAACAATGTACTCGCCCACTTCTGATGGAATCGCACCTAGCTCTTTATTGGCAAGAGCCGCCGCTTTTTTTGTCATGATCATGCCACGAACGAACTCTGGCACATCAGAAATAGTGACACTAGAAATGTTGAAATTTTCTACGGCGCGAAGAGTATGAATGCCGTAGTACGCTTCTGCTGGAACGTGGCGTTGACCAAGAAGATCTTCTTCAATGCGAGTAGCCATGTTTTTTGTCGTGTTATTTTCAAGATCAATCATCTGAGTCATAGGGGGAACCCTTAGTGGTATCTGCTAAAAAAATTCAATGCGCTTAGCCACTTCTGCATTTTAGAATCCATTCGTCAGAATATTTGGCTGATGATCGTACCTGATACCTGTGTTTCTGAACGCAATCATACTCCCCTTTAGAGGTAAAAAAACCACTCTGATCACCTTTTTTGTCTGTATAAATATATTTGCACTAAAGTGTGACTCCCTTCTCAAATGCTGTTAATGGATTAGATATAGAAAAGTAAGATCTATATTAGATTGTATGCATTTGTGAATAAGGTGTTTTTTCTCTGCATTAACTGACACAAAAAGATATATTCGGCATCAAAATGATTGTGATTGGTTAAGGATGCCCCAATGTATAGAGAGTCGGTTGAGTTGCATTCAGTGTTTATTTTGTTTACCCCTGTTAGACTGATGTTATTCACACTAAGTAAAGAGAGGCGTTTGTGTTTCCAGTTCTGTTGTTGATGTTTATTGTTGTACCGATTATTGAAATTGCCTTATTTGTGCAAGTCGGTGGCTTTTTAGGTTTATGGCCTACGATTGGTCTTGTGCTGATCACTGCGTTTATCGGTGCATCAATGGTACGCAGTCAAGGGCTACAAACACTGATGTCTGTGCAGTCTCGTCTGCAACAAGGGGAGCTACCTGCTCAACAAATCGTTGAAGGTGTGATGTTGGCTGTGTCGGGTGTGTTGCTGTTAACCCCAGGATTTATGACCGATGCATTAGGCATGTTGGTCTTGTTACCAGCCCCACGTGCTGCGCTAGCTAAGCAAATCATGAGCAAAGTCAAAGTGCAGGGCATGGGCGGAAATGCCTTTGGGGCAGGCTTTGGTGGTCATCACCAACAGCAAGGGCCATTTGGCCAAGACCCATTCCAGCGTCATCATGATCAGCAGCAAGGTGGCGATGTGTTTGACGGTGAGTTTGAGCGTAAAGATAACGACGACAAACCCGATAATCAAAACCGCTTGAATTAAGCGAAGAATACAAAAAAGCGCTTCATGGTGAATAACTGTGAAGCGCTTTTTTACTTTTTAGCTGTGTATTTTTGGGGCAGTGTCTTTTTGAACACTACTCTGGTTGCAGGTGTTGTTTTCGAATTTTTAATGCGTATAAATAAGCAAAAATGCCGCCCGCAATATTACCTACCGCAATCCCAATAAATAGCCCTTCAACGCCATCGAGTAGGCTTCCTAACCACGCCGCTGGTAATAAGAATACAAATAAGCGCATGAAGCTCCACTGAAAGGCTTTGATTGGCAAATGCATGGCATTAAGGCTACTGACCAATACCATCACAACACCCTGAAACCCATAGCTAACTGGTACTACTAATAAGTAATGCCATAAGCCATCTCGTACAGCTTGGTCTTGGCTAAACACGGCAGACAGTGGAATGCTTACCGGTACCATCATAATAAAGATGAAAAACTGGAACAAAATGGCAAAACGCATGGATAAAAACATGGCACTGGCTGCTCGTTGTGTGGATTGAGCGCCTAAGTTTTGTGCCATGAACGGGGTGAGTGCGGATGTGAGTGCCATCATTACAATCAGCATTAAGGACTCGATGCGTTGTGCAGCACCGTAAGCCGCCACCGCCGCAGTCCCTTGGCTGGCTAGCATCATCATTAAAATAGCGCCAGACAAGGGGTTCAGTGCATTGGAAAAAGCAGCGGGTGTGCCAATGCGCAGTATTTGTTGCCAATCGGCCAGTAAGGTGGGGAAGTGGGGCAAAGCCAGCATTTTTTCACGTTTGATTAATACCCATAAAGATCCACACAGAGCACCCGCCCAACTGATCCCGCTGGCAATGGCCGCACCTTGGATACCAAGCTCAGGAAAAGGGCCGTAACCAAAAATCAGCAGTGGATCGAGAATGCCATTAATCAATCCCGCCAACATCATGATCTTGGCGGGGGTCTTGGTGTCGCCTGTTGCACGGATGGCACTGTTGCCAGCCATGGGGATCACCAGCAGCGGGATCGCCACATACCAAATGTTCATGTATTGGTGGATCAGGGGTAACAATTCCTCTTCTGCGCCTAGTAATTGAAACAGTGGATCGATGGTAAAGAGTCCAATAATAGAGGCGGCAGCAACAAGCAGTACCGTTAGTGATAAACCATGGCTAGTAAAGTGGGCGGCTTGCTGATTATCACCTTGGCCCAGCAAACGACCAATGCTGGTGGAAATGCCCATGCCCATGCCCATGGTGATGCAATTGACGGCAAACGTGACCGGAAAAGTAAAGCTGACAGCAGCGAGCGCTTGTGTTCCAAGTAATGAAATAAAGAAAGTGTCGACGAGATTAAACATCAAGATAGCGACCATACCAAACGTCATTGGGATCGTTAGTCGACGTAATACATCAGGGATCGGATCGGTTAACAAACCGTGTTTATCTTGCATATGTGCCTTACGTATTGGGAATTTTTATTATGTTTTGGCCACTGTGGGTGATTGGATTATTTAGGAATCGCCTCTTAGTTTCGGTCAGATTGTGACCCAGTTTAAAAAAAATCACAAAAAAGTGTTCCGCTAACCTTGGGATCGGTCATTCTTAACCCCACGTTTATTGACACACGCTGAGAGGAAAAGCTCCTCTTAACACCGAATTTTTATGGAAAAAATACTATCAGGAGACGACCGATGAACATTCGTCCTTTACATGACCGAGTTATCGTTGAGCGCCAAGAAGTTGAATCAAAATCTGCTGGTGGCATCGTGCTAACTGGTTCTGCTGCTGAAAAATCAACACGCGGCACTATTCTAGCTGTTGGCAACGGCCGCATTCTAGAAAATGGTTCTGTACAACCTTTGGACGTTAAAGTTGGTGATACGGTTATCTTTGCAGAAGGCTACGGCACTAAATCTGAAAAGATCGACGGTAAAGAAGTCCTGATCATGTCTGAAAATGACATCATGGCAATCGTTGAATAATTCACTTCAATTTTAAAATTAAGAATTAAGAAAGGAATAAAACATGGCTGCTAAAGACGTTAAATTTGGTAACGACGCACGAATTAAAATGCTAGAAGGTGTAAACGTTCTGGCTGACGCGGTAAAAGTGACATTAGGCCCTAAAGGTCGTAACGTAGTTCTAGACAAATCATTTGGTGCACCAACTATCACTAAAGATGGTGTTTCTGTAGCTCGTGAAATCGAACTTGAAGACAAGTTCCAAAACATGGGTGCACAAATGGTGAAAGAAGTTGCTTCGCAAGCAAATGACGCAGCGGGTGACGGTACAACTACAGCAACGGTTCTTGCACAATCTATCATCAGCGAAGGCCTAAAAGCTGTTGCTGCTGGCATGAACCCAATGGATCTTAAGCGTGGTATCGACAAAGCAGTTCTAGCGGCTGTTGAAGAGCTAAAAACGCTGTCTGTTCCATGTGCAGACACAAAAGCAATCGCACAGGTTGGTACTATCTCTGCGAACTCTGACACGACGGTTGGTAACATCATTGCGGAAGCGATGGAAAAAGTAGGTCGTGACGGTGTTATCACTGTTGAAGAAGGTCAAGCACTTCAAGACGAGCTAGATGTTGTTGAAGGCATGCAGTTCGACCGTGGTTATTTATCTCCTTACTTCGTGAACAACCAAGAAGCAGGTTCTGTTGATCTAGAAAACCCATTCATTCTTCTAGTAGACAAGAAAGTCTCTAACATCCGTGAACTACTTCCTACTCTAGAAGCGGTTGCTAAGGCATCTCGCCCTCTTCTTATCATTGCAGAAGACGTTGAAGGTGAAGCACTAGCGACTCTAGTTGTGAACAACATGCGTGGTATCGTGAAAGTAGCTGCTGTTAAAGCACCTGGTTTCGGTGACCGTCGTAAAGCAATGCTTCAAGACATCGCGGTTCTGACTTCTGGTACGGTTATCTCTGAAGAGATCGGTCTAGAGCTTGAGAAAGTTCAGCTAGAAGATCTAGGTCAAGCGAAGCGCATCACTATCACTAAAGAAAACACAACTATCATCGATGGTACTGGTGAAGAAGAAGTGATTTCTGGCCGTGTTGCTCAAATCCGTCAACAAATCGAAGACGCAACGTCAGATTACGACAAAGAAAAACTTCAAGAGCGTGTAGCTAAACTGGCTGGCGGTGTAGCGGTAATTAAAGTTGGCGCTGCAACTGAAGTTGAAATGAAAGAGAAAAAAGACCGCGTTGAAGATGCATTACACGCGACTCGCGCTGCAGTAGAAGAAGGTGTGGTTGCTGGTGGTGGTGTTGCACTAATCCGCGTTGCTTCTAAAGTTGCTGGCCTTGAAGGTGACAACGAAGAGCAAAACGTAGGTATCCGTGTTGCTCTACGTGCAATGGAAGCGCCTATCCGTCAAATCACAACCAATGCGGGTGACGAAGAGTCTGTTGTTGCTAACAACGTTCGCTCTGGTGAAGGTAACTACGGTTACAACGCTGCAACTGGCGAATACGGCGACATGATCGACATGGGTATCCTAGATCCAACGAAAGTAACTCGTTCTGCACTGCAATTTGCAGCATCAGTTGCTGGTCTTATGATCACAACAGAAGCGATGGTAACGGATCTAGCACAAGATTCAGCAGCACCTGCAATGCCTGACATGGGCGGCATGGGCGGTATGGGTGGCATGGGCGGTATGATGTAATCATCCGTTGAGCCTTGCTCATCGCACATATTGGTTAGCCAGTTAGGTTAATCATTAGAAAAAAGCTCGTAGCTTCGGTTGCGGGCTTTTTTTGCTCTTAGAGGAATACACAGTTTAAAAAATGAGAAAGGAGCTCGTGCTAATGCACAGGCAAAAGTGTATTGGTTAAGTATTATGGTAGTAGCATTGAAGGGCCGCAATTAGCCCTTTTTCTATTCAAGGTGCAGATCAAGTGGCGTTTTACTGCTGCGGCCACCAATTTCCCGGGTTAAGGTTGGCACCAAATATCCAGACACATTAGCGATAAGTTCGGCCATTAGGCTACGAGCTTGAGTGTCTGACACATAAAAATGCGCCGCGCCTTGTACTTTATCGAGTACGTGTAAGTAATAAGGTAAAATACCTGCATCAAAGAGCGATTCGCTGAGGTTAATTAATGCCTTAGCGGTATCATTGACGTCTTTTAGTAGCACACTCTGGTTTAATAGGGTTACGTTTGCTTGTTTTAGCCGCTGCATGGCGTGTTTGAAATCGGTATTAATTTCATTGGCATGATTCACATGGGTGATCATGATGGTTTGTAATCGACTCTTGTGTAAGAGCTGGCACAGCTCCTCGGTGATTCGGTTTGGGATCACCACGGGCAGTCGGCTGTGAATGCGTAGCCTTTTGATATGAGGGATTTGTTCAATTTCTTGAATTAACCACGCTAATTCCTGATCTTTGGCCATCAGAGGATCCCCTCCGGATAAGATCACTTCATTTAATTCATCATGTTGAGCGATGTAATCAAGCGCTTGTTGCCAAGTTTGTTTATTGCCTTTGTTGTCTTGATAAGGGAAGTGGCGACGGAAGCAGTAACGACAGTTAACGGCACATCCTCCCTTTAGAATCATTAATACGCGGTTACGGTACTTATGCAGTAAGCCTGGAACATCGTTATCTTGCTCGTCCAGTGGATCGGTCGAATAGCCTTCTTTTACCTCAAATTCTGCTTCCAGTGGCAGCACCTGGCGTAAGAGTGGATCATTAGGGTTGCTAATTTCCATACGTTCAACAAAGCTTGTAGGTACGCGTAGTGCAAATAACTTTCGGGCAGCGAGCCCTTTTTCCCATGGGGCTGGGTCAATATCCACTGCTTGCAGTAATTGGTAAGGGTCTGAGATCGCATTCGCTAGCTCTTTCAGCCAGTTTTGCTCAACAGAAGCAGCATTTCGGGTTATTATGTGCGACATTACTTACAACTCAAAGATGTTAAGAGGAAACCATGGCGTCTGTTAGTACCAATGAATTCAAAGGCGGTTTAAAGTTCATGCTTGATAACGAGCCTTGCTCAATTATCGAAAATGAATACGTTAAGCCAGGTAAAGGTCAAGCATTTAACCGCGTTAAACTGCGTAAACTACTTTCAGGTAAAGTTCTTGAGAAGACATTTAAGTCTGGTGAAACGGTAGAACTTGCTGACGTAGTTGATGTTGAGCTTGATTACCTTTACAACGACGGTGAATTCTTCCACTTTATGGACAACGTGACGTTTGAACAAATCGCTGCAGAAGCTAAAGCGGTTGGTGATACGGCGAAGTGGTTAGTTGAAAACGACACTTGCACACTGACACTGTGGAATGATAACCCAATTACGGTAACTCCACCTAACTTTGTTGAGTTAGAAGTCACTGAGACAGATCCTGGCCTAAAAGGCGATACTCAAGGCACTGGTGGTAAGCCAGCAACACTAGCAACAGGTGCTGTTGTTCGTGTTCCTCTGTTCATCGCTATTGGCGAAGTGATCAAAGTAGATACACGTTCAGGCGAATACGTAGGTCGTGTAAAATAGTACAGTGTGTCACGTTGTAGAAGAAAGGGTCGCATTGGCGGCCTTTTTTATTGCCCGTTGCTTGGTATTTTTTCCTTCTGATATTTCCCATCTAATTTAAATTAAAAGTGTTTTTGTATTGCTCTGGTGTTTGGCCTGCGTATTTTTTAAACATTGAAATGAATGGGCTGGTTTGGTTGTAGCCTAAAGTCAGTGCCACTTCTTTTACGGAGTTTCCTTTGCGTAGCAACTCCATCGAGTATAAATAGCGCATTCTTAATCGCCACTCAGTAAAGCTCATGCCTAATTCTGCTTGGCAATGCCTAGCGAGGGTGCGCTTGGTGGTGTGCCTTGACTGTGCCCAGTCTGCTAGTGTTGATTGGTTGGTAGGATCGTTTTCTATCGTTGCCAAAATAGGTGCAAGGTGCTTGCTGGATGACGTGGGGAGAAAATGAGGCTCCGGTTGTTGTGCTGCTAATTGATCCAGTAATACTTGCACTAAACGTTTGTCTTGTTCGTTATGAGCGACGTTAATGTTGCGCTGGCGGAAGTCATCAATAATGGCAGAAACGATGGGGGTGATTTTTATCAAGCTGGTTCTGCTGGGTAACCCCTGCGTGTATTGGTCCGCAATATTTAAAGAGCAATAATCCAGAGGTTTTCGGTTATAGCTGCAATGGCGTACTTCGGTTGGTACCCATATCGCAAGGTGTGGTGGAGCCAGAAAACGCTCTCCTTGTGCTTCCAGTTCTAAAATGCCGCCACTGATAATTTGAATTTGTCCCCATGGGTGGCTGTGCTCTCGTGTTTCTGTATTAGAAAGAAAGGCATCAAAGTTCATGAAGACATCAGAAGGTGCTTGGGTGATGGAAAGGGAAGGATGAAGGTTTCTTTTGGCTTTTGGCATTTTTGTCTTTTTATCGCGTACGCTGTCTTTCTAAGAATACATGTAACTATAAAGACCTGTCAGACTAGGCGCATTCTTTTTCTAAGATGAGATCCGTATGATCTATCTATTTCCTTTTATTGCCGTTTTTATCTGGAGCGTTAACTCGTTGGTCAATAAGTTGGCTTCTGCTGTAATAGAGCCAAGCGCCATGAGTTTTTACCGTTGGTTTTTTGCCATGTTGTTGTTAACTCCGTTCTGTCTACCAACGGTGATACGCCAATGGCATACCGTTAAACCCTATTTATCGAAATTGGCGTTTTTGGCGCTACTGGGCATGGTGTTAAACCAGTCTTTGGGCTATTACGCGGGCATGACAACCACGGCGTCGAACATGTCGTTGATCACCTCGTTAGTGCCTTTAATCAGTGTCTTTTTGAGTGTGCCTCTGCTGGGAAATAAAATCTCAGCATTGAGTGTGGTGGGGGGCGTGATTTCACTCGCGGGGTTAACCTTTATGTTGGGTGAAGGGGATGTGGTTTTCTTTTTTCATCAAGATATTACCCCTGGAGATGGCTTGATGGTGCTCTCTGCAGTGGTGTATGCCGCTTATTGTGTGTTGCTCAAGCGTTGGAAAATGCCCCTGAATAATTGGACGGTTATTTATGTACAAGGCCTATTTGCAGTGGGGATGCTGACGCCATTGTGGTTAAGTAGCGACGTATTATTGCCGACTCAAGGTTCGTTGCCATTAATCGCCTATGCATCGATTGCGGCCTCCATTATCGCCCCTTTAGTTTGGGTGAAAGCCATTGAAAAAATTGGTGCTGAATCCAGTGCGATGTTCATGAACTTAATTCCGGTGAGCACTGTGACGCTTGCGGCAAATTTATTGGGCGAAACCCTTTATAACTACCATTTTATTGGTGGTGTAATGGTGGTATCGGGTGTCATTCTTTCACAAATAAAAACGCGAAAAGGTGTGATGAAGCAGCCTGATAGTAAGCAATTACCGCAATAATATTGTTGGCTATTGAGGTGCAGACCACCATCGGAGTGCACTGGCAATAGCCCCGAGAACAATGGTGTTTTTATGAGGCTCGGAGAGATCTTTGATGGTGTTAAGCCGCAAGGTTGATTCGGTTTGAATGGTGGCCATGACCTTTTTTCCCCTTAAAAACCGATAGCCTAATGGGGTTTCTGTTGGCAATAAGGGTAAGCTGTTGGCCTTATTGTGGACGGACTCAATACTAAAGTGGTTGTTCTGTAGCTGCATAAACCCCATTTCGAATTGGATAATACGTACGTTTAAAGCGCTGGAGGATTCGGCTAAGCGGTATTTTCCAATTTGTTGGCCCTGATTGAAAATAAGGCATTGATAAGGCTGGCCTTCACCAAATGAGAGAGGAGCAAAAAAGACACTTTCATCACCGCCATTGCACGTCATGAGCCAAAATTCACGGGTGTCGGTACGCAGAATTTCGACGATGGTGTCTCCTGAGTGGATGTATTGGGATTTATACCAGTAGCCCTTGCCAATATTTCGACTGAAGATCCCTTGGTATATGTCCCCAATGGTAAAAAAACCTTTTTCTACCTTATCCCAGTCTTTATGGTTTTTTTTCAAAACGATTTCTGGCTGAACCGTCAGGTTTTCAGGGGTGCTCATTTGTGGGATGCCCGTGCACCCCGACAAAAGAAAAACGAAGTAGATCAGAGTAAGTACACGTTGTACTAGAGTGCTGAACATGGTTATTTCTACTCCGTTTCGTTTCATTAATCTGCAGGACGCCAGCTGAGAGCACTGGCAATAGTGCCAATGACGATGGTGTCTTTTTGCGCTTCCGTTAGCTCAGGCAGCATTTGTAACGTTAACATACCATTGGTTTGCGCTGCTGCCACGGCTTGGCCTTGTGAATAAAAGGAGTAGCCAAGCGCCGAATTAATAGGCATAAAGCTGCCTTCTGCTTTGTGTACTGATTTTACTGTAAAATATTGATCGTCTACTTTTAATGAGCCTTCTTCAGACGTTGCAAAGTTAATGCTGATTGCGCCTGTTGAAGGAGCAATAGAATAGTGGCCTACTGTTTTTTCACCGTCATGAACGTCACACGTGTACGGATCGTTGCCGCCAAACGAGATGCCACTGACGTTGACACCAGTGCCGCCGCCACGACAAGTTAATTGCCAACTTTTGCTGTTATCGTTGCGGGTAATTTCTGCCACCATTTCAGCGTCTTTGATATTTATAGTATTAAACCAAGTGGAATCAGAAGCACTGCGGCTGTATTTCCCCGTGTATTGTTCAGCAATGGTAAAAGTGCCTTCTGAACCTAATCCCCAGAAGCTGCCATCGGTTTGAATAGCAAGTTCAGGTTGAGATTTTAGCGCTTCCGATTTTTCCATAATGGCCGTACTGCCACATCCGGATAAAGCGCTAAGCGCAGCAATACAAGCAAGGGTTTTCTTCATTATAAGTTCTTCTGATACGAGGGGGAAAAGTGGCAGGCATTATAAGTGTTTATGCTATTCAATCAAACGATGTTTTTTATTTGGTGGTAAAAAAGCACCGCGTAGTGCAGTGCTTTGATATTTCAATGGGCGCTTAAATCATGAAAACAAAAATCACTGACAGAGCACTGATCAGCCCCGCGGTAGCATAACAAGCGATTTTCCCTGCTACGCCAGTGTGAATTTTCAGATCATGCATGCCGTGATGGAGACGGTGCATCGCGTGCCACATAGGTAATGCTAAGGTGCCCATCACAAAAAGAGCGCCAATAAAGCTGGTGGCAAACGCAGAAGCGCGTTCATAGCTCAAAGCTTCACTGTCTATGATACCCAATGGTACTAAAATACCTAACACCAATACTGTGACTGGAGTGATCATTGCGAACCAAGAGCCACCAGCACCAAATAGGCCCCACCATACAGGTTCATCAGAACGTTTCGGATTACGGTTAACCATGACTTCTCCTTACACCACAATCAGTACAATTAGTGAGATAGCGGCGACAGCTGCCCACTGGGTTAATACCACGATTTTTTTATCCAAGGTTTTGCCTTTTATACGAATTGGCATCACTTGTGGCATCATGGTAAAGAAGGTTTGGGCATGAAACAGGCTGCCAAGCAGTGCTACAATGTTAATGGCCACGACGACTGGGTTGGCCATAAAATCAAGCCAGCTGGCCCAAGCTTCAGGGCCTTTGACTAAACTGCCTAACCCTATGGTTAAAAACAGAGTAAATAAAATCAGTGGCAACACGGTGGCTTCTCGCACCATGTAGAAGCGGTAGAAAGGATGATCTTTCCACCAAGTACGTGTCATTTCACGAACATAAGGTTTGCGGTTACTCATCCTTAGGCCTCCTGAGGTTTCAGCATCGCGATAACAAAATCCTGTGAAGATGCGATTTTTCCTTGGTTTACCGCAGCCGCAGGATCAACACTTTTCGGACAAACTTCAGAGCAGTAACCTACAAACGTACAGCCCCATGCGCCATTTTCACCATTGATCAGCTTCATACGCTCTGCTGAGCCATTATCACGACTGTCTAGGTTGTAGCGATGTGCCATGGTTAGCGCTGCTGGGCCAATAAACTCAGGGTTTAAGCCAAACTGTGGGCAAGCGGCGTAACACAAACCACAGTTAATGCAGCTAGCAAACTGTTTGTATTTGGCCATTTGCTCAGGCGTTTGGTTATTTGGACCATCTTCAGGCGTACGATCGTTACCAATAATATAAGGTTTAATGGCTTCTAAGCGCTCAATGAACGGCGTCATGTCGACAATCAAATCTTTTTCGATCGCGAAGTTAGCCAGTGCTTCGATTTTTAGGCCATCTTGGTAGTCACGCAGGAACGTTTTACACGCAAGTTTTGGCACGTTGTTCACCATGATGCCGCAAGAGCCACAAATAGCCATACGGCAAGACCAGCGGTAGGCCAGATCCTTATCTAAGTTATCTTTGATGTAACCAAGGGCATCCAGTACTGACATGGTTTCATCAAACGGTACGTCAAAAGTTTGAAGATACGGTTCATTGTCTTTTTCTGGATCGTAGCGCTGAATGTCTACTTTCTGAATTCGGTTTGCTGACATTAGGCCTGCTCCTCTGCTTGGATCTCAGTCTCTTTTTTTGCCGCTTCTTCGGCAGCGGCTTTTTCTGCAGCTTCGCCATACAAACGCGCTTTAGGTTGAGACTTAGTAATAGTGACGTTGCTGTACTTGATGGTTGGTGCGGCGTCTTTATTGAAAAACGCTAATGAGTGCTGTAGGAAGTTCTCATCATCACGTTCAGTACAGTTTTCATCTAAGCGTTGGTGAGCACCGCGAGATTCACGGCGTAAAATGGCAGAGTGCGCCATGGCTTCTGCGACTTCTAGGCCGTACCCAACTTCAATGGCGTACAGAAGATCCGTATTGAAGACCTTGCCTTTGTCTTTAATGCTAATGTTTTTGTAGCGCTCTTTTAGCTCAGCCAGCTTGTCGATGGTGGCTTGCATCAGATCTTCTTGGCGGTAAATACCACAACCCGCTTCCATGGTTTTACCCATTTCAGTACGAATGTCCGCCCAGTTTTCATCGCCTTCTTGATTCATCAAGGCATCGATACGTGCTTGTACGGCATCAATTTGTTGGTTGATGGCGTCATCATTCCAACCCGTAAATTCAGCCGCGCGTTTAGCCGCACTTTCACCAGCCAATCGGCCAAATACAACCAGTTCGGCTAATGAGTTAGAGCCAAGACGGTTGGCACCGTGCAAGCCAACAGAAGAACACTCACCAACGGCAAATAGCCCTTTGATGCTGGTTTCATTATTTTTATCGGTTTCAATACCACCCATGGTGTAGTGCACGGTTGGACGAATTGGAATTGGTTCTTCAGCCGGATCGACATTCACGTACGCTTTTGCCAGTTCACAAATAAATGGTAAACGTTCGTGTAAGTACTCTTTACCTAAGTGGCGCAGATCAAGGTGAACCACATCGCCAAGAGGGTGGTCGATGGTGTTGCCTTTTTGTTGTTCATGCCAGAATGCCTGCGATACCTTGTCGCGTGGGCCTAGCTCCATGTATTTGTTTTTTGGTTGGCCTACTGGGGTCTCTGGGCCCATGCCGTAGTCTTGCAAATAGCGGTAGCCGTTTTTATTGACAATAATACCGCCTTCACCACGACACCCTTCAGTCATCAAAATACCCGTTCCCGGTAAACCTGTTGGGTGGTATTGAACAAATTCCATGTCACGCAGAGCCACACCATGACGAAAAGCCATGGCCATGCCGTCACCTGTTACGATGCCGCCATTGGTATTACAGTGATACACTCGTCCCGCACCACCTGTGGCTAGGATCACTGATTTGGCTTTAATGGTGATGAGCTCACCTTCGGCCATATGAATGGCAATCAAGCCTTGAACTTCGCCATTTTCAACCAGTAAATCCACCACGAAGTACTCATCGAAACGGTTAATTTGTTCATATTTCATGGACGTTTGGAATAGGGTATGCAGCATATGGAAGCCCGTTTTATCGGCTGCAAACCACGTACGCTCTACTTTCATTCCACCAAAACGACGCACGTTGACATCGCCGTTTTCTTTACGACTCCACGGACAACCCCATTGTTCTAATTGGGTCATCTCTCTGGTGGCGTTTTCTACAAAATATTCAACAACATCCTGTTCACAAAGCCAGTCACCCCCACTTACGGTGTCGTTAAAGTGGTTGTCTAGGCTATCCTCATCCTTAATGACGGCTGCAGAGCCACCTTCAGCGGCCACGGTATGGGAGCGCATTGGATATACTTTTGAGATCAGAGCAATGTCTAATTCTGGGTTTGCTTCCGCAGCGGCAATGGCTGCACGAAGACCTGCGCCACCCGCGCCGATTACTGCGATATCTGTGGTTATAGTCTGCACAGTTATCCTCCGGATAAAAGATAATTAATAAATGATAAAGGTGGGCTCGCCACACTTAACCTTGAAATCCTAATGGTTATCTTAAGAGAGGAAATTGCGAAAAAAATTGATTCCACACCGTATTTTCTTCAGGAATTACCACTAAAGAGGGAACAATGCTTTATATGTGATTCCGCTCACAGTGATGGGTTGTTTATTAAATGGGAAATATGCGTTTATTTTGTTGCAATTTGTTTCTAACCCGTGATTTACGGGGCGCTTTGTTAATGGATAAGTCTTTATTTTAAAAAGAGTAATAAAAGATTTTATTTAATATTCGTTTGTGTCTTTTATCGGTTTTACTCTCTTGGTCTTTTTATGTCGGCAACTTGTGTTTATCTGGTTTCTTTTTGGTGTGTTTTTGGTAACTAAGCAGTGATTTTTATTATGTAAATGGGAATTAGAATTGATACGAGTGGTGGTCAGTGAAAAGCAGATCTAATGACTTCAAAAAAAGTAGCGGTAAAATAGCCGTATATTTAATTTGAGGTGAATTATGGCAAATCAGACTTGGGCTCCAACGGCATCGATTGAGCAATTAAAAACACGAGCACAAATATTGGCAAATATCCGCCAGTTCTTTGCTGAGCGTTCTGTAATGGAAGTCGATACGCCAGCCATGAGCCATGCCACCGTGACAGATGTTCACCTTCATACCTTTCAAACTCAATTTGTGGGCCCTGGGTATGCCGATGGTAAGCAATTGTACTTTATGACCAGCCCTGAGTTTCATATGAAGCGTTTGTTGGCGGCGGGCAGTGGCCCTATTTACCAGATCTGTAAGTCGTTCCGTAATGAAGAAGCAGGCCGTTATCATAATCCGGAATTTACGATGTTGGAGTGGTATCGTCCTGAGTTTGATCATCATGATTTGATGAATGAAATGGATGAGCTATTGCAGCGCACTTTAGGGTGTTTACCCGCCGAACGCATGACTTACCAGGATGCTTTTTTAAATGTATTAAATGTGTGCCCATTAGCAGCACCAATGGAAGAGTTAAAACAAGCAGCGGCTAAGTTAGGGCTTTCTGATATTGCCGAACCAGAGCAAGACAGGGACACCTTATTACAATTGTTGTTCAGCATTGGAGTTGAAGGCAAGATTGGTCAGGAAAAACCTGCTTTTGTTTATGACTTTCCTGCTTCTCAAGCGGCTTTAGCTAAGATCAACCTAAATGACCCAAGAGTGGCCGATCGATTCGAGGTCTACTTCAAAGGTATTGAGTTGGCGAACGGTTTTCATGAGTTGGATAACCCGCAAGAGCAGTTAAGTCGATTTGAGCAAGATAATGTCAAGCGTGTGGAGATGGGACTACAGCAGCAACCGATAGATCTTCATTTGATCGAAGCGCTAAAGGCGGGCTTGCCATCGTGTGCGGGGGTGGCGTTAGGGATTGATCGTTTAATTATGCTGGCATTGCGAAAAGATCACATTGATAACGTGTTGGCTTTTCCGTTTGGGCGAGCGTGATCTCAATAGGTCGTTACCGCTAGATAAGGTTAAATACTCTGGTGCTGACTCAGCACCAGAGGGGGGAACGCAGCAATTGTTGACCCCTAATTGCCAAAGGGGTAGGAGGATTCAAGGTCTTATACAAGGAAAAGGTGGTGGGTACCTTGTGCAGACAGTAAAACTATAGTCGTATTAATTTATAAATGCAAATGGTTATCAATAGCAATTGTAAGTGCTCTTGTCTAACCCGAGACAATCAGACACGTTCCTATCACGGCCAGTATGGCACCTATCCATGCATTTCTATTAGGACGCTGCTTGGTGTATAGCCACAACAAAGGCAAAATCATAATTGGGGTTGTGGAGGACAATAAAGCGACCATGCCCACATTACCTTCTTGTAGTGCATATAATATCAATGTCATGCCGACAGCCATGGCTAAAAAACCGTTCAGAGCCACAATGCCGAGAATACGAGGGTTAATACTGCGGGTAGGGTAGGCAATGGGTAATCTCATCATTCTTAGGGCGCAGTGAGCAATAAAGGCGGTTGCCATTCTTACCGCAGAAGCCGCGATGGGATCCACCGAGGTTTGCATGACGGGTTTTGCTATCACCCCGCCAAGCGCTTGGCACAATGCCGCGGTGAGTCCTAAGCCTATGGCTATCCAAATACTGCCTTTGACGGTTTCCCAATCATGTTGGCCTGTTTTCTTTCTGCCAAAAAAGATCGCAATGGCGACACCACTGAAGACTAGCACGGCCCCAACCAACTCCCAGCCTGCCATGGTTTCACTGAAAATCCAGTAACCGAGTACGGCAGAAAAAAGAGCATGACAGGAAAAAAGTAACCCGGCCTGTCGTGGGCCCATTCGATTAAAGCAGGCAAATAGAGCGGTATCGCCAATGAAAATTCCGATAAAACCGGACAGCACCATAGGCCAGAGATGGCTCATTTCTAGACTTGTCCAACCGCCAGTAAATAACGCCATGGCGGATAACATCAAGGTGACACAACCCATGCGCCAGCGACTGTAAGCAAATGGGCCTAAGTGGCGGGCGGGTGTCACGGAAATTAAACTGGAAATTGCCCATAAAAAGGCGGCGGCCAGTGCAAGCCATTCAAATCCCATAACAATCCTTACTAGGGAACCGATGAATAGCGCACTATGCCATGAAAAGTAATGAGGAGAAATACATTCAGCGGTGGCTTATACCGCTGAATATAGTGAGGTGTGATGGCTAGATTTTAAAACGAGAGACATCTTGCAGCATGTCGGCGGTGGCTTCACTCATGTTATGCGCACTTTGGCTCCCTTGGGCTGCTTGCTCTGCCAGTTGATCAGACAGCTCTTTGACCGATTGAGTATTGCGGCTGATGTCTTCACTTACTGCGCGTTGCTCTTCGGCCGCACTGGCAATTTGGGTGGCCATGTCAGAGATCTCAGTGATGGATGATGTGATCTGACTTAAACTGTCGCTGGCGGCTTGGGCAAATTCAACGCTGTTGGTAGTCAGCTCCGTACTCGCTTGCATGGTGTCTACGGCTTGGCGAGAGTTGTTTTGGAGTGTGTCGATCATGCTGCGAATTTCTTCGGTGGAATCGTGAGTACGCTTACTTAATACACGTACTTCATCGGCGACCACGGCAAATCCACGTCCTTGCTCGCCTGCTCGTGCGGCTTCAATGGCGGCATTGAGAGCCAGTAAGTTGGTTTGCTCAGCGATACCTTGAATAGTGGCTAAGATCTGATTAATTTCTTGAGCGTTATTTTCAAGTTGTTCAATCACGCCAGCGGCCTCTTGTACCTGGCTGGATAAGTCGTGAATCGAGCTGAGATTTTTTTGAATGACTTCCTGACCATCTTGGCAGGCTTGGGTGGAGTGCTGCGCTGCACCAGCTGTGAGTTCGGCATGGCTAGCAACTTCGGCAGCGGTTGCCGACATTTCATGGATCGCTGTTGCAATCTGGTTGACTTCACCCTGCTGGTTTTCCACTTGCTGACTTGAAGCTTGTGAGATCTGTGACGAATCTTGAGCTTGAGCGGTAATGGAATGGGTGCGATCGACCACGCCTTTGATCATCGATTGCAGCTCCGCTAAGAACTGATTCATGTAGTTGGCGAGTTCACCAATTTCATCTTGGCGTTGAATTTCAATGCGGTGAGTGAGATCGCCGCTTCCTTGAGCCAGTTGTTTTACGGCTTGAGTCAGTTGGCTTAATGGCAACAGTAAACGGTTAATAGTAAAGCCAGCAATGATGGAAATGATCACGTATAAGATCACAGATGAGAACACGGTGAACCAAAGCTGTTCTGCGACAGATTCGAAGGCCAGTTCTTTATCTTCCACCACACCTAACGTCCAGTTGGTTCCTGGAATGTTGGTTAAATAGATCAGCTTTTCTTTGTTTTCATTGTCGAAGAAAAACTCATTCATTTGATTGGATTGGCGGAACGCAGAAACCGCGCTTTGTGTTAGTTCGTCATCTAAGTTTGTTAGTGGTTGTCGGCTTAGCTTCTCGTCGCGGTACGCCACAATCTGGTTATTGCCATCCACTAAGAACGCAAAGCCTTGGTGATTGAGATTCAAGCTCAGTACTTGATCGATGACATGGGTTACGGTGAGGTCGGCAGCCAGTACCCCTTGTTTTGCTCCATTGAACGCTTTAGATAAGCTGACCACTAAACTGCCATCAAAATCTTGGTATGGATCGGTGATGATCAAGCCACTCGCGCTACTGCCATCTTGATACCATGGGCGGGTTCTTGGATCGTAATCTGCGGGCCAGTCTTCGGTTTTGTCACCATATGCGATGCTGCCGTCACTGAATCCAGCATAAACCGATAAAAATTTACCCGTACGTTTGGTAAGTAACAGCTCGCGATCGATGTTATCGCCCGTTCTAATCAGGGATTCATTGGCCAGTAACATTTCTCCGCGAGTATCTAACCAATTACTGATGTAACGGCTGGTGGAGTCGGCACTGGATGCCATTTGGCTCTCAATGGCGTTATGCGTTTCTTGTTGAAGTTGTGAAGTGGAAAACCAGGCCTGTATAAGACTGACCGTGGCAATAATTACCGCGATGGCAATTTGAATTTTAAACTTGATCGTATGTTTCATGGCAACAATCCATAGCAATAGTGAGGCGGCAATGAACCGCTTAATTTTTATTATGACGCTGTGGTAGTAAAAATTGAGTGAATGGTAATTCTACTGGTTAGTTATCCCAATGATAATGACTTGGCTGGGGGTAGTATTGGATTGCCGTTTGAGGGTCGTCACAAAAAACGCCGTCCACCCCAAGTTGTGCCAACCATTTCCAGTCCCTAGGTTGATTGACGGTGTATATAAAGACTTTTAACCCTCGCTGCTTAGCATCATCAACATAGTGCTTATCAATCACATCAAGGTCGATATTAATGCTAGTTGAATTGAGGCGTTGTGCAAATGCAGCGTTGTCGACATTTTTGGAACCCGTTAAGGCTCCAATTAAGATTTTGGGATGAGTATCGCGAATGTGTTGTAGCCAATGGTGATTAAAAGAAGAAACGATGAATTGATTCAGGTGGAAGTTAAGTGTTTGGCAAGCATCATCGAGGTGCTGATAGAGTAAGGAAAAGTCGAAAATACTTTTGAGTTCAATATTTAACGCGCACTGCCCTGAAACGAGTGAGAGCACCTGCCACAATGTTGGAATGCCCTCTCCATTACCAGCGTCAAGGTGGCGAAGCTCTTTTGTGCTGTGCTCAGTGAGCAGCCCTGTGCCATTGGTCGTTCTGTGTAGCCACTTGTCGTGGATCACCCAAAACTCACCATTATGTTGATGGATATCGATTTCGATGGCCTTAGCACCACTATCGATGGCCGACTGGATGGCAGCTAAGGTATTTTCAGGGGCGACAGCACGCGCCCCTCGGTGGGCAATTATCAGCACTGTTTTTCCTTTATGTCAGTAGAAAAGCGCCAAGATAAACTAGGGCTAAGCCGAGTAATCCCAGGATTATGCCGGTTTTGGCCATGTCTTTACTTTCTATTAGCCCTGTAGAGTACGCTAAGGAGTTTGGCGGGGTGGATACTGGAAGGATCATACCGAGTGAGGCTGAAAAGGCCACCACAACCAAGACTCCTTGTAGCCCTCCTATACTGGCTAAGCTTTCCATTGAGACCGCAATGGCAGCTGCAATGGGCATCAGTAAGTTGGCAGTGGCAGTGTTCGACATAAAGTTTGCCATTAGCCAGCATACTATGGATAAGGTTAGCACAACAGAGATAGGCGATAGGCTTTCATAATCAATGGCATGTGCGAGGGCATGAGCAAGGCCTGTTTTATCCAGAGCGATACCAATGGCGATACCGCCCGCAACCAGCCACAGCACATCCCAGTTGATGAGTTTTAATTCCTCTTTACCCATGATCCCCGTTAGGGTAAATACAGCAAGAGGAATGATTGAAACCACATAGGTATTCATGCCGTGCAGCTTGGTGGTCATCCATAGCAGAATGGTGGCCGAAAACGTAATGTACACCACAATGGCACGCCAGTTTTTTTGAAAGGAGCCATTTAAGTTAAGCTCCATTTTCTCTTGTGAGGTTGGGAATAACTTTTGTAATAACCACCAGGCAAATGACAGCTGGATGATCACAAAAGGTAGGCCCATCATCATCCAACTTAAAAAGTCGATGCTGTTATCACCGGTTAAGTACTGTAGAGCAATGGCATTAGGGGGAGTACCAATTGGGGTGGCAATGCCGCCCGTGTTAGCGGCAATGGGAATGCATAATACTAAGGCCTTAATGCCCAAATCACCTTTTGGTGCAGAAGCCACAATTGGGCCGAGCAGTGCCAACATCATGACGGTGGTGGCGGTATTGGACATAAACATGGAAAACACCGCTGTGATTAGCATTAGCCCTAACATGATAAAGCGTGGCTGAGTGCCAAAAGGTTTGAGTAACACTCGGGCTAAGTTGTTATCTAACTCGTACTTTGCGGCTGAGATCGCAAGGGCAAATCCGCCCATGAAAAGAATAATGATTGGCGAAGAAAAAGCGCTGAAAATGTCGGTGTATTGCATGAGCTCACCGAGCTGGTGGCCTTCGGGAACCTCTCGAAATAGATGAAGCCCTTTATCAGAGATCATAATGAGTTCTAGAGCGATGATCAGAATCGACGTCGCAAAGACAGGAACCGGTTCTAAGACCCACAATAGGGCAGCTAAGACAAAAATAGCCAATAAGCGGTGCTGGATTAAGGTGAGGTCTTCAATCGGCAGAGCATCGATGGGGATCAGTAAAATGGCGATGGGAATGGCGAAAGAGATAAACAGCTTAATTAATGTGGCAGGGCTTATTCGTGTCATAAGTCTCAGATTCTAAAGCGATAGGATATGAGAACAGAATAAGTATTTTGGTGATAAATACCTCGACGGAGGTAGAGTTTTGATCAAAAAAGAGGAGCGATAGAGCTCCTCTTTGCGTTTCGTCAAACTTTATAACTGAATATTAATCGTTCGCTTCCGCTTTTTGAGCATAAGGTGTGCCCATGCGAGTGGTGACGTTATTTGCCATGCTCTGATCAAAGGTGATTTGATCTTTAGCGAATAAGTTAATCACCGTAGAGCCTAGCTTAAAGCGACCCATTTCTTCGCCTTTCTTCAAGACAACGGCTTCAGTTCCTTCGGCAGGGTAATCCCAGCGACGGATATCCGCCCCAGTTGGTGGGGTGATTGTGCCAGCCCAGACTGTTTCAACGCTGCCTACAATGGTTGCACCAACCAGAACTTGTGCCATTGGGCCAAATTCCGTATCAAAAATACATACTACACGCTCGTTACGTGCAAATAGGTTCTCTACATTTTCAGCCGTTAATGGGTTAACCGAAAAAAGATCGCCAGGAACGTAAATCATTTGGCGTAGTGTGCCATCACATGGCATGTGCACGCGGTGGTAATCACGAGGTGATAAGTATAGGGTTGCAAAATCACCATTCGTAAACTCTTCGGCCAATTGTGCATCGCCACCCAAAAGCTGCTGAGCTGAGAAGTTATGGCCTTTCGCTTGGATAAGCTCACCATTAGTGATTGGGCCAAACTGGCTTACACATGCATCAGCAGGATGAACCATCACGTTCTCGCCTTCAGTGATAGGGCGCATGCCTGGTTTTAGTTCACGAACAAAAAAGTCGTTGAAGGTTTTGTATGCAGCAGGATCCGGATTAAGCGCTTCGCTCATGTCCACTTTGTAGCGGCCAATGAACCAGCGAATGACCGCAGTTGTCCAGCCGCCAGCTTCTGTTGATGCTAATTTACCGGTTAGTCGGGTTAAGCCATGTTGTGGGATGCAATATTGCAAGCCTACTTTGATTTTATCTAGCACGATACCGTCCAAAAATTTCAATTTTTTCAACACACTAGCTATTCCTTGAGCATCAAGGAGGCAGCCGGAGGTGCAAATACTACCGAAAATGAATGTTAAAGTCAGTGTTTGAAATGGATCTGACTGTTACAAATCTGCTTTCTTATTGCGAGAAAACTGACGATTAGCTTTGTTTTCACTCATGCTTTCGATTATACGGTGGTAGTTATCAAAACGTACTGAGGTAATTTTTCCGTCTTCCACCGCTTCTCTTAGTACACAGCCCGGATCGTCTTTGTGTTTACAGTCTCGGAACTTACAAGCGCCAATGAAGGGCCTAAATTCTGTAAATGCCTCGGTAATTTGATCTGCTTCTAAATGCCATAAACCAAATTCACGAACTCCTGGAGAGTCAATGAGATCACCGCCATGGGGGAAGTGATACAAGCGAGAGGCCGTAGTAGTGTGCTGACCTAGCCCTGAGTTTTCAGAAATTGCTCCTTCCTCAACATTTAGCTCTGGCAACAAAGCATTCACTAAGCTCGATTTACCCACACCAGATTGACCAACAAAAATGTTGATGTGATCTTTTAGGTAAGTTTCTAAATCGGTAATACCAACACCAGTTTCGCGGCTAACCAGCAAAACAGGGTAACCAATATCTTGGTATAGGCTAAGCTGCTTTTTAACTTCTTCTTCCTCTGAATCACTTAAAAGGTCTATCTTATTAAGGACAATAAGTGGTTTTATATTGAGAGTTTCAGAAGCGATCAGGTAGCGGTCGATGATGTTCAGTGAAAGTTCTGGTAACACTGAGGAGACAATAACCATTTGGTTTACGTTCGCGGCAACAGGTTTAATGCCATCGTAGTAGTCTGGACGAGTGAGTACCGACTGGCGAGGCTGAACAGCTTCGACAACGCCAGAGATCCCTGCCAGTACTTCAGTACCAGGGCGCCAGATCACTTTATCGCCAGATACCAATGTCTCGATACCGCGGCGTAAATTACAACGGTGGATTTCTCCGCTATCAGGGTCCTCGATATCAGCATGCTGACCAAAACGTGTAATAACCAGCCCTTCTTTGGCTGATTCTAATAGGGATTCATCCCATTGCACGCTGTCTTCTGGGCGAGCTAATCGTTTCTTTTGGTTAGTACGAACGCGGCGTACCTGACCTTTTGTGAGCTTTTTCTTCTTTGCCACGGTTAATTGATTCACTTTTGTTGGCTTTCACTGTCAGCTAGGTATCATACATGGTTTAGTCACAAAATAGGCAATACCTATATGTCATTCAGCGATCAAAATTTAATTTGGATGGATTTAGAGATGACAGGACTTGATCCTGAAACTCATAAAATCATTGAAATAGCGACCATAGTTACCGATGCTCAGTTAAATATCTTAGCAGAGGGCCCTGTGCTTGCTATTCATCAGCCAGATGCTGAATTGGATAAAATGGATGAATGGTGTACAACCACACACACAGGAAGTGGTTTAGTTGAACGTGTTAAAAACAGTAATATCACGGAGCAGCAAGCTATTGAGCAAACCATTCATTTCTTAGAGCAGTGGGTACCGAAAGGTATTTCACCTATTTGTGGTAACAGTATTGGGCAAGATCGTCGTTTCTTATATAAACACATGCCAGAGCTGGAAGAGTACTTTCACTATCGTTACATTGATGTAAGTACGATTAAAGAACTGACTCGTCGTTGGAAACCTGAAACATTAAAAGGCTTTAGCAAGTCTGGAAGTCACCTAGCGTTGGATGATATTCGGGAGTCTATTGCTGAATTGCAGTTCTACCGCCAGAACATTTTTAATATTTGATGGTGAAATAAGCAAACTGGTTTGAAATGAAAAAAAAGTGATCTTTTTTCAAAGAAACACTTGCATCATCCAGTTTTGCTCTTATAATTCGCAGCCCTGTAGAGATGTTTCAGTCTCTAGAGATGCAAAGCGACACTAGCTCAGCTGGTAGAGCGCAACCTTGCCAAGGTTGAGGTCACGAGTTCGAACCTCGTGTGTCGCTCCAAATTGTTCTTATGGCATTTTAAA
>NZ_JAKRGH010000023.1 GCF_022347565.1 Vibrio sp. Of7-15
TCTGGGCAAAATAAATGGTGCCGACTACCGGAATCGAACTGGTGACCTACTGATTACAAGTCAGTTGCTCTACCTACTGAGCTAAGTCGGCACGCTAAATTTTGTTTAAGCATTTCTGCTTAGGGAGCGATAATATACTGATTCAGTTTTTGATAATCAAGCATTTTTTTCACTCTAATTTGACGTTTCTTTCAAAGCACCAAATTATTTAATATGGTGCCCAGAGGCGGAATCGAACCACCGACACGAGGATTTTCAATCCTCTGCTCTACCGACTGAGCTATCTGGGCAACGGGGCGCTATTAAACGGATTTTTGTCTTTAGCGTCAACCCCTTTTTAAATAAAATGGCAAAAAAGCGCTTGTTTGTTGTTTTAATAAGCAAAAAAGCGCTTTTTGTCTCTTTTTTAAACTAGATTTTTCCGCTGTTAAACTCTTTTTTAAATTTGGTGACTTTTTCCAAGTAACGGCGAGCTTCTGCATTTGGGTGTTTTTTGGTCAGCGCCCAATATACTTGGTTTGCTTGCAGTGAGTTAATGTCTCTCATTGCGCGTTTTCTGTCTTTGCTAAATGTATTTAGCACTCCGCCTGTACCACCGTTATAAGCAGAAATCATGCTGTACTCTAAAGAAGTGCGGTTTTTTACATCTTTGAGATAACGATTTTTTAAGATGTAGAAGTAAGCGGTGCCGGTATCTATGTTTTGGGCAGGGTTGAAAAGATATTCAGGGCTAGGTTGACCGGAACGCTTTTTTACCAGCTTAAATACATCTCGTCCTGCGGTTTTAGGAACTACTTGCATCAGCCCGTAAGCATTCGCCCAACTTACCGCATAAGGGTTAAAGCTACTTTCCGTTTTTATGATGGCATAAATCAAATCTTCTGGAATGTCGTAGCGGCGTGAGGCATCACGGACAATATCAGCGTACTTATAACTACGAAGGTTGGCGTGGCCTTCTACCATCGGAATTTCAACATACCATGCTTGCTTAAAGTCGACTTTCTTTTTCTTTAAGCCTTTTTCTATCAGGTAATCAGCGTAACGGTTAGCACGCCATGACCATTCAATGGGCTTTTTATCCTGATCTAAAACCTGCTGGTATAAGAAGGGTTTTCCTGAAAGGGTGATTTCAGAAGAAGAGAAGAGATCAACGTGCGCAGGATCGTCAGGAGTTAATAGGGTGGTCACAATGGCTTTTTTTAGGTGCTGTTTGGGATTTGTGCCTGCGACAGTTTCAATGGTTACAATGCCATTGGTGAAATTCACATGGGCACGACTTAAATAACCATCGGTATATTTTACGTAATCACGCTTACCGGCCATGAGGACTTGTTTTTTCCCCCAACGCTGTTCGATGTTGCCGGAAAAGCTTTGAATCAGGGAATCAAGGGCATTGACGTCTTTTTCAAATTGACCGGGTAATGGGGCTAAATTTTTGGCAAATCGATTGGTTGTATCGTAGTTAACATCATACAAGCCTTCGATAAATTCGCGGCTGCAGCCTGTTAAGATGATTAAACTAGAGAGTAGGAAAAGCAGTTTTTTCATTAGCAATCTGTATAAAAAATGACATTATCTTTGAAGAGATAATGTCATTTTATGGCCGCTGATGTAAGCAGTTTTTCCAGAGAGTTAGAGCTCAGGAATTACTCTGATGGTGGTGTATAACCATCAATAACAACGTCTTGGCCTTCAAATAAGAAGTTCACCATTTCAGTTTCAAGTAATTTACGGTGCTCAGGATCCATCATGTTCAATTTCTTTTCATTGATCAGCATGGTCTGTTTTCCCTGCCACTCGGCCCACGCTTCTTTTGAAATGTTGTCAAAAATGCGTTTACCCAGATCGCCCGGATACAGCTGAAAATCTAGGCCATCGGCTTCTTTTTTTAAACGGGCACAAAAAACGGTACGGCTCATTGAGCTTCTCCTTGGTTTAATTCATAAGGCAGGCTATCAAGCAGACGCTGAACAGGTGCTGCTAAGCCAACCTTGGCTGGTTGCGACAAGTTATACCAAAGACCTGCTCCCGCTTCCATGACCAAATCTGGTTTACGGTTGAGATCAATCAGTACTGGAACAATATCAAGATGGTAATGGCTGAATGTATGTCTAAACGCAATAAGTGTTTCACGTTGTTTAATGTCTTTTTCAGGATCAATACCACGGTGTAGCAATTGCTGGTTTAGATCGTCATGGCTTTCTTCTGGGAAACACCATAACCCGCCCCAAATGCCCGATGGTGGGCGTTGCTCTAACCATACTTGGTTATCATGATGCAAAATGGCGAACCACGCTTGTTTTTCGGGCTTGTCTTTTTTCGGTTTTTTACCAGGAAAATCAAGCTGCCTGCTCTGAGCTTTGGCTTTACACATGCCTTCAACTGGGCACAGTTCACATTTGGGTTTACTGCGAGTACAGACCGTTGCTCCCATGTCCATCATGGCTTGGTTATAGCGTTCCACTCCTTCCGGTGGTGTGTGCTCCGTTGCGATGTCCCACAGTTGGTTTTCAACCGCTTTTTTACCCGGCCAGCCTTCAACAGCAAAACAGCGTGATAGGGTACGCTTTACGTTTCCATCTAAAATTGGGTGGTGCTGTTTTAACGATAAAGATAAAACGGCCCCTGCGGTTGAACGGCCAATTCCCGGTAGGGCTTGTACCTCATCAATATCCGTTGGGAAAACCCCATCATATTGTTCCACAATGGTTTTTGCCGCTTTATGTAAATTTCGTGCGCGGGCGTAATAGCCAAGACCTGTCCAGAGATGAAGTACCTCATCTTGTTCGGCATTAGCCAGATCGTGCACGGTAGGAAAACGTTCCATGAAACGTTCAAAATAAGGAATTACCGTGGTGACCTGAGTTTGCTGAAGCATAATTTCAGATAACCAAACTTTGTATGGTGTTTTTTCTAATTGCCACGGCAAGGTTTTACGACCGTATTTATCGTACCAGTTTAAAATGGCCTCGGAGAATGGAGTCACGACATGCTCTGTAATATTATTATTAATAACACAATTGCAACATAGGGCGCAGGATAAGTAAAACTAAAGATAACTCTTGCACCCTTGCAAGATCTTTGGATAATGCCCGATCCACAAACAATTGTTCAGGTAATGTGCAGGCAACCCGATTATGACTGAAGTCACCAAAGATGAATTTACCGAAGAAGGTAAAATAGTACGTAAAATTCGCAGTTTCGTTCGTCGTGAAGGCCGTTTAACAAAAGGTCAAGAGTCGGCAATGACGGAATGTTGGCCAACAATGGGCATTGATTTTTCTGAAGAAAAGCTTGTTTGGAGCGAAGTCTTTGGTAACGATAATCCAGTTGTTCTGGAAATCGGTTTTGGTATGGGTGCATCATTAGTTGAAATGGCTAAAAACGCGCCTGAGAAAAACTTCATTGGTATTGAAGTACATAGCCCAGGTGTCGGCGGGTGTTTAAGCTTAGCGCGTGAAGCAGGCCTTACTAACTTACGCGTTATGTGTCACGATGCGGTAGAAGTATTTGAACACATGATCCCAGACAGCAGCTTAGCGACGCTGCAATTGTTTTTCCCTGATCCGTGGCATAAAAAACGTCACCATAAGCGTCGTATTGTGAAAGCGGAATTTGCTGAAATGATCCGCACGAAGCTAATGGATGGTGGTATTTTCCACATGGCAACAGACTGGGAAAATTACGCTGAGCATATGTTAGAAGTTATGAGCGTTGCTCCGGGTTACTCGAATACATCAGAAACAAACGACTACATTCCTCGTCCGGATGATCGTCCTTTGACTAAATTTGAAGCGCGTGGTCACCGTTTAGGCCATGGTGTGTGGGATTTAAAATTCGCACGCGTAAAATAATAACACTGGAATCAACGTAACTGTTTGATCATTCGTGAAATAATAAAAGCCAACCTCTGCGTTGGCTTTTTTGCCCTTGGAGGTAAAAATGAAACCAACTGCCAAATTACTGTCTGGAATTCTTGATGAAGTTCGCCCACTGATTGGTGAAGGTGAAGTTGCTGATTACATTCCTGCGTTAGGCTGTGTACCCAATCATAAGCTGGCAATCGCTGTGTGTACGAATGATGGCGATATTATTAAAGCTGGCGATGCTGATGAAGCATTTTCGATTCAGTCTATTTCGAAAGTACTGAGTTTAACGCTGGCCATGATGTTGTATAAGCCAGAAGAAATTTGGCACCGAGTTGGTAAAGAGCCTTCAGGTCAGGCATTTAATTCACTGATCCAGCTGGAAATGGAGCAAGGGATCCCACGTAATCCGTTTATCAATGCCGGAGCGATCGTGGTGGCAGATTTGCTCCATAGCCGTTTGTCAGCACCAAGGCATCGTTTATTAGAGTTGGTGCGTGAATTATCGGGTGACCCTCATATTGTTTACGACAAAGCGGTAGCGGCTTCTGAAATGGAACACAGTGATCGTAATGCTTCGATTGCGTATTTAATGCGGTCATTTGGTAACTTTGATAACGAAGTGATGCCAGTGCTGAATAACTATTTCCATGCTTGTGCGCTGAAAATGAGCTGTGTTGATTTAGCAAGAACATTCAGCTACTTAGCAAACAAAGGACTTCCTTTAGGCGCAGAAAAAACAATTATCAGCCAGACTCAATCTAAGCAACTGAATGCGTTGCTGGCGACTTGTGGTTTGTATGATGGTGCAGGTGAATTTGCTTATCGCGTTGGGATGCCGGGTAAATCGGGCGTTGGTGGTGGCATTGTTGCTGTGGTTCCTGGTGAAATGAGTATTGCGGTGTGGTCTCCTGAATTGGATGCGTCTGGTAACTCATTAGCAGGCACTGCTGCATTGGAATTATTAGCTGAAAGAATAGGTCGCTCCATATTCTAATTGGCATCATGGTGCCAATATTTTAGAGGAGAGCTACGATGGCTGTTAGGCTTATTCGTCTGTTTTTAATCATTGTATTGGCACTACCTAGTTATTCTTTTTCAAATGCATTACCTACCTCTGAATGTCATTCAGATTTTCATAATAGCTTTTTAATTCGTGCTGGGGATGTGCAGTTTTTTTCCGGTGGACACCCTTTTACGGTGTCTCCTGAAGGTCGGCTTTATTTTGGTGTAAACCCAGTTGGTTTGGATGATCAGCAAACAAGGTTATTACAGCAATACAGTCAAACTCTTCGGCGTGATTTGAGCGTGATTAATTCAGCGTTGAGTGATCAACTGAAGCTTACTTGGGTGAATTTGGATCACGTGTTGGTGGCGCAGTTTGGCGCAGACAGTGCCATGCGTTCTGAGCTAGCACAATTTCATCTTCATATGCAGCAACGTCTGTTTGATATTTTTACTTCTCATCAGCATAACACTGAGCGTCTTCAGCATCATGAATTAGCCCGTTGGAGCCAATATTTATCTCCAAGGTGGTTAGTGTTTTCCGAACAGCTGGTACAAAGTGGCTTGGCTAATTTTGTGAATCGAGCGGGGAGCGAAATGGATCCTCTTCACGCATCCGCGCAGCATGTGTATTTATTCCAGCGTCAGTTTCGTAATCAGTTAGAAGATGAGTGGTTCAGAGTCCGTAAAGTAGAAGGGGAGCTTTGTGAGTTGTTTGCACAGTGGCAGGCACAAGAAGAGCAAATCCAATCGCAGATTCCAGCATTGAAGCAGTGGAGCACTGTGACCGTAGAGCGAAATGCGATTTAATGTTTCCCCCATTGGTGAAAATGGATAGAAAGCTTTTGGCCTACCATGATCTTTTTACTCTTAGGCCAGTCTGAGATGGCCTAAGAGTAAAAATGTACTGCGTTATTCTTCAGGCATAAAGGCGGCCAGTAAATCATTTAAAAACAGCTTGCCATGTTCGGTGATCTGCCAGTGGCTTTCGGTTTCACTTAAGTATTTTTTCTCAAGCGCCCAGTCAATAGTGCCTTGGATTTCGCTAATAGGGAGCCCTGTTCGGGTGACAAAATCTTGTTTTGGGCAGGCTTCTAGTAAACGAAAGCGATTCATAAAGAATTCAAACGCACGATCTTCTTTATCCACGCTTTGTTCATCACTTAAGTAAGCTTTGGTTAAGTCCATGTAACCACGCGGGTGTTTTACCTTTGTGGTTCGGATGATTTGGCCCTCTTCAAAGCTTACTTTTCCGTGGGCACCACAGCCAATACCAAGGTAGTCCCCAAAGCGCCAATAATTGAGGTTATGCTGACATTGATAACCCGGCTTACTGTAGCCTGAAATTTCATATTGCACATAGCCAGCATCAGTTAATCGCTGATGGCCTTGCTCAAAAATATCCCAGAGATCATCGTCGTCAGGCAATGTAGGAGGTTTCGAATAAAAGAGGGTATTTGGCTCAATGGTGAGCTGATACCAGGAAAAATGGGGAGGATTAAGCTTGATGGCTTGTTCTAGATCTTGAATGGCGTCGTCAATACTTTGCTCAGGAAGACCGTGCATGAGATCTAAGTTGAAGCTGTTTAGCCCTGCTTCATGGGCAAGGTTGGCAGCGTTAATAGCTTCTTGAGGGCCATGAATGCGGCCAAGGCGTTCCAGTTTGGCTTGCTGGAAGCTTTGTACACCAATAGAAATTCGGTTTACCCCTGCTTGGCGGTACTCAATAAACCTTCCCGCTTCCACCGTACCTGGATTGGCTTCCATGGTGATTTCGATGTTATCAGAAAAGGGTAAACGCTCTTCTACGGCTTTTAACAAACGGCCAATCTCTTTGGCTGAAATAAGGCTTGGCGTGCCACCACCAATGAAAATAGAGTGCAGTTTCCTTTTCTCGTTCTTCATATTAAAACGAGCAAGGTCGACGTCTAAATCATCGATCAGTGCATTGATGTAGATCTGCTCTGGGATCGTGGTTTTCAGCGCGTGTGAGTTAAAATCACAGTATGGGCATTTTTGTACACACCAGGGAATGTGAATATATAAGCTCAGTGGTGGTGGCTGTAACATTGTTCTAAAACCTTATTGTAGTGCTGCAAAAAGCTTTTTCAGGGCTTGAGCACGATGAGAAAGTTGCTTTTTACGTGCTGGTTCTAACTGTGCAGAGGCGCAGTTATCTTCTTCAACCCAAAACACGGGATCATAACCAAAGCCATTTTCACCAATGGCTTGTGTCGTAATCGTGCCTTCCCAAGCACCATGGCAAACCAGCGGCGTTGGATCGTTTTCATGCTTCATTAGCACTAATACACAGTGGAAACGGGCTGTGCGTTGCTCTGCGGGAACACCTTCCATCTCTTTTAATAGTTTAGTGAGATTATCCAGATCAGAAGCGTCTTCACCTGCGTAGCGAGCAGAATAAATACCAGGTGCGCCTTTTAGGAAATCCACTTCTAAGCCTGAATCATCGGCAATGGCAGGTAGGCCTGTTTCTTTGGCGGCATGGCGTGCTTTGATGATGGCATTTTCAATGAATGTTGTGCCTGTTTCAGCAACAGAAGAAACGTTGTAATCACTTTGTGCAACAACATCAAAACCAAAATCAGCCAGTAGATCGGCCATTTCTTTTACTTTGCCTTGGTTGCCTGTTGCCAATACGATTTTTTTCATAGCACGCCCTTTTGATAATTGAAAAAGTAATGGGGGCGTATGATAGCGGGGGAACGCATTAGGGGAAAGAGAAAGCGTCTTGTCGGGGAGGAGAGCCGTAAAGACATGACATGAATTTACGGCTTATATTAAGAGGACGGGGATCAGTCTACGTAGAATTTCTGATCAAACCTGACTTCACCATTGCCTTTTTTACCAGCGGCAACCTTCACTTTGAAGGTGTAATCTTCTTGATCGGTAAAAGGTACTTCAGTGATGTAGTAAATGGCGTTGCCATCACGAATTTCGCGAAAGTGCAGCTGCTTGATCTGGCCAACTAAATTTTTAGCGGTGCCAGTGATATTGGCTGGAACTGCTGATTTTTCAGGATCACTGTTATCAAGCACACTGATGTTGAGCACCGCTGAGTATTTACTTCGTTTGATCCGATAGGCTTTGGCCACTTCTGGTGTTAAAAAGGTCGACGTAAACGCAGAATAGTGCACATCAATACTGTCGATGGTTTTTACTTGCTCGGCTTGGACACCGAAAGATAAAGACAGAAACACGAGTAGGCTGAACAGTTTTTTCATTGCGGCTTCCTAATATTTTTATTCTTAGTATATAAAAAGACCGAACCTAGGCTGACTAGGCTCGGTCTTTTTGTGTTAGTTACAGTAGTTCGTTGATAAGGGCAGGGATCATCATAGGCTGAATGATACGAACCTGCTTATGGCGGCCCAGTTCGCCTTTTTCTATGATTATTTGCCCTTTGGCAACCTTAAACTGTTTGGCTAAATATTTACTTAAATGGCTATTGGCTTTGCCATTAACCGGTGGTGCGGTAATGGCGATTTTGATTTCATCACCATGTAAACCGACGATCTTATCTCGGCTGGCTTTAGGTTGAATATAAAGCCTTAAGATCAGATCGCCTTGGTCTTTTTTAACGGCTGGAGCTGTGCTCATTTTACAGCTGATACCACACAGGACCGATTAAATCGCCTACAAGGAAATTAGCAAATTGCAGAACGATGAACAGAACTAGAACACTGAGATCCAAACCGCCCATTTGTGGGATTACACGACGGATAGGCGCAAGCATAGGCTCGGTTAATTGGTGCATGACGTACTCAATTGGGCTACGGCCTTGGCTTACCCAACTTAGAATTGCTCGAATGATCAGTACCCAGAAGAGCAGGCCACCAGCGGCTTTGATCAGAGACGCTAATCCGATGAAGAAGAACGCACTACTGAAGCCAACGTTGCCACCTGTCAGTACCAGCTGCAGTAACACAAATTTCAGAACGCTTAGTACGTACGCAAATAAGATTGTTGCCATGTCTACGTTGCCGATAGACGGGATCACTCGGCGCAGTGGTGCAATCACTGGTTGAGTGGCTTTTACCACAAACTGAGAGAATGGGTTGTAGAAATCCGCACGTGCCACTTGCAGCCAAACGCGCAGTAGTACCACCATGATGTAAAGATCAAAAACGGTCGAGATTAGAAATTGCATTGCATTCATAGCTATAAACCTTAAAAAAGTTTTTCCATTTCTTCAGCACGAATTACGGCAGCTTGCATCGCTTTTGCCACAATTTCACTGAGTTGATGTTCATTAAACGTGCGTAGCGCTTCGGCGGTCGTGCCACCTTTTGAAGTGACTTGTTCACGTAGGGTTGAAAGTTCGGTGGTTGGGTTCGCAACGACCATTTCAGCCGCACCTAATGCGGACTGCTGTACTAGCTGGCGAGCAGTGTCGGCATCAAAACCTTGCTTGATGGCTTCGGCTTGCATGGCTTCCATGAATAAGAAAAAGTACGCAGGTGCGCTGCCTGCGGCAGCAATAATGGCGTTAATGCCAGATTCTTGCTCTACCCAAGATACTTCTCCTACTGCGGTCATCAGATCTGATGCGAAGGTTTTATCGACTTCAGGGACCTCAGAAGCAGCAAATAGCCCACTCATGCCTTTACCGATCAAAGAAGGTGTATTTGGCATTACACGGATTAAATTCAGTTGGGTGTTAAACATTTCGTTCAAACGTTGAACGGAAATGCCAGCGGCAATGGAAATCACCAGTTTGCCACTAAAGTCAACAGCATGAAGCTCTTTGGCAACCTCTTCCATTAACTGGGGTTTGACTGAGAGCACAATAACGTCTGCTTCTTGTGCCGCTTTTAAGTTATTAGAGTCGGTGTTGATGCCATAATCAGTGGCTAAAGGCTCACGGCGTGCAGCACTGGGTGCGGTTGCGGTGATCTTATCGGCGGCATAACCACTTGCTACTAACCCCGCAATGATGGAGCGAGCCATATTACCCGCACCAATAAACGTGATCTTTCGTTGTTCCATGTGTTCGGCTCCTTGCCTAACGCGTTTTACTTATTGGTTTTATTGTAATCTCGAGCACCAAAAATCGCGGTGCCGATCCGTACCATGGTACTGCCAGCTGTAATCGCAGCATCCATGTCTCCACTCATCCCCATAGAGAGGGTATCGATTTGTGGATACTGCTCTTTGAGTTGTTCTTGTAACGCTGCCAAATGTGAAAATGCGGCAAGTTGTTCATCGTAGGTGCTCACATTGGCTGGAATAGACATTAATCCGCGTAGTTCAATATTCGGCATTGTTTCGATAGCGGCTGCCAGTTCAAGCACCTGCTCATCAGTGGTACCTGACTTACTTGCTTCTCCACTGGTGTTTACTTGAATCAAAACTTGCAGTGGAGGCATGTGCGCAGGTCGCTGATCATTAAGCCGTTGAGCTATCTTTAATCTATCTACTGAGTGTACCCAATCGAAGTACTCAGCAACAGGCTTGGTTTTATTGGACTGAATAGGGCCAATAAAGTGCCATTTTAATTTCGTGGCTGTATCGTGTTCGTTAAAGTGCTGAACTTTTTCAACGCCTTCTTGAACATAGTTTTCGCCAAATTCTGTTTGGCCTGCCTCGATTGCCGCTTCCAGTGCTTCTATCGGTTTGGTTTTACTTACCGCCAGTAATTGCACAGAACCGGAGACTCGACCACATTTTTGTTCGGTAGCAAGTATCTGATTGATGACCTGCTCAATGTTTTGCTTGATACTAGACATAATTGACTTTACTGAGGAATGTTATGGATATCACCGAATTATTGGACTTTAGTGTAAAGCATAATGCGTCAGATCTACATCTTTCTGCGGGGGTTCCACCCATGGTTCGTGTGGATGGTGAAGTAAGAAAGCTCAGCTTACCTCCTTTTAGCCACGCCGATGTGCATCGTTTGGTTTTCGATATTATGAACGATAGTCAGCGCAGTGAATATGAGGAAAATCTCGAAGTCGACTTTTCTTTTGAATTGCCTAATGTGGGGCGCTTTAGGGTTAACGCTTTTAATCAGGCACGTGGTTGTGCGGCTGTCTTTCGTACTATTCCCGTTGAGATCCCTACATTAGAAGGCCTTGGTGCTCCTGAAATTTTCACGCAAATGGCGAATTACCAAAAGGGTTTGGTATTGGTGACTGGGCCGACAGGGTCAGGTAAATCAACGACGTTGGCCGCGATGGTGAATTACATTAATGAAAACTACAACAAACACATTCTGACCATTGAAGATCCGATTGAATTTGTTCATGAAAATAAGAAATGTTTGTTAAATCAGCGTGAAGTTCACCGCGATACCAACAGCTTTAAAGCAGCCCTTCGCTCAGCCCTTCGTGAAGATCCGGATGTGATTTTAGTGGGGGAGCTTCGTGATCAAGAAACCATTAGCTTAGCATTAACGGCGGCGGAAACGGGTCACTTAGTGTTTGGTACGTTACACACCAGCTCCGCGGCGAAAACGGTGGATCGGATCATTGATGTGTTCCCTGGTAATGATAAAGCCATGGTGCGTTCGATGCTGTCTGAATCCTTGCGTGCTGTGGTTGCCCAAACGCTGTTAAAACGTGTTGGTGGTGGCCGTGTTGCTTGCCATGAAATTATGATCGCGACCCCAGCGATTCGTAACCTGATCCGTGAAGACAAAGTGGCTCAAATGTATTCTATTATTCAAACAGGCTCTGCAATGGGTATGCAAACCATGGAGCAAAACTCTAAGCTACTACTGGCGCAAGGGTTAGTGGATATGGAAGAAATCAATAATAAAGTTGAGTCATCGGGCGTAGGGTTTTAATTATGGAACTGAATCGACTACTGGAACAAATGATCAGCCAAAAAGCGTCTGATTTGTACATTACAGTGGACGCACCTTGTTTACTACGGGTACATGGTCAGCTGCAAGCCAATGGTGAAAAGTTGAATCGGGCAGGGGTAGATAAGCTTCTGGCTGAGATGATGGATAAAGAGCGTCATGAGGAATTTTATGAGTCTTTAGAGGCGAACTTTGCCATTGTTCGTGACTGTGGTCGATTCCGTGTTAGCGCATTTTGGCAGCGTGAGCAGCCGGGGGCGGTGATCCGTCGGATTGAAACGCAAATCCCTACCATGCAGGAGCTGGAACTTCCCGGGGTGATGCAAAATCTTGCGATTGCCAAACGTGGGTTAATTCTAGTGGTGGGGGCGACAGGATCGGGTAAATCCACCACCATGGCTGCCATGACTGGGTTTCGTAATGATAACCGAACTGGTCATATTCTAACGGTGGAAGATCCGATTGAATTTGTGCACCCTCACAATAAGTGCATAGTAACTCAGCGTGAAGTGGGATTAGACACCGCCAGCTATGAAGTGGCGTTAAAAAATTCGCTACGCCAAGCGCCAGATATGATCTTGATTGGTGAGATCCGTTCTCGTGAGACGATGGAATATGCCATGACGTTTGCAGAAACAGGGCATCTTTGCATGGCAACCTTACATGCGAATAATGCCAACCAAGCACTGGAGCGAATTTTACATTTGGTGCCGAAAGAGCGTCGTGAGCAATTTTTATTTGATTTGTCGATGAATCTAAAAGGGGTGATTGCTCAGCAGTTGATCCCGGATATTAATGGCAATGGTCGTCATGGGGCGTTTGAAGTTTTACTGAATTCTCCTCGTATGGCGGATTTAATTCGTCGTGGAGAGCTACATGAGTTGAAAGCGACCATGGCAAAATCCCGTGAAGCAGGCATGTGTACGTTTGATCAATCTCTATATGACCTAGTTATTGCTGGCAAAGTGAATGAAAATGACGCCTTGCACAGTGCAGATTCTGCCAATGATTTGCGTTTAATGCTGAAAACAAAACGTGGTGATGGGTATGGTGGTGGTTCATTAGATAACGTAACGTTAGATATGGATTAGAGAATGAAGCAAAACCATTAAGCGATGGTAGCAGATAGGGCGATGAGCATAAAAGCAGGAGGCTGAGGTTGATGAAGGATCGTTTTTGGCAAAGTTTCGCTTTTACTTGGCTGATGTTCTTTAGCCTGCTGTTCTTTAGTTTAGCCACAAAAATTTACCTGACTTTTCCGGTGTTCTCGTTTATTGGCTACAGCGGTGTGATTGTCGGTATGCTGGTGGCACTTAATTATGCCCACCTAAAATGGCACTACATCGTACACAGCTGTTCATTGATTTTTTTTGGGACCTTAGCTTCTCTCGACATCATTATGTCGAAAGGAGAAATGGCGGCGTCATGGGCTCAAGTGAGTTGGATTGGCTTAAATGAAGAGAATTTAGATGATTATATTCAAGTGCTGATTGTACTTTTGAATATTTTTACGGGGAGTTTAGCCGCAAATGGGTTGTTCTGCGGCTTAAACCAAGGCAACAAAATGAAGCCGTGAGGCACTAAAAGTGAACTGGGGGATTAGCCCCACTGGCGTTCAAACCAGCTTTCTAAAATGACGACCGCAGATTGGCAATCCACATTCCCTTTAGATAGTGCTTTGTAACCGCCATGGCTAAATAATTCCGCACGAGCTTCTACGGTTGATAAGCGTTCATCATGCAACTCAACCGCAAGACCAAATCGACCATGCAAACGGTTAGCGAATTTTTTTGCACGTGGTGTGATGGCGTCCAATGCTTTGCCTTCTAAATCCAGCGGTAAACCTACCACGATCAAATCAGGCTGCCATTCTTTAATGGTGGCTTCAATGTCATCCCAATTAGGAATTCCATCGTTGGCCTTAAACGCTTTTAATGGGCTAGCAGTCCCTGTGATTTCTTGGCCTATGGCAGACCCAATGCTTTTTACACCGTAATCAAAAGAAAGAATGGTGCGAGTTGTGTTGCTCATGAATGTCCTACTTCGGTAGAAAGGTTAGCGACGTTGATACCAAGCTGCTGAACGGCTTTTTGCCAACGCTCATTAATTGGGGTGTTAAAAATAACGGCAGGATCCGCTTCAATGGTTAGCCAAGTATTTTCACTCAACTCTTTTTCAAGTTGTCCTGCATCCCAGCCAGCATAGCCTAACGTTACTAAAAACTTATCGGGTTCTGATTCTGTGCCTAAAATGGCTAAGATGTCTTTGGACGTCGTGACCGTAATTTGATCCGTCATGCTAAGACTAGAGCCGTAGTCGTCTTTAGGTAAGTGCAGTACAAAACCGCGATCATCTGCGACTGGGCCACCACTTAATACTGGCTGTTTAAGGCTGTGTTCGTTATTAATTGGCAAAGTACGTTCGATTTCGATTTGATCCAGCATTTCGCCAATGGAAATATCAATCGGCTGATTGATCAGCAGGCCCATAGCGCCATCGCTATCGTGCTCGCAAATATAGATAACCCCACGCTGAAACAATGGGTCTTTCATATTAGGCATTGCCACCAAAAAGTGGTTAGTGAGATCCATATAGCGTCCTTATTGTTGTGTATTATGGTGGCTCGTAATACAGGTAAAACGGAAAGGTTCTACCTGTAAGTGCAGTGTTGGTTATTGATTGATACGGCGTTCAATCGCGTCCATTAACTTACCAGTAATCGAAATATCAGCAAAGGCGGCTTCAATTTCGCGAATACACGTTGGGCTAGTGACATTAATTTCCGTTAGCTTGTCGCCAATTACATCAAGACCAACGAAGACTAACCCTTTTTCTTTTAGTATAGGCGCAACTGTTTCAGCTATTTGACGATCTGTTTCACTCAATGGGCGAGCTTCACCTCGGCCACCAGCCGCTAGGTTGCCTCGTGTTTCCCCTTTAGCAGGAATACGGGCTAAGCAATAAGGCATTGGTTCGCCATCCACCACTAAGATGCGCTTATCACCATTGGTAATGTCAGGCACAAAAGTTTGCGCCATGCAGTAAGTTTGACCATGGTTGGTTAACGTTTCGATGATCACTGAAAGGTTTGGATCCCCGGCTTTTACACGGAAAATGGATGCGCCGCCCATGCCATCTAAAGGTTTTAAGATCACATCACCATGTTCTTCTTGGAATTGTTTGATCTTTTCTGCTTTGCGGGTCACGACTGTGGTTGGTGTTAGATCTGGGAACCACGCTGTGAACAGTTTTTCATTACAGTCACGTAGGCTTTGTGGTTTGTTGACGATCAAAGCACCTTCGTCTTCTGCACGCTCAAGGATGTAAGTCGCGTAGATGTATTCAGTATCGAATGGTGGATCTTTACGCATTAATACTGCGTCAAGTTCGCATAAGTTGATGCTTTGCTCTGAGGTAAATTCGTACCAACCGTTTGGATCTTCTTTAACCGTAACCACTTTGGTGTCTGCAACGGCATTGCCTTGATCGAGGTGAAGGTCACTCATCTCCATGTAATGGATTTCCCAACCGCGGCGTTGTGCTTCCAGCATCATGGCAAAGCTAGAGTCTTTTTTAATGTTAATGGACGAGATCGGGTCCATTACAATGCCTAATTTGATCATTTTTTTCTCCAGTTTAGCCAAGATCGCCGAAACGAACTTGTAGGGCAGTAATAGCAGTGAGTGCTGCAGTTTCAGTGCGAAGAACACGAGGACCAAGCAACGTTTCTTCAAATTGGTATTGTTCTGTCATGCTGATTTCATCGGCAGACAAGCCACCTTCAGGGCCAATTAATAAACGTACGTCTTTCACGGGCTCTGGTAGGGTATTAATGGAATATTTTGCACGTGGGTGTAGGTTCAGCTTTAAACCGTCGTATTCTTCAGCGCACCATTCTTCCAAGTGCATGATAGGGCGAATAACGGGTACGGTATTTCTGCCTGATTGCTCACATGCACTGATCGCAATCTTTTGCCATTGCGCAAGTTTTTTTTCAAAGCGCTCAGCGTTTAACTTCACACCGCAGCGCTCAGAGATAAGAGGGGTAATGGTATTTACACCTAACTCGACGGATTTTTGAATCGTAAATTCCATTTTATCGCCACGTGACACCACTTGACCTAAGTGGATATCTAATGGGGATTCACTACTGCGTTCAACGCGTTGTGTTACCTCAACATCAACTTTCTTTTTTGATACTGAGTGGATAACGGCTGGGAACTCAGCACCTGAGCCATCAAAAAGCAGGACTTCTTGTCCAGCCGCCATACGTAAGACTCGGCCAACGTGGCCTGCTGCATCTTCACTAAGCGCAACAATGCCCAGAGTAGTGATTAACTCTGGGTGGTGGATTCTTGGAATTCTCATGGCTGTGATTCGCGCCTATTTCTGAAATAACAAGGGTATGCCCTCTAACATGGATGCTAGAGGGCATAATTACAACCCTATAAAGGTTATGGCGTACAGGACCTATAAACAAATTGGTTGTGGTTGCCTTGAATTTTCGCAATACGGCGGTCTCGTTCACATTCCCATGGGCTCACAGGGTGCAGTTTGTCCCACGCTTCCATTAACTGGCGCTGTGCTTTGGATAAGTTAAAACGATACTCTTGATTCATGTATAAATAAGTACGGGCGATGGCACCACGAGCTTGTTCTGGTGGCTCTGCGACACGCTGTTTGAAGTCCACTTTAAATTCGCACTGGCCATAGTAGGCCCCATTGTCTCCGTTCCATTGACTGAATCGGAAGTTGGAACGATCGCCGTTCACCTCCCCGATTGCCGGGGTTAGGTTATGTAGATCAGCTTCCATTAAACGAAAGGTTTTATCGTTTTTGGAGCAATTTTTTCGTCCGCCATCTTGCCAGCATTGGCGCTGATGCCCAAATTGCCAAGCTGGCACCACATGCTCCCACTCAATACGACTAGCGCGTGGGAGCTGCTTACGAACGTTGTAACCACAACTTTCTAAATCTGGAATGCCTTTCTTTTTGTTTTTCCAAGTAATGTCACAGCCACAGTAAAAAGAGGTAGGGTGATCTAAATAGATTTTCACGGCCTCTTTTTTAGCTTTAGAAAAAGAACTTGGGGGAGCGGCATGGCTAGCGGTGGTTCCAAGAGTGAAGGTTAAACAAAGAGACGTGAGACAGAAGCGTTTAAAAAATAAGTAAGTCATAACACTATTGATTTTATGATGATTAATGCTAGTTAGAGTAGCAGCTTAGTGATGATTTACTAACTTCTGGTTCGAGTGTAATCACAACTTTTGTGTATGTGTATGAAAACTGAACGGAATGCGATTATTATATAAAAACGGGGAATGGTTGATGGGCAAGGGTTATGAAACAAATACTGATCATGTTGTGTGTGGTTTTATCAGTATGTGTCTACTCTGCGAAAGCTGCGGATGTCCTTTTTATTAATCCTGGATACCCAACAGAAAGTTTTTGGCAGGATGTGGATAGTTTCAATTTAAATAGCGCAGAAACATTAGGATTGACGCTTTCTACCTATCATGCAAATCGTGATCATATTGCGATGATTGAGTATTTAGAGCAGCGGGTTAGAGAAGACAACTTACCTCGCTATATTTTACTCGTGAATGAAAAGCAAGCGGCATTAAAAATGCTGAGTGTCCTAGAAAACCAATTTGTTTATGTGCAGCTTATTTTAAATGATCTGACCCCTCAGCAAAAAAGCACTTTGTCTCCTTATTGGCGGCAATACTTATTACCAAGCATTATTCCTGATAATAATTTTGCGGGATTCACAACGGCGGAATCTTTGTTTGAAAAAGGAGAGCGAGCAGCAGGACAAATTGCCATTATTGCCGGAGATAGAGCGACACCAGCTTCTATAATGAGAAGTCGAGGCGCTCTCGATTTTATTCAGTTGCAGCCTAAACTTGAATTAACCCAAGTGATTTATGGTGACTGGCGAGAAAAGCTAGCATATCGACAAACGAAAGTGCTGTTAAGGCGCTACCCCAAATTGAGATATGTATGGACTGCGAATGATTTGATGGCTTTTGGCGCGATTAAAGCCATTGAGGAAAGCTCGAAAAGGTTAGGGAAAGATATTGTTATTAGCACGGTTAATACGTCTCATCGTGTTTTAAAAGCGCTTCAAGCTGGGAAAGTGTCAGTATTGGCGGGGGGGCATTTTGCTGCAGGGGGACTTGCCTTGTTTATGATCAAGCAACATGCCCAAGGAAAAGCGGTAACTTGGCCTATGGAATTGCCGTTATTTCGTTTGATCGAACCAGAAACTGATTTGTTCCAGCGTTTATTGGACAGTAATTGGCAGGGAATGTCTTTTGAATCATTGGGTATCAAACCTATTAGTGTCCATACCTCAAGGTTTCCGTCAGATAATTCGTAATCGGTTATCAGCTCATCATTATACAGAGTAGATTTTAAGCAGAATGATAAAAAATAAATTGCTGTTTCCCTATGCTATTGGGCGGAGAATGGCGAGCTTAATTATTGCCGCCAGTACCTTATTTGCTATGTTGACCATAGCGGTACAAATGTATTTTTTGTACCACGATACCTTGTCATCCGCATCGGCACAGGTGGATGCCTATAACGTAACGAATTTACCCAGCATCAGCCAATCATTATGGGATATCGACTTAGATCAGTTAAATACGCATTTAACGTCTCTGTATGAATTGCCTCATGTTCGTAATGTTAGGTTGTTTGGTAATGATGGCACTAGCATTGAGTTGGTTGATCAAATACAAGTAGACAGAGGCATTGATTACCCTTTGGTACATGATGGCAAGCGGATTGGTTGGCTGAATGTACAGCTTGAAATGGCTCAGATTTATAATGAGCTGTGGAATCAATTTGTGGTGATTTTATTAAGTAATGGCGTTAAAACTTTTTTGATGGTGTTTATTATTTTAGCCATTGTCCAGCGCCTTATTACTCGTCATCTTGCTTTACTTTCTTCTGTGACCGACAGCATTGATCTTGCTGGGCATAAAAAAACGAAAGTTCCTGAAGAGTTGATCCAACGTAAAGATGAAATTGGTCATGTGACGAGTTCTATTTGCAATTTACAGACACGAGTACGTGAAGAGTTAGTGCAGCGTAAGCTTGTGGAGCGTCAGCTACGTAGCCATCAACGTCGTTTATCGGATCTAGTCGATGAACGAACAGAGGCATTGCATTGGCAGTTAAAGCTGAATCAGTTACTGGCTGACATGTCCTTGAAGTTTTTAACGTACGATGAGAGTGAAGCGAAAAAAGCAGTAGAAGAAGGTTTATGTGTCTTAGGTGAGTTGCTGCAAGCCGATCGAGTGAATGTGATTTTATTTGAACAAGAAACCGCGCATTATCACTACTTTTGGCAAAAGCCGAATTTAGATCCTGAGCCTGTTGCCCCCGCTTCATTTAATTGGTCAGAACTGGCGCTGTTACAAGAGCGCTTATTAGTTTCTGAATCGGTGGTGTACTCCGATATTACTGATTTACTGAAAGAGCAGGGGGAGTCGGAATATCAGTTTTTATCTCAGCTTGGTATTTGTTCTGTTGCTCTGTTTCCAATCAGCCACCATAGAAAGGTACAAGGCTTTGTCTCTGCTGCTAATTTTCAGGATCCACTTCAATGGAATAAGGAAAAAAGTGTGGCTTTAACGCGCTTTTCATCAGCGATCAGTGAGTTGAGGTTACGTGAGCAACATGCACTTGCGGTAGAAGAGCTGCAAAGTGCGTTAATGGAAACCAATAAACGCTATCAGAAATTGGCAGAAACGGACGAGTTAACTGGGTTGATGAACCGCCGAGTTTACCAAACAAAATTGGAGTTTGCTTTAGCAGGATCTTTACGTGGCGACAAAATGATTTCAGTCATGATGATCGATGTGGATCACTTTAAAGCTTACAACGATATTTATGGCCATTTACAAGGGGATATTGCATTAAAACAAGTGGCTGCGGCATTAGAGGTCGCATTGCCCAATAAACATCACGTCGTAGCCCGTGTTGGCGGAGAAGAGTTTGCTGCGCTGTTGCCTGATGTGAATGAAAAAGACATGCAGCAGATCGCGAATAGCCTATGCCAGCGGGTAAGGGATTTGCGTATTGAGCATAAAGGTAATGTGAGCCGTGGCTATTTAACGGTGAGTGTCGGGGCTGTTTTAGTGGAAGGAAAGAGCCATCTCAATCCCAATGACATTTTAGAGGTGGCGGATCAGCGCCTGTATCTAGCCAAAGACAGAGGGCGAGATCAAGCAGTGCTTGATGGGTAGGTGTTACGGCTCAGCAGTCGGTGAGTAGTTCAAAGGTTGGCGGCATTGCTTGCACTGATAGGTCGCTTGCTGGCGTTGGATTTTATTGTGGCGACGAATAGTGAGATCATAGCTGTTGCATTGGCAATGATAACGAAAGGTTTTACCCGCAACGGAGCTAACATCAAACTGATGGGTAGTATTGGCGGGTAGTTGAAATACTGAGTTCATGATGCCTTGCCATTCTTTTCCATGTGGCTTAACACGTCCATAAAGCTTGAAAGTAATGAGGTGAGCGATTTCATGGGGCACCACTTCATCAATAAAAGCCTGTTGATTCTCTTCCAGCAAAGTGGGGTTTAAGCGGATTTCCCATGTCTGTAGCCTGGCTGTCCCAGCACTTTTTCCTCGCTGGTTAAAATGAATTTCAGGGTTTTCAAAAGAGCGGTTGAAAAATTGAGATGCAATTTCAATACATTGTGTTGCTTTATCAATGGCTTGGCGCTGCAAAGGGGTCATGATAAGGAGTTCTTGGCTTCAGAAGGGGTTATCTTATGTTCCTTGAAACGTAAAAGCAAAAAAGGAAGCCGAAGCCTCCTTTTTAAATTCAGTTCAAGCAATAGTTTACTTAAGGCCAGCGAAATCAGCCAAGATAACCGCTTTATCCGTTGCTTCCCAAGGGAACTCTTCACGACCGAAGTGGCCGTATGCAGCCGTCTTCTTGTAGATAGGCTGAAGTAGGTTCAGCATTTCTTGTAGGCCATATGGGCGTAAATCGAAGTTTTGACGAACGGCTTCAATGATGATGTCGTGAGATACTTTTTCAGTACCAAACGTTTCCACCATGATAGACGTTGGATCCGCAACACCGATAGCGTAAGAAAGTTGGATTTCACAACGATCAGCCATACCAGCGGCAACGATGTTTTTCGCTACGTAACGTGCTGCGTAGGCTGCAGAGCGGTCTACTTTTGATGGATCTTTGCCAGAGAAAGCACCACCACCGTGACGAGCTGCACCGCCGTAAGTATCTACGATGATCTTACGACCTGTTAGACCACAGTCACCCATTGGGCCACCAATTACGAAACGGCCAGTTGGATTGATGAAGAAGTTAGTGTCTTGGTTGATCCACTCAGAAGGAAGTACTGGCTTGATGATCTCCTCCATGACCGCTTCACGTAGGTCAGGAGTACTTACTGAATCACAGTGCTGGGTAGAAAGCACCACTGCATCGATACCAACAATTTTTCCTTGGTCGTATTGGAACGTTACCTGAGATTTTGCGTCAGGGCGTAACCAAGGAAGTGTACCGTTTTTACGTACTTCAGCTTGCTTTTCAACAAGACGGTGAGAGTAAGTAATTGGAGCTGGCATTAGAATTTCAGTTTCGTTTGTTGCGTAACCGAACATGATGCCTTGGTCGCCCGCGCCTTGCTCTTTCGGGTCGGCTTTATCAACGCCTTGGTTGATGTCTGGAGATTGCTTGCCGATTGTGTTTAGTACCGCACAAGAGTCAGCATCAAAGCCCATGTCTGAGTGTACGTAACCAATTTCGCGAACGGTTTCACGAGTCAGTTCTTCAATATCAACCCATGCAGAAGTGGTAACTTCACCACCAACCATTACCATGCCGGTTTTTACGTAAGTCTCACAAGCAACACGTGCTTTAGGATCTTGCGCAATGATTGCATCAAGAACTGCATCCGAGATTTGGTCTGCGATTTTGTCTGGATGACCTTCTGATACAGACTCAGAAGTAAACAGGTGTTTTGCCATGAGAGTTTCCACTTCTATCAAGGTTAATGATACAAACCGTTCTTAATCATAGAGCAGAACGATGTGCGTATATACGTTTATCTATGTAGGTGTTTCTACATCTAGACGTCTATTTTAGGTAAATATGAATGAATTACAATTTATTTTTTTTATTACTCATCTATTAGCTATAACCAAACGTTTGCGTTTATGTGTTGTGTTTTTTCATTATTTATGGATGTTATGAGAAATTAGTGACAAAAAGCACCTAATTTCTACAGGAAAACGTTTGCAGAGGCGGTGGTGCTTTGCGACAATGCGCCCGCCAATAAAGGTTGCCCTGAATAGTCAGTGGCTAACTGCTCAACACAAACAAGTCTTTCGCACTCAGGAGTAGACATGTCTTCCCGTAAAGAATTAGCAAATGCGATCCGTGCACTAAGCATGGACGGTGTTCAACAAGCAAACTCTGGTCACCCAGGTGCACCTATGGGTATGGCGGATATCGCTGAAGTATTATGGCGTAGTCATTTAAACCATAACCCACAAAACCCAGAGTGGGCAGATCGCGACCGTTTTATTCTGTCTAACGGCCACGGTTCCATGCTGATTTACTCTTTACTTCACCTTTCAGGTTACGACCTATCTATTGAAGACTTAAAAAACTTCCGTCAACTGCATTCTAAAACACCAGGCCACCCAGAATATGGTTATGCGCCAGGTGTTGAGACAACAACCGGTCCACTAGGGCAAGGCATCACAAATGGTGTTGGTATGGCGATGGCAGAAAAGGCCCTTGCTGCACAGTTCAACCGTGAAGGTCACGAGATTGTTGACCACAACACCTATGTATTTATGGGTGACGGTTGTTTGATGGAAGGTATTTCTCACGAAGCGTGTTCGCTTGCGGGCACATTAGGCCTAGGCAAGCTGATCGCATTCTGGGATGACAACGGTATCTCTATCGACGGTGAAGTTGAAGGTTGGTTCTCAGACGACACACCAAAACGTTTCGAGTCTTATGGCTGGCACGTGATCCCGGCTGTTGATGGCCACGATCCTGAAGCGATTAACGCAGCGATTGAAGCAGCAAAAGCAGAAACAGGCAAGCCAACCCTGATTTGTACGAAAACTATTATCGGTTTTGGTTCTCCAAACAAGGCTGGCTCTCACGATTGCCACGGCGCGCCACTAGGTGCTGAAGAAATTAAAGCGGCTCGTGAATTCCTTGGTTGGAACCACGGCCCATTTGAAATCCCTTCTGAAATCGCAGCGGAGTGGGACGCAAAAGAAGCAGGCGCAGCCAAAGAATCCGCATGGGATGAGAAATTTGCAGCCTACGCGGCAGCACACCCAGAACTAGCGGCTGAGTTCAAACGTCGTGTAAACGGTGATCTACCTGCGGAATGGGAAGAAAAAGCAAACGCAATCATTGCTGATCTTCAAGCTAACCCTGCGAACATTGCATCACGTAAGGCATCTCAAAATGCATTAGAAGCGTTTGGTCAAATGTTGCCTGAATTCATGGGTGGGTCGGCTGACTTAGCTCCTTCTAACCTGACTATGTGGTCTGGCTCTAAGTCGTTAACGGCGGATGATGCTTCAGGTAACTACATCCACTACGGTGTTCGTGAGTTCGGTATGACGGCTATCATGAACGGTATTGCTTTGCACGGTGGTTTTGTACCATACGGTGCAACATTCCTAATGTTCATGGAATACGCGCGTAACGCAATGCGCATGGCTGCTCTGATGAAAGTGCAAAACATTCAGGTGTACACACACGATTCAATTGGCTTAGGTGAAGATGGCCCGACTCACCAACCTGTTGAGCAAATTGCTTCTCTACGTCTAACGCCAAACATGAGTACATGGCGTCCGTGTGATCAGGTTGAATCGGCAGTGGCTTGGAAGCTAGCTATCGAGCGTAAAGATGGCCCTACTTCACTGATTTTCTCTCGTCAGAACCTTGCACAGCAAGACCGTAACGCAGAGCAAGTAGCGAACATCGCGAAAGGTGGTTACATCTTAAAAGACAGCGATGGCAAACCAGAGCTTATTCTTATTGCGACAGGTTCTGAAGTTGAGTTAGCGGTTAACGCTGCAGCTGAGCTAACAGCAGAAGGCAAGAAAATACGCGTAGTATCTATGCCTGCAACTGACGCATTCGACAAGCAAGATGTTGAGTACCGTGAATCTGTACTTCCATCTGATGTTACTGCACGTATCGCTGTAGAAGCGGGTATTGCTGACTACTGGTACAAGTACGTTGGTTTTGGCGGCAAGATCATCGGTATGACAACGTTTGGTGAATCTGCTCCAGCGGGCGAATTGTTTAAGATGTTTGGTTTCACCACTGAAAACGTAGTCAATACTGCAAAAGAACTTCTCGCTTAATATTTTCGTACGCTTTGAAAGCGTAACGTGAGTTTTAAGTAATGTTTAAGGCTTCCTATAGTGGAGGCCTTTTTTATGCTTGTGGTCTGGTGGTAAAGAAATGTTATACAGAGTGATGATTCTTATAATAGCTTGGTATACACTGAGGCCGCTTTTCCCTTTTGTAGCACGGATATGACACTAAAAGTAGCCATCAATGGATTTGGCCGGATCGGTAGGAGTGTATTACGCGCCCTATACGAAAGCGGCAAACATCAAGACATCACAGTTGTTGCGGTTAACGAGCTTGCTGAGCCCGAGGCAATGACGCACCTTTTGCAGTTTGATTCTAGCCATGGTCGCTTTTTCAAATCTGTTTCCCATGATCAAGAACACTTATTTATTCAGCACCAGAACGACCAAGCCGATGCAATTCGTATTCTGCATCAGCCCGATATTAAATTGTTGCCGTGGCATGATTTAGAAGTCGATATCGTTTTAGATTGCACTGGTGTTTATGGCGATCGTAAAGATGGTGAGGCCCATTTAGAAGCAGGGGCAAAACAGGTTCTCTTTTCACACCCTGGCGGTAATGATCTTGATAATACGATTATTTTTGGGGTTAACGAAAACACCTTAAAAGCCAGTGATCGTTTAGTGTCTAATGGGTCGTGTACAACGAACTGCATTATACCTATCATCAAAGTCTTAGACGAAGAGTTTGGCATTGAATCTGGCACTATCACGACCATCCACTCTGCGATGAATGACCAACAGGTTATTGATGCATACCACTCAGATCTAAGACGAACCCGAGCGGCGAGCCAGTCTATCATTCCCGTTGATACTAAATTGCATTTAGGTATTGAAAGAATATTTCCGAAATTTTCTAACAAATTTGAAGCGATTTCGGTTAGAGTTCCTACAATAAATGTCACTGCGATGGATTTAAGTGTTACAGTAAACACAAATGTGAAAGTTAATGACGTAAATCAATCTATTGTTAATGCATCTCAGGGTACATTACGTCATATAGTGGATTATACCGAGGCACCACTGGTTTCTATCGACTTTAATCACGACCCCCATAGCGCGATAGTCGACGGCACGCAAACTCGTGTCAGTAACCACCATCTCATTAAGATGCTCGTATGGTGTGACAATGAATGGGGATTTGCCAACCGGATGTTAGATACTGCGTTGGCCATGCACAAGTTACAAGAGAAGTAGCGTTAGAGTGTAATAAGATTTAATTAGTTGGGCCGTAAGCTGAGCTAATAATGGATATTTAATCTTTTTGTTTTTAATAATTGAGAGGACAAATCATGTCTGTAATCAAGATGACTGACCTGGAACTAGCAGGTAAACGCGTATTTATCCGTGCTGACCTAAACGTGCCAGTAAAAGATGGTAAAGTAACTTCAGATGCACGTATTCTTGCATCTCTACCGACGATTAAGCGTTGCCTAGAAGCTGGCGCGAAAGTAATGGTTACTTCTCACCTAGGTCGTCCGACTGAAGGCGAATACAACGAAGAGTTCTCTCTAGCCCCTGTAGTTAACTACCTAAACGACGCACTAGACTACGACGTTAAACTAGCCAAAGATTACCTAGATGGCCTAGAGCTAAACGCTGGTGAGCTGGTTGTTCTTGAAAACGTTCGCTTTAACAAAGGCGAGAAGAAGAACGAAGAAGCGCTTTCTAAGCAATACGCTGCACTATGTGACATCTTTGTAATGGACGCATTCGGTACCGCTCACCGTGCACAAGCATCTACTCACGGTGTTGGTACTCATGCTCCTGTAGCATGTGCAGGCCCTCTTCTTGCTGCTGAGCTAGAAGCACTAGGTAAAGCAATGGACAACCCAGAGCGTCCGCTAGTGGCTATCGTTGGTGGTTCTAAAGTTTCTACTAAGCTGACTGTTCTTGAGTCTCTATCTAAAGTGGCTGACCAACTGGTTGTTGGTGGTGGTATCGCGAATACATTCATCGCTGCTGAAGGTCACAACGTAGGTAAGTCTCTGTACGAAGCAGACCTAGTTGAAACAGCGCAAAAGCTAATGAAAGAGTGTGCTATCCCAGTTGCAACTGATGTAGCATGTGCAAAAGCATTCGACGAGAACGCAGAAGCTGAAATCAAGCACGTTTCTGAAGTAGCAGACGACGACATGATTTTCGACCTAGGTCCAGAATCTACAGCGGCACTTGCTGAAATTATTGGCAACGCAAAAACTATCCTTTGGAACGGCCCTGTAGGCGTATTCGAATTCAAGAACTTCGAAGCGGGTACTGCGGGTATCTCTAAAGCAATCGCTGAATCTGCAGGTTTCTCTGTAGCAGGTGGTGGTGACACGCTAGCAGCTATCGACAAGTTCGGTATTAAAGCTGACGTATCTTACATCTCTACAGGTGGCGGTGCTTTCCTTGAGTTTGTTGAAGGTAAAGTACTTCCAGCCGTTGCTATGCTTGAAGAGCGTGCTAAAGCATAATTAATTTTGAGGCGGGAATAAAATAGATTCCCGCTTTATTGCGTTTGTTGATACAATAGTGATTGTTGTAAGCAAACGTTTGCAGAATTCTTTTTTATTTAAGACGACAGAGTAAATAGGACTATTGTTATGTCTAAGATCTTCGATTTTGTTAAACCTGGTGTGATTTCTGGCGATGACGTTCAGAAAGTATTTGAAGTAGCTAAAGAAAACAACTTTGCACTTCCAGCGGTAAACGTTGTAGGTACTGATTCTGTTAACGCAGTACTAGAAGCGGCAGCAAAAGTTAAAGCTCCAGTTGTTGTTCAGTTCTCAAACGGCGGTGCTGCTTTCTTCGCTGGTAAAGGTGTTAAGCTAGAAGGTCAAGGTGCACAAATCCTTGGTGCTGTAGCTGGTGCTAAATACGTACACGCTGTAGCTGAAGCTTACGGTGTACCAGTAATCCTACACACTGACCACGCGGCTAAGAAACTTCTTCCATGGATCGACGGTCTACTAGACGCTGGTGAAGAGTTCTTCGCTCAAACTGGTAAGCCTCTATTCTCTTCTCACATGCTAGACCTTTCTGAAGAGTCTCTAGAAGAGAACATCGAAACATGTGCTAAGTACCTAGAGCGCATGGCTAAAATGAACATGACAATCGAGATCGAACTTGGTTGTACTGGTGGTGAAGAAGACGGTGTTGATAACTCTCACATGGACGCTTCTGAGCTATATACTTCTCCAGAAGACGTTGCTTACGCATACGAGAAACTAAACGCTGTTTCACACCGTTTCACTATCGCAGCATCTTTCGGTAACGTACACGGTGTTTACAAGCCAGGTAACGTTGTACTAACTCCAACTATCCTACGTGACTCTCAAGCATACTGTGCAGAGAAGTTCGGTATTGCACCTAACGCTCTAAACTTCGTATTCCACGGTGGTTCTGGTTCTACTGAAGCAGAAATCCAAGAGTCTATCGGCTACGGTGTTATCAAAATGAACATCGATACTGATACTCAGTGGGCTACATGGGATGGTATCCGTGCATACGAAGCGGAAAACCGTGACTACCTACAAGGTCAAATCGGTAACCCAACTGGCGAAGACGCGCCAAACAAGAAGTACTACGATCCACGCGTATGGCTACGTGCTGGTCAGTCTTCTATGGTTACTCGTCTTGAGAAAGCATTTGCTGACCTTAACGCAGTAGACGTACTATAATTTAGGCTTTTGCTCTAAATTACATACACGTTAAGCGTATTTTTATAAAGCCCCTGCTCTTTGGAGTAGGGGCTTTTTCTATGGGACGTTTTTCGTTATCCATTTGGTATTCATTGCGTCAATCAAATGTGGTCAATTGTTTATTGTGGGGAAGGAAGTCGTTATATTGGTGGTGTTATTTTGCCGTGATGACTTTCCGATTACTTAGGATAACTTCGATGGTTTGTTTGCTGTTGATGTGGCAGGGATTGCAGTTTGATATGGCGTATAGCCCATTATATTTTTGGTTTTAACTTTATAGGTTTGGAGAGTGAATTATGGCAGATGAAATGTCCGTGGTTGAAGGTTTGGACATGGTGATGGGCGTTGGGGATATGAGCAATTGGTTGACTAATAACTCTGAGCTATTGATTCAGTACGGCGTTAATGTCCTATCCGCTATTTTTATCCTGTTTGTCGGTAATATTGTTGTTAAAGCCGTCGCAGGTAGCGTGGCAAAAGTATTGAATAAACGCCATATGGATAAAGCGGTTGTGGAGTTTGTTCATGGCCTCGTTCGCTATCTGTTATTTGTGATCGTATTGATCGCCGCTTTAGGGCGTATTGGTGTTCAAACCGCGTCAGTCGTGGCGGTGATTGGTGCGGCTGGTTTAGCCATTGGTTTAGCACTTCAAGGGTCGTTGTCGAACTTTGCCGCTGGGGTGCTGATTGTGGCTTTCCGCCCATTCAAATCTGGCGATTATGTAGAAATTGGCGGGGTATCTGGCTCAGTCGATTCCATTCAGATTTTCCAAACTATTTTAACGACTCCAGATAATAAGATGGTTGTTGTACCTAATTCCAATGTAATTGGCAGTGCTATAACGAATTATTCCCGTCATGAAACGCGCCGTATTGATTACGTGATTGGCGTTTCTTATTCGGCAGATCTGCAAAAAACGAAAGACGTGATCACGAAAATCTTAGCAGCGGAAGAGCGATTATTGCCGACACCAGCTCCGACTGTTGGCGTGGCTGAGTTAGCGGACTCTTCAGTTAATTTTGTGGTTCGTCCATGGGTAAAAACATCAGAGTATTGGGATGTGTATTTTGATTTGTTGCAAGCCATTAAAGAAGGGCTTGATAAAGAGGGGATTGAAATTCCATTCCCGCAAATGGATGTGCATTTAAATAAAGTGGCTTAATTAAGCTTATAGATGTTGGCTATTGAGTAAGGGGCACGTGATGTGCCCCTTTTTTATACCTGTTATTTTTATGACTCAGGAAGGTATACCACGGTGTTGCCTAATCCGCTGATAAGTTGTGCTAAGTCTTGGCTTGCAAAGCTGAATGTAAACTCGGGCTTCCCTGGAGTGAACATCAGTTCAGGGTATTGCTGCAATACAGGATCAATAATGAGAGTGATCTCTTCAGGCAAACCAAAGGGACATACCGCACCAGGAACACAGCCAATTCTTTCGATCATTTCTTCGTTCGTACAGACTGACGGTCGCTTTCCGAGTAGTTGTTTTATCGCTTTACTGTCTAATCGTGCTTCTTTATGTGTAAGCAGCAGAGCATGATCGCCTCCCTTTAGTTTTAGAAATAAGCTCTTGGTTGGGGCTGCGGTCCAGCCATATTGCTGCGCTAAACGTTCATCCGTTTCATAATCGAGGATCGGCTCATGCTCCCAGCTTTGGTATTTTGTACCCGTAGTATGAAATAAAGAAACATTAAAATCGTAAATTTGTCTCGTATTGTGCCCCATTGTATTCCCTTACCCATTAAATTGTTCAAATAGCTGAATGGCTAACTTCGTTGCAATGAAAAACATCATAGCAGCGACCAGAAGGTCGATAGTGCGTTTTACTTTGTCTTTGGCCAAAATGTGAGATAGCTTGGCGGCACCAAAAGAAAGGCCATAGAACCAAGTGAAGGAAGCCATTAATGTTCCTGCGGCAAAGGCGATTCGCTCATCTTGGGCAAACTGTCCTCCGATTGAACCAAGAATAACGACAGTATCTAAGTAGACATGTGGGTTGAGTAAGGTGACTGCGAGAGCGCCCAAAATCACAGCTTTACGGCTACTTAGCACGCTAGCGCTATTTTCTTCTTTGGTTACTTTATTGGTTGTAAGTGCGCTTCTTAGAGAACTAATGCCATATACAAGAACGAAGCTGATGCCGCCGATAGTGACTGTATTCAATAACGTTTGGTTGCTGGCCAGTAGTGCGCCGCCGCCAAAAATACCCAAACAGATTAAAACAATATCACAAACGCTGCATACGGTAGCGGTTGTAAAGTGATGGCGCTGTTTAATTCCTTGATTTAATACAAAAGCATTTTGGGCACCAATGGGGATAATCATGCTTAATCCTAATGCAAACCCTTGTAAAACAATCAACCAGCTCATCTCTTTATTAACCTCATAGTGTATTTTGGATAGGCAAGTAGATTATCGCTTTGCACGTTCGTTAGTAAAACTAATATTATTTATATTACATTAGAGTTTCTAATGGCTGATGAAGTAAAGAGGAAGGAAGGTGAGAGGACTTGATTATCGCTGGTTAGCGGCACTGGATGCAGTGATTGATCAGCAAAGTTTTGAGCGGGCAGCGGAGCAGTTGTGTATTACGCAGTCGGCGGTATCACAGCGAATTAAACAGTTGGAAAAATTGCTTGCTCAGCCGTTATTGATTCGAGGACAGCCGCCTAAATTGACTGACACTGGGCAGAAGTTACTCATGTTATATCAAAAGGTACGTTTACTGGAGCAAGAAACGTTTCCTGAGTTTAGCTCTCAGCCACAAGATAAGCCGCTGCCTGTTTCTTTGGCTGTGAATGCTGATAGCTTGGCGACTTGGTTTTTGCCTGCCATTACCCCTCTGCTATTGGCGCGAAAAATAGAAATTAATTTACAAGTGGAAGATGAAACCCGCACGCTCATTAAGTTACGTAAAGGTGAGGTAGTAGGATCGTTAAGTACGCAAGCGACACCCATGACGGGATGCAACAGTGCCTACTTAGGTGATGTGGATTATATTTGTGTGGCAAGCCCTGAGTTTATGGCTAAGTACTTTTCGAAAGGGGTAGATAAAGCGTCATTACGTCGAGCGCCCGCAGTGGCGTTTGATCAGCATGATGCTATGCACCAACAATATGTTCATGAGCATTTTGGGCTAGAGCTAGGGGAGTGGTCTAAACACATTGTTCGATCGTCAGAAGCGTTTGTGTACTTAGCTAAAAAAGGTGTGGCTTACAGCTTGATTCCCAAAATCCAGATTGAATCGGAATTAGCGTCTGGTGAGTTAGTTGAAGTGTACCCAGGGAAGATGATCACCCGCAGTATGTACTGGCATCACTGGGCGCTAGAAAGTGAGACATTGTCTTCCCTCTCTGAGCAAGTCATTCAGTATGGTCGGCAAGTTTTACAAAAATAAAATAATTATGAACGATGTTTTAATTGTTGGGTCTTATACTCAGTATTTCTTCTTTTAATATAGGTAACCTGATGAAAAAACATCTTTTAGCATTATTAATTGGTTTTTCGAGTGTCACTGCAGCCAGCTCAGTAGTAGCGGCAGATGTTGATTTCCCACACCTTGAAACAGTTGGTATTGGTGAAGTGGTTGCAACACCAGACATGGCCGAATTTACGGTTCAAATTGTAGAAGAGCAGGAAACGGCACAACAGGCGAAACAAGCCGCTGATAAAGTTGTTGTGGCTTTTCATCAACGTTTAAAAGAAATGGGAGTGAGCCGTAATGATATTGAATCGGGTAATATTCAGCTGAACCCTCAATATTCTTATCCGAAAAACTCTAAGCCTAAGTTGGAAGGTTATCGTGCGACTCGAACTATTACCGTAAGAGTGTTTGAGCTAGAGAAATTAAATGAAATTCTTGATGGTGCGTTAGGTGATGGGATTAATCGTATTAATCAAATTTCGTTAAAAGTAAAAGATGAAGCTCGATACCAAGAAGCCGCTCGATTAGCTGCAATTAAAGATGCACAACAAAAAGCTAAATCACTGGCGGCAGGTTTTGGAGAGCATATTGATGGTGTATGGCAGATCCGATACCACAATGGCCCTTCACAGCCACCAGTACTGATGAGAGCAATGTTAATGGACAGTAGCATGGAATCTCAGGCGTCGTATCAAGACAGTGAAATTGTGATCCGAGATCAGGTGGATGTGGTATTCCGTTTAGAAGAATAAGTGAGTTTTTCTATTTAGTGTACTTCAAGTATAAAAGGCCACGAGATGTGGCCTTTTATACGTTTTAAGCTTGTTCGCTTTAGTGAAGAATACGGGCGCGAATAGTGCCCTCAATCGCTTTTAATTTTGTGAGTGCTTCTTCTGAACGTGAAGCTTCAACATCAATCACTACATAACCCATTTCAGGGCTAGTTTGTAGGTACTGGGCCGCAATGTTAATGCCTTCATCAGCAAAAATGCTGTTAATTTGGGTCAAGATACCAGGGCGGTTTTCATGAATATGCAGTAAGCGCGATGTGCCGCTGTGCTCTGGCAGCGATACTTCTGGGAAGTTAACAGAAGACAGCGTTGAGCCGTTATCAGAATATTTTGCAAGCTTGCCGGCTACTTCAACGCCAATGTTTTCCTGGGCTTCTTGAGTCGAACCACCCACGTGTGGCGTTAAGATTACATTATCAAATTGCTGTAATGGGGATTCAAAAGGGTCGGCATTGGTTTTTGGCTCGACAGGGAATACATCAATGGCTGCGCCGCCTAAGTGGCCTGATTCTAGTGATGCACACAGGGCTGGAATATCAACGACTGTACCGCGAGCTGCGTTAATGAAGATAGCACCTGGCTTCATGCGTGCGAATTCTTCTGCACCCATCATGTCTTTTGTTCCTGCTGTTTCAGGGACATGCAAAGAAATAACATCACACTTATTTAAAAGATCCGTCATGTTATGAACTTGGGTCGCATTACCTAGAGACAGTTTATTTTCAATGTCGTAGAAATAAACACGCATACCCAAGTTTTCAGCCAAAATACCTAATTGAGTACCAATGTGGCCATAACCGATAATACCAAGGCGTTTGCCACGTGCTTCGTAAGAGGAGTCAGCACTTTTTTTCCAGATCCCTCTATGAGCAAGTGCGTTCTTTTCAGGAATACCACGAAGTAACAGCAGCAGTTGACCCAACACCAGTTCAGCCACACTACGAGTGTTTGAGAATGGGGCATTAAAGACAGGGATACCACGTTTTGCTGCGGATGTTAGGTTAACCTGGTTAGTACCAATACAGAAGCAACCAACAGCAACCAATTTTTTAGCGGCAGAAAATACTTCTTCAGTTAATTGAGTACGGGAACGAATACCAATGAAATGGACGTCTTTAACGGCTTCAAGTAGTTCAGGATCCGATAAGGAGCCTTTGTGATATTCGATGTTGCTGTAACCAGCAGCTTGAAGAACTTCGACAGAAGATGGGTGTAATCCTTCAAGCAGAAGAATTTTAATTTTATCCTTTTCCAATGATACTTTGGCCATTGTGGTTCTCATCCTTAAAAACAATCATTAACGCAATGATTTTTGGGCAAAAAATAAAAGCCTGGAATGAACTTAAGCCACCCCTTGGCTGCATTCATGTGACTAAAGTATCAAAAAACGAACAGTTTTGGTAAGAATATTACGAAATAGCAAATAAAAAACGGTACTGAGTCGTACCGTTTGTCATTCTATTATGAAAAAGCAGATAGCTTATTCGTAAACTTTTGCGCCGTTAGCAGTACCTACGATCAGAGCATCAGCACCACGGTGAGCAAATAAACCCACAGTGACCACGCCTGGTAGGGCATTGATTTTGTCTTCTAGCTCTTTAGCATCCGTAATTTTTAGGCCGTGAACATCTAAAATAACGTTGCCATTATCAGTGATCACGCCTTCACGGTAAGCTGGATCTCCGCCAAGTTTTACTAACTCTCGGCCAATGTAAGAGCGTGCCATTGGGATCACTTCAACAGGCAGCGGGAATTGACCTAGTACGTCTACTTTTTTGGTATCATCAACAATACAGATGAACTTTTCAGAAATTGCGGCAACGATTTTTTCACGAGTTAGAGCGGCACCGCCACCTTTGATCATCTCATTGTTGCCATTGATCTCGTCTGCGCCATCAACATACACACTGAGAGAAGAGACTTCGTTGCAATCAAAAACTTCAATGCCTAGAGCTTCCAGTTTTTCTGTTGAAGCTACAGAGCTTGAAACAGCCCCTTTGATTTGCTCTTTCATGGTTGCGAGTGCATCGATGAAGTGATTCACAGTTGAGCCAGTACCAACACCCACAATGCTACCTGGTTTCACGTATTCTAGGGCTGCCCAACCAGCTGCTTTTTTCATTTCATCTTGAGTCATGCCGTTCTCCTAATGATGACGGTAATATATCGATTGAATATAAAGGGAATCGATTGCTAAATCGTGCCGCGATTATAGCTTACTCATTAGGATCTGTCTGACGAAAAATGTGACAAAGATAGCTTTGTTGAAAGTGCCATCACCACTGCCAATGTTTAGAAGGGGTTAGGATATCAGGTAGAGGGACATCCCAACTTTCACAAGGCAGAGATTCCACTTGTTGGCAGTCGTGAGCCAGCCCAAAAGGGCGGGGACCTTGTTGGTGCTGATGCCACTGGCTCAGTGTGCGATCGTAATAACCGCCTCCCATTCCTAGGCGTTGTCCTGTTGAATCAAAAGCAACTAAGGGAGTGGCAATCAAATCAAGCTTGGAAATAGGGATTAACGTTGTTACATCTAGTTTTGGCTCCGCGATACCATATTGATTGTCGTGCATGATGGTATTTGGCGTGTAGTGTAAAAACAGTAAGTGGCCCGCAGTAAATGGATGAATCACAGGTAAATAGACGTTTTTATTTTGTTGCCATAACCATTCAATAATGGGTTTCGTGTCAATTTCGCCGTCGGCGGATAGGTAAATCGCGATGTGTTGGGCATCTGCCAGTAGGTCAAATTGCTGGCATTGACGCAGCAGTCGTTTCGCGGATTGTTGTTGTTGAAGAGAAGATAATGAGCGGCGTTGCTCACGAATTTTTTTTCGAATGGTTGTTCGCATTGTTAGAGCCCCAGAGTGCCGTTGTGGGATCATAGCCCTTGAACCCTGCGGTTCAAGGCGGATCAGCAATGATTACCGTAGGCTTCTCAGTACAAGCCGAGCATGCTCAATAGTATTCAAGTACTAACCCTTAGATTTGCTTATCGGCTCAGGGACATAGATCCACTGACGCACACTCCAGGGTAAATTTTGCTACTGCTGTCCTTGCTGTATTAAGGCTTTTTCCAACGTATTGCTTAGTAGCTGCATACGTTGATTTACTTGAGAAAAATAGCCTTGTGCTTCCTTTTTTGCTGTCTGTAGATCATGACAAGCATTAAGCGCTGCGATGATGAGCAGCTGCTCAGTATTGGTTACTTTAGTGCGTTCAGAGAGCTGATGCAACCGTTGATCGAAGTCTTTCGCTGCCGCGATGAGAGCGTCTTCTTCTCCGGTTGGGCAGTTGACCTTAATCGTACGCCCTAAAATTTGGACTTGTACTGGTTGGTTACTCATTAGTTCAGAACTCGCTTTATTCAAACGCTACCTAAAAGCCATCCTTTTGGCTGGTCGCAAACTATAGGAAAACCCTTAAAAAGATTCAAGGCTTTATCGTGTTTATGTGCCTAAAGTGTCAGGAATGCAGCAATATGGTGAAAAGCTAACCAGAGTCGTTCACTTATTACAGGAATATGAAAACTTTGCCAGATTAGTTAGTTTGCTGACTATACCTGAAGTGATAGCATAACACATTCCCAATATTCGCTAACGTCAGAGAGTGAGCTCATCATGAGTGAAATAAACCTACCAGAATACATTGCTGTTGAATCAACATTACAGTCAGCAAGTTTATCGGTGAGTCCAGCCGAGTTACATGGCTTATTAGTTGGAATGTTAAGCGGTGGCTTAGCGTTTACTGATGAAAGCTGGAAACCATTACTGTTTGACTACACGAATGATGGCATGGGGTGGCCTGATAGTGCGCTACAAACGGCTGAGTCGATTTTTAAAAGCAGCGTACAAGAATTAACCGGAACGGATCTAGAACTGTCGTTACTTCTTTCTGATGAAGATGGCTCTTTGGTTGAGCGTGCAGACAGCTTGAGTGAGTGGATTAATCACTTTTTGTCAGGGCTTGGTCTAGCAGACATCAAGCTAAAAGAAGCGTCAGATGAGTTAAAAGAAGCACTGACTGATCTTGAGGAAATGGCCCGTCTTGGTATTGATGAAGACGATGACATGGAAGAGCAAGCGAACTTATTAGAACAAGTGATTGAGCATGTTCGAGTGTGTGTATTGACGATTCACGCAGAGTTGGGCCAGCGCCCACAAGAAGAAACAGAACCAACGATTCATTAATCAGATAGAGAAGTAGGCGGTATGAAGCATTATGATGTGGTGATTGCGGGGGGAGCAATGGCAGGCGCAACGCTAGCACTTGCCTTAGATACCTTAAGTCAATCGAATTTAACCATTGCAGTGGTTGAAGCGGTAGAGCCCCAATTTGGTGAGCACCCGGGTTACGATGCTCGAAGCATTGCGCTGTCATACGGTACTACTCAATTATTAGAATCGGTGAAGCTATGGGATAAATTAGCGCCTCTAGCCACTAAGATCCAAGATATTCATGTGTCTGATCGTGGTCACTTTGGTGTGACGGACATTACTTCCTCTCAGCAAGGGTTACCGAGTTTAGGTTATGTGGTGGAACTGGCGGATGTTGGCCAAACTTACCACCATGAAATGCAGCAACGAGAGTCGATCTCGTTGTTGTGTCCTGCCAAAGTCAGTGAGGTCTCTCGAACTCAACCCCAGTGTCAGGTGACGTTATCCGATGGCGAGCAAGTGACGACCTCTTTGCTGGTGGCTGCGGATGGTGGCATATCTCATTGTTGTCAGGCGGTGAGCATTGATCATCAAGTGCATGATTTTGAGCAAGTGGCGATCATAGCTAATGTCACCACAGAGCAGGCGCATAATGGAAAAGCCTTTGAGCGTTTTACAGAGCATGGCCCTATTGCGTTATTGCCCATGTCTAAAGGACGTAGCTCATTGGTGTGGTGCTTAAAGCCGAGTGATGCAGAACGAGTCATGGCACTGGAAGAGGCTGAATTTCTTGATGAGCTTCAAAGTGCGTTTGGGTGGCGGCTTGGTAAACTGATAAAAACAGGTTTACGGGCGAGTTATCCTTTGTTACTTCGTGAAGCGACGCAGATGGTTTCCCATCGTGTTGCTGTGGTAGGAAATGCCGCACAAACATTGCATCCAATTGCAGGACAAGGATTTAATTTAGGCTTACGAGATGTTATGGGGCTTGCGGAAGAAATTATGCTAGCACATCAGCAACAGCAAGATATTGGTGAATATAACGTGCTTAGCCGTTATCAACAAAGACGTTCACCTGATCGACAAGCAACCGTGACCATGACTGCGGGTTTGGTCCATGTGTTTGCTAATCAAACGTGGCCTTTAGCTCTAACACGCAATTTGGCTTTGATGGCGATGGATAATTGCCAACCTTTAAAATCACCGTTGACGTTACGAGCGATGGGACTAGTAGAAAGATAATTATGATGCAGAGTGTAGATATTGCCATCATCGGTGGTGGCATGGTTGGTTTAACATTGGCCGCTGCTTTGGCCGATACCGAATTACGAATTGCCGTGATTGAAGGTAAGTTACCGGAACCTGAACTTGCGCCATTACCAGACATTCGAGTGTCTGCTTTGAGTCGTGCCAGTGAGCGTATTTTACGTCGCGTTGGAGCATGGCAAGGGATTGAACAACGTCGTAGTGCACCGTATCACTCTATGCGTGTATGGGAACAAGACAGCTTTGCCAGCATTGATTTTGATGCCGCGAAGCTAGCTCAAAGGGATCTAGGACATATTGTTGAAAACCGTGTGATTCAATTGGCCTTATTGGATCAAATACGTCAGCAAGAGAATGCCATTTTATTAGCGCCAGAGCGTTGCAGCAATGTGGTGTTTGGTGAGAGTGAAGCGTGGCTGTCGTTGGAATCTGGTAAGGCAATTACGGCTAAATTGGTTGTTGGGGCTGATGGAGCCAACTCTTGGCTGCGAAATCACTTAGATATTCCTCTTACCCATCGTGATTATGGCCATAGTGCCCTAGTCGCTAACATTAGAACGGCGGATGAGCATAAGCAAACTGCTCGCCAGATTTTCCGCCCTGAAGGCCCTCTTGCTTTTCTGCCTTTATCAGAGCCTGATTTGTGCTCGATTGTATGGTCCATTGATCCTGTTAAAGCGGATGAGCTGGTGGCAATGCCAGAGGTGGAATTTAATAAAGCAGTGACAGCAGCCTTTGATAATCAGTTAGGGTTATGCAAAGTTGAAGGTGAAAGGCAAGCCTTCCCACTTAAAATGCGCTATGCCCAAGACTTTGTTCGAGAGCGTGTGGCTTTGGTTGGCGATGCAGCACATACCATACATCCACTTGCGGGGCAGGGAGTGAATTTAGGTTTACTTGATGCCGCCTCTTTGGCTCAAGAGGTAAAGCAATTATGGCTAGAAAATCAAGATATTGGCTTAAAGCGCAATCTACGTTCTTATGAGCGCTGGCGTAAAGCTGAGGCTGCTAAAATGATCGCCGCCATGCAAGGTTTTAAGGATCTTTTTGCAGGTCAAAATCCGGCCAAAAAACTGTTCCGCGATATCGGTATGACCATGGCAAATCACTTGCCAGGTGTGAAAGATGAATTTATGCGTAAAGCGCTTGGCTTAACAGGGCACCTTCCTGAGTTGGCTAAAGCGAAGAAGTAGCTTCCCCAGAGCAGGGTTTTATTACGCTGCTCTTTCCTTCCTTTTATTATTTTCTCTTCTTTTTCTTTGCTGCTTTTATAGTCTGCACTAAGCTTGATTTAGTTAAAATTATTGGATAAATAACGCTTATTTTCTTGGCGAATTTGTTCTGATGTTTTACGTTGAAAATGACGGCAGCAGTCATATTACTGCGCCAGTGCAATTTAATGTGGTGAGTCTAGGAATAAGGAAAGTTGAATGAGTCAGGTCCCTTCTGAATTACAATATACCAACTCCCATGAATGGGTTCGCCCTGAGGGAGATGGAGTCTACGTAGTCGGTATTTCCGATCATGCTCAATCTTTATTAGGCGATATGGTGTTCATTGATGTCCCTGAAGCAGGGATGAGTATTAACGCTGGTGATGACTGTGCGGTCGCTGAGTCGGTAAAAGCGGCCTCTGATATTTATAGCCCATTAACAGGAGAAATCATTGAGGTGAATGAAGATCTTGAAGGGGCACCAGAGCTCGTTAACAGTGATCCTTACGGGGATGGCTGGTTATTTAAAGTAAAAGCTGAAGATGAAGATGAAGTTAACGATCTGCTCAGTGCTGAAGCGTATGAAGAATTGATCGAAGATGAAGAGTAAATGTGTCTCTTTCTTTCCTAATTAAAAAAGAATCAGCCCTTATCACAAGGGCTGATTTAGTCTTAGTAAGCGTGTTTTAATTTTCTTATTTCTTGGTTTACTTCTTTCACGGTTACAAAATGTTTTTTTTGTGCTTGCTCTGGAATAATCAATTTCCCGTGATCAAATTCGTAACTTCCCCTGCCATTGATGTAAATTCTTCCTTTGAATAATCGGCTAATGTGCTTGGCAATCATGCTCGGCGCATAGCTTTTAAATAGGCGCATTACAGACTTCTCTCTACGATTGAATAAAATCGCAGAGATTATAAATGACAATCTATGACATTAATGTGACGAGGGCAGAATTAAATTCATGATTAGCATTGATTGATAGTTGTGTTATTTGCATTTAATTCTCAGCTCAGAATTAAATGCTGAATTTTGTAATTTGCGAGCCATTTGGTCACTAATTATAGATTATTATCTGGTTGTACCATTGATGAATAAAAAATTACTCACCGAGTACGAAGCCAGTTTACACGATCAGTGATGGTATGAGTAATGAGATCAATGAGCCACAATAAGGTGGGGTGCTGATTATCTCGCTGTCGCCATAACAAATTGATGTTGAAGTCAGGGATATCAATCGGGGCTCTTGTTTGAGTTAAGTTGTCATTGAACGTATCGAGTTTAGCCATTAGTTCAGACACGACACAGAGCAAGTTTCGATTATTTAATAGCTGGCGGACAGTCAGAAAATGGCGAGATCCAACGGCAACCTGTCGGCTTAAATTCTGCTGATGTAAGTAACTATCCACATTGCTTTGTAGCTGACCCGAAGGGGTGACGAGTGCATGGGGGACTTTCAGGTATTCTGCCAGAGTAATGGTATCACCTAAATGTGTTGCTGATTTATCGTATAAACAAACGTGTTTTTCTGTATATAAAAATCGTTTTTTAATAGACGGATCGTTGGGCTCCATGGCGCCAATAATTAGGTTTACTTGGCCATTGTCGAAACTGTGGTTGAAGTTTTGTTTATCGATGTTGTGAAAGCTAAGACTCGCTTTAGGGGCGATTTTATGCAGAGCGTCATAGAGTGCAGGAGCAAAAATGAGTTCTGCATAATCGGTTAAGCCGATATTGAATTGTTCTGTGCAGGTAGCCGGATCAAAGGGAGCGGGCTGTAAGATGTCTTTTTCAATGGTATTGAGCAGATTTTTGATGATAGGGTCTAGCTCTATTGCTCGCTTCGAAGGGCACATCTCATGGCCTTTACGTTCAAAGAGAGGATCCCCCATTAACTTTCTTAACCTCGCTAGGTTATGGCTCATGGCTGATTGCCCTAATGACAATCGTTCTGCGGCTTTAGTGACACTTCGGGCATCCATGAGCGCAGAAAAGGTAACCAATAAATTAAGGTCGATACCTCGCCAGTTAATGTTTTTCATCTGTTTGCTACGTAAATAGAGTTTGGTAGGCAGTATATGAAAAGCGGAAAAGTAAGTAAAAAAATGCCCGAACGAGCGGGCGAATAGTCACAGATGCATTACATGAGAAAATTGTTCGGAGTTAAACAATTTCGATGATCTAAATTGGTGATAAACAACTTAGATGTAAATAAGTTATATCAAAAAATAAATATTTGCTATTTATTCATCTTTTTTGATTAATAATTCACATATTAACTGTGCTATTTGAGACTGTGCTCTACATAACGATGTAATATGATGTAAGTACGGTCAGTGAATATTGGTCGGTTAACGGCAAATGGCATAAAAGCTTGGCTGACATAGTTGAATAAGATCGGCAAAGCGAAGCTCTAGGCCTGCCATGTTACTACCACTGCTTATGTTGACCCATTCCTGTTGTTGCAATTGTGGATCCATGATGATGGGGATCGGGGCTTTCAAAGCGATTGGTGCTACTGTGCCTAATGCAAAACCCGTGACTTCTTGTACGCTTTCGGCATCGACACAGGTCATTCGCCGACATTGTAAAAATGCCCGTACTTTTTTAGGGTCAACTTGTTGATCGCCAGGCACACAGGCCAAAGCGTATAAGCCGCCCATGTCTCTTAGTAATATAGATTTGACCATTTGGCCGGGTAAAACACCCCGTTGTTTTGCGGCATCTTCGATGGTTTTTGCGGGTGTTTGGTGGCAAAGCAGGCGGTAGTCCACCTGCCTGCTACGCAAAAACTCAATAATCGACGTTGAAAAATTATTCATTATCGTCTAGCGAGTATGGTAGTGGCTGTTTTTGCCACAGTAGTGCCTCGTGATTAGCTAAACGAAGTTGTGTATCGTCATCTAAATCATTGGGCAGCACGACTAAACCAATGGCGGTGTTATCACTAAATTGGTAACCAGCAATGAAGGTTCCGCCCTTACGCCAGTTTTCACCTACACTGCGCTCTAGAGCATCGCCAGCTTTAGGTGCTTGTTCTGATTGACCAGAAACAATGTACATCGCACGTTTATTTATGCCTCGGTACTTTGCTCTTGCGACAGTCTCTTGACCAGTGTAGCAGCCTTTGGTGAAACTAATTCCACCTACTGCTTGTACGTTGATAGCCTGAGGGATGAATTCATTAATGGTTGCAGATTCAATACGTGGCAGTGCGGCACGAATATCGTAAAGATCCCACAGGGTGTCTGTGCTGAAAATGGCGTCACTTTCATTGGCAGTGATCAGCTCTTCGGCTTTGGCTGAGTTTAAAGCCAGTAACCATTGCTCGTCTGCAACTTTTACAGCGGTACCACCAGAGATCGTGCGAACATTACCAGATTCATTGCTTAAGTTATTAATGAACTGCTCTGCATCTGAACCGGTCACGCCCAGCAAGATATCGTCAGCAAGGGTGAAGTCAACTTTAGAGAATACCGAGTACTTTTTGATTTCCGCCAGTTTAGTGTCAACGGCTTCACGTCGCTGAAAAAGTGCGTATCCATCGTTGTGATGGAATAGGCGAAAAGCAGACCATACCTTTCCTTTGGCATCACAGTGAGCACCCATGGTGGAATCTGTGTTGTTCAATGACACCACATCACAGGTTACTTGGCCATGCAGGTAAGATTTCTTATCATCGCCAATGACTGAGATAAGCGACCAATTGGTCAGATGGCTGATTGCCAGTGATGGCAGAGCTTCTTGGCTAGTTAGTGCCAAAGGAGAGAATTGATTTGTCCACGCAGTCATTAAGAGTGCCTATAAATGAAAAGATTGATAGGGCTATGTTAAATCGACTGGCCACGTTTGTCAGCACTCCAAGGTTGGGCAGTGCTTAATGTCGCATCTTTAGCCATCAAGCGTTTAACTTAATAGGCCAAATAAATAGGGGCTGGTAAACTGAAAGCAGAATAAAGAAACCTGAGGTTATTATGTATAGCGCAGAAGAAAAAGCACGAATTAAGTGGGCTTGCCGCCGTGGGATGTTAGAGCTAGATGTGGTTGTTATGCCTTTCTACGAAGAATGTTTTGATGATTTGACCGAAAAAGAACAACAAGATTTTGCTTCTTTACTTGAGTGTGATGATCCAGATTTGTTTACTTGGATCATGGGGCATGGTCGCAGTGAAAATTTAACCCATGCCGCCATGGTGGATAAAATTGTTGCGCATAATCTTAGCAAGTTGCGTTGATATTAATGTAACTCCTTCCAAATTAGCTCATAGCGTGACGACAGTTGTTTTCTGTTTCACGCTATGGGTCTTATTTTTTGTTTCTTTCCTTCCATTTCTACTTAGTTTCATTCTCTCGGTTCCATTATTTTTAGAATATCGTGCAATGTGTCGGCAGCTCAAGAGACAGTGCGGTTTATTAAGCGTGACTAAAGAGAGAAAAATACATTGGCAGCACGTTATTTATTTGCATTGTTCTTGTGTGCTGTTTTCCCGCTGGGTTATTGTATTAATTAGCCGAGGCAGTAGAGCTCGTAAGATTATTCTTGTCTGGAAGGACAGTTGCAGTGATGAGCAATACCGAAATCTTGCCCGATTAATTCATCAATGGTAACTCCTTAATTTTTATATACTCTGTGACAAACATTCATTCATAACATCCATGTTAATCTAAACTATAGTTTTATTATTAATCTATTTTTTAGTTGTAACTACGGTAGTGATGTGTAGAGATGAAGATTAAATACAGACTTTTATTATTGTCCGCCTTAGCCATTGTTGCGTTATTAGCGGTGGCGGGGTTGAGTTGGAAATCCCAAGATAAGCTGGTGAACCTAAGTAAAAATGCCACTTTAGTAAATGAGCTTGAGGTTATTCTATTAAACTTGCGTCGTAACGAAAAAGATTTCTTATCCCGCCTAGACCCTAAATATCAAGCCACTTTTGGTAAAAATACTCAACGATTCCATCAAACCACTCAGCAGTTGCGAGAGAATTTAGCTGCCACTGGGGTTAATTTGCCCCAAGTGGATGGTGTTATTCAGGCGCTGGATAATTATTCTGCGGGATTTAATCAGTTAATTGATGGTTATAAGGTGCTGGGGGTTAAAGGTATTCCCGGTTTATACAAACAAACACAATCTGTAGAGAAAGAGCTATTAAATCAGTTATCGGGTGAAGTGTTTTATCAAACAGAAGCGTTGATGCAAACGGCTGAGCTGATTTTCGCGACGAATAATACCGAGTTATTAGGGCTTTATCGTGAACTTTCAATGAACCTTGCTGAGCGTCTGAGTCGTGAACAACAAGTTCTTTTATCTGACTTTGAAAGGTTATTTGAAAAAGTGTTGGCCCAAAAAAAGGTGGTGGGACTTGATCATAAATCGGGCTTACGCGGCTTGATCCGTAAGGGCTCCCATGAAATTGAGGCACAATTCAAAGTCATGAGAAGCACACTCCAAGATGAATTAGTGGTACAAAAAAAGGCAACGTGGACAACCACGGTGATCAGCCTTGCACTGGTTGTGATCTTGCTGATTACGGCGAGTTTGTATATCAGCCGTATTATTCAACGTCGTATTAGTGTCATTTCTCAATTGATGTCGAGTATTGCGACCAGCCATGATTTAACGCTAACGGCGGACGAATCTGGTAATGATGAATTGGCTGACATGGCCATGAATTTTAATCAGCTATTGGCGAGTTTACGGCTCTTAATTGGGGATGTGAATCAGGCGATTAATCAATTAGGGATCGCTTCGAATACGTTGCAAGCACGCAGTCATGATGCTGAAGAAGCGTTAGGACAGCAGCAAACTGAAACCGATATGGTGGCGACGGCCATTAATCAAATGGGGGTCACTATTGGAGGTATTTCCAAAAATACGGAGAGTGCCGCTGATAAAGCCAATCAAAGTCACTTAAAAGCGGTCAAAGGTAGCGAAGAGGTGCAGCGGACGTGTGACACCATTGGTTCTTTATCTCATGAACTGGAGCAAGCAACAGAAGAAGTGACTAACCTTGCGGCTTTATCTGACTCTATTGGGTCTGTATTAAGTGTGATTCGAGATATTTCAGAGCAGACAAACTTATTGGCATTAAATGCAGCGATTGAGGCGGCACGAGCGGGTGAGCAAGGACGAGGTTTTGCCGTGGTGGCCGACGAAGTACGAGCGTTAGCGATGCGGACGCGTCAATCGACGGAAGAGATTTCATCCATTATTGGTTCATTACAAGGACAAACAGGCCAAGTGGTGGAGCACATTGCGGTGTGTAGGGAGAAAGGCGAGCACAGTGTTGAACAAGCCACAGCAGCGCAGCAAAGACTGCAAGATATTATTGTGGAAATGCAATTGATCATGGATACCAGTACCCAAATCGCGGCTGCGGTAGAAGAACAAAGTTTGGTGTCGGAAGATGTGAGTAAAAATGTAACTTCAATTCGTGATATCACAGAGCATAACAGTAAAGTGGCGTCGGAGAACTCGTTGGCGGCGCGAGGGGTCGCGGAACAGTCTGCCGTGTTAGAAAAAGCCATTGTGAGATTTAAAGCGGAGTAAATAAAAAGAAAGGAAGGTATCGAACCTTCCTTTTTTATGTTGTTGGCGGCTGTGTTTTATTTTTTGCGCTCTGGAACCAGAATGGTTGGCCCTGAATGCTCTTTCGCTTCAGGATAATCTAAGGTGTAGTGTAAACCACAGCTTTCTTTACGTTCCATAGCACAGCGGATCATTAACTCTGCCACATCCAGTAAGTTTCTTAGCTCAAGTAAATTGTTCGATACTTTGAAGTTACTGTAATAGTCGTGCGTTTCCTGTTTTAGTAGTTTAATACGGCGCAGTGCTCGCTCTAGGCGTTTATCTGTACGTACAATTCCCACATAATCCCACATGAAAAGACGTAGCTCATGCCAGTTATGCTGAATCACGACTTCTTCATCAGAGCAGGTCACTTTACTTTCATCCCAATTAGGTAAGCTTGGCGGCATTGGCACGTCGCTAATTTGACGAATAATATCTTCGGCAGCCGACCAAGCGTATACCACGCATTCAAGTAATGAGTTAGAAGCCATGCGATTGGCACCATGAAGACCAGTGTAACTGACTTCACCAATGGCATAGAGTTGCTTCAGATCCGTTTGACCTTGTTGATCAACAATCACACCACCACACGTGTAATGAGCCGCTGGGACGATTGGAATCGGCTCTTTGGTCATATCAAAGCCAAAGCCAAGCAATTTTTCATGAATGGTTGGGAAATGCTTTTCAATGAATTCTTTTGGCTTGTGGCTGATGTCAATGTACATACAGTCTGCGCCTAAGCGTTTCATTTCGTAGTCGATAGCACGAGCCACAATATCACGAGGAGCCAGTTCTTCACGAGGGTCGATGTCTGGCATAAAGCGTGTGCCATCAGGGCGTCTTAAATAGGCACCTTCGCCACGGAGCGCTTCCGTTAACAAGAAGTTGCGCGCTTCAGGGTGGTATAAACACGTTGGATGGAACTGGTTGAATTCTAAATTGGCCACTCGGCAACCTGCGCGCCATGCCATGGCAATACCATCACCTGATGAGACATCTGGATTAGAGGTGTATTGGTATACTTTGGAAGCACCACCAGTGGCTAACACCACAAATTTGGCTCGTACCGTTTCCACTTGCTCTTCATTACGGTTCCAAATATAGGCCCCAACAATATCGTCACTGCTGCCACCAATTTTATCAGCCGTAATTAAATCAAGGGCGTTATGGCGCTCTAAAATAGTAATATTGGGGTGGTTTAATACATTGTCTTGCAATGAATTTTGTACAGCCATGCCTGTTGCGTCGGCAGCATGAAGAATACGGCGATGACTATGGCCACCTTCTCGGGTTAGGTGATAACGAGGGTTCCCATTATTGTCGTTTTCCTCACGATCAAAGGGTACACCGCCATCAATCAGCCACTGCACACAGTGCTTTGCGTTTTCGGCAATGAAAGTGACGACATCTTCGTCGCATAATCCTGCACCAGCAATTTGAGTATCCTGGACATGAGATTCAATGCTGTCTGACTCATCAAATACAGCGGCAATCCCACCTTGGGCATAAAAGGTAGCCCCTTCACTGCGCGGCCCCTTACTTAATACGGTTACTTTACCGTAAGGTGCTACACGAAGCGCAAGAGATAAGCCAGCAGCACCACTACCAATCACTAATACATCGCAAAGGTGTTCACGAGTTTGTTCACGGTTTTCGTTCATATAAATATCATGTCCCTGTCGTAATCCAGTTATCTTATCAAAATCCGTCTTTGTTCGTCACATTTACCAGTGTAAGCTAGTGGGTACAGAGCCCAAAATGGTGTCCATAGCTATTTATCAGCCTAAAGTAATGATTATTTGGGCCGTAATGTATTTTTATTATGGATGGAACTTCAGTGTAGTAACACTGTCCTACATAGTGCTCAAACCAGCGGTGGTGTCAATATGACTTTTTGCAGTCTAAGTATTCACTTTTTAATAATCCGCTAAGATAAATAATAACGAATAGGAGTGCGTGCTCGAATGAGCGAGCAGTTGACTGATCAAGTATTGATTGAGCGAGTTCAGCGTGGCGATAAACAAGCGTTTAATCTTTTGGTAGTAAAATATCAAAATAAAGTATGTAACCTTATTTCTCGTTATGTCAGCAATTCCGGTGATGTGCCAGACGTAGCTCAAGAAGCGTTTATTAAGGCATATCGTGCGTTACCAGGGTTTAGAGGCGAAAGCGCTTTTTATACCTGGTTATATCGTATCGCAGTGAACACGGCTAAAAACTACTTAGTCGCCCAGGGTAGACGCCCACCTGCAACGGATGTCGATGCTGAAGATGCTGAATACTATGAGAATAGTGGCGCTTTAAAAGAAATATCGAACCCTGAGAACTTAACGTTGTCAGATGAATTGAAACAAGTTGTTTTTGGCACGATAGAGTCTCTGCCGGATGATTTAAAAACCGCGATCACATTACGAGAACTGGATGGTTTAAGTTATGAAGAGATCGCAGAAATAATGGGGTGTCCAGTGGGTACGGTACGTTCACGTATTTTCCGGGCTCGAGAAGCGGTTGAAAAGAAAATTCGACCTTTAATGCAGCGCTAGAAACCAGCGGTTAAACGGTGATGATAATGGCTGACAAAGAAAAACTTTCAGCTCTGATGGATGGAGAAGCAATTGAACCAAGCCTTATTGCTTCTCTAACTGATGATAAAAAATCCTCTGAAACATGGCAGAACTTTCACCTTGTTGGTGATGTGATGCGTGGTGATGCCCCTGAATGCAAGGAATGGAATATTGCAGACAGTGTGGCTTTAGCTTTGGAAAATGAACCTGCTCACTCAGTGAATAAGCTTGAGTCAGTAGACACATTCGTTGAAGAGCAGCCAACCCCTCAAGAAGTAAAACGAACTTTACCTACGTGGTTAACGCAATTTGGCCAAGTAGCAATTGCGGCCTGTGTCTCTCTTGCTGTTATTGTTGGTGTTCAGCAATATAATGGTGGCGAGGGCGAGTTAAATCCGGCAGAACAACTTCCAGTTTTAAACACTATTCCGTTTGCCGGGTCAGTTGAGCCTGTAAGTTTAACTCGTGATACTGTTAGGCATTCAGCATCAGATGAAGCTCAGCTTATGGAGCAACGTCGCCGTATTAATGCCATGCTACAAGATTATGAATTACAGCTAAGGCTGAATGCTCAAGACGGTTCAATTAACCGTGAGTTGTTAGAGCAAGAATTAATATTGGCGGAGTAAATGAAAAAAATTCTGGTCAGTGTGCTGGCACTGGTCAGTTTGATGACTTCTCAAGCCTCTGCAGAGTCAAGATCTGCGGAGGCTTTATTGCATCAAATGGGCCAAGCTAGCACACAGCTAAACTATGAAATGTCTTACATACTGATTAAGCAAAACAGTATTGAGCCACTGATGTATCGCTATGCGACTTATAATGAACAAGCCTTAGCACACTTAGTGTATTTAAGCGGTCCGGTACGTGAAGTGATCCGCCGTGGTAGTGAAATCAGCTATTTCGAACAAGGTATAGACCCATTTACTATCGCTTCTAGTAATATGGTGGCCCCAATTCCGCCGCTCATGAACAGTGATATTGAGCACCTGTCTAAGTATTATGACTTTGTGTCCATGGGAAAAGCACGTGAAGCTGGTTCAGCGTGTGATGTGATTCGCGTCGTACCAAAAGACGGTAACCGTTACTCTTATATGGTGTGGATTGATGAACGCAGCAAGTTACCCTTACGTACTGATTTAGTGAGTCGTGAAGGGGAGGCGTTAGAGCAATATCGTGCCGTGTCTTATGTAGTGAATGATAAAATTGCAGATTTGTTGGATGGCTTGAACCAAGTAACTCTTCCGACTGCGGTGTCGATGCCAAGACGAAGCAACAGCAGTGCTGGTTGGTTTTTAGCTTGGAAGCCAGCCGGTTTTGAATCAATCAATTATAATAGCTACCGCCTTGCTATCACGGAAAAAGCAGTTGAAAGTCAAATGTACACCGATGGGCTATTTAATTTCTCTGTGTATATTTCTGATGCAGATAGCTTGTCTGTTCGGGAGCAGTTAGTAAGACAAGGCCGCCGTACGTTTCATAGTCATATTGATGGCCAACGAGAAGTTACCGTAGTGGGCGATATTCCTCCATCTACCGCTAAACGTATCGCTGAGTCAGTGTCATTTCGTAATGTGAACAAAAAGGTGACTCAGTAATGATGACAGCACTCGCCACCGTTTTACGTGTTGATAGTCAGAGAGTGACAGTGGGTTGTCAGCAAGAAACCAGCTGCGGTCATTGTTCTTCTCGCAGTAGCTGTGGAACAGGCATCGTTTCGAAAGCTCTGCCGGGCAAAGAACACCAATGGCAGCTGACAACAGACACGAAATTGCACGTAGGAGAGCTGGTTGAGATTGGTTTACCAGAAAAAAGCGTATTGCAATCAGCGTTGGTGGTTTACATGGTTCCTCTGCTATTTTTAATACTAGGAGCAGGAATATCAGAAGCTCTGTTTTCAGGTAATGAGTTGATTACCATAGCCACATCAGTACTGTTTACTGGCCTTGGTATTACCATTGCTAAGCTGCTTGCAAAGGCGATTGAAACTAAAACTGCCGATAAATTGCGGTTAATTCGCGTCCTTGGAATGCCTTTATCTGCAAATATGGCGACAAATGCAGCATCTGAGGATAGCTAGCAGCAGTGAAATTGGGTAGAATCCTGCAACTTGATCGTTTGATCCCATCTATTAATTAATTGAGTTAGTCACGCCAATCCATGAAGAACATTCGTAATTTTTCGATTATCGCACATATCGACCATGGTAAGTCGACCTTATCCGACCGCTTGATCCAAGTATGCGGTGGCCTTTCCAATCGTGAAATGGAAGCGCAGGTTCTTGACTCCATGGACCTAGAACGCGAACGCGGTATCACCATTAAAGCCCAGAGCGTGACGCTCGATTACAAGGCAAAAGATGGTGAAACTTATCAACTTAACTTTATCGATACACCAGGACACGTCGACTTCTCTTATGAAGTATCACGTTCTCTTGCTGCCTGTGAAGGGGCATTGCTGGTGGTTGATGCAGGGCAAGGTGTTGAAGCACAAACCCTAGCAAACTGTTACACCGCTATTGAAATGGATCTAGAGGTTGTGCCAATTTTGAATAAAATTGACCTGCCAGCAGCTGATCCTGAGCGCGTATCAGAAGAAATTGAAGAAATTGTTGGCATTGATGCCATGGAAGCAACTCGTTGTTCTGCAAAGACGGGTATCGGTGTTGAGGATGTATTAGAAAACATCGTAACAGCGATTCCGGCTCCGGAAGGCGATCCTGATGCTCCAACACAAGCGCTTATTATCGATTCTTGGTTTGATAACTACTTAGGTGTTGTTTCTTTAGTTCGAATCAAAAATGGTTCTCTGAAGAAAAATGACAAAATCAAAGTAATGAGTACTGGCCAAGTTTGGGGTATTGATCGAATTGGTATCTTTACACCTAAGCAAATTGATACTGATGTATTGCAAACTGGCGAAGTTGGTTGGGTTGTTTGTGGTATTAAAGACATCCTAGGTGCACCAGTTGGTGATACATTAACTCATGCGAAACATGGTAGCGAAGAAGCATTACCAGGTTTTCAAAAAGTGAAACCTCAGGTTTATGCTGGCTTGTTCCCTGTTTCTTCTGATGATTACGAGAACTTCCGTGATGCACTGGGCAAATTAAGCCTAAATGATGCATCTCTGTTCTATGAGCCAGAGAGTTCAGCAGCACTAGGTTTTGGTTTCCGTTGTGGCTTCTTAGGTATGCTACACATGGAAATCATTCAAGAGCGTTTAGAGCGTGAATACGATCTAGACCTGATCACAACAGCACCAACGGTAGTATACGAAGTTGTAAAAACCGATGGTGAGATACTGTATGTAGACAGCCCTTCGAAGTTACCAGCCGTTAATGATTTGGATGAAATCCGCGAGCCGATTGCCCGTTGTAACATTCTTGTACCATCGGATTACCTAGGTAATGTAATTACGCTATGTGTCGAGAAGCGCGGTATTCAGGTAGACATGGTTTACCACGGTAATCAAGTTGCCCTAACTTATGATATTCCGATGTCAGAAGTGGTACTGGACTTCTTTGATCGCCTGAAATCCACATCTCGTGGTTATGCGTCGCTAGACTACAACTTCCACCGTTATGAAGCGTCAAACATGGTACGTGTTGATGTACTATTGAATGGTGACCGTGTGGATGCATTAGCTATCATCACTCACCACGACAACGCGCAAGGCCGTGGTCGTCTGTTGGTTGAGAAGATGAAAGAGTTCATTCCTCGTCAGATGTTCGATATTGCAATTCAGGCTGCAATTGGTAACCACATTATTGCTCGCTCCACCGTTAAGCAGCTGCGTAAAAACGTAATCGCAAAATGTTACGGTGGTGACGTGAGTCGTAAGAAGAAACTGTTGAAGAAACAGAAAGAAGGTAAGAAACGTATGAAGCAGATCGGTAACGTAGAGCTGCCTCAAGAAGCGTTCTTGGCTATTCTGCATGTAGGTAAAGATTAACCTATTATTGCATCGTGGTTGGGTAGAGTGCTGCTCAACCATATTTATGATTAAGATTTAAGGGATATAAATGGCAAATACTTTTTCGCTCATTTTGGTCATTGTGACCTTAGTGACAGGTATCGTTTGGGCTCTGGATAAGTTTCTTTGGGCGCCAAAGCGCAAGCTAAAAATTGAGGCTGCAGATGTCGAAGCGGGCGGGCAAGTAGATGCTGTTACCCTAGCTAAAATTGCGCCACAGCCGAGTTGGGTCGAAACGTCGGTTTCTATCTTCCCGGTGATTGGCTTAGTTTTAGTTTTACGCTCTTTTATTTATGAGCCGTTCCAGATCCCATCCGGGTCAATGATGCCAACCCTATTAGTTGGTGATTTTATCTTGGTTGAAAAGTTTACGTATGGTCTACGTGATCCAGTATGGCGTAGCAAATTGGTAGAAGTGGGTGAACCAGAACGTGGTGATGTGGTGGTGTTTAAATACCCGCCTCAGCCTAATATTGATTACATCAAGCGTGTGGTCGGTTTACCTGGTGATACCGTTTACTACAACAGCAGTAAACAACTTTGTATTAAATCTGCTGAGGAAAGCCGTTGTAAGGTAGTGGCTTTAACCGATAAGCAAGATTCAGAGTTTGACCAAAATAACACCACTCTCATTAAATACTCAGAGAAATTGATGAGTGATATTGAGCATCAGATTCTGGTTAACCCGAGTCGCCGAGATCGTGTTTCTGCGTACCAACCTCGCCCAGGTATTAACGAGTGGGTTGTACCGGAAGGGCAGTACTTTGTAATGGGTGATAACCGAGACAACAGTGCCGACAGCCGCTATTGGGGCTTTGTTCCTGAAGCGAACCTTGTTGGTAAAGCGGTCGGGATCTGGATCAGCTTTGAATTTGAACGCAGTAGCGATAGTGTGCTGCCTTCTTGGATCCCTACTGGTGTGCGTTTTAACCGCATCGGTGGCATTGACTGATTGAGATAGAATGACATCTTCTATTGAACGCCTACAGAAAAAGTTAGGCTATGAATTTAAAAGCCGAGATTTAATTAACTTGGCTTTAACGCACCGCAGTGCAAACAGCAAGCATAACGAGCGCCTAGAGTTTCTAGGCGATTCTATTTTAAGCTTTGTGATCGCGGATGATTTGTATCACCGTTTCCCGAAAGTGGACGAAGGGGATATGAGTCGTATGCGTGCTACGTTGGTACGTGGGCATACATTGGCTGAACTGGGCAGAGAATTTGAATTAGGCGAATACCTACAGCTTGGCCCTGGTGAATTGAAAAGTGGCGGTTTCCGCCGTGATTCAATTTTAGCGGATGCCGTTGAAGCGATCATTGGTGCGATTTATTTAGACAGTGATATTGAAGTGGTTCGCGGTGTGATCTTAGCGTGGTACAACACCCGCTTAGAAAGCATTGAACCAGGCGTATCACAAAAAGATCCAAAAACACGCCTTCAGGAGCACTTACAAGGTCGACGTTTACCGTTGCCTGTCTATAGTGTGACTAAAATTAAAGGTGAAGCACATAACCAAGAGTTTACGGTGCAGTGTGATGTAGCAGGTTTGGATAAACCTGTTGTTGGTAAAGGCAGCAGTCGACGCAAGGCAGAGCAAGCGGCCGCTGAATTAGCATTGGGACAACTAAACTAATGTCTGATGAACAAGAATTTGATTTAGATGCCTACTTTGCATCTGAAAAAAAACAATCGTCTGCTGAAGACCAACACTGTGGCTTCATTGCTATTGTTGGCCGCCCAAATGTTGGTAAGTCAACATTACTGAATAATATTCTAGGGCAAAAAATTTCGATTACCTCACGTAAGCCACAAACCACTCGTCACCGTATTATGGGTGTTGAAACAGAAGGGGATTATCAAGCGATTTATGTTGATACTCCTGGGCTGCACATTGAGGAAAAACGTGCGATTAACCGCTTAATGAATCGTGCAGCTAATAGCTCATTAAGTGACGTTAATTTAGTTTTGTTTCTTGTTGATGGTACTCACTGGACCGCTGACGATGAAATGGTGCTGAATAAATTACGTAAATCAAATTTCCCAACAGTCATGTTGGTGAACAAAGTTGATAACGTAAAAGATCGCAATGAAGTAATGTTACACCTACAGTCTCTATCGGAAAAAATGGACTTTGTAGATGTTGTGCCAATTTCAGCGAAAAAAGGCACTAACGTCGATGTGATTCGCAAGTTGGTTCGTGAACACTTGCCAAAAGCAGTGCACCATTTTCCGGAAGAATACGTAACGGATCGTTCACAACGTTTTATGGCGTCTGAAATCATTCGTGAGAAACTGATGCGTTTCACGGGTGAAGAGCTACCGTATTCAGTGACGGTAGAGATTGAACGGTTTGATTACAACCCAGATACTGATGGCTTCCATATTAATGGCTTAATCCTAGTGGAACGATTAGGTCAAAAGAAAATGGTTGTTGGTAAAGGTGGTGAAAAGATCAAAACCATCGGCCGTGAAGCTCGCCTAGATATGGAAGATTTATTTGGTCGTGGCGTTTACCTTGAATTGTGGGTAAAAGTGAAATCTGGCTGGGCGGATGACGAGCGTGCGCTGCGCAGCTTAGGTTATATCGACGATTTATAACGGTGTCATTGTGTTGTCACTTTCCTTTCGTGGTTAGCGGCAACACAAACATTTTAACGTTATTCTGGAGTACAGCTCCGAACTAATATGGAACTCCCATTATGAGTGAAGGGCTGCAACGTTGCTTTGTTTTGCATCGTCGCCCGTACAGCGAAACCAGTCTTATTTTAGATGTGTTTAGCGAAGAGTATGGTCGAATTTCTGTGATGTCTAAAGGGGCACGCAGTAAGCGTTCACAGCTAAAAGGCGCTCTTCAACCTTTTACCCCACTTCTTATGAAATGGTCTGGTAAAGGCTCAATGAGAACATTGCGCCATGCAGAGCCCATTAGCTTGGGTCTTCCTTTAACTGGGCTAACCTTATATTCAGCCATGTACTTGAACGAGATTCTAGGTCGGGTACTGGAAAATGAAACCCCTTACCCAGGGCTGTTTCTTGACTACCTTTCTGCTTTAACTGAATTAGCTCAAAGCAAGAACCCTGAGCCCGCATTACGACGCTTTGAACTCGCGATGTTATCGGCGCTGGGCTATGGTGTCGATTTCTTGCATTGCGCAGGTTCTGGTGAATATGTTGATCCACAAATGACTTACCGTTATCGAGAACAGAAAGGTTTTTTGGCTTCCATGCGAGTGGATAACTTTTCCTTTTTAGGTAATGAACTCATTGCGATCAGTGAACGCAGATTCGAAACGAAACAGCAACTACAAGCCGCAAAACGCTTTACACGTATAGCACTAAAGCCGTATCTTGGCGGAAAACCATTAAAAAGCAGGGAATTATTTATCCCCCGAGCAAGGAGTATCGGAAAATGAATACGATTTTACTGGGCGTGAATATTGATCACGTGGCAACGCTGCGTAACGCACGAGGTACACGTTACCCTGATCCTGTTCATGCTGCAGAAATTGCAGAGCGTGCAGGTGCTGATGGTATTACTGTTCATTTGCGTGAAGATCGTCGCCATATTGTTGACCGCGATGTGAAAATTCTGAAAGAAACGATTCAGACTCGCATGAACTTGGAGATGGCTGTCACTGATGAAATGGTGAACATTGCACTGGAAGTGAAACCTGAGTTTGTTTGCTTAGTGCCTGAAAAACGCGAAGAGCTTACTACTGAAGGTGGACTGAACGTTGCAGGTCAGCTTGAAAAAGTGAAAGAAGCCACTGAGAAGCTAACCGCTGCAGGCATTAAAGTATCTTTGTTTATTGATGCAGATCGTGAGCAAATTGATGCATCGGTTGCTTGTGGTGCTCCGTACATTGAACTTCACACTGGCCATTATGCTGATGCAACAACAGATGAAGACCAGCAAGCAGAGCTTAAAAAGATTGCAGCAGCAGCCAGTTATGCTGACGATCAAGGTCTTAAGGTTAATGCGGGTCACGGTCTAACCTACCATAACGTGATGCCAATCGCGGCTCTGCCTGAGATCTATGAGCTGAATATTGGTCACTCTATTGTTGGTCGTGCGGTATTTGATGGTTTAAATAAAGCCGTTGCAGATATGAAGCAAATCATGCTGGATGCTCGTCGTTAATCATGGCGATTGTTGGATTAGGCACTGATATTGCCGAAATAGAAAGGGTCGATAAGGCCCTTTCTCGTACTGGTGAGACCTTTGCAAAGCGTATACTCTCAGAGCAAGAGTGGGGTAAATTTACCGAAACTAAGCAGAAAGGCCGTTTGCTAGCAAAGCGTTTCGCCGCAAAAGAAGCTGCCTCTAAAGCGCTTGGAACTGGCATTGCTTGTGGTGTCACTTTTCATGATTTTGTGATCAGTAATGATGAAAGAGGCAAACCCATACTGATTTTACAGAACCGAGCCGCTGAGCTGGCCCAAACAATGGCGGTGTCTCATATCCACCTAACCATTGCTGATGAACGTCACTATGCGGTGGCTACTGTGATTTTTGAATCCAATTAACCCTCACTGAGTGTGATGAACTGTTTAGACTCAGTGAGCACTTTTTCCATTTCATCTTGCAGTTCAAAAAGCTCTGGTTCAATGTCATCTTGGCTGCTCCCTGAGCGCAGAGCTTGCTCAATGGTTTGGCATAGCTGCTTTAGCCTTGGTACTCCACAATATGAGCAACTGCCGTGTAATTTATGGATGTAGTGGCACAGCTCATCTATTGTCAGTGATTTTTCGTTCAACGCTGTTTCGACTTGGGCGTCTACCTCGGGAATAAAGTCGATTAACATCTGTAACATCTCTTGGGCAAGATCTTCTTTTCCTGCGGCTTGCTTCAAGGCGACTGTCCAATCGATCGTGTGTTTGGATATGTCTGGTGTTGGTAATGTATCTGGCGCGCGGTTAGTTACTTTTTCAACCAATGCGGTTGAGGTATAAGGGTTCCAGTGCGTCAATACTTGCTGCAAAATGTGCTCTTCAATAGGCTTAGTAAGGTAATCATCCATGCCCGCATCCAGTAGCCTTTCTCTCTCTCCGCTCATTGCATGGGCTGTAACCGCAATAACGGGGGTTTCTGCGTTAAGGGCCAGCTTATGAATTTCTTGACAGGCTGTGACTCCATCCATCTGTGGCATTTGAATATCCATCAGAATAATATCAAATTTGGTATGCGTAGCTTGCTCAACAGCTTCGATACCACTGCTGCACGAAATGACGTTATTGACACGCTCTTTGAGTAGGGCGGTAATGAGTTTAAGGTTGGCCGGGTTATCGTCCACTGCCATAACGGTTAAAGGCAGAGACTCCATATCAGAGACGGTTGTAGCCTCGTTTGTGTGCTCTAATAACGCTGGGGTAGAAATAAGCGCATCCAGAAGTTTTCGCTTCGACAGCGGTTTAGCTAAACACATGGCAGCACCTGAGTGGATCAGTTGTTCAGAAAGTGCTAACTCAGTACTTGGTAAGCCCACTAACACTCGCTCACAATGTTGTTCCGCTTTAGTGACGACATTGATGATGATTTCAGAATCCAGCTGACTACTTGGACTTAGATTGATTAAAGCAAAGTCGTGATGTTCTACTTCATCAGGCATCACAGAGCGGTAAGTCACAAACAAGCCTTCACGAATTAATTGCTGCTGGATAATCGAGGCCGACTGCATATTTGGCTCGATTAATAACAGTTTCTTATTATGCAGAATTTGATTATCAATTGGCTGAGATAGTGGTAGTTCGGTAGTGTTTAAACGAATACCAAACCAGAAAGTAGAGCCTTGGTGAAGGCGACTGGTTAAGCCAATTTCGCCACCCATTTGAGAGACGAGTTTTTGAGTGATCACAAGGCCCAATCCTGTACCACCATAGCGGCGAGAAATACTGGCATCCGCTTGACTAAAGGCTTGGAACAGCTGCGCTTGTTGGCGCTCTGAAATACCAATACCAGTATCTCGAACCACAAATTGAAGCTCGACATTGTCATCACGTATGCTTTTCAGTTCAACGGAGATATCAATGTTGCCACGCTCGGTAAACTTAATGGAATTACCAATGAGGTTGGTCAGAACCTGTTGAATACGCAGTGGATCCCCAATTAAGCCCGGTGGAATTTTAGGATCCACTTTTAGGGTGATTTCTAATCCTTTTTCGTGGGCACTTGGCGCTAATAAGCTAACGACTTCATCTAACGAGTCTTGGAATTCAAATGGAATATTTTCCAGTAGTAGTTTACCCGCTTCTAGTTTCGAGAAGTCGAGAATGTCATTAATGATGGTCAGTAAGTTATTGGCTGAACGCTCGATGGTTTGCAGGTAATCTTGTTGGCTTGCCGATAAACGAGTTTTGAGCATTTGACGTGTAAAGCCAATGACACCATTAAGTGGCGTACGTAGTTCGTGTGACATGTTGGCCAAAAACTCGGATTTTACACGGGCCGCTTCTTGTGCGCGTTTTTTGGCAATATCTAACTCAACGTTTTGGATCTCTAACTGTTCTAGTGTTTCTCGTAAATCAGAAGTCGCTTGGTCGATACTTTGTTGCATTTCGACATGGTATTCAGATAGGGAAATTGCCATGGCGTTAATACCATTTTTTAAGGTATCTAGTTCACCATGTAATTTTCCCTCAATCCGTACATCCAAATGGCCGCGCCGGATCCTATCGACCACACTAACCATGTGAGAAATTGGCTGGGTGACATCCTGCATTAAGCGGTATGCAAACAAACCGGATAGACTCATGCCGAGGATCAAGACCACCAGCGCGGCAAAAATCTCTTGGTATTGCTGCAAGCGAACGGAAGACAAATCCAATTCAATAGCAATGTAACCCAGTGCTTGGTTGGCGGTTTGTGGGCTGCCAAAAGGGGTAGTGAATTGGCCTTCGGCTAAAATGGGGGCTCGTAGAATGAGTACATCATCATGCAAACTGATGTCCATTAACAAAGGAATGGCTTTGTCTTTAGGAAAAGTCAGCATTTCAAAATTGGGGTGAAAATTTGAAGTTACAAACAACTCATGGCGAGCATCGAACACGGCAATACTGCGCACGATTTGAGAATGTTTACGGTGGGCGTAGCTAATGAGCCTTCTTACCGCTTCACGACTTTGCTCGGTCATGCCGTATTCACTGGAAATTGCCAGTGGCTCGATAATACTTGTTCCAGTCGAAATCAATTGAGATTCGAGATCTTTATAACGGTTCATGGTGAAAAAAGCACTTAATAACAAACCGATAATAAGAGTTGGAGCTAGAGTTAGCGTGATGACGCGCGCGCGTAAGCCGTACTTGGTCATGATTCTCTTAATTGCAAAATTAATGTTCTGTGGGAAAATGGCTACTTGTTCAGTCGCTAGCTTAATCAAGTAATGATGATTCGACAATCAATCAATGCTTGAACAGTGAATCAATAGCGCACTTTGAGATGTAAAGCTTCTAAATGACAGAAGCAATTAAACTGTAGGTAAACACTGTTATGGCACGCTTTTTCAAGCCACAAAAACGCACCACTGTAGATAAAAAACACAAAGCAATAATGATCGAGCGTTTGGATCATGCAGGTGCAGGCATTGGTTTTCTTGATAAGAAACTTATTTTTGTTGATGGTGTGTTGCCCGGTGAAAAAGCGGTGGTTCAGTTAACAGAGCAAAAGAAAAGCTACGCAAAAGCCAAGCTGATAAAGCTGCAATCTCAAAGTAATGAGCGTATTGAGCCATTTTGTCAGCATTATCGCCAGTGCGGTGGCTGTAACTTACAGCACCTAAGCCACGAAGGGCAGGTTGCGGCAAAAGAAGCATCGTTAGCGGAGTTAATGAATAAGTTTGCAGGTGCCGATTTAAAACAAGCTGAGGCGATTGTGGCTGGCGATAAAGGCTATCGTCGACGTGCGCGTTTTAGTTTGATGTTTGATAAAAACACCAAGCAACTGAAAATGGGTTTTCGTAAAAAGCAAAGCAAAGAGATTGTCGATGTACGTCATTGCCCTGTTTTAGTGCCGTCTTTGGATGAGCTGTTAAATGAACTTTATGCCCTGTTAAGCCAGCTAAAAGCCTATAAAGATCTTGGGCATGTTGAGCTTGTTGAAGCAGAAAATGGTCGCGTTTGTTTACTGCGTCATTTAAAGCCGCTGAAAGAGCAAGATAAAACGGCATTATTGAATTTTGCCCAACAGCATGATCTGATTTTGTATTTAGCATCATCACCAGAACACTGTGAACGTGTGGTTGGGGATGAACCTTACTATTCAATGAATGGAGCAAAGCTGAACTTTTCTCCACAAAACTTCATTCAGGTAAATAAAACCGTGAATGAAAAAATGGTCGCACAAGCTCTGCAATGGTTAGATGTTCAAAAGGACGATCGTGTTTTAGATTTGTTCTGTGGCTTAGGTAACTTTAGCTTGCCTTTGGCCCAAAAAGCGTCGGCTGTGGTTGGTGTTGAAGGGGTTGATGAGATGGTTGAGCGTGCGACTGAGAATGCGAAACAAAATCAGTTATCTAACGCTGAGTTTTACCAAGCAGATTTAGAGCAAGATATAACCAACCAAGTGTGGGCAAAGGCCAAATTTTCAAAAATATTACTCGATCCGGCACGAGCAGGGGCTGCCGGGGTCATGGAATATGTGGCAGAATTAAATGCTCAATCAGTTGTTTATGTTTCTTGCAACCCTGCGACGCTGGCACGAGATAGCCAAGTATTATTACAACGCGGGTATAAATTACATAAGTTAGGTATGCTTGATATGTTCCCTCATACAGGGCACTTGGAATCCATGGCACTTTTTGTCAAACAAGCAGCCAAATAAACACCTTTAAAGAAAACAGGATAGAAGACATGGTCGCGGTTCGCGGTGCACACTTAAAGGAAAATGAGCAATTCGAGCTTCAGGGCTGGATTGATAGCTTAGGTCAAGATGCGAAAACATCACAGAAGCTGAGTAAGGTTTATCAGTATTGTGAAACGCTTACAAATGGATTGGATCTAGGGCCGTTGCTGTTGTGGCGAGGACGAGAAATGATCGAAATCCTCATTACTTTAAGCATGGACCGTGCGACGTTGATGTCAGCTCAACTCTTTCCGCTGGTCGCTGGTGGCGTTTTGGATCGCGAAGAGCTTACTGAGCAGTACGGCAAAGAAGTGGCTAAGTTGATTGATGGTGTTGATGAAATGGCTGCCATTGGTCACCTTAATGTGACGCAAGACGGAACAGCAACGTCGTCTCAGGTGGATAACGTTCGTCGAATGTTGCTTTCTATGGTTGATGATTTCCGCTGTGTGGTGATTAAGCTGGCTGAGCGTATTTGTAATCTACGTGAAGTAAAAAATGAGCCTGATGAAGTACGTCAAGCCGCTGCAAAAGAGTGCGCAAATATTTATGCGCCACTAGCAAACCGTTTAGGTATTGGTCAGCTGAAGTGGGAAATTGAAGATTACGCGTTCCGCTATCAGCATTCGGACACCTATAAGCAAATTGCTAAGCAGTTGTCTGAGCGACGTATTGTACGTGAGCAGTACATTTCTGATTTTGTTACTGATCTGTCGGATTCAATGTCAAAATCGAACATTGATGCTGAAGTGAGCGGTCGACCAAAACACATCTACAGCATTTGGCGAAAAATGCAGAAAAAAGGCTTAGCGTTTGATGAGCTTTTTGATGTTCGGGCAGTGCGAATTATTGCTGCGCAATTGCAAGACTGTTATGCCGCACTAGGTGCTGTTCATACGAAATATCGTCATTTACCAAGTGAATTTGATGACTATGTGGCTAACCCTAAGCCAAACGGCTACCAGTCTATCCATACCGTAGTGTTAGGGCCTGAAGGCAAAACCATTGAAATTCAGATCCGTACTAAGCAAATGCACGAAGAATCTGAATTAGGGGTGGCAGCTCACTGGAAATACAAAGAAGGCTCGACGGCGGGTCGTAGTGGCTACGACGAGAAAATCACTTGGCTACGTAAACTGTTGGATTGGCAAGAAGAGATGTCGGATTCTGGTGAAATGCTGGATGAGCTTCGTAGCCAAGTGTTTGATGATCGCGTGTATGCCTTTACACCTAAAGGGGATGTGGTGGACTTGCCAACAGGGTCAACGCCTTTGGATTTTGCATACCATATTCACTCAGAAGTTGGGCATCGTTGTATCGGTGCGAAAGTTGGTGGTCGTATCGTGCCATTTACCCATGTACTGAAAATGGGTGATCAAGTTGAAATCATCACGCAAAAAGAGCCAAACCCTTCTCGTGACTGGTTAAACCCGAGCTTAGGTTTTGTGCATTCTGGGCGTGCTCGTGCCAAGATCAATGCGTGGTATCGTAAGCAGGGCCGTGAGAAAAACCTCGTTGCAGGTAAAGAAATTCTTGAAAATGAATTAGCGAAAATTGGTGCCACGTTAAAAGACGCGGAAGAGTACGCATTAAAACGATTTAACGTAAATACACCGGATGAGCTGTATGCTGGTGTCGGCAGCGGTGACTTGCGTATTAATCAGATTGTTAATCACATTAATGCGCTAGTGAATAAGCCAAGCGCAGAAGAAGAAGATCAGCAGTTATTAGAAAAGCTGCAAGAGTCGGAAGCGAAGACCCCAGCAGCCAGCAAACCACAGCGCGATGCTGTTGTGGTTGAAGGGGTGGATAACTTGATGACTCACCTTGCTCGTTGTTGTCAGCCAATTCCTGGTGATGGTATTTCAGGTTATATCACTCAAGGGCGTGGTATTTCTGTTCATCGCAGCGATTGTGAGCAACTGGAAGAGCTTCGTCATCACGCACCAGAGCGTATTATAGATACGGTGTGGGGGGGCGGCTTTGTAGGTTCTTACATTTTAACTTTACGTGTTACAGCCATGGAACGGACAGGTCTACTAAAAGATGTTACGACGTTACTGGCCAACGAAAAAATAAAAGTCTCTGGTATGAAGAGCAGAACAGACTATAAAAAACAGTTGTCAGTAATGGACTTTGATTTAGAGGTCACCAATATTGATATTCTGAGTCGGGTGATCACCCGAGTTGAACAAATCAGAGACGTAGTGACAGCACAGCGTTTAGGTTAGGGCTGCTCTTATCACATAACAGAAGCCAGTAAGTGCATCACTTGCTGGCTTTTTTATTGGATCAACAGTAGGAATGAAAATCTTACATCATAAGCTCCCAGCATATTGTGATAAACAAAATTAACTTTGAGGATAAATAGATGACCACACAAACATCTTTGGATGAATTACTTTCAATTATGTCAGCACTACGCGATGAAGAGTCGGGTTGTCCTTGGGACAAAAAACAAACCTTTGACACTATTGTGCCGCATACCATCGAAGAAACTTATGAAGTGGTGGATGCCATTGAGAATAAAGATTGGTCAAACCTGCAAGAAGAATTAGGAGATTTACTCTTCCAAGTTGTGTTTTACAGTCAATTAGCGAAAGAAAAAGGGCTGTTTGACTTTAATGATGTGGTTGAAGGGATCAATGAAAAGTTAGTCCGTCGTCATCCTCATGTTTTTTCAGATGCTGAGTTTGAGAGTGATGAAGCAATTGCCGCTAACTGGGAAGCTGAAAAAGCCAAAGAAAAAGCACAGAAAAATAAGCAAGAGTCCGATGATAGTATTCTTAGCTCGATTCCAAAGGCATTACCTGCGCTTTCAAGAGCAATAAAACTGCAAAAACGGTGTGCTAAGTTTGGTTTTGACTGGGAAACGCTTGGTCCAGTTGCGGATAAAGTACGTGAAGAAGTGGATGAAGTGCTAGATGAAGCGCTGAAAATCGACCCCGCAGAACAAAAAATAGAAGAAGAGTTAGGGGACTTATTATTTGCTACAGTTAATATGGTTCGTCATCTAGGCCAAGACCCGGAATCAGCGCTTCGTAAGGCTAATAATAAGTTTGAACGCCGCTTTCGAGGGGTTGAAAGTTTAGTGGCAGCGCAAGGAAAAGAGCTACAAGATTGTACTTTAGATGAGCTGGATGCCGAATGGGAAAATGTGAAACGTGTTGAGCGGAATTGATTTGAAGCAAAAAATAAATCAGATAACTGTGATACTTTTCACGTTGTGGCGATAAGGTGGATCTGGTATATTTATTTCCCGTCCAGATAATTTCCATTTTAACCCTCATTAAACCAACTTCAGGTTACGTATGACGACGAATTACATTTTTGTTACTGGCGGGGTTGTATCCTCTCTAGGTAAAGGTATTGCAGCAGCATCATTAGCGGCTATTTTAGAAGCACGTGGCTTAAAAGTCACAATGATGAAGCTAGACCCATACATCAACGTTGACCCAGGCACAATGAGCCCAACTCAACATGGTGAAGTATTCGTCACGGAGGACGGCGCTGAAACTGATCTAGATTTAGGTCACTACGAGCGTTTCATTCGCACCAAGATGACTAAGCGTAACAACTTTACGGCTGGTCGTGTTTACGCAGACGTACTTCGTAAAGAACGTCGCGGTGATTACTTAGGTGCAACTATTCAAGTTATTCCTCACATTACTAACTCAATCAAAGAGCGTGTTATTGCTGGTGCCGAAGGCCACGATATTGCGATCGTTGAGGTTGGTGGTACGGTTGGTGATATCGAGTCTCTACCATTCATGGAAGCGATTCGCCAGCTAGCAGTAGAGCTTGGCCGTGAGCGTGCAATGTTCATGCACCTAACATTAGTTCCTTACCTAGCGGCAGCAGGTGAAGTGAAAACTAAGCCAACTCAGCACTCTGTAAAAGAGCTTCTGTCTATTGGTATTCAGCCAGACATTCTTGTTTGTCGTTCAGATCGTAACATTCCTGCGAATGAGCGTAAGAAAATCGCATTGTTCTGTAATGTTCAAGAAAATGCTGTTATTTCTATGCGTGACGTAGATTCTATCTACAAGATCCCACAATTGATCAAAGCGCAAGGCACTGATGATCTTGTTTGTAAGCGCTTTGGTATTACGGCTCCTGAAGCTGATCTATCTGAGTGGGAACAAGTAATCTACGAAGAAGCAAACCCGACTGGTGAAGTAACTATCGGTATGGTTGGTAAATACATTGAATTACCAGATGCGTACAAGTCGGTGAATGAAGCTCTGAAACATGCAGGCTTGAAAAATCGTCTAAGCGTCACAATTAAATATGTAGATTCACAAGACGTTGAATCTAAAGGTACTGAAGTACTTGAAGGCCTAGACGCAATTCTAGTTCCTGGTGGCTTTGGTGACCGTGGTGTTGAGGGTAAGATCTTAGCAGCACAATACGCACGTGAAAATAAAGTTCCTTACCTTGGTATTTGTTTAGGTATGCAAGTAGCGTTGATTGAATACGCTCGTAATGTTGCCGGTATGCAAGGTGCTCACTCAAGTGAATTCTCGAAAGAGACGAAATTCCCAGTTGTTGGTTTGATCACTGAGTGGGTTGATGGTGAAGGTAAAGTTGAAGAGCGTACGGAAGAATCTGATCTGGGCGGTACAATGCGTTTGGGTTCTCAGCTTTGTCATTTAGAAGAAGGCTCAAAAGTACGTGAGCTATACGGCAACGCAACGATTCATGAGCGTCACCGTCACCGTTATGAAGTGAACAACGTGCTTCGTCCACAGATTGAGAAAGCGGGCTTAAAAGTGTCTGGTTTGTCTGCGGATAAGAAGTTAGTAGAAATTATTGAAATCCCGAACCACCCATGGTTTGTAGCATGTCAATTCCACCCTGAATTCACATCAACACCTCGTGATGGCCACCCATTATTCGAAGGTTTTGTGAAAGCAGCTGGTGAAAATCAGCGTGGTGATTTGGATAAATAAGAATTCTAAGTAGCGGTGAATACTGCATTCACCGCTGCCTGTTAGCTTTTAAATTCAAAATAGTACGAGAGGAAACACAATGTCTAAGATCGTTAAAGTTCTAGGTCGTGAAATCATCGATTCACGTGGTAACCCAACAGTTGAAGCTGAAGTTCACCTAGAAAGCGGTTTCGTAGGTATGGCGGCAGCTCCATCTGGCGCATCTACTGGTTCTCGCGAAGCTCTTGAGCTACGTGACGGTGACAAAACACGTTTCCTAGGTAAAGGTGTTCTTAAAGCTGTTGAAGCTGTAAACGGCCCAATCGCTGAAGCGCTAGTTGGTAAAGACGCGAAAAACCAAGCAGAGTTAGATCAAATCATGATCGAGCTAGATGGTACTGACAACAAAGCAAACTTCGGTGCGAACGCTATCCTAGCTGTTTCTCTAGCAAACGCTAAAGCAGCAGCTGCTGCTAAAGGCATGCCTCTTTACGCTCACATTGCAGAGTTAAACGGTACTGCTGGTCAGTTCTCTATGCCTCTACCAATGATGAACATCATCAACGGTGGTGAGCACGCTGATAACAACGTTGACATCCAAGAGTTCATGATCCAGCCAGTTGGCGCTAAGACTCTTAAAGAAGGTCTACGTATCGGTGCAGAAGTATTCCACAACCTAGCTAAAGTTCTTAAGTCTAAAGGCTACAGCACTGCAGTTGGTGACGAAGGTGGTTTCGCTCCTAACCTTAAGTCTAACGCTGAAGCTCTAGAAGTTATCGCAGAAGCTGTTGCCGCTGCTGGTTACGAACTAGGTAAAGACGTTACTCTAGCTATGGACTGTGCTGCATCTGAGTTCTTCGACAAAGAAGCTGGCATCTACAACATGAAAGGCGAAGGTAAGACTTTCTCTTCTGAAGAGTTCAACCACTACCTAGCTGAGCTAGCTAACCAATTCCCAATCGTTTCTATCGAAGACGGTCTAGACGAGTCTGACTGGGATGGCTTCAAGCACCAAACTGAGCTACTAGGTGACAAGCTTCAACTAGTAGGTGACGATCTATTCGTTACTAACACTAAGATCCTAGCTGAAGGTATCGAGAAAGGCGTAGCTAACTCTATCCTTATCAAGTTCAACCAAATCGGTTCTCTAACTGAGACTCTAGCTGCAATCAAGATGGCTAAAGACGCAGGTTACACAGCTGTAATCTCTCACCGTTCTGGTGAAACTGAAGACGCAACTATCGCTGACCTAGCGGTAGGTACTGCTGCAGGTCAAATCAAAACTGGTTCTATGAGCCGTTCTGACCGTGTTGCTAAGTACAACCAGCTAATTCGTATCGAAGAAGCTCTAGGTGAAAAAGCACCTTACAACGGTCTTAAAGAAGTTAAAGGTCAAGCTTAATCTTTCTGAAGATAAGTTTGATAACTAGTTAATTTCTAGTCTTAATAAAAAACCGTCTCACTGAGACGGTTTTTTTATATCTATTGATTTATCCGTTATCATCCCTACCTTTCGGCTAGTCAGCTGCCGGACTTTATGGGATTATTACGCCCTGCGTCTTTATGCGAAATTAACTCGTATTTGATGTGTCTGTTCGACCTTTTCTTAACCAATACCACTACGCTAGTACCAGTTCGAATGACGGTATGAGTTTTATTTGGAGTCAATATGCGTCTCTTTGCCCTAATGTTGTTAGTGATACTTGGCTGGCTGCAGTTTACCTTCTGGTTTGGTAAAAATGGCTTTGGTGAGTACACCAATGTGCAAAAGGATGTTGAGATCCAAAAGCAAGTAAATTCAGGCTTAAAAAAACGTAATGATCAGATGTATGCTGAGATCCATGATTTAAAGCAAGGGCTTGAAGCAATTGAAGAACGAGCTCGTCATGAACTTGGTATGGTAAAAGAAGGTGAAACCTTTTTCCGAGTTATTGGTGGTTCACAAGATAATTAAAAAGCGAATACTATGAGTCAACTAACTCAACCTATAGCGGTTGTGGTGCCTGCTGCTGGTGTTGGTAGCCGAATGGAGGCAGACCGCCCTAAGCAATATTTAACGATCCACGGACAAACGATCTTAGAGCATACTGTCGAGCGTTTGTTGTCTCATTCTATGGTGGATCGGGTGGTGATCGCGATTAGCGCGACGGACCCTTATTTTCCTTCTTTGCCTCTGAATACAAATGCTCGGGTAAGTGTTGTTGAAGGAGGAAAGGAAAGGGCTGATTCTGTGTTGGCTGGTCTTGATTACTTAAAACAGCATTATGATTATGCTTGGGTCATGGTTCATGACGCTGCTAGACCTTGTTTGCGTTTAAAAGACATGGATGCGCTGATTACAGAAAGCTTTGATAATCATATTGGTGGAATTTTAGCTGCGCCAGTACGGGACACAATGAAACGAGGTAATGGGGGGGGTGGGATCGCGTCAACCGTTGAGCGGAATGATTTGTGGCATGCATTAACACCACAAATGTTTCCACTACCAAGCTTATACAATGCATTAAGTTCGGCGTTAGAGAGTGGGGTTAACGTGACGGATGAAGCCTCTGCATTAGAAGCTGTGGGTATGGCCCCTGCATTAGTTCGTGGTCGTGCAGACAATATTAAAATCACTCAACCAGAAGATTTAGCACTGGCTGAGTTCTATTTACAACGATTAGATAAGGAAACAACATGATTCGAATTGGACATGGCTTTGATGTGCATAAATTTGGTGGTGAAGGCCCTGTTATCATCGGTGGTGTTGCTGTTCCTTATGAGCAAGGTTTATTAGCTCACTCAGATGGTGATGTGGCTCTACATGCGTTATGTGATGCCTTATTAGGTGCCATCGCAGAGGGTGATATTGGTCGTCATTTCCCGGATACTGATGATAAATGGAAAGGCGCAGACAGTCGTGAGTTATTAAAAGATGTCTATCGTCGAGTGAAAGAAAAGGGTTACCAGCTAGGTAATGCTGATATTACGATTATTGCCCAAGCACCTAAAATGGCACCTCACATTGAGTCAATGTGCCAAGCGATAGCGACGGACCTTGATACCACGCTTGATAATATAAATGTGAAAGCCACCACCTCTGAGCGATTGGGCTTTACGGGTCGCAAAGAAGGTATTGCCTGCGAAGCGGTTGTTTTATTGACTAAGGTTGCTTGATATGTCAGATATTATGAACGAATTCACTTGGCTAAACGGTCAGCCTGTGAGCCAAGGAAAAATAAAAGTTCTACCACAGGACTTTGTGGTTAAAGAAACACTTGGTTTTGATTTTACTGGTGAGGGTGAGCACTTTATGGTGCGCATTCGTAAAACAGGTGAAAATACAAAATATGTCGTTAATGAATTGGCAAAGGCATGCGGAGTAAAATCTAAAAATGCAAGCTGGGCAGGTTTAAAAGACAGGCACGCCGTAACAGAGCAGTGGTTAAGTATCCACCTTCCAGGGCAAGATGATCCTGATCTTACTGAGTTTGTTGCCTCACATCCTGGGGTTGAAATTTTAGCGACTGCTCGTCATAACAAAAAACTGCGTCCAGGTGATTTGCAAGGAAATAAATTTGAGCTGCGTTTAACCGAAGTCTCTGATGTAGAAGATGTTGTTAAACGTTTAGAACACATTGCAGAGTCTGGCTTACCAAACTATTTTGGCGCTCAGCGTTTTGGCCATGATGGAAATAATGTAACGGAAGCTCGTCGTTGGGGGCGTGATAATGTTCGCACTCGTGATAACAATAAGCGCAGTTTCTATTTATCTGCGGCTCGCTCGTGGATTTTTAACCATGTGCTTTCACAACGTCTTGAACAAGGTACTGCTTCTACTGCACTCGTTGGGGATTTATTACTTGATAGCAACGAGCGCTTAGTGGTAGTTACCAGTGACAATCAGTCTGAACTACAAGCCCAGTTAGAGCAAGGTAGCGTACAGGTAACAGGACCTTTAGCTGGGGATAATGAGTTAACGACTCAGGGCGATGTTGAAGCACTAGAACAGCAAATTTTGGATTCAGAACCCGATTTGATGAAGCTGATTCGAGGCAACCGAATGAGACAAGAGCGCCGCTCATTAACGTTAAAACCACAAGGGCTGACGTGGCTGGTGGACGGAAATAGCATCACGTTGAAATTTGCATTACCAGCGGGTTGTTTCGCAACGGCTATTGTGAGGGAGCTGATCGAAGAGCAAGCTGTTGAACCTCACTACGCTCAATAATGGCAGAACAATTGAAACGAAAGTCAGCATGTATGGGTAAGCGTATGAAAATTTTATTAAGCAATGATGATGGTGTCTTTGCCGAAGGCATAAATACATTGGCTAATAAGCTATCAAATATTGCTGACGTTGTTATGGTTGCGCCTGATCGGAATCGTTCCGGAGCCTCGAACTCGTTGACCCTCGAAAATCCACTACGGGTTAGGCAGGTTGAACATAATATATATTCAGTTCAAGGGACTCCAACAGATTGCGTGCACTTTGCTCTGAATGAGTTAATGAAAGATGATTTACCCGATTTAGTAATTGCTGGGATTAATCACGGCGCAAATTTAGGTGATGATGTTCTGTACTCTGGAACCGTCGCCGCAGCTATGGAAGGGCACTTTCTAGGGGTGCCTGCGATTGCTGTGTCTTTAGTTGGCCGCTGTCATTTTTCTACCGCAGCAGACGTGATTTGCTCTTTAGTGTCCAATCTTGAACATAAGCCATTGCCGATTAATCGAATCTTAAATGTGAATGTTCCTGATTGCACACCTGAAGATATGGCGGGTTGGCAAGTAACACGTTTAGGTGCTCGTCATCATGCGGAAGACATGATTAAGCAGCAAGATCCAAGAGGACACACTGTGTATTGGCTAGGTCCTCCTGGCCAGCGACAAGATGCTGGCCAAGGAACGGACTTTTATGCTGTTGATCATAAATTTGTGTCCATTACACCATTATTAGTAGACCTAACAGCTCATGAATCGCTAACAACGGTAGAGCAGTGGTTGAATGATTCGGAGGTGAGTTAACGATGTTAGGGAACCAAGCGGATGCCTTAATGGGGTTTTTACGTCTTCAAGGCATAACAGATGAATCGGTGCTTGAAGCCATTCGAGTTTTACCGCGTCATGCTTTTGTCTCTGAAGCCATGGCCCATCAAGCTTATGATAATAATGCGCTACCCATCGGAAAAGGGCAGACGATCTCTCAGCCTTATATTGTGGCAAAGATGACGGAGTTACTTGAATTAACTCCGAAAAGTCATGTATTAGAAATTGGCACAGGCTCTGGGTTTCAGACTGCGGTTCTTGCTCAGCTGGTTGATCATGTCTATTCCGTTGAGCGAATAAAATCTTTACAATGGGATGCTAAACGCCGACTGAAACAGCTTGATATATATAATGTTTCTACTAAACACGGTGACGGTTGGTTAGGGTGGAGCAGTAAAGCACCTTACGACGCCATTATCGTGACAGCCGCTGCGGCTCAAATCCCCCAAGAGTTATTAAATCAGTTGGCTGATGGTGGCTGTTTAGTTATTCCTGTTGGGGAAGATATTCAGTATTTGAAAAAAATTGTGCGACAAGGTGATGAGTTTATCGTTCAAGATGTTGAGATGGTAAGGTTTGTTCCCCTTGTAGCGGGTGAATTAGCGTAAAGGTAATATTTGTGGCTGTCCGTACCAATCGTTTTTTACAATCGACACTAGCAACATGTATCGTAGGTTTTTTAAGCGCCTGCGCTTCAACGGAACCTGCTCCAGTTTCCAGTGTGACCCCGGATTATGAAACGGTTGAACGTGGCAGCTATCGTGGCAGCTATTATAAAGTGAATAAAGGCGAAACACTGTACTTTATCGCTTATGTTACAGGAAAAGATGTCAAAGACTTGATTGCCTATAATGGTCTTCAGGCTCCTTATACGATTTATCCTGGGCAAAAGATTAAGCTCTGGCGCCCTAAATATATTCCGCCAGCATATGGTCAAAACGGAAAGCTGACCAATACAAAAGAGCCAACAGTTGTCACTGGTAAGACTTCTCCAACAAAAGTCACTACAGCACCAGCTGTGGTCACTGCGCCTGTTGTTGTTACTACTCCAAAAGCAGTACCCACTAAGCCTCCTGTAAGCACTAAGGCCCCTGCTTCTACAGCCAAAGTGGACTCACCTGTGAAAGCGCCAACATCAGCTGAGCAAAAAACAGTCAATAAAACAGTTGATCAACCGAAATCAAAAGAGTACTCTCAGACTAAAGAAAGTAAACAGAATGTTAAAACTGTAACTAGCGGTAAAACTGAAACCGTCGTCAAACCTAAAGCAAAGCCGTCACAATCCGATAAAGTTGATAGCTGGTTATGGCCAACTAAAGGAAGAGTGATTTCTAAGTTCTCAAATGCAGAACAAGGAAACAAAGGGGTAGATATTGCAGGGCAGCGAGGACAGGTAATTGTTTCAACAGCACCAGGAACCGTTGTTTACTCGGGCAATGCACTACGAGGTTATGGATATTTAATCATCATTAAACATAATGACGATTACCTCAGTGCTTATGCTCACAACGAACGTTTGTTAGTCAAAGAAGGCCAAAAGGTAAAAGCCGGGCAAAAAATAGCCACCATGGGCAGTTCTGGTACTAACAGTGTTCGTTTACATTTCGAAATTCGCTTTAAAGGTAAGTCTGTGAATCCACAGCGTTACTTACCATGACAACTGGAATAATTAGGGACGACATATCTAAGTTGTAATGTCTTGCTAGCTCGCCATGGGGAGGCACTATGAGTAAAAGCAACGCAGTAACTAAAGTCGAAGAGTTTGATTTATCAGCAGCAGAACTCGAAGCAACCAGGGATTCTTCTCATGAAATAGCAGAAGAAGAAAAAACAGATTTTGTCGCATCGCAAAAAGCATTAGATGCTACTCAACTTTACCTTGGCGAAATTGGTTTCTCACCGCTGTTAACCGCTGAAGAAGAGGTTCTATACGCTCGCCGCGCTTTACGTGGTGATGAGGCCGCTCGAAAACGTATGATTGAAAGTAATCTACGTTTAGTCGTGAAAATCTCTCGACGTTACGGTAATCGTGGTCTTGCGCTACTGGATTTGGTGGAAGAGGGTAACCTTGGCCTGATTCGTGCCGTAGAAAAATTTGATCCAGAACGTGGCTTTAGGTTTTCAACCTACGCGACATGGTGGATACGTCAGACCATTGAGCGTGCCATCATGAACCAAACCCGTACCATTCGTTTGCCAATTCATGTTGTAAAAGAACTTAATGTTTATCTTCGTACTGCCCGTGAACTTGCTCAAAAGTTAGATCATGAACCAACGGCAGAAGATATAGCCCTTCAATTAGATAAACCTGTTGATGATGTTAACCGCATGCTGCGTCTTAATGAGCGTGTCAGCTCGGTTGATAACCCAATTGGTGGTGATTCGGATAAAGCATTACTTGATATCATTCCTGACGAAAAACATTCTGATCCAGAAACATCGACTCAGACGGATGACATTAAAAGCTCCATTGTACATTGGCTTGAAGAGCTAAACCCAAAACAGCGTGAAGTGCTGGCAAGACGTTTTGGCTTACTTGGTTATGAGGCGTCAACTTTAGAAGAGGTGGGGAGTGAAATTGGTTTAACACGCGAACGTGTGCGCCAAATTCAAGTCGAAGGGCTACGTCGCTTACGAGACATCTTAACTCATCAAGGTTTGAGTATTGAGTCTCTCTTTAATGTGGAAGCGTGATTCTATTATCGAAAAATAGAATATACCTAATAAAAGAAACAGGGCTTAGATAGCCCTGTTTTTGTATATATAGCTTGTGATATTTAGAGTAGCTTCTTCAATCGGTATAACTCGTCTAATGCTTGACGTGGTGTTAAGTCATCAGGGTTAATACCGGCTAGTGCTTCTTCCACCTCGGTTGGCTCAGGAAGTAGAGTCAGTTGTTGTTCTACAGGTTGAGTTGGTTCAAGAGCTTGCTGATGCGCCGCGTTCTCTAATTGATGCAGTTTCGCTTTGGCTTTTTTTATCACTGACTTGGGTACGCCAGCTAAGGCTGCCACCGCTAAACCATAGGATTTGCTAGCAGCTCCTTCTTGTACAGCATGCATAAAGGCAATTTCATCACCATGCTCAACCGCGTCTAAATGGACATTGGCTAAATGCGGTAGTAAGTTTGGTAGTTCTGTTAACTCGAAGTAATGAGTGGCGAATAACGTCATTGCTCCGACTTTTGTTGCCAGCCATTCAGCACTTGCCCAGGCCAGTGATAAGCCATCGTACGTGCTGGTTCCTCGGCCAATTTCATCCATTAATACTAAGCTGTGTTCTGTCGCATTGTGTAGGATATTGGCTGTTTCCGTCATTTCTACCATGAACGTTGAGCGACCCGATGCTAGATCGTCTGAAGCGCCAATACGGGTGAAAATACGATCAATTGGGCCGATTTCCACAGATTCGGCAGGTACATACGATCCAACATGAGCCAGTAGAGCAATCAGCGCGGTTTGTCTCATGTAGGTGGATTTACCACCCATATTGGGGCCTGTGATGATCAACATTCGTCGATCGGTTTGTAAGTCTATTGGGTTAGCAATAAAGGGCTCATCCATAACTTGTTCTACAACAGGGTGTCGTCCAGCTTGGATTTTGATCCCCGGCTCCGAGCATAGTGTTGGACGGCAATAATTCAGAGTATCTGCACGCTCTGCTAAGTTCGCTAGTACATCAATTTCAGAGATGGCAGCGGCTGCATTTTGTAGTTGCTCTAAATGAGGCAGAAGAAGATCAAACAGCTCTTCCCATAGCTGCTTTTCTAAAGCCAGTGCTTTTGATTTTGAGTTGAGGACTTTGTCTTCATGCTCTTTTAGCTCTGGAATGATATAGCGTTCCGCATTTTTGAGTGTCTGACGGCGAACATAGTGTGGCGGCACTAAGTGACTTTGCCCACGGCTTACCTGAATGTAGAAACCATGAACATTGTTGTAACCGACTTTTAAACTATCGATGTCGTGACGTTCACGCTCATCGGCTTCTAGCTTATCTAAATACTGAGTTGCACCATCAGCAAGATCACGCCATTCATCCAATTCTGCGTTGTATCCGTCAGCCAAAACTCCGCCGTCACGGATCACAACGGGTGGGTTTTCTTTAACGGCTTGTTCCAGTAACTGACAAACATCGTCGATAGGTGACGATGCATTGGTGAGTTGTGATAGATGCGACTGAGATAATTCAGAGAGCAGAACATTTAGCTCTGGCAGTTGCTGCAGTGCGGTACGTAAACGAGCGAGATCTCTTGGACGTGCTGAACGAAGTGCTAAACGAGCCAAGATACGTTCAATATCACCAATTTGTTTCAATACTGGCGTAAGCTCACTGTAGAGTGCTGTCTCTTTTAATTCCGTAATGGCATCAAGGCGTTGATTAAGCACATCTTGAGTACGCATTGGTTGATGTAACCAACGTTTTAACAAGCGGCTACCCATGGCAGTGGCTGTTTTATCAAGCACTTCTGCAAGGGTGTTATCATAGCCACCAGAAAGATTTTGGCTGATTTCTAGGTTGCGTCGGGTCGCTGCATCTAGAATCACCGAGTTGTCTTGACGATCCATGGTGATCGAGCGAATGTGAGGCAGAGCTGTACGTTGGGTGTCCTTTACATATTGGATAAGGCAGCCTGCAGCACATAAGCCAAGCTCTGCGTGGTCGACGCCAAAACCGATAAGATCTCGAGTGCCGAATTGCTGTGTTAATTGCTGACGAGCAGTGTCAATTTCAAACTCCCACACAGGGCGTCGACGATTACCGTGACGGTTTTCTAGTAAGCGTACAGCTTCAAAATCTTCAGGAAATAGCAGTTCAGCAGGAGTTGTTCTCTCAAGCTCTGCTTGCATCGCTTCTTCGGTGGCAGGCTCTGAAACTTGAAAGCGCCCAGAGGTAATATCAAGAGTGGCGTAGCCAAATTTACCTGCCTGGTAATAAATGGCGGCGACCAAGTTATCATGGCGCTCTTGCAGTAAAGCCTCATCACTAACAGTACCTGGAGTGACAATACGAACCACTTTTCGCTCCACAGGACCTTTGCTAGTGGCAGGGTTACCAACCTGCTCGCAAATAGCAACGGATTCACCTTGTTGAACCAGCTTTGCTAGGTACCCTTCTACGGCATGAAAAGGCACACCAGCCATTGGAATCGGCTCACCTGCAGAAGAACCTCGCTTAGTTAAAGAGATCTCCAGTAACTGTGAAGCACGTTTAGCATCATCATAAAAAAGCTCATAAAAGTCGCCCATGCGATAGAAAAGAAGAATATCTGGATTTTCTGCTTTTAGCCCAAGATATTGCTGCATCATAGGGGTATGTTTTGTCGTTGCTTTCACAGTCACAAATTATCCTAGTGGTTGGTGTTCAGTTACTCGTAGAATGGGCTAAGGATACGTGAAACCCCTCTGATGGCAAAGGGTAGAAATAGGAATTAATGGGTAGAAAATTATGATGACAGAAAATCGGCTGGAAAAGTGTTATGGATTAGCGACAGAGTTGGGGAATCGGCTTAAAGCCAAAGGCTGGATGATGACCAGTGCCGAATCTTGTACGGGAGGTGGGGTGGCGTATTGCGCGACAGAAATAGCAGGGAGTTCTCAGTGGCTTGAACGCAGTTTTGTGACCTACAGTAATCAATCCAAACAAGAAATGTTGGGAGTGCAAACTTCCACTTTGGAAAAGTACGGTGCAGTGAGTGAAGCTGTGGTTTCCGAAATGGCCACTGGTGCCTTGAAACATTCTGGTGCCCAAGTGAGCGTTGCAATTAGTGGTATTGCTGGCCCCGGTGGTGCGACAGAGACCAAGCCCGTAGGGACTGTGTGTTTTGGCTGGGCGGATATCGATGGCCAGTTATTAGTGGAAACTCATTATTTCATCGGTGATAGAAAACAAGTGAGAGAGCAGGCAATAGAAACCGCTTTGCAAGGATTAACTCAATTATTGGAATAGATGTTATTGATTGCAGATGCGGTGATAATCACTTAATTGAAAAAAAACTTTGTACAGGTATAGACACTGTATGAATAGACAGTATACTTAATTCAATCAAAGTTACTGACGTTTTGTTCTGGAGACATTAATGGACGACAACAAACAAAAAGCACTGGCAGCGGCACTCGGTCAAATTGAAAAGCAATTTGGTAAAGGCTCTATTATGAAGCTGGGTGACAACCGTACTATGGATGTTGAAACCATTTCAACAGGTTCTCTATCACTTGACATTGCGTTGGGTGCTGGTGGTTTGCCAATGGGGCGTATTGTTGAAATCTTTGGCCCAGAAAGTTCAGGTAAAACAACGCTAACTTTAGAATTAATTGCAGCAGCTCAACGTGTAGGTAAAACATGTGCCTTCATTGATGCTGAGCATGCTCTTGATCCTGTTTACGCGCAAAAGCTAGGTGTAAACATTGATGAGCTTTTGGTTTCACAACCAGATACTGGTGAGCAAGCGCTAGAAATTTGTGATGCATTGGCACGTTCAGGTGCCGTCGATGTAATGGTTGTCGATTCTGTAGCAGCATTAACACCGAAAGCAGAAATTGAAGGTGAAATGGGCGATAGCCACATGGGTCTTCAAGCGCGTATGCTTTCTCAAGCAATGCGTAAGTTAACGGGTAACCTAAAACAGTCGAACTGCATGTGTATCTTCATTAACCAAATCCGTATGAAGATTGGTGTAATGTTTGGTAACCCAGAAACCACAACGGGTGGTAATGCCCTTAAATTCTACGCATCTGTTCGTTTAGATATCCGTCGTACTGGCTCTGTGAAAGAAGCGGATGAAATCGTTGGTAACGAAACGCGCATTAAAGTTGTGAAAAACAAAATTGCAGCGCCGTTTAAACAAGCTGAAACTCAAATTTTATATGGTCGTGGCTTCAACCGTGAAGGTGAGCTAATTGACTTAGGTGTGAAACATAAATTTGTTGAAAAAGCAGGTGCATGGTACAGCTACCAAGGCGATAAGATTGGCCAAGGTAAAGCAAATGCCGGTAAATTCTTGCGTGAGAACACGGAAATTGCACAAGAAATTGATACTAAGTTACGCGACTTACTGTTAACACCTGCTGTTGAGCAGCCAGAAACAGAAAGTGAGCAAGACGCAATTAAAGATGAAGAGTTTTAATTAAATTCCATCTGCCTCACTTAAAAGCCCTGAGCCTGTGCTCGGGGCTTTGTCATTTATAACGTTTGTATATACTGGGTTGGGTTAAGCAAACCATTCTGTTTTTATACCGCAGTTTGGATGTTGGAAGCTTTGGCTTAGCTCTAAATTTACCGTTAATAAATGGATTCGCGAGCTATTTCCCTTCAAATACGCCTTTTCTGTAAGAAAACTAGTCGAAGCTTTAAGCATGATCTACAATACGGCAAAATTCTAACTCGACTATTTTTCAGGAAGAGCTGCATGTACATGAGCACTGATGAGGTTCGCAACGCGTTCCTTAAGTTCTTTGAAAGCAAAGGACACCAAATCGTAGACAGTTCATCGTTAGTTCCACATAACGATCCAACCCTGCTATTTACTAACGCAGGTATGAACCAATTCAAAGATTGCTTCTTAGGCGCCGAAAAGCGCGCCTACACTCGAGCGACTACGGCTCAGCGTTGTGTACGTGCAGGCGGTAAACACAATGACCTTGAAAACGTAGGTTTCACAGCTCGTCACCACACATTCTTTGAAATGCTTGGTAACTTCAGTTTTGGTGATTACTTCAAAGAAGACGCGATCTCGTTTGCTTGGGAATTCCTAACAGAAACGCTACAGCTGCCAAAAGATCGTCTACTGGTAACAGTGTACGAGACAGATGACGAAGCATTCGATATCTGGAATAAGAAAGTAGGCGTACCTGCTGACCGTATCGTTCGCATTGGCGACAAAGAAGGCGGTAAACAGTTCGAGTCTGACAACTTCTGGACAATGGGTGACACGGGCCCTTGTGGTCCATGTACTGAAATTTTCTACGATCACGGTGAGCACATCTGGGGCGGTCGCCCAGGTACTCCTGAAGAAGATGGCGACCGTTTCATCGAGATCTGGAACAACGTATTCATGCAGTTCAACCGTCACGCAGACGGCACAATGGAAGCGTTACCTAAGCCTGCTGTAGATACGGGTATGGGTATTGAGCGCATCTCTGCAATCATGCAGGGCGTTCACTCAAACTACGAAATCGATGTATTCCAAAAGCTAATCAAAGCAACGGCTGAAACGATCGGTTACGAAGACCTATCAAACCAGTCGCTACGCGTTATTGCTGACCACATCCGTTCGTGTTCATTCCTGATCGCTGATGGCGTTATGCCTTCAAATGAAGGTCGTGGTTACGTTCTACGTCGTATTATTCGTCGTGCCGTTCGCCACGGTAACAAGCTTGGTGCACAAGGCGTATTCTTCCACAAACTTGTGGGTGTATTGGCTGAAGTAATGGGTTCTGCGGCGGATGAGCTTAAGAAGCAGCAGGAGCTTGTTGAAAAAGTACTTCGCATCGAAGAAGAGAACTTTGGTCGTACATTAGATCGCGGTATGGTTATTCTTAACGACGCACTAGACGCACTTGAAGGTAAAGAGCTAGACGGCGAAACCGTGTTTAAACTTTACGATACCTACGGTTTCCCAGCTGACTTAACCAATGATGTGGCTCGTGAGCGTGACTTCACTATTGATGAAGTAGGCTTCGAGAAAGCCATGGAAGTTCAACGTCAACGTGCTCGTGAAGCTGGCCAATTTGGCACTGACTACAACGCAACGATTAAAGTTGAAACTAACACTGAATTCTGTGGTTACACAGGTACAGAAGGTACTGGTGAAGTTTCTGCACTGTTCGTTGAAGGTGAAGAAGTGTCTTCTCTATCTGCTGGCGATAAAGCAATCATCATCTTGGAAGAGACGCCATTCTACGCTGAATCAGGTGGTCAATGTGGTGACACGGGTACGCTGAAAACAGCTTCTGGCCTTTTCAAAGTAGAAGATACTCAAAAGCTAGGCAACGCATTTGCACACCACGGTGAGTTAGTTGAAGGTGTATTCGCGAAAGGCGATAAAGTAGAAGCAATCGTTGATGCTGAGCGCCGCGCGGCTATCTCATTAAACCACTCTGCAACTCACCTATTGCATGCAGCTCTGCGTGAAGTTCTCGGTGAGCACGTTGCTCAGAAAGGTTCTTTGGTTAAACCTGAAAACTTGCGCTTTGACTTCTCTAACCTTGAAGCCGTTACACCAGTACAACTGAAAGAAGTTGAGCGTTTGGTGAATGCACAAGTTCGTAAGAACCACGTGATTGAAACCAACATTATGGACATTGAGTCAGCCAAAGAAAAAGGTGCGATGGCACTGTTTGGTGAGAAGTACGATGATGAAGTTCGCGTACTGTCTATGGGTGAGTTCTCGACTGAGCTTTGTGGTGGTATCCACGCTTCAAACACGGGTGACATTGGTCTGTTTAAGATTACATCTGAAGGTGGTATCGCTGCGGGTATTCGTCGTATTGAAGCGGTAACGGGTGAAGCTGCACTTGATGCTGTTGAAGCTCAGAATAATGCTTACGAAGAGAAACTAGCTGAATCGGCTAAGAAAGCGAAGTCACTAGAGAAAGAAATCCAGCAATTGAAAGACCAGCTAGCTTCTCAAGCAGGTGCTAACCTCGTTAGCCAAGTAAAAGAGCTTGCGGGCGTAAAAGTCTTGGTTGCTCAATTAGATGGCGCGGAAAATAAAGCACTCCGTGGCATGGTTGATGAACTTAAAAACCAGTTAGGCAGCTGTATCATCATGCTAGGTAATGTTAACGCTGGTAAAGTTGGTCTAATTGCAGGTGTGACGAAAGATCTTACTGGTAAAGTAAAAGCGGGCGAACTAGTTAATATGGTTGCTCAGCAAGTTGGTGGTAAAGGTGGCGGTCGTCCTGATATGGCTCAGGCGGGTGGTACTGATGCTGCAGCATTGCCAGCAGCGTTAGCCACTGTAGATGCTTGGGTTGAAGAGCGTCTTTAATTACTTAGAGAAAAGCGCTCAACATATTTAGCCTGTTGAGCGTGAATCTACCAAAATAACCAAGTGGTTTAATTGTGCGGTGTTGACCAAGCAAGTTAGTCACTTGGTTTTTATTATTTTTACTACTGCAAAATAATCATCTCATTGGGTATAAGCAGTACGAATGAGACTAAGATCTCGGGAAGGTGAAGACTGGTGAAAAAGCCCCTTATCGTGCAAAAGTTTGGCGGAACGTCAGTAGGTTCTATTGAAAGAATCCATGCTGTAGCCAAGCACATCATTAAGGCGAAAAATGATGGTAATCAAGTTGTCGTAGTTGTATCTGCTATGTCTGGTGAAACCAATCGATTGATGGGGTTAGCCAAGCAAATAGATGCTGTTCCTACTGCTCGAGAACTTGATGTTTTGCTCTCAGCTGGCGAGCAAGTGTCGATGGCATTATTAGCGATGACGCTAAATAAATTAGGCCATGCAGCTTGCTCTCTGACTGGAGCTCAAGCGAGTATTGTGACGAATGAACAGCACAATGACGCCACGATTACACACATTGATACTGCGACCATTAACCGTTTGTTAGCTCAAGAGCAAATAGTGATTGTTGCAGGTTTCCAAGGGATCAATGAACATGGGGATATCACAACGCTTGGGCGTGGTGGCTCTGACACAAGTGCCGTAACATTAGCAGGCGTGCTATCAGCAGATGAGTGTCAAATCTTTACTGATGTAGACGGAATATATACGTCGGATCCTCGATTGGTTAAGCACACTCAAAAAATGAATGTGATCTCTTTTCAAGACATGCACCACATGGCGAAGAAAGGGGCAAAAGTATTGCAGCTTCAGTCGGTGGATTATGCTTGGCAACATAACGTGCCTTTGCGCGTGCTTTCTTCATTTTCAGGTGAAGAGGGCACATTGGTTACTGAACGTCCAAATAACCCAACACATTCCCGTGGTTTAGCCATACAACAGAATCAATCTTTGCTGCAGTTGTCAGTGAGTGATGCAGAAGTACTACGTACGCAATGTCAGTTGCTAGGGATTAGTTACTGGAATGTGATCACGCATGCAGATTCAGAATACTGCGTGGTTGCAAATGATTGTTTACCGCATTTGAATCTAGTTTTTGCTGATAAAATACGAGATATTGAAGCGGTATGTACATTGACCTTAGTGGGGCATGAAGTTGAAGGAATAGCTGAAAAAGCTTGTGATCAGCTTTCCACCAAAGGCATTACAGTGCGTCAATCACAACAAAGTGAACGATACATATCCATATTGATTAATGCTGCAGATTTGATTGAAGCGGCTAATTATTTACATGAAACATTTGTGGTTTCGGTTAAATCTCTGGATAATGCCGAACTTATCGCTGTTTCTTGATCAGTGCCGGTTACAAGCGTGTAACCTTATATTGGATATGAAACATTAATTCTTGACTGAGATGACTCAAGGAGCACTCGAATGCTAATTCTTACTCGTCGCGTAGGCGAAACATTAATGATCGGTGATGAAGTTACCGTAACTGTTTTAGGTGTTAAAGGTAACCAAGTTCGTATTGGTGTAAATGCGCCAAAAGAAGTTTCTGTACACCGTGAAGAAATCTATATGCGTATACAAGCTGAGAAAGGTGCTGACGCTCCTGCTCAGGGTAACTACTAATTTGTATACGAAAGGTCAGCATCCAGCTGACCTTTTGTTTATGTGCAGTTCAACTTTCCTCGTAATAATGAGTTGTTTTTTACTTGTTTTGTTTGTTTTTAACGCGTTTTGATTGAATTGCACGCGGTTGGGATTATTTCGGGTATTTTTATCAAAAAAAGTTTGACATATTTTTGGTAAACCGTAATATGAGCCCCCGCAAGACGGTGAGGTGGCCGAGAGGCTGAAGGCGCTCCCCTGCTAAGGGAGTATACGGTTTATCCCGTATCGAGGGTTCGAATCCCTCCCTCACCGCCATT
>NZ_JAKRGH010000024.1 GCF_022347565.1 Vibrio sp. Of7-15
GCTGCTTCTGGCTCTGTGACTAATTCAGCGTCAGTGTCCAGTTCTTCCGGTGCATCCACGGCCCAGTCATCATCTAGCGAGTCCAAGTCGTCCAGAGACTCTGACTCTTCCAGAGACGCTTCGCTTTCAAGCTCAGGTTCGTCAGCAACTACTGGCTCTTCAAAAGAGAAATCATCTTCGATTGAATCCAGCTTGGCGTCATCTGAGACATCTGTGTTGTCTTCGGTCAGCTCAACATCGTCCGCTGTAAACTCGGCTTCTGGCTCAGAAATATCCGCGTCTAATTCCGATAACAACTCATCGCTGTCGTCTTCTGCAATGTCGCTGGTTAACTCACTTTCTGGTGCTGCTTCTGGCTCTGTGACTAATTCAGTGTCAGATTCTTCCGGTGCATCCACAGCCCAGTCATCATCTTCGATTGAATCCAGCTCGGCGTCATCCGAAGCATCTGTACTATCTTCAGTTAACTCAACATCATCCGCTGCAAGCTCGGCTTCTGGCTCAGAAATATCCGCGCCTAATTCAGATAGCAACTCATCGCTGTCGTCTTCTGCGATGTCGCCTGTTAACTCACTTTCTGATGAGTCAATATCAAGGTCAGGCTCAACCAACTTATTTTCACCATGATCAGCCAAAGCTCGATCTAATACAGAATCAAAATTATCCGTACTACCAGTTTCTTCAAGATCAGGCTCTGTTTCGGTTGCTTCTAACTCGACTTCTAAATCATCAATCTCTGCATCAGGATCTGATAACGCATCAAAATCAAGATCAACACCAAATTCATTGTTTGTTACTTCTGGTTCTGCATCAATAAGCCAATCTTCATCTTGAGGCTCATCTTCTTTAGTACTAAGGTCCGGAGTATCAGATATAGCGTCTTCATCAGCCTGATCAGCGTCAGTGTCTGCTATATCTTTACCGCCCTTTCCCTCGAGTTCCTCTTCAAGCTCTGGTGAATCGTCGATGAAATCATCCAATAGATCAGTGCTGTTTTCATCAAATTCGAAATCTAATGAGTCCGATTTATTATCATCACCTAACAGTTCATCTAAAAGCTCAACACTGTCTTCCGCAATCTCTAATTCATCGGAACCATCGGTAGGCTCTTCTAACAGCTCATCCAGTAAATCAGTGCTGTCTTCACTTAATTCCAGATCAGAATCAAGGCTGCTATCGGCGTCTAATAAGTCATCAAGCAAATCCGTACTTTCTTCTGGAACGTCAATTTCATCATCAAGACGTAGATCATCTTCTAATAACTCATCAAGCAATTCTGTACTGTCATCCGCTAGCTCAATAGTCTCTTGGCTATCCAGCTCTTCCTCTTCTAGTACTTCATCAAGTAATGCCGTACTTTCTAGATCTAGGCTGTCATCTTGATCACTGGATGTCTCATCAACACCACTGAATAATTCATCAAAACCGACGCTTTCTGCCTCTAAAGAAGACTCATCAGAATCCAAAGACAGATCTAGATCTTCTTCTTTTTCTTTCTCAAGCTCTTCTTCATCCCCTGTTTCATCTAAGTCCCAACCGGCATCAAGCTCTGAGCTTTCAGTTGGATCTTCAAGTAACCCTTCTAACTCCGCAGCGGCACCATCATCGAGCGCATTTGCTAAGTCAGCTTTTTCAGGCTCAGTGGCTAAGGCTGCATCATCGTCATCCTCGTCATCCATATTGGAGAACAAGTCATCTAACAGAGATTGATCTAATTCTCCTTCTAAAGCTTCATTTTCACCATCGCTCGCTAACAAGCTATCAAGGTCAACTTCTTCTTTTGCTTCTTCTTCAGGAACAGACAAATCAAAAGCAAACTCTTCGTCATCTTTGTTTAATGATGTTGAATCAATGTCGTCAAGCGCCCGTTCCATCTCTTCTAGGCTTAACGCTTTTTCATCACCATTAACGGAAATACCACCAGCACTCATATCAAGATCATCAAGATCTCCTAGCGAGTCATCGTCTGATAAACTGTCTAAATCGCCATTGTCACCAATACTTGCAAATGGGTCATCTTCATCAGATGAATCAAGATCTAAGTCTAATGAGTCATCACCATCACCTAGTCCTGAGAATGGGTCATCGTCCCCATCGTCCATACTGCCGAACGGGTCATCATCGGAGCTATCAGCAAATGGGTCTTCATCATCACTTGCAAATGGGTCCTCATCATCGCCTAACGGGAAGTCACCATCATCTAAGTCACCTAAAATATCATCGTCATCATCAGACAATGTTAGCTCTGGGATATCATCATCAATCGCATCTTCATCTGGTACGATAATGGTTGGCATATCAGCCGCTTGCTCTTCTGTGATCTCTTCTTCCTTACGACGAGATAAGAAGAAAGCGATAAGGCCAGCGATCAACGCACCTGGAACCAGGGCAAGAGCAGCAATACTCCAAGGGCTAGACGCAAGCTTGTCCATCAAAGATGGTTCAGACACCATCTTGTCTATTTGCATCTGTTTTTGTTCGGCTAAGAATTTTTCCACTTCAGCACGAATACGACTTTCATCGTCAACTTCTTCTTGCAAAGCAGCGACCTGATGCTGCATTTCTGCTAGACGAACACGAAGTAAATGATTGCTCTCTTCTAAGGCAGAGAACTCACTTTCTGTCATATTCAGTTCGTTTTTCAGCTCAACAAGTTCACTGTCTGACATTGGCTTCGTCGCAGCATACTTCGTTGCCATTTCACCCATAGGTTTCTCGACTTCAGCCATTTTATCGTCAGCTTTCGTCATTGCTGGCATGTCAGGCTTAGTCACTTTTTCTGGTGTTGACGTCGTAGGCTCTGGCGCAGCGACAATAGCTGGATCTGTGGTTCGACTAGCTGGAGGCGTTGTCGCCGCAGTGCTTGAAGGAGCCACAGGTTGACGAGCAGGCTGAGCACCATTTAAACGGGCTTGATGTACTGTTAACAGGCGCTTAGCTTCTTCTGTGCTTTCACGGCGAACTTGCGCCAATGTTGGCAAACGTAATTCACTGCCCGGAATAAGGCCGTGTAAGTTATTACCTTCAAACGCTTGTGGGTTTAAACGATAAATAGCTAGTAATGTTTGCTGAACAGTGGTTGTACTGGAAGGTTTTACGCGACTAGCAATGGACCATAAAGTGTCATTTCTGGTTGTTGGGCCGTAAGTTCTGACGCTTTCAGAATCATTCGGTAACGTTTGAGGTAAAGCTGTCGATTGCGTTTCATCATAACGTTGAGAGAAGCTGCTAGAGTCGTTAGCGTCTCCATCAGGCCCTATGATTCGAATCGTATCCGCTTGTGCAGTCGATATCTGCGTTGCCACAAATAATGCGAGTGGCGTAAGAATGCGTGTAACTTTAGTAAATGCGTCAGACACTGCCCGTATGCCTCTTTGGGAGATAATAAAAATATGAACTAGACACTATATCGGATAGAACCTTAAAAACTGTAGCATTTAACGTTAAAAGTGTTTCATCCAATCAAAAAATAATCTGATCTATGTAAATAGATAAAAAAACGCTCCGAGGAATCCCCAGAGCGCCTTAAATCAATTAGATGTAATCTCTAATTAATACTTCTGCAATTTGCACTGTGTTAGTTGCTGCGCCCTTACGAACATTGTCTGCAACAACCCAAAGGTTAATACCTGTTGGATGGCTAATATCCTGACGAATACGCGCTACCATTACATGATCTTTTCCGGTGGCATCGCCCACTTGAGTTGGGTAATCCGTTCCGTGGAATACTTCTACGCCTTCAGCCGCTTCTAGTAAACGGCTCACTTCTTCTGCATCAATCGGAGCTTGAGTCTCTAAATGCACCGCTTCCGCATGACCATAGAAAACCGGCACTCGAACACAAGTTGGGTTAACCGCTACTGTGTCATCACCCAGAATTTTCTGAGTTTCCCACACCATTTTCATTTCTTCTTTGGTGTAACCATTGTCTAGGAACTGATCAATGTGTGGTAAGCAGTTAAATGCAATTTGTTTGTCGTACGTTTTATTTTCAGCAGGTAGCCCATTTAATAAACGAGCAGTTTGACCCGCTAATTCATCAACACCAGGCTTACCAGAACCAGAAACAGATTGGTAAGTAGACACATTGATGCGCTCAATCCCAACCGCATCGTAAATTGGCTTTAATGCCACTAACATCTGAATGGTTGAGCAATTTGGGTTTGCAATAATGTTACGATTACGAAAATCAGCAATTGCACCAGGGTTTACTTCAGGCACAACCAGTGGAACATCAGGTTCGTAACGGAAGCGTGATGTATTATCGATCACAATCACACCTTCGTCAGCAGCAATAGGAGCCCAATGATCTGACAGCTCAGCACCTGCTGAAAATAAACCAATTTGTACTTGAGACCAATCGAACTCTTCAACATTCTGCACACGGACTGTTTTGCCGTTAAAGCGCATGGTTTTACCTTCGCTGCGCTCACTCGCTAATAAGTACAAGTTACGCACAGGGAAGTTACGTTGCTCTAATACTTCAACAATCGTCTCACCAACTGCGCCTGTTGCACCTAATACGGCAATATCAAATTCTTGACTCATGAATGTCCTCAATTGTAAATCCAAGTTTTGCTAATGGCTCTAGATTACATGCTGAACCACCAGCAAGGGTTATTGCACTGTACTCTCTTCTGTCCCAGTAACCTTTACGCATTGCATCAAATGCACCAGTTTGGTTTATCTTACGACGGAAAAGAGCATCGTCTTTACGCACATCATAAATCAACTGGATAAGATTGTGCAGCGTTGCCTCGTCCCAAGCTTGATTTAATTTCACATACGGAACAGGTGCAACGGGTAATAAGCTCGCCGCTGATACCTCTTCCTTCAATTTCAAAAACTCACAGTACCGATTATAAATCATGGTTGTACCGCGAGCCTTCCCTTCTAAACCATAGCCAGCGATATGCGGAGTAGCAAATGCAAGATGCTCTAATAGCTCTAAATCCACTTCTGGTTCGTGCTCAAATACATCCAATATTGCCGTGAAGCCGTCTTGTTTTTGCAATCGAGTTTTTAGTGCTTGGTTATCCACCACAGGGCCACGCGCCGCATTAATTAAAATTTGATTATGGCGGCATTCTGACAATCGTTTTTCATTCATTAAATGGTGTGTCGGCCACTCTCCCCCTACTGTAATTGGGGTATGAAAAGTAATGACATCGGACTGACTTAATAAAGTATCTAAATCAGTAAACGTGCGACTGTCTCCTTGCTGTTGTTTGATAGGGTCATTTAGCAAATAACGAATACCTAAACCTTCTAAGCACCGCGCTAAATACGACCCCACCTGCCCTGCACCAACGATGCCGATGGTTTTATCAAAAATTGAAAAACCTTGTTGTTGTGCAAGTACAGTTAAGCAACTTAATACGTATTCAGCTACACCCACTTTATTGCAACCAGGAGCGGCAGTGAAAAAGATCCCCTTTTCCTTTAATAAATCTTGATTAACATGATCCATACCCGCTGTCGCAGTGCCCACAAATTTTAGTTTATTGGCTTTACTTATCAGCGCCTCATTCACTTTGGTCACAGAGCGAATCATTAATGCATCCACGTCGATTAAATCGTCAGCCGTTAATTCCCGACCGGGTTTAGTCCTCACGTCGCCTAAGTTGCTAAACAGTTGTTCAGCATAAGGCATGTTTTCATCAATCACGATCTTCATAAAATAGTCCTATTATTCAGCTGCCATCGATTGTATTGGGGATAGGAAAGTACTGGCAAGAAGAAAGTCATGACCAACGACAAAGAGAGAAATTACTAAAAGAAAATTGCTTTAGTTTTATGGATAAACTTATCTGGATATATAAACGAAGGCTAAGATATAGGCTAGCGACAAAGAAAAAACCCGGCGATGATCGCCGGGTAAAAAGTTCCAGAATCAAAGTCCATTACTCCGCTCTCCGTGGAGTAATGTTCGCGTCTGTTTTAGCCCGATCAGATCAAGCTAATATCTGGAAATGGGTTATTAGGTTGCCCTGTGGTTAGGCAACCTAATTTTTATGCTTCGTATTTTTTGATAACAAGCGTGGCGTTAGTACCACCGAAACCAAAGCTGTTAGACATTACGGTTTTCAGCTCTTGCTCACGAGTTTCCGTGACAATATCTAAACCTTCAGCGGCTTCATCTAATGTTTCCACGTTAATGCTTGGTGCGATAAAGTTGTTATCTAGCATCAATGTTGAGTAAATAGCTTCGTGAACACCTGCAGCACCTAATGCGTGACCCGTCATCGCTTTAGTGGCAGAAATGGCTGGGCAGTTTTCAGAGAACAACTCTTGGATTGCACCTAGCTCTTTCACATCACCTACAGGGGTTGATGTACCGTGGGTATTCACATAGTCAACACTGTCTACGTTTTGCATTGCCATCTTCATACAACGCACAGCACCTTCACCTGACGGTGCAACCATGTCGTAGCCATCAGACGTCGCGCCATAACCGACGACTTCACCGTAAATTTTTGCGCCACGAGCTAAAGCATGCTCAAGTTCTTCGATAACCAGCATACCGCCACCACCAGAGATAACAAAACCATCACGGTTTGCATCGTAGGTACGAGATGCTTTTGAAGGATCATCGTTGTATTTCGTTGATAATGCGCCCATTGCGTCAAACATCATGGTCAAAGTCCAATCTAGCTCTTCACCACCACCTGCAAACACAACGTCTTGTTTACCAAGTTGAATCAATTCAACCGCGTGACCAATACAGTGTGCAGATGTTGCACATGCAGAACTCATTGAATAGTTCACGCCACGGATTTTAAACGGCGTCGCTAAACAAGCAGAAACCGTTGAAGACATAGTACGCGGCACCATGTAAGGGCCAATACGCTTAACGCCTTTGTTTTGTAGTGTATCAACTGCAATAGCTTGGTTTAGTGACGACGCACCGCCCGAGCCAGCAACAATACCGGTACGATCATTCGACACTTGCTCTTCTGTTAGGCCAGCATCTTCAATAGCTTGTTCCATCGATAGGTAAGCGTATGCAGCCGCATCACCCATAAAACGCATCTTTTTGCGATCGATATGTTCAGAAGGCGTCATTTTTAAATCGCCCCAAACGTTGCTGCGAAGACCTTTTTCCGCAAACTGTTCAGAGAAGTTGATGCCTGACTTACCTGCTTTTAGAGATTCTAAAACCTCTTCTACATTATTACCGATACTGGAGACAATCCCCATGCCTGTGATGACGGCTCGTTTCATGATTCTTTCCTATTGTCATAGATCGTCGAAGATAATAACCAACTTATTACCAGAAAGTGGTCAGCTTTCCATGAATTCCGGTACAATTCACGCTAATTTACTTTCAAAGTACGAGGTTTCCCTTGTCAAACCACAAAATTGAGAACGCAACCCTAGATTGGAATGAGGTAGGCACTCCTGTATCGAATGATTTTGATGATGTCTATTTCTCTAACACCAATGGCTTAGAAGAGACACGTTATGTGTTCCTTCAACAAAATCATTTACCTCAACGCTGGACAGAATTTCAAAGCCGACGCTTTGTTACTGGTGAAACAGGTTTTGGTACAGGGCTTAATTTTTTAGCGGTTTGGCAATGGTTTAAAGAATTTAGAACCAATAATCCTGAAGCGCCACTTAAAGAGCTTCATTTTATCAGCTTCGAAAAATTTCCCGTTACCCGATCTGACTTAGAGAAGGCCCATGCCGCATGGCCTGAGTTAGCGGAATTGGCCGCTGAACTGCGTGAAAACTATCCCATCGCAGTGGCAGATTGCCATCGCCTCGTTCTAGCAGATGGAATGATCACGCTGGATTTGTGGTTTGGTGATATTAAAGACTGTATGCCACAAGTGTGGATGAGTGACGAAGGCCTGATCGACGCTTGGTTCTTAGATGGTTTTGCGCCCAGTAAAAACCCTGAAATGTGGAATCAAGAGCTGTTTAATAACATGGCTAAACTGGCCAAAGTAGATTGTACTTGTGCCACATTTACCGCCGCCGGTTTTGTACGAAGAGGCCTTATTGAAGCTGGCTTTGATATGAAAAAAGTCAAAGGCTTTGGTACGAAACGAGAGATGATTGCTGGCCGTTTAACGGAACGAAAAAATGCAGCGAACCATCTTCCTTGGTTTGCCATTTCAACCAAAAAAGACATTACCGATGTCGCCATCATAGGCGGTGGTATTGCTAGTGCTTCTCTTGCTTTAGCGCTAGTAAGAAGAGGGATAAACGTTACTTTATATTGCCAAGACGAGAAACCCGCTCAAGGAGCTTCTGGTAACCGCCAAGGCGCTGTTTACCCGCTGCTTCACGGCAATTTGGAAACATTAGCCCGATTTTTTGGCCCCGCTTTCGTTTACGCACGCCAATTTATTGATCAAGCAGCTAAAAACGTAGATTTTGATCATGATTGGTGTGGTGTTACCCAATTAGCTTGGGATAAAAAATCAAAATCTAAGCTTGATAAAATCATAGCCAAAAACTTCACCCCAGATCTTGTTACCCAACTTAATGTGGAACAAACCAATGAAAAGACAGGACTGACCGTTGGTGTCGACGGAATCCACTACCCTCTGGGCGGCTGGCTATGCCCCCAGCAACTGACTCAAGGGCTATTTGATTTCCTTCTGCAATCAGACAACTTTAATGCCCATTTCAATTGCGATATTACCAAGCTCACCGAACTGTCTGATGAAAAAAGCTGGCGACTTTGTGATTCACAACAGCAGCAATACTCGCACCAAGCGGTAGTGATTGCTAATGGTCACAAAGTGGCTCAATTTACTCAAAGTGAAAAAATCCCAGCTACGCCCGTTCGTGGTCAAGTTAGCCACACCAAAACAACAGAGGCACTTTCTAACATTAAAAGTGTACTTTGCTACGATGGCTACTTAACCCCAGTAAACCCTAATACCCAAACGCATTGTATTGGTGCCAGCTACGACAGGCATGATTTAGCGATTCAGTTTTCTGAAACTGAGCAACAAGAAAACAAACAACGTTTGATCAAGTGCCTTCCTGAACAAACATGGCCGCATGAAATCAACGTCGATGACAATCAAGCACGTGTTGCGATTCGCAGTGCCAGCCGTGATCACTTACCGTTTGTGGGTAATATCTGCCAGTTCGAGCCCTTAATGGCACAATATAAGAACCTGCAAAAAGAACAGCAACACGCGAAAGACACACCTGTGTATGACGGGCTGTTCTCTTTCATTGGGCTAGGCTCTCGTGGCCTCAGTTCAGCACCATTGTTGGGAGAAGTACTGGCATCTCAAATTTGTGGTGATCCACTGCCACTACCTATTTCAATTCTTGAAGCGCTTCACCCGGGAAGAATGTGGGTAAGAAAGCTACTAAAGGGTCGCCCAATCACAACGAATCAGCATTAATTTGCATTCAAAAGTAGCTGAAATACTGGCATGCTTTGGCCTTCACCAAAGCATGCTCTCTTAAGAAGATAAGCTCATCTATCTCGCCAGTTTATGATGCGCCTTTGAGAAATGCCCAGAGCAAAATGCCCCAACAATCGATAACTCCCCAGCCAAACAAATGGTCGCGCACACCTCTGCTAAGGCTTGAGAATGACCACTTCCGGATAAACCTAAAATATCTAAACACGCTTTCTGGCTTGGTAAACAAGTTCCTCCGCCAACGGTACCAACCATCAAATTAGGTAACGTCACAGAGGCATATAAACCGCCCTCTTTATTTACCTCCATACGCGTGATACCCACTGCCGATTCCGCAACGCAGGCTGCATCTTGACCACATGCAATATACAAAGCCGCTAACGCATTAGCGTAATGCGCATTCACACCAATCGTACCACTTAACGCTCCGCCCACTGTGGTCATATGGCCAAAGTCCGTCATTTTTTGGGGCGTAGTGTGTAAATAGGTTTTGACCAGTTCAGCAGAAAGGTGAATTTCAGCCGTCACCTTTTTGCCACGAACACTACGTAGGGTTTGTGCCGTCGCTTTCTTATCACCCGATAGATTGCCATCAAGAAAAGCATACTCAGGCTTAATTGGGCTTTCTTCCATGATGTACTCAAACACAGCGTTGGTGGAGATCGTCACCATGTTTTGACCTGAAGCATCACCCGTTAAAAACTCAAACACAAGATAGACATGGTTACCTTCAATATTGGTATTGATGTCCATTAGCTTGCCGTGCTGGGTTGTTGACTCTGCAATTGCCTTAAAAACGTCGTATTGCGTAACGATCCAAGCAACAAACTGGCCTGCCTGAATCAAATCATAAAAGGCAAAACCTGGTGTTCGAGTTACACCTTCATTTAGCAACATTGCCGTTGCACCACCAGCTTTGGAAATCAACGTTGCACCACGATGATAGGAAGCCACTAAAGCTGCTTCCGTAGTTGCCAAAGGCACATGATAATCCCCTTTAGCAAACAAGCCGTTCACTCGTAATGGGCCTGCAACCCCAACTGGTAATTTCACCGTACCGACAAAATTTTCAATATTTTTCTGATAATGCGTCATCTCGTCCTGAGTGACAGGATCCAACAATGCCTGCTTCGCACTTTCATTTTCCAACACATCCCAACGTTTACCCACCACCTTTTCATTGAGAAACGGACTTCTCGGTAGTTTCTTTTCTACGGGGGAGTTATCGGAATCGAGGCGTTGATGCAGATCTGAGGAGGATAATGTTCCAACCATCGACGTCATATAGTCTTGTCGATGTAGATTCAATTTTGGCATATCAATACTTCTTAACTCATGATGCCGTGATTGTACTTGTTATAAAAAAAAATACTGCTCCTTCCAGAAATCGTGCAACACAAAGACACAATTTTTCTATAAACCCCACTAAAAAATTGAACAAACAAGACCAACAATTTTCTGGCTGTATAGTAAGAAAAAAACCATAAATAAAAGCTCAGCAATACATCACTGAGCTTTGGTTATCAATTGGTTGGATCTCACTTAATTAGAAAAAACCAAGTGGGTTAGAATCATAACTCACCAGCATGTTCTTGGTATTCTGATAATGATCCAGCATCATTTTATGAGTCTCACGGCCAATGCCCGATTTCTTATAACCGCCAAATGCCGCATGAGCCGGGTAAGCGTGGTAGCAGTTCACCCAAATACGACCAGCTTCAATATTGCGAGCCGCCTTATAAGCCAGGTTCGTATCACGAGTCCATACACCCGCACCTAAGCCATATTCCGTATCGTTGGCAATCTCTAGCGCTTCTTCATTGGTTTTAAACGTCGTAATTGCGATAACAGGGCCAAAAATTTCTTCTTGGAAAATACGCATTTTATTGTCGCCTTTGAACATGGTTGGCTGCACATAATAGCCCTTGTTTAAATCGCCATCTTGCTGTTTGGCTTCACCGCCTAATAAAACTTCAGCCCCTTCATTACGGCCAATTTCCATGTAGCTCATTATTTTATCAAACTGCTCATTCGATGCTTGCGCACCAACTTGAGTCTCCGTATCTAGCGGGTTGCCTTGCTTAATGGTTTTGGCACGCTCAACCACTTTACTAATAAACGCATCATAAATATCTTCATGAATAAGGACACGCGATGGGCATGTACATACTTCCCCTTGGTTAAAGAAAGCCAGCAAAATACCTTCAATACATTTATCTAGGTACTCATCTTCATGATCCATCACATCTTTAAAGTAGATATTCGGAGACTTACCACCAAGCTCAACGGTGGATGGGATCAAGTTATCAGCAGCACATTTCAGAATATGCTGACCAACACTGGTAGAGCCCGTAAAGGCGAGTTTCGCAATGCGATCGCTGGTTGCTAATGCTTGGCCCGCTTCAGCACCATATCCATTTACCACATTCACCACCCCTGCCGGGATCAGATCACCGATCAACTCCATCAAAACTAGGATCGATGTGGGTGTCTGCTCAGCTGGCTTTAGCACGACACAGCACCCAGCAGCCATTGCTGGTGCCAATTTCCAAGCCGCCATTAGAAGCGGGAAGTTCCATGGAATGATCTGCCCTACCACCCCAACTGGTTCTGGAAAATGATAGCTCGCCGTATTGGCATCTAATTCCGCCGCCGAACCTTCTTGTGCTCGAATACAACCAGCAAAATAACGGAAATGATCCACCACCAATGGTAAATCCGCCGCTAATGTTTCACGTACTGCTTTGCCATTTTCCCAGCTTTCGACAACAGCCAATGATTCAATGTTTTGCTCAATACGATCCGCTATTTTTAGCAACATATTAGAACGTTCAGTCACCGACGTATTCCCCCACTGGGCACGTACTGCATGGGCTGCGTCTAACGCTAAATTAATATCTTGCTCTGTTGAAGCCGGCACTTCACAAAAAGGCTGACCATTTACTGGAGAGGTATTTTCAAAGTATTGGCCATTAACAGGGGGAACCCACTCACCGCCGATAAAGTTTTCATAACGTGGCTTGAAGTTAACAATGGCGTTGTCTGTTCCCGGCTGAGCATAAATCATAATGTCTTCCTTGTTACTGTTGTTAGTTAGGGCACAAAGCGGCTTATTTATTTAGCTGTATGCCACTCTGTTCACAAATCTAATAACGCAAAGCTCAGACCAACAATGAACATTTGGTGTTAATAAAATGTAACGTTATGATTAAATAAAATTTTCACAATCATATAAGAAAAATGACTCGCACAGCCCAAGTGTTCAATCCTGTTCCATTGTTCCGTTTTGACACACCCAAACTGTATCAGCATAGGACACTCCTGCCATGACCTTACAAACTACCCCGCACTCTGACTCTTGGCTAAACAGTTCATGGCAACGCAGCCGACATGCAGGTTTAAAAGAGTCTGAAACCCCTGAACATATCCGTTTAAATAGAGTCGATTTACAACACAAGAAAGACGAGTCTGCGCTACTGATTAATGTGATTGAAAAACATGCATTTCCTTTATTCAAACAAGCTTTAGCACACACTCAAAGCCGACTCATTATTGCAGACAATAATGGTGTGATCTTAACGTCTTGGGGACAAGAAAAGTTCGCTAATCGACTTACCGATGTCGCTTTAGAAGCAGGTGTATGTTGGCAAGAAAAGCATAAAGGCACCAATGCAATAGGTACCGCCTTAACCGAAAAAAACCTTACTTGTGTACGAGGCCAACAACATTTTATTTCAAACCACCGCTTTCTCAGCTGCACTGCCAGCCCTATTTTTTCCCCAGACGGTAAGCTTATTGGTATTTTAGACATCACGAGCGAGCAACAAATACACAACATTCAGGTCAACCTGTTGGTGCAAACTATGGTTCAACAGGTTGAAAGTGCTCTCATGAACCATGTTCCTCAAGGGAGCTACCGTTTTGATATCGCCCTCTCCGACTCCCTACTTCATACTGGGTGGCAGGGGATCATTGTGACAAATGAATCAGGAAAAGTTTTGGCTTACAATTCAATCGCCAGCCAGTTACTTGAAAAGCCCATTTTAATAGGTGAAACCCTAGAGGCTTTTTGGCAACAAAGCTGGCCACCTCAGAATGCAGCTCCAAGATCCATCAAAACCTCTAGCAATAATGTCAGCATTGCGTGTCAGGCCCTTGCTCCCAAAAACCGAACGTTCACCGCTTCTAACTCCTTGCACTATGGCGATAGTGCCGTAGAGAAAATATGGCAGCAGGCATGCAAAGTGATCAATAAAGACATCCCTTTGCTGATTTTAGGTGAAACCGGAGTCGGAAAAGAGCAGTTTGTTAAACAGCTCCACCAAGTCAGCCAAAGAAAGAAAGCGCCTCTGGTAGCAGTAAACTGTGGTTCTTTACCTAGTGAGTTATTAGAGTCGGAATTATTTGGTTATGTAGGCGGCGCGTTTACCGGAGCAAATCGACAAGGCTATTTAGGCAAAATTCGTCAGGCCAATAAAGGCATATTATTTTTAGATGAAATTGGTGAAATGCCACTTTCAGCGCAAAGCCGACTGCTTCGCGTATTGCAAGAACGTGAAGTGGTGCCTATTGGTAGCAACAGCATTGAACACGTCGACATTCAAATTATCGCGGCTACACACAATAACCTGCTAGAGTCTGTCGAAAAGGGGACCTTTCGCCAAGACTTATTCTATCGCCTAAATGGGCTTACCCTCAATATTCCGGCCCTTCGTGAACGTGATGATCTCAAAGCATTAATTCATCAAATTCATGGGAAATATTCAGAGCAAAAACAACATATTTCCCCCACACTCACCAAGCTTCTACAAACCTACGCTTGGCCTGGCAACCTACGAGAACTAGATAGCATGATGAAAGTTGCATGCCTACTCTCTGAAGGAAAGAAAACCTTAGAACTTTCCGATATTCCTTCCAATATTCAGCAGCAGCTTTTCTCGGAACCAGTGAAAGCAGAAGAACCTATTGCGCAACCTAGCTTAAAACAATCTATCCACTCCCGGTTGCTAGAAACCTATAAAAGTAACAGCGGTAATATCAGTAAGACGGCGAGACAACTGGGTATCAGCCGCAATACGCTTTATCGGAAGCTAAAAGAAATTGGATGTAAATAATCATTTGAAGGAATGGTCATGCACTTAAAAGTTCCACCGCCAATCATATTACTGCTTGCTATGATCGGTATGTATTTTCTCTCAGTTTATTGGCCTTTGAGGTATTTTTCCTTTCAAGGACAACTTTGGCTAGCGCTCATATTATGCTGCTTAGGAACACTACTGCCTGTTGCGGGTTTTGTTTCATTTCAGAAAGCCCGCACCACCGTCAACCCACACCAACCAGAATCTTCTTCGCATTTGGTCACTTCAGGTGTTTATCGCCTCTCTAGGAACCCAATGTATTTAGGGTTTTCTTTAATTTTGCTTGCTGCTTTTGTTTACTTTGGCAGCTTGTCTTCCTTGCTCATGTTTCCTGCCTTTATTGCTTATATCAACTACTTTCAGATCAAGCCAGAAGAAGCTATTTTAGAGGGACTGTTTGCCGAGGAATACCTACAATATTGCCAACAAGTTCGGCGCTGGTGTTAGCTTTCTAAGCAATCAGGCACAAAAAAAGCACTCAATTTACGCTGAGTGCTTCCATAAAATGCTGAAACTTAGCTGTCTGCTTTAGATTGCAGCTGCTGCCATAGATCATCAACAATAATTCGATCAGCAGGGGAAAGCTCGGCTTTCGCATCATCCAGACTTTTTACAATACGCTTTTTTAGCTCATCTAAATCAGAGATTTCTTCTGCTTCGCAGTCTGCCGCAGATAGGGAGATATGGCCACGTAAGTAGCCACCAGCAAACAACTCATCGTCAGATGCGGTTTCAACTTGTTGGTCGATAAGTTCAAGTAATGTTTCTTCGTATTGTGCAATCATCTAAGGCTGGCCTTCATTGAGCTAATTATGCCGATAATCCTAACGACAGAAGATAAATTTGCAACGTCTTTCTCTTCCGAGCCTCAACTAACAACGAATTGCTCCGGCGTAAGATCGGGGGTTTGATAGAAATCACGCAAAGCGTCCGACAGCATTTTCACGCGAAGAGGTAAACCTGCGTCTAAAATCGTCATCACTTCTGCGTGCACTTTTTTCATAAATAACAAACGGTCTGGCTCAAAGTCACCATTTAAATTGTCGCAGCTCACCGTAAAAGGAAAACCCGCACTCACTGATAAAATCCACTCATACGCTTGTGGACGGATCTCAACTTTTTCGAACTCCGCTTGTACTTGCTCTGTACGACCATCAGGCTCATACCAATAACCAAAATCTTCTAAAAGACGCCTTTGAGGGCCTGCTACACACCAATGCGCAATTTCGTGTAATGCCGAAGCATAAAAACCACGTGCAAAAATAATACGGTGGTACGCATACTGCTCGTCCGCAGGAAGGTAAATAGGCTCATCACCACCTAGCTCAAGTTTGGTATTAAAATCTTGAAAAAACGTATGATTAAAGGTGCTGATTAGGTCTTGGTAGTTATGGCTCATTACAAATGTCGTTCAGTTCAAACATAAAACAAACCGATATTTTACGCCCGATAAAAGCAGATGTCTTTGATTTACTCCCTATACGCAGATACCTAGTGAATTAATTTTACTAATCCGAACGGGACAACGTTACTTTTTCTAGTTTGTCATACAATTTACTTTCACTTACAATAACCTCTGTTTTATAAACCTGACCTCTGTAGATTTTCATATCCATGTTACTAAGCATTTTATACATCATTGGCATCACGGCAGAAGCCATGACTGGCGCATTGTCCGCTGGTAAAAAACAAATGGATTGGTTTGGCGTTATGCTCGTAGCCAGCGCAACCGCAATTGGTGGTGGCACGGTACGAGATATTTTATTAGGGCATTACCCATTAGGCTGGGTAGAAAACCCACACTTTTTAATGATCACCTGTATTGCTGGTGTGATTACGACATGGATTGGTCCATGGGTTGCGCGTAATCATCGTTTCTTTGTCTGGCTTGATTCTTTAGGCCTTATTGTTTTTAGTATTATTGGCTGTAAAGTCGCCCTTGATATGGGGCTTCACCCTTTGATCTGCCTCGTGTCTGCTATTGTGACAGGTGTGTTTGGTGGGTTATTACGAGATCTGATGTGTCGCCAAACCCCAATGGTGCTACATAAAGAGTTATATGCATCGATATCACTGTTTTCAGCAGCGCTGTATTTAGGTCTTTTGCATTTCAATGTTGATGAACTGATAGCAACTGTTGCCACATTAGTGGTTGGCTTTAGCCTTCGCATGGCCGCAGTCAAATTCGGGTGGAGCTTACCAACCTTCCACTTTGAAGCAGATCCATCAGAAACAGTTTCAGAACACAAATAACATTAGCTTAGGTAATTTACGTCATCCAACTTGAATTACCCTGAACTCAAGCTAAAGAGTTTACAAGTAAAAGAGCTTAGCGGCACTCAGCCGATATTTCCCCCTAGGTAGAGAAGCTGGGTGTCCCTCTCCCATCATCATGAAATTGGGCACATCAATATTCACAATCCTGCAAACAAAAACGGCACTGATATCAGCGCCGTTTATTCATAATAAAACCACCAAATAATTAAACGATAAAGGTCGCAACCTTACCGTTAAGGTCATTAGCTTGACCATTTAGATCTCGTGACTGCGATAAACTATGATCAGCATCTAGCGCCAGTTCATCCGTTACATCTTTAATCGCTGTGATCGTTTGGGTAATTTCACCTGTCACTTGAGTCTGTTCTTCCGCTGCTGTCGCAATCTGTGTGGCCATGTCACTGATTAACGCTACTGACTGATTAATTTCTTCCAGAGCAGAAGCCGCTTGATCCGCATCAGACACCGTTTCATGAGCCAGAGCCGAGCTGGTTCCCATTAAATCCACGGCTTTCCCCGTCGTTTTTTGTAAGGTATCAATCATGGATTTAATTTCTTCTGTCGACGTTTGGGTACGCTGAGATAACACACGTACTTCATCGGCAACCACAGCAAATCCACGCCCTTGCTCACCCGCACGCGCAGCTTCAATAGCAGCATTCAACGCCAGTAAATTGGTTTGCTCTGCAATGCCTTGGATGGTAGCCAAAATAGTATTAATTTCTTGGGCGTGTTGGTTAAGATCTCCAATCACATTAGAGGCTTGATTCACTTCTTCAGCTAGGTTGTTAATAGAGCTCTTCGTATTCAGCACCAACTGACGCCCATTATCAGTACTGCCTGACGAGTCTTGCGCAGCTTTTGCGGTTTGCTCGGCATGAGAAGCAATTTCTTGCGTGGCAGAAGCCATTTCGGTCACAGCGGTAGCAACCATTGTGATTTCTTGCTGCTGCTGATGTAATTCGCCAACCGCCTTATTAGAACGTTTCTCGCCTTCGACAGCGGTGGCTGTTAACCCTTCAGACTGCTGGCGAACGTGACCTATGAGCTGCTGTAAACTACCAACGAACTGATTAAAACTAGTCGCTAAGTTGCCGACTTCGTCTTTGGTATCAATATCAATTCGCTGCGTCAGATCACCACTCCCTTGTGCAATCAACTCAAGCGCATCTGACACTCGCTGCAAAGGTTTAAATAGATACGCACACAATAAGTTGAATAAGAAAGTACATATAATAACCACAAAAATAGTCGCAATAACTTGACTCCACATCGCTTTATATAAAGGCGCTAATAGTGAACCATAGTCAATCACAATCACTGTTTTTAAGCGGGTATTAGGTATGGCCTCTGCATACACAATAAGATCTTGACCATTGACATTAAAGTGCTCATTTTTCCCCATTTGAACCACACGCTGAATGTCATTATTATTTAGACCCAGTGTCGTAATGTCTTTATTGAGTAACTTTGTGTCCGCATGAGTAAAAATGGTGCCCTGCTCAGTGGCAATGAACATATAACCTTCACCTGGTAAAATCACTTTCTGAAGGTTGTTCACAATATCGTTGATCTCTACATCCGCTCCCAGTACAACTTGTTGATTTTGCAACTGGAGCGCTTTACCAAGAGATACCACATTTGCACCAGTAGCAGCGGCGACGGTCGGGTTGTCCATGAACACTTTTGAAGGGTTTGCCTTCGCATTAATGTACCAGCCCCACTTTCTCGGATCGTCATTTCCCGGAGGTAACACAACGCCATTGGCATTTTTCTGGGAACCATCAGGAAACGCAAGAAACACATTATCAAACTGACCTGAGTGTCGTGCTTGCTTTAAATGACGTTCAATGTCTTCCAAAGCAGCATCACTAGGTAATGCCGTTAAAGCACTGCCTTTAGACTCTAACCAATCACTTACGTATTGATTATAAGACGCCGCTGAGCTTTCAAGCCTCTGCTCAACTTCGATATCAAGACGTTGAAGTGACGACCAAAATGAAAGAAATTCAACCAGAATGCCCCCCAGGATGATTGCCACACTGGCCGACAACGCCAGCTTATTTTTCAATGTTAGATTTGCAAACATGAAATACCCTACTTTATCGTTCTACAGCAAAAAAGAAGTCATTGGCATTTTCTATGTCCTACTGGAATTAGAAACACCAAGCGACCAAAAAACAAACAGCTCTTATTGTTAATATGGCACTGTTTAGTAACATCATAATTATTTATAAGTCATAAAAAAGCGAGGTCTTCTACAGCCTCGCTTTCTTTATCTTGGGATAATGTCAATTTTTTAGATTTTTGGTGTTTCTGTCACAACCCCAAAGTTTTGACCTCGATGACGAAGTAAATGATCCATTAGCACAATGGCCAACATCGCTTCAGCAATAGGTACGGCACGAATGCCCACACATGGATCGTGTCTACCTTTAGTGATCAACTCTGTTTTTTCGCCATCACGTGTAATGGTTTCACCCGGAACCGTAATACTGGATGTTGGCTTTAATGCAATATTAGCCACAATGTCCTGACCAGATGAAATGCCACCTAAAATACCACCAGCATGATTACTGCCAAAACCTTCTGGTGTCAGTGGATCACGATGCTCACTGCCACGCTGGTTCACTACGTCAAAGCCGTCTCCGATTTCCACCCCTTTCACGGCATTAATGCTCATCAAGGCATGGGCAATATCGGCATCCAAGCGGTCGAATACAGGCTCCCCTAAACCAACTGGAACCCCTTGGGCAACAACAGTCAGTTTGGCACCTATAGAATCGCCTTCTTTTTTAAGCTTACGAATCAGTTCATCAAGCGCATCCACTTTATCGACATCAGGGCAGAAAAAAGCGTTATTCTCAATTTCATCCCAGTCGACGTTATCAATCGAGACATCACCCATTTGTGATAAATACGCACGAACTTCGATACCAAACTCTTGCAATAAGTACTTTTTAGCAACAGCTCCAGCAGCAACACGCATTGCCGTTTCACGAGCGGAAGAGCGGCCACCACCACGATAATCACGTTGACCGTATTTTTGATGATAAGTGTAATCAGCGTGACCTGGGCGGAATTTATCTTTGATGTCGGAGTAGTCTTTAGAACGTTGATCGGTATTTTCAATCAACATACCAATGGAAGTGCCCGTCGTTTTCCCTTCAAAAACACCGGATAAAATTTTCACTTCATCAGGTTCACGGCGCTGCGTGGTGTACTTAGATGTACCCGGACGACGACGATCTAAATCTTTTTGTAAATCAGCTTCTGTTAGCTCTAAGCCAGGAGGACAACCATCCACAATACAGCCAAGCGCTATCCCATGACTTTCACCAAACGTGGTAACTCGAAAATGTTGTCCTATTGTGTTGCCTGCCATTGCTTCCCCTATGTTGCTTCTTTTTGAGTTTAACCGCTCAAAAAGAGCTATCCTTCCTATTTTTCATAATCCCATACTCGCTTTATACGCCCTTGCTGTAAAGTCCCGATTAAAAAAATACAATCGATAAGTTTATTTTTATGGCTAAGGCATTCTTCTCTATCGTTTTTTATTCAAGGCACTTTTACGTGAATATACTTCCAATAAAGAAAAAGCCCGATATCACTATCAGGCTTCTTACTTACTTCAAAAATTACAAAGACCTAATCTTTATAAATAGCAAACTCTTCTTGGCAAGCTACTAATTGATCACGAGTTAGCATGAATACACCATGCCCACCGTGCTCAAATTCGATCCAAGTAAATGGAACATTTGGGTATTGCTCCATCATATGAACCATTGAGTTACCAACTTCACAAATCAAAATACCATTGTCAGACAGGTAGTCTGGTGCATTAGACAAAATACGACGCACTAATTTCAAGCCATCAGAGCCAGCAGCTAGGCCTAACTCAGGCTCGTGCTGGAACTCTTCAGGTAAGCTGTCCATGTCTTCTTGATCCACGTACGGTGGGTTTGACACAATCAGATCGTATTTATCTTTTGGTAGATCACGGAATAAATCTGAACGGATAGGGAACACCTGTTGCTCCATACCGTGATCCTGAATGTTCTGCTCTGCTACTTCTAGCGCATCGGTAGAAATATCAATCGCGTCAACTTCTGCTTCAGGGAAAGCGTGCGCACATGCGATAGCAATACAACCACTACCGGTACACAAATCCATAATGCGTGTTGGCTCTTCAACCAACCATGGTGAGAATTGCGCTTCAATCAGCTCCCCAATTGGTGAACGAGGCACAAGTACACGCTCATCAACAAAAAACTCTAAGCCACAGAACCACGCTTTATTTGTTAAATAAGCGGTTGGAGTACGCTCGTTGATTCGACGAACAACTCGTTCTACAATGCGTAAACGTTCGCTGCTTGTTAAGCGGGAACCACGAACATCCGCAGGAATGTCGATAGGTAGGTACAAACTTGGTAGCACAAGTTGAACCGCTTCATCCCATGCATTGTCAGTACCATGGCCGTAAAACAGACCAGCTGCATTAAAGCGGCTTACTGTCCAGCGCAACATATCTTGTAAGGTATGTAGCTCTGCTACAGCCTCATCGACAAAAATCTTATCCAAAATAGCCTCCGATTAGCGCTACAATACTGCAAGTTGTAGTTGGAAGTATGTTATGAGCAAAAAAGACCCAATTAATGATGACGATCTTATGCTGTTTCGAGATGCAGTAAAAGGCATAAAAAAGTTGCAACAGGATACCATAATCCAGCAACCTCGTAAGAGCAATAAAAAACAAGACGAAAGAAAAACCACCCACAGCGCCAAAGATAACGAGTTTTATTTTTCAGATGAGTTTGTGCCTCATTTAAATGAAGAAGGCCCAACTCGTTATGCTCGTAGTGATGTTTCTAAGTATGAAGTAAAACGCCTTCGCCGCGGAGTGTATGTTCCCGATGTCTATTTAGATATGCATGGCATGACACAACAAGAAGCTAAAAGAGAGCTTGGGGCAATGATCGCATATTGCTTAAAAGAGCACGTAAACTGTGCCAGCGTCATGCACGGAATAGGAAAAAATATTCTTAAGCAAAAAGTGCCTTTATGGTTAGCGCAGCACCCTGATGTGATGGCTTTTCACCAAGCTCCTTTGGAATTTGGTGGTAATGGCGCTTTACTTGTTTTACTCCATATCCCTGAAAAGTAATATGTCCTTTTGTAATAAATAATGGCGGTACTTCTGACCGCCATTATCCCTTCATACATCGCAGCTGCTCACTTTATGTTCACAAGTTCGCCGGACTACGATGCCAAAGCAATCTGCCTTGCTCTAAATCTGTCTCAAATTCGATACAATTGATACCAGAAGTGAAAAACATGGGTGCTGTTAACCCAGGAACCAATTCGGCTGTTAAATAACCAACTAAGGGTAAGTGGGACACAACCAGAACAGACTTTAATGACTTAGTCGAAATTAATGCTTTCAGGTATTCCGCAACATCATCTGAATGGCCATAGGGGGTAATTTCTTCACATGTTTCAACATGAGCATTTATAGGCAATGTTTTCTCAATTGCCTGCCACGTTTGCTGAGCACGTAAGTAAGGGCTAACTAAAACATAATCAATGTCATTCGTCAGCTGTGAAGAAAGCCACTCTGCCATGGCAATAGTTTGTTGCTCACCTTTAGTGGTTAACGCACGTTCAGCATCACTTGGAGCAAAATTTTCTGCCTCACCGTGACGCATAATAAACACTTGCATAAATAAGCTCATACTCAATATCAAGCCCATAATAGTAACAAGCTAATCAAAAATTGGTAAAGCTTATGTTTGCCAGTATGCGGCATCAGCGTCATAATTAATGTCTAATTGACTGAAAATCGGAGTACTTACGTGCACGTCAGCCCAAACGATCATAAAAAATATCGCTACGTCACTTTAGCTAATGGTTTACGTGTACTCCTCGTTCACGACCATACTGCACCACGAGCCGCAGCGGCATTGTCGGTGAATGTTGGTCACTTTGACGATCCTACTGATAGACAAGGCATGGCGCATTTTTTAGAGCACATGCTATTTTTAGGCACAGATAAATACCCTAAAGTGGGCGAATTTCAGTCATTCATCAGTCAGCATGGCGGCAACAATAACGCCTGGACAGGTACTGAACATACCACCTTTTTCTTTGAAATTAACCCCGATGTGTTTGAAGAAGGCTTAGACCGTTTTGGCCAATTCTTCCATGCCCCTTTATTTAATGAAGACGCACTAGAAAAAGAACGCCAAGCCGTAGATTCCGAATATCGCCTAAAACTGAAAGACGATGTTCGTCGCTTATATCAGGTTCACAAAGAAACCATTAACCCTAAGCACCCTTTTACCAAATTCTCAGTCGGCAGTTTTGATACCCTAGAAGATAGAGACGATACCTCTATCCGCGATGAGCTCATCCATTTTTACCAAACGCACTACTCTGCGGATTTAATGACGCTAGTTCTGCTTGGCCCTAAATCACTCGACGAGCTCAGCCAGTATGCCGAGCAATTTTTTGGCTTAGTAGAAAACCGTCAGTTGGCTGCTAAATCTATCGACACGCCATTGGTGACAAAAAAACAAATGGCGCAATGGATAACAGTGGAGCCAATAAAAGAAGTTCGAAAGCTGACACTCTCGTTCTCTTTGCCTTGTGTTGATCATTTATACCCAACCAAACCACTTTCTTATATTGCACATTTATTAGGGTATGAAGGTCCTGGCAGTTTAATGATGTACCTAAAAGATCAAGGTTACATCAACACTCTTGCTGCTGGCGGTGGTATCAACGGCAGTAACTTCCGTGAATTTACGGTCAGTTATAACCTAACGGAAGAAGGCATTGATAATGTTGAATATATTGTTGAAAAAACCTTCCAATATATTCATCTAATCAAAGAGTCAGGGTTAGATGAGTGGCGCTATGATGAGAAAAAAGCCGTTCTCGAATCCGCTTTTCAGTTCCAAGAAAAAACCAAGCCCCTAGATGCCGTCAGCTATCTAGTCATGAACTTACATCATTACCAAGCTAACGACGTCATTTATGGTGACTACATGATGAATGGCTATGATGAGCCAATGCTGCGTGAGTTACTCGATTACCTAACACCAGAAAAAATGCGCTTAACGCTCATCGCCCAAGGTTTGGAATACGATCGTATTGCTCAATGGTACGATACCCCCTACTCATCAACCCCCTTTACTAAAGCACAATTAAAACGCTGGAACACTCAACAACCAGACCCGAACCTGTTGCTACCAGAGCCAAACCCATACATCTGCTATGATCTCGATCCTCAGCCGCTCGAAGGGGAAGCACAAGAGCCACGCATTCTCCAAGATCTGCCTGGATTTAGGTTATGGCATAAACAAGAACATGATTTCCGAGTACCAAAAGGCTTAGTGTACATTGCTATAGATAGCCCTCATGCAGTATCGACGCCTCGAAAAATTGTAAAAACTCGTTTATGTGTTGAAATGCTTTTGGATGCCCTCAGCCAAGAAACTTATCAAGCTGAAATTGCAGGCATGAACTATAACCTGTATGCCCATCAAGGTGGGGTTACCCTCCAGCTATCGGGTTTTAGCCAAAAACAGCCACTACTGCTTGAGCTGATCATTAAGCGCTTTGCTACCCGTGAATTTAATGCAAAGCGTTTTGAAGTGATTAAAGCACAGCTCTTGCGTAATTGGCGTAATGCCTCTCAGGACAGGCCAATTTCACAGCTTTTTAATGCTTTAACGGGTATTTTACAGCCTAATAACCCCCCTTACCCAGCCCTTATCGAAGCATTGGAAAGCATTGAAGTGGATGAGCTACCTGCGTTTGTAGAAGCTATGTTTGCTGAACTGCATGTCGATATGTTTGTGTATGGTGATTGGTTAGAAAAAGATGCGGTTATGCTAGCTGAAACTCTCAAAGATGCCTTACGAGTTCAAAACCAACAGTATGAAGAAGCTTTGCGTCCGTTGGTCATGCTCGGCGAGTCAGGCACCTTCCAGCGAGAATTATTCTGTAATCACGCTGACTCCGCCATCTTGCTGTACTACCAGTCACCAACTTTTGATCCTCGCAGCATTGCTATTTACACATTAGCAAACCACTTAATGTCGGCAACTTTCTTCCATGAAATTCGTACTAAACAACAACTAGGTTATATGGTTGGTACGGGCAATTTGCCGTTAAATCGCCACCCTGGTCTTATTTTGTATGTGCAATCTCCAATGGCATCCCCTGCTTTTCTACTGGATGCTATTGATGAATTCGTAAATGCGTTTTCTTTGGTTCTTCTTGAACTCAATGAATACCAATGGCAAAGCAGTAAAACAGGCTTGATTAACCAATTCTCGGAACCTGACACCAACCTTAGAGCCAGAGGCCAACGCTTATGGGTCAGTATTGGTAATAAAGATGAAGAATTTAATCAGCGCACTAAAGTCATAGAAGAGCTTAAAAACTTAAGCAGAGCAGAAATGATCCGTTTTATTGTTAATGTATTAAAACCACGGACGGCCAATCGCTTAGTGATGCACTGCCAAGGACATGCTCATGCCGAACTTGATAGGCTAGATGTAGGGCTAGAGATAGGCTCCATCGACGAGTTCCAGCTACGGCCAAAAGATGAAGAGCTTGGCTAAGCAATATAAATTAAAAACCATTTCCATCGCTCAAACAAAAACAAAAACAAAAGGGTTAGTAAAATACTAACCCTTTTTTGTTCAATTAAAATACGCTTCTAGTCATAAAAACGCTGGTTTTCTGCCGCCATCGCGACCAACTTATCGCATGGCTTAAATCGTTCGCCGTACTTATTCACGGCATCGTTCATCATCTCAACTAACTTCGCAGCGCCGATCTGATCCATATAACGGAATGGTCCGCCAAGGAAAGGAGGGAAACCGATACCAAAAATAGCGCCAATATCACCATCACGTGGCGAACGGATCACCCCATCCGCAAGACATTGCGCAGCTTCATTCAGCATTGGAAGAACGCATCGCAATGCAATGTCATTCCCTGCTGCGGATTCTTTCGGAGATAAGTTCAATAGCGTGTAAACCGACTTGTCGACTTTTTTCTTCTTCCCATCATATAAATAGAAACCTTTACCACTCTTACGACCTTTACGGTTATCGTTCAGGAGCACATCAAAAACATCAGGCCCTTTAAAGCGATCACCAAGCTCACTCACTAGAATAGGCATGATCTTCGCGCCAATGTCTACGCCAACTTCATCGAGTAAAGTTATCGGCCCAACCGGAAAACCAAAATCCAATAACGCAGTATCAATATGATCAATCGGCTCACCAGACAATAAAACGTGAGCAGATTCATTCATATAAGGCGCAAGAATACGGTTTACAAAAAAGCCTGCCGTATCTGCCACAACGATCGGAGTTTTGCCTTGCTTTTTCGCTAAAGCAACCACTGTAGAAACTGTTTCGTCAGACGTACCAGCATGTGGTATCACCTCCACCAGCGGCATCTTTTCAACAGGACTAAAGTAATGAAGACCGACAATATTTTCAGGGCGCTCTGCCCCTTCTGCGATTTGATGAATAGGCAATGATGATGTGTTAGTAGCAAAGATCGTAGCTTGGTTTGCGTTCGTTTCAATGTCTTTAACCATCTGTTGCTTTAAAGACAAATCTTCAAATACGGCTTCAACAACAACATCCGTTTGAGCAAAGCTGGTGAAATCAGTGCCACCCGTGATCAAGTTCATTTTCTTTTGCAATTCAGCTCTGGAAATAATGCGGCGACGGCGTTGTTTATTAAATAAGTTGTAGTTGTAACTTAACGCATTTAAAACACCATCATTAGAGACATCTTTAATACGCACAGGTACTTTCGCTTTACCAACAGAAACGTGACCAATGCCCGCTCCCATTAGCCCACCACCCAGTACACCAACACGCTTTACCACTTTAGGCTCTGCATCACTACCATGCTCTTTTTTCATGGCGGTAGTAGCAAAGAAAATACTGCGTAGAGAAGCCGACTCTGACGTTTGAACTAACTCCCCAAAGCGTTTGGCTTCAAGCTCTAGGCCTTTTTTCAGGCCGTTCTCTAGACCATATTTAATGACCTCAAGAATGGCTTCGGTTGCTGGGTAGTTACCGCGAGTTTTCTCACGTGTTTTTTTAGCTGCTTGATCAAAAACAACAGAACGGCCCAACGAATTACCACCCATTGCCCACTCTTTCCATTCACGCTTACGCTTTGGCTTTTTACCCGTCGCAAGATCTTGAGCAACTTGCAATAAAATTGATTCTGGTACACAAGCATCCACAACACCCAGCTTTTTCGCTTTTTTCGCTCGTAGCTGCTTACCCGTTAACATCATGTCTAATGCTGTTGCGACACCGACTAAACGCGGTAAACGCTGAGTACCACCAGAGCCCGGCAGTAAGCCCAACTGCACTTCCGGTAATCCAAGGCGAGTAATATCGGCATCACTACACACGCGGTAATGACACGCCAATGCCAACTCTAATCCGCCTCCCAAACATGGGCCATGAATCGCGGCAACCACATTAAACGGCAACGCTTCAATTTGAGCGAACAACTCTTGCCCTTGTTTGGCTAATGCCTGTGCTTCTTCTTTTGTACTACACGCATCTAACATGCGTACATCAGCACCAGCAACAAAGTTATCTGGCTTACCAGAATGAATTACTAGCCCTTTAATGTCGTTTTGTTGCTGTTTGATCTCTTCAAGAACCGCACTGACCTGCTCTGCAAATACGGATTGAAGGGTGTTCATTTTCTCGCCAGGAACGTCAATTTTTAGCCAAGCAACGTTGTTTTCATCGCGCGTCAGAGTAAATGCTGATGTATTTGATGTGTTATTCATTATTCTGCCTCCAAAATCATTGCAGCACCTAAACCACCTGCCGCACAGGCAGTATTTAACGCAAGTCCACCACCACGACGCTTAAGTTCACGTAACGTTTGCGTGATCATACGAGCCCCTGTAGCAGCAAAAGGATGCCCATAAGCTAACGAGCCCCCTAATACATTAAATTTATTCATGTCGATTTCGCCGATGGCTTCGCTACGGCCAAGTTTTTGTTGTGCAAACTCTTTTGATGCAAACATTTTTACGTTCGCTAACGTTTGAGCGGCAAACGCTTCATGCATTTCAATCAACGTAAGATCAGCAAGCGTTATACCCGCACGATCTAAAGCAATCGGCGTCGCATACGATGGCCCCATCAACATATCTTCATGAACATCAATGGCCGAAAATGCATAAGAGCGTATGTAACCAAGTACATCTAAGCCAAGCTCTTTGGCTTTACCTTCCCGCATTAGTAAAACCGCCGCGGCACCATCTGTCAGTGGTGTGCTGGTTGCAGCCGTCACTGAGCCATACTTGCGATCAAACGCTGGACGCAGTTTCGCATAGCTTTCAACCGTTGAATCTTCACGAATATTATTATCTTTGCTGATATAACCTTTAAACGGTTCTGAGAACGCCGTCATGACTTCATCATCAATTAAGCCGTCTGCCCATGCTTTAGATGCATAAGAATGAGAACGATGCGCTAACTCATCTTGAGCCTGTCGGGTAATACCATGACTTTTAGCCATTTGTTCCGCAGTTTGCCCCATGCTTAGCCCAGTCGAATACTCAGCAACAGCAGGAGGAACAGGAGCCAAATCTTTCAGCGAAAGCTGGCTTAATAGCTTCAAACGCTTACTCATCGTTTTGGCTTTACTCAACGCAAGTAAGGTGGCAGCCATTTTTTTAGAGACACCAATAGGTAGAACAGAAGAAGAATCTGCGCCACCAGCAATACCAACATCAATAGTGCCTGACATAATGCTTTCAGCAACGTTAGCAGCGGCTTGAAAACTGGTGGCACAAGCACGAGTCACACTGTAAGCATCTGTACCAACGTCCATTCCAGTACCAAGAACGATTTCACGTGCAATATTTGGCGCTTCTGGCATCTGAACAACTTGCCCAAATACAACTTGGTCAATTATTTTTGGATCTAAATCTAGTTTTAGTAGCATTTCATTTACTACCATTTTGCCCATATCAAGAGCAGACACTCCGTTAAAAGCCGTCGCTTGACGTGCAAAGGGAGTTCGTAATCCAGTTACCACGGCGATGCGCTCACCCGAACGGGTTGTTAAATTTTGCAGCGTAGTCATCGCTTCTCCTTATCATTCTATTAATTCATTAAGAGGTCAGACCTGATCAATTGTAACGAGAATGTTGCTTTTTTCAAACAATTGTTTGAGAGCTTGCTCAAATAGTTTGATATTCATAAAGCGGCAAGAATGTTAGCAATCCGTTACCATTGGAAAGAAAGACAAATAATTCAAAGAAAATAGCGACTTCAGATTGATGTTTGATAGCTTGGCCGATTACTATTGGCGCACGTATTAACGTTGTAAATATGATGTCAACAGAATTGCATATTTATAAAGGCTGATATACTAAAGAAAGCTTGGGGGGAAGCATTCACTCACAGATTGGTTATGCTTTTTGCAAGCAATAAAGCAAGCAAAAAAAAACCACACTACAAAATAGCGTGGTCAGAATCTACATATAAAGCAATTAACATAAAGCCAATTGTAAAAAATCAGTGTTACCTGATTGGAGAAAGTAAAGTCAGCCTTCAAAAGGAAGTGTCATCTGCTCAACGTGCCAGGCTACAAGAGCCCGACGGGATGACGGAAACTAATATAACCTTATTGCAAAGCCAATTTTTGAAGTAGATCAAGTTTAGTGCTGAATTTGGCTTTTCATGACGAATAATCGCTTTGCTTTACGAAATAAGGACAAAAAAATGGGTGTGACCAATTTATTTCGAAAGAAAGATCGCTCTGCCTCGGTCAATAATGATATGGATAAGCAAAGGCGATACGAAGCTCTGGTACGAGCTTGGCATCGAGACTTATACCGTTACGCTTATTGGCTGTGTAAAGATCAGCATATTGCTGAAGATCTTGTACAAGAAACTTGCCTTAGAGCGTGGCGCTCTCTCGACAGTTTACAAGATGAAAAGGCAGCTAAATCATGGCTGATAACTATTCTGCGTCGCGAAAATGCACGTAGATTCGAACGAAAACAGCTCGAATTAGTTGATATAGAAGACCATCCTGTGGAAGATAGCTCGTATACGGGGAACGAGCAATCTATGGAGCAGCAATGGCTTCATAAACAAATCATGTCTTTAGCAGCTGAATATCGAGAGCCATTAGTACTACAAGTCATCGCTGGTTTTAATGGCGATGAGATTGCGAGTATTTTAGGTTTGAACCGTAACACGGTAATGACACGTTTATTTAGAGCTCGTAATCAACTCAAAGATCAAATGGAACAGAAGCATTCACAGAGAGGTCAACAAAATGGACGATCTTGAATTTCGTCGACGTCTTCTGGCCGACCCTAACGATAAGAGTACGGATATTCTTAACGCGCTTGAAGGAAGCAGCCAGAACCGTCAGTTCGTTGATGAGTTGCAGCAATTAGATAACCAAATTGAACAAGCACTCAGAATTGATGTGCCAGACGACTTAGCTGACCGCATACTATTTAATCAAGTAAGTGACCAGCCACAGCCTGTTAAAGCACCACGTAAACATTTGGCTATCGCAGCTTCGGTGGCCTTCTTCTGTGGGCTTTTACTCGGTCAAACCAACTGGCAAGAACAAATTCTGCCAACGGCACAAGCAAGCATGTCAGACACAGCATTGACACATGTGTATGACGAAGCCCCATTTGTTAATCTTGTGGATGAGGCTGTCTCTCTTGCGCAGGTCAATGCGAAATTAGCACCTTTTGGTAAAGAGTTTAGCCGTGATTTACCTGGTCATATTTACTATGTAAACCACTGTGCATTTGGCAACATGAATGCCCTGCATGTAGTTATGCAAGGTGAGAAAGGCAAAATCACCATCTTTGTCGTACCAGAGAAAAGTCAAAACGAATATGACTTTAATGATGCACAGATGAAAGGCACTGTTATTCCACTGCAAAAAGCCAGCATGATTGTTGTTGGTGAACAGCAAGAAGATATAAAGCCTGTTGTTGATAGCCTGATGGATAACCTAAACCTTCAAGCCTAGCTTCTTTGCTTTAACCTACCTATATAAAGCGCTTTAGCCTTCGGTTAAGGCGCTTTCTCTATACACAATTCACCGCACTTATCAAAGCAAGAGCACACATACATACACTTATAACTATTTTGTTACAACTTAATGCTAGTTCATGCATTTTAGACGATTTTAGGCAATGGTCGGATTTCTCATTATTAGAACAACCACTACAATCGCGCAGCTTTGACAAAAATGTCAGCGATATAAATAAACCAAATATAAAATTGGAAATAATAATGATGAACAAGAAGCGTCTGTTTCAAAAAACTGTTTTAGCGGCAGCTATTACTTTAACCACTCAACAAGCAGTGGCCGCTGGTTTTCAGCTAAATGCCCAATCTGCAACTGGCCTAGGCCGTGCTTTTGCTGGTGATGCTGTGATTGCAGATAATGCTTCTGTGATGGCGCGTAACCCTGCTGCAATGGCTCTATTCGATGAAATGTCGATGTCACTTGGTTTTGTAATGATCGACTCTCAGATCGAAGTGAAAGATGCGAAATATAGCCAAACTAACAACTTACCCTCGGCACATCCTTTATCCATAGATTACAGCTCCCAATCCAACTACGATAATGCTGGTGACACTTCTTTTGTTCCAAATATCCACCTAATAGTTCCTATTAATGAGAAACTAGCATGGGGGGTCAACTTATACTCTAACTTCGGCACAAAAACCGAATTTGATAATTCATTTGTAGCATCTGAATACGGTGGCTTAACTGACGTTAAAAGCATGAATTTAGGTGCTAGTCTTTCGTACCGCCTAAATGAACAATGGAGTATCGGCGGGGGATTAGACCTTGTATACGGTAAAGGTAAGCTTGAAAGAGATATAACTATACAGGCACCAGCTGTAGCTGGAGGACCAGCTGAAAGTACAGCATTGAAAGCAGATGCTGATGGCTTTGCTCTTGGCTTTAATCTCGGCACTGTTTATGAGCTAAATGAAAGAAATAGATTTGGTTTATCATATCGCCATAGCCCAAGACTGGAAGCTGAAGGTGACGTTTCATATGCAGGAACCGAATATAAAGGTGATACTCTTTATATGCCACTACCAGATATGGCTGAGTTTTCTGGCTATCACCGAATTGAAAATTCTAAGCTTGCAGTTCATTACTCTGTTCAATGGATTGGCTGGTCTGCATTCGACAAACTTGAGAGTGAAAAAACTCAAGCTGGTGGTTCATTAAATGATTATAAATGGCAAAATGGTATGCACTACTCAATTGGTAGTACTTACTACTTAAATAAAGACTGGGAACTTCGCGCCGGTTACATGTATGACACCAGTGCTCAAGATCAAGTAACCTCAGTTTCAGTACCAGACTCTGATCGTCAATGGTTCTCAGCAGGCTTTAGTTACCACTTGGATAGTAAATCAACCATTGATTTTGGTGCAACTTATCTATTAGGAGAAGATGTAAACGTAAAAGAAACATCTTCTGTTCCAACTGGCACTGCTTTAGGTACTGTTGAGACCCAGTTTACAGGTACAACACGTGCCAACGCGGTATTATTAGGCCTACAGTACAGCCGTAGCTTCTAAGTAATCGCCTAGAATAAATATGCTTAAAGGGTTGGCTTCGGTCAGCCCTTTTTCATACCTCGTATTCTTACCGTTGACCTATATTCACTCATTTTGAGCGTACACATGCTCTCTGAACTCCCTGATTAACACTACAAGTGTTCGCTGAAACCAACTGTTAACCCCATGTTAAATGTATAAAAGTTAGATTATTTGACTCCCGATTAACCAGATATTTATTTTTCTCACTAAATAATCTATTTTTACCGATTAAAAATTGAAGTTATTACTCTAATTATTATCATAAACGCATTAGATTCCCTAAAACTCAGCGAACACCATAATAATGTTTAAGCGTAAAACAAAACTTTCCCAAGCAGTCACTCTTAGCTTATTAAGCCTATCTGTTAGCTCAACAGTCAACGCAGCAGGCTTCCAACTGGCAGAATATTCAGCAACTGGCCTTGGCCGTGCGTACGCAGGCGAAGCCGCAATAGCAGACAACGCAGGTTCACAATGGCGCAACCCTGCTATGATGACCTACCTAAAAGGCACACAGGTATCCGTAGGCGCGATTTATGTTGATCCAAATGTAGATGTCGATGGAACGGTTACCTATACCGACTACAGCACAGGTACACCTAATCAAACAAAATCAGCTTCGTCTTCTGATTTTGCAAATAGCGCCGTGATCCCTAATATTTACCTAAGCCACCAATTAAATGACAACATTGTGCTTGGTTTAGCGGCTGGCACTAACTACGGTATGGAAACCGACCTAGGTAAAGATTTTTCTGCATCACACTTTGGTAACGAAGCCAGTGTTATCACTAAAGAAATCAATGCCAATATTGCGTATAAACTCAATGATGCATTCAGCCTTGGTGGCGGACTTCGCTACGTAATTGGGGAAGGTAGCTTTGGGGCAACAACCCCTAGCCACTTACCATCGACTCCAACACACATTGGAGGAGGTAACTTCCTTCCAGCCGCAGGCACTACCCTGAAATACATGGAAGGTGACGACACTTCTTATGGCTGGCAAGTAGGTGCTGCATGGCAAGTCAATGATGATCATCGTATTGGCTTTGCTTATAAATCAGAAGTACTACTTGAGCTTGAAGGTCATGCTGAAGGAGCTGGTTTTGGACTTGCCACTGGCGCTCAAAAAAACGGTAAGATGGACTTAACCCTACCTGCAACAGCGGAATTGGCAAGCTACCACCAATTAACAGAAAAGCTAGCCATACACGCAAGCTTCAACTGGACAGATTGGAGCAGCTTCGAAAAACTGGAAGCTGAATTTGCAGATGGCCCTTCAATGGTAAAAGTTGAAAACTGGGAAGACAACTACCGTCTAGCACTGGGTACAACTTACCAGCTAGACAATAAATTAGTTGTTCGTGGTGGTATTGCTTACGATACTTCAGCGGTAAATGACAAAAACCGTACAATTACAATCCCAGAAACTGACCGTCTATGGTTCAGTGCGGGTGCTGGCTACCAGTGGTCAGAGCAACTAACTCTTGATGCTGGTGTTACTTACATAGCAGCTAAAGATGCTGACATTAAAGAGTCTCGTGGTTATGCATCTGATGATGAAGCGCAAGCAGTTGGCGGACAATTTGTTGGAACAACAACAGGTCATATCTGGCTAGTTGGTGTTCAAGCGAGCTACACTTTCTAAGTCTAGGTAGACTTAAATAATAAAGGGGATGCTATCAATACATCCCCTTTCTCTTTATTACAAAGCCAATTTGTCAACTTAATCGCTATTCATCAATCTCATCTAAGAAATCATCAAGCATGGCTTCTTCTTCTGGGTCTTCTTCTTGCACAACACCAGCTTTAAAGTCTTGTCGCTGAATATAAGCATCACGCGTTAACGCATAAGGATCTGGAGAAGCTTCTAACAATGGCTCTTGAGAAACTAAAGCAGCACGCGATTCCATGCCTTCTAGCGCCCATTTACCAAGACCTTGCCAAAAATTTAAATATGTCAGAGGAACATACAAGCCATCAACAGTATCCGTTAAATTACGTACGGTGGTTGGGCCATAGCCTGGAACCATTAAATAAGGTCCATGCCCCACTCCATGACTTCCTAATGCATCACCAAAAGCAACATTGTCTTTTTTGGTAATTTCTGCTGCAGTTGCAATATCAATCACACCACCTAAACCGAAGAAAGTATTGATCCAGAAACGATTAAAATGCAAAACAGCGTCTTTACCATTTCCCATTAAAATACTGTTAACCATACTTGATGGTTCATCTAGGTTAGCTAAGAAGTTACTGATCATCTCTCTCGCTGGATCAGGTACATAATTAACATAACCAAGAGAAACTGGACGTACAAGGTATGGGTCTAGTATCTCGTAGTTAAAATCCCACATGACACGGTTAAAGCCTTCAAGTGGATCATTCTCATGTGAAATCTCTACACTTTCGGCTTTATTGTCAGATGCTTGTGCTTGCCCCTCATCTTGTGGAGTTTGAGCACAACCGACCATCCCTATTGCTAATACAAGCACTACCCATAACTGTTTTTTCACAATCAACTACCAAGCAACGTTTATTTTATTATAAATATAAAATAGGCCGGATAGCCCGGCCTATTTTGACTTGTGTTCAATTATACCTAATTAGTATTGATTATCGATCACTAACGTTACTGGTTCACCAATTGAAACAACGCTACTTTCACCATACCAATCACCAGTTTTAGTCGATACATTACCATCGGTATCAATACGAGCTCGTACCATTAGTGTCTCTAAACTAGACAGAGCACGCTCAGGGATCATGCTGTTTGTATCATCTAGGCTGATTGTTAATGGGAATGACTCTAGCGGCAAACGAACCGCCGCTACTGGCATTGGTGCTCCATTAGCAGGGTGCACAGACACAATCACAACACCTTGTTCTGGCAACTGAACATTACTACCAAGATTCACCGTCACTGGTACTGACAGTTCAGACGCATCAGGTGCATTAATACGCGATAAAGCACGCTCAATACTACGCTCTAGCATTTCAGCTCTTGGATCTTCAGGGCCAATCAAATCACGCATTAAAGACCAAGCTTCTGCTGCCACTTGATATTCGTTTCGTTCAAACGCATCAAACGCCAGTAAAGACAAAGCACGAATGTTAGTGCGATCTTTAGCAATAATGCGGCGTAACATTTGACGAGCTTGCTCAGCTTCAGCATCTTCACCTGTTAGCATTAAGGCTTGAGCATAACCGAGTTGAATATCAGGGTTGTGTGGTTCTAATTTATAGGCTTTTTTCATTGCCCCCGCAGACGTTTCAATATCGCGATTTGCCATACCGATACGGCCTAATAGTAACCACCCCATGGCATCATCAGGGTTGTTATGCAATTTAGTACGCAGAGCCAAAGTTAGATCTAACATTTCATCATCTGTTAGCTCAGCCCCTTGTGGAACCATTAACTTTTTAGATAATGCAGGTAAGTTACCCGACACTTCATGCCAGGCTTGAATTTTATCGATATTGCCGAACTTAAAATAAAAGCTATAAGTAATAGCCAGAAAGATAATCACAGCTGGTGCAATCATCATTTTGGCATTGAGACCATTTGATACACTGGCTTGGCTCTTTTCAGGAATATCATCAAGTAATGACTGCTTTAACTCAGTAATTAACTCAGCTTGATCATTCACTAAACCTTCTGAAGTTTCCTCTTCCAGTTCAGATAAACGGTCTTTATAAAACGCTTTATTTAGCTCATCACGACGAGTCGCATCGCTATCTTGATCTCGAACTTTCCATAATGGCAGAACAATAACCACGATCCCTAGCACTGTCAGTACTAGAGTTGACATCCAAAACAAGGTCATTTGTTCACCTTCCCATCTTCTTTTTCTTCATCTAATAGGGCTTTTAAACGCGCTTCATGCTCTGCATCCCAATCCTCTTGGTCTTTTAGCTGTGCTTTACTTTTACGGCTTCTTAAGAAAATAAAAGTAAAACCAAATACAACCACAGACAAAGGGCCAAGCCATAAAATAAGCGTCGCAGGCGTCATAGGAGGATCATAAGTAACAAAGTTTCCGTAACGTGCGATCATATAATCAATGATCTCACCTTCCGACTTACCTTCTTTTGTCATCTCATAGACTTTCTGACGCAAGTCTTGTGCAAGTTCAGCATTTGAATCAGCAATCGTATTATTCTGACATTTCGGGCAACGGATTGTATTGCCCAACTCTTTAAACTGCTGCTCCTGCTCTGGTGTATCAAACTCATACACATCAATTGCAGCGTACGCTGGCAAAATAACTAAGAAAGCACTCAAAAGTAAAGTGGCTAATCGTTTCATGATTTAGCCTCCTCATTCAGCTTGTCAAAAATCGGCTTCAGAGTTTCATTCCAATTACGATCATTCACATCTCCTACATGGCGGTAGCGAATAACGCCGTTAGCATCAATAAGGAAAGTTTCTGGTGCACCGTATACGCCTAAATCTAGGCCTAACATACCATCACCATCAAACAAGCTGATCAAATATGGATTACCTAAATCATTTAGCCAACCCACCGCTTTTAATCGCTCATCTTTATAGTTCAAACCGATAATCTTAACGCCCTGGCTTGCCAAGTTATTTAGATACTGATGCTCGGCATAACATGTTGGACACCACGTTGCCCAAACATTAAGAAGAAGTGGTTCGCCTTTAAAGATATCTTGATCATAAAGCTTACCGGCTTCCGTTAAGTCCTCTAAACGAAACTCAGGGACAGGCTTACCTAATAGCACCGACTCCAATTTAGTCGGATCATCGCCATCTGAGTTTCGACTCAATTGAGTACCAAACACCGCAACTAAAGCGATAAAAAGAATTAATGGTGCGAAAAGAATACTCTTATTCATCACTTATGCCTCTTTTACTGTCTTCGTTGCATCAATAGCGCCTTTTTTTGCACTTTTTCGGAAACGGTAACGCTTATCCGAAATGGCGAGAGCACCACCAATTGCCATGAACAAAGAGCCAGCCCAGATCCAACGCACGAACGGTTTGTAATAAATACGTACAGCCCATGACTTGTTATCATCTAAACGTTCACCCATCGCAATATACAAGTCACGAGTTAGACCACGATCAATAGCCGCCTCTGTCATCATAGAACGAGCTGTTGTATAGAAGCGTTTTTCAGCATGTAAGGTGTTTACGTATTTACCATTCTCAGTGATTTTAAAATCAGCAATATAACCGTCGTAGTTAGGGCCGTCTTTATCACGTACACCTGCAAAGTAGAATTGATAACCTTCAATAACAATCGCTTCACCTGGTGCCAAGCGAACGTCTTTTTCGATGCTGTAGTTTTGCACCATCGCGATACCAATGACAGTAACAGCCATACCAACATGTGCAAACATCATTGCCCAGTGGCTACGGCCTAAGTTTTTCACACCTGTCGAAAAATCATGGCGATGTGTTGCACGCTCGTATAATTCAAAACCATGTAGAGAAATAATCCATAGCGCCATCATCCAGCCAAGCATTGCCATGAATTGGAATTCGTTTGAGAAAATCCATACGAAAAATGCACTTAGTGGCACAGTAATAGCACCAGAGATCATCATTTGCTTACTGATACTTGAAAGCTTGTCACGCTTCCAGCGAATCAGAGGGCCAATACCTAACAAGAAGGCAAATGGGATCATCAACCAAGTAAATAAAGTATTAAAGAATGGTGCACCAATAGAAACCGAGCCCAACCCAATTTGTTTATGTACCAGTGGCAGCAAAGTACCAACTAACACAACAACTAAGGCAGCAACTAGCAAAACGTTATTTGCTAATAGGATATTTTCACGTGAAAAGAGGCTGAAATTACCGCGCACACGTACTGCAGAACTCTTCAATGCAAACAGCAACAAAGAGCCGCCAATAACAAATACGAGGAAGCCTAAAATAAACATACCGCGTGATGGATCTGAGGCAAAAGCATGCACAGAAACCAAAATGCCAGAACGTACAAGGAACGTACCTAATAAACTAAGCGAGAATGCAGAAATCGCCAGTAATACTGTCCATGCTTTAAAAGTACCGCGTTTTTCTGTTACCGCCAATGAGTGCATCAGTGCAGTACCAGCTAGCCAAGGCATGAATGATGCGTTTTCTACTGGATCCCAAAACCACCAGCCACCCCAGCCAAGTTCATAGTAAGCCCACCACGAACCTAGAGCGATACCAACCGTTAAGAAAACCCAAGCGGCGATTGTCCAAGGACGAGACCAACGAGCCCAAGCAGTATCAAGACGACCTGTCATTAGAGAGGCAATAGCAAATGAAAACGCTACTGAGAACCCCACGTAACCCATGTACAGCATTGGTGGGTGAATAATCAAGCCTGGGTCTTGTAGTAACGGGTTTAAATCTCGGCCATCAATCGGGAAGAAAGGCAGAGTTCTTAAAAATGGGTTAGAAGTTACGATAATAAACAGTAAGAAGCCAACCGTGATTAACCCCATTATCGCTAATACACGAGCAACCGACTCTTGTGGCATCCCACGACTAAAGGTTGCTACGGCTACAGTCCAAGCAGCTTGAATTAACACCCAGAGTAACAGAGAACCTTCATGTGCTCCCCATACAGCGGTTAAGCGGTAATACCAAGGTAGTTGGCTATTAGAGTTGCTCGCAACATACTGAAGCGTGAAGTCATTAACATAAAATGACCACATAAGAATCAAAAATGAAAGCAACAGCATGATAAACATACCCCATGATAACGGACGTGCCGTCTGCATCATGGCAACATTGCCTTTGCTTGCTCCATAAAGAGGGAAAAAGCTCAGTAAAACAGCTAACCCCAATGAAGCAATTAGTGCAAAGTGACCAAATTCAGCGATCATTGGTAGCTCCCTTGTTTCTGTGCTTCAGTATACTCAAGAGGCTTATGCACTTTTTCCATTGCTTCTGCAATTTCTGGCGGCATATATTCTTCATCATGCTTTGCCAATACTTCATGTGCTTCTACCGTTGTACTATTGACAAGAATACCTTGTGCAACAATACCTTGGCCTTCACGGAATAAATCAGGAAGAATACCATCGTAAGTAACCGTCACTTTAGGGCCAACATCAGCAACATCAAAGCTCACCTTCAATGAGTCATTATCACGCTTTACAGAACCAGCAACGACCATACCACCAATACGCAAACGCTGGCCGACTTCAGGCTTAGTTCCATCATCTTTACCATTGACCAATTCCGTTGGCGTATAAAATAAATCCATATTTTGATTTAACGCATACAGCATTAAGCCGATAGTTGCGCCAAGGCCTATCAGCAACGCTAGGATTAAGCCTAAGCGCTTCTTACGTCTTGGATTCATAAAGTATTCTCCAGATTTTTTGCTTCTTTAATTCTTTGCTCACGTGCTATTTTGCGTTTCACTTCATCCATAAGCTTGCGGCGCTTAAGCAAACTCGAAAACAGAATCCATAACATCGAAACGGTTGTCGCACCAAAAGCGCCCCACACATAGCTGGCGTAACCGCCCATGGCAAAAAAGTCACTCAGTGATTCAAAATGCATGTTACTACTCCTTATTTCACCAAGTCTCTTACCCAAGGACGATGCCCTTCACGAGCTAGAATTTCATTTCTAAAACGAATAAGAGTCACTGTACCGAAAAAAGTTGCAAAACCGACAATATTTAATAATAACGGCCACAACATATCTGATGAAATGGATGGTTTGTCAAACTTAGTAATAGTGGCTCCCTGATGAAGGGTATTCCACCACTCAACAGAAAAGTGAATAATAGGTAAATTGATCACACCCACAATAGCCAAAATTCCAGCAGCTTTTGCCGCTATACGCTGATCATCAAAAGCGCTATAAAGAGCCATGACACCTAAGTAAAGGAACAATAAAATCAGCTCAGAGGTTAAGCGAGCATCCCATACCCACCAAGCACCCCACATAGGTTTACCCCATACAGCACCAGTAAGTAAGGCAATAAATGTGAATACCGCGCCAATAGGTGCCATTGCTGCCGCTGCCATATCAGACAGCTTTAATTGCCAAACTAACCCAATAAAGGCAGCGATGGCCATCGACATATAAGCACCCATTGACCAGATAGCGGCTGGAACATGAATGTAAATAATTCGGAAACTGTCACCTTGTTGGTAATCAGCAGGAGCAAATGCAAGCCCCCAAATCGTACCTGTAACCAAACTCAAAAAAGAGATAACGGCGAACCAAGGGAGCAACGTACCGCATAAACGGTAACATTTTTCCGGTTTAGCGTAAGGATGAAGCCACTTCCACATTGAATGATCTCACTTGCTAAGTTGTAAAAATAATAAGTTGTAAAAATAATAATTAGTTTACGCTGACTCGTAATGCCGCACTAACAGCAAATGGAGCCAACGTTGCAGAGCCCATCAACATTGCGCCAAGTAAAGCGAGCTGCCCGTTAAAAGCCATACCTAAACTAGCGGCGTCGATTGCTGATGTTGCAAAAATTAAAATGGGAATATATAAGGGTAAAATCAGCAAACTTAAAAGAACACCACCTTTTTGCAGCCCGACTGTTAATGCCACTCCTATCGCCCCTAAAAAGCTTAATGTAGGCGTACCCAATAACAATGTTAAGACTACTGCCTTCCAAGTTGCCCAGTCTAGTGAGAGTAACACAGCTAATAATGGACTTATCAATAACAATGGTAGGCCAGTCAACATCCAGTGAGCTATGATCTTGGCCAAGACTAAAACAGATAATGGGGTCGGCATGAGCATTAATTGCTCAAGTGAACCATCAGAAAAGTCATCTCTAAATAAACGCTCAAGAGATAATAAAGCGGCTAGTAATGCAGCCACCCAAACAATGCCCGGTGCGATTCGAGCTAAAAGGTTTGGCTCTGGCCCCACTCCTAATGGAAAAAGCGTGATGACAATAATAAAAAACCAAATAGGATTCAGTACATCAGCCTGACGACGAAACGCAATCAGTAACTCTCTACGTATAACTTGAACCAGTGATTGCAACATTTAATCACCCAAACGAATTTTTCGAAGATTACCACTATCGGTAAACATATCTTGGTGTGTGGTAAGCAAAACCATTCCCCCTTTCTGGGCATGTTCTGCAAATAAAGACTCAAGAACTTTGACACCTTGCTTATCAATAGCAGTTAATGGTTCGTCTAAAATCCATAATTTATGTTTACTGATCCATAAACGAGCCAATGCAACCCTTCTTTGTTGCCCAGCTGACAATTGTCCTGCTGGCACATCTTCCCGTCCAGCTAAACCTACCCGCGCTAATGCATCCCAAATCATTTGAGGTTCAGGCTTATCATGCATTGCCTGATAAAAAGCCAAGTTTTCAAATGCGGTTAGCTCTTTTTTCACTCCAGTATGATGCCCAAGAAACAATAGTTCTTGGTGAAACTCTTCACGCGCAGACTGAATCGTTTCATCTTTCCAATACACCTCACCAGTATCAGACTGGCCTAAACCAGCAATAATTCGTAATAATGTGGTTTTCCCCGCCCCATTTTGTCCTTCAATTTGTACAAGTTCCCCGCTTGTAATTGAAAAGTTGAGGTCTTCAAAAAGGATTCTTTCATCCCGAATACAGCATAAATCGCGAACTTCTAGCATAAAACGCAGCGTATCTGACAGAAATTTTCAGGCATTTTATCACAGCCAAAAGTTAGATAGTTAGATATAGAACAAGTAAGATATGTGATATGGGTAAGCAAATGTGACATTTATGAAAATATCAGTACAGGGGAATAGCTCTCAGGTTCATAACTTAACAAAAACACCTGAAACAGCTAAAAAATCAAGTACTTCTTTAGAGGTAAGCGTAAAAGAGAACCTTTCTCAACAAACGAATATCCCTAAATTGATGACCCTACTCTCTCAAATGAACATTCTAAAAAATGTCTCTTCATTACTTAACGCTTTACCTATTAAAGCGCAGCAAGAGCTCAAATTCATTTTGCTGCAATTAACAATGCCTACGGATCCCAAAAAGCTACAGCAGTGGCTTCAGCAACGCCCAGGGGATAAAGTTCTTGCTCAGGTATTAACAGAATTTAAACTCGCTGAACCCAAGCAATTTAAAGCATTATTGCTAAGCTTACAGCCTGAAACAAAATCCGATTTACAAGCACTCTTACGATTACATGCGGAGCACCGATACGCCGAAACCAAGCAGTCTTTAGATCAACCTATTTTAATTTCGTTACCCCAAACAGAACAAAAGAACCCTATAGAACTAACCCTGAAGCGCCATACAAATAAGCATTCAACAAAAAGTTCGGAAGCAAGCTGGGAAATATGCCTTCATTTGCCAATAGAGAATCACGGTTTTTTACGGGCAACAGCCACTTATAAAAATAAGCAAATCGGTTTACTGTTTGAAACGGATACATCATCCATAAAAAAACTAACCGAAACCAATCTTCCCTTATTACTCAAACGAATAGAAATGCAGGGAATAAAATGCAACGAATACGGTGTTACTATGACTCAACAACTAACTCCTCTCAAAGATAAAATTCCGACAGGTTTACATATTGAAGTTTAACCGCTGAAGGAAAGCTAAAAGTGAAGAAAAAATCTGCTGTTGCTATCGGATATGACGGAATATCAACGCCTACGGTAAAGGCTAGAGGTGTTGATCACGTTGCCGAAAACATCATTGAACAAGTAAAACAACAAGGGGGGTTAATCCACCAAGATCCAGTCTTATCTCAATGGCTAGAACATCTGAATATTGGTGATGAAATACCACAAGAGCTGTATTTAGTAATTGCAGAGCTAATTGCTTTTGCATGGATATTGGAAGGAAAAACCCCTCCTGGGTGGGAAGGGGTTTCAAAAAAAGTATAACAAGACGCGTAGTATATTATCGGACTATATCTTCTTCATCACTTAAAGGTGGGATAGTCTGCTTTCCAGCTAATTTACCTTTTAAAGACATCATTAACTCAGCTTCAGCTTTTGGAAGTTCACATTCTTCCATTAGCTCTGTAACATCAGCCCCAAGTTGAACCATCTTACTCGCACGAGAATACAGTTTGCTGTCGGTATCAACCATTTCGAGTTCATTTAGGCGCTCAGCAAGCTCTTGAGATTGTGTACCTAAATCATTGACCGTTTGCCCCAAGTTTATAGACGCCGTCCTGAACTCAGTAAACTGCTTTTTCAAACTATCCACTTTTTGGCTACTGGTAGAAATTTCTTCTCTCAACTCTGATAGCTCAGCGTTAAGGTTGCCTTTTTCATTCATTTTTAATTTAAGTAAATAAATACAAATAACAAATGAGATGACCGAAAGTACCAAAGGTAACCATGTCAGAAATAAATCAACCATTATAAGTGAGCCATTTCGTCCCATTCATCATCAGACAGTAGCTTATTAAGGTCGACAAGAATCAAAAGCTTACCATCACGGTTACTCACACCCTGAATAAATTTGGCGCTCTCATCTGTACCAACACTCGGTGTTGTGTCAATTTCAGATGAACGTAAATAAACAACTTCAGCAACGCTATCAACTAAAATACCAATCACCTGACGTTCTGATTCAATAACGATGATACGTGTATTGTCTGTGGTTTCACCTTGCATTAAACCAAAGCGAGAGCGAGTGTCGATAACAGTAACAACATTACCACGCAGGTTAATAATACCTAAAACATAGTCCGGTGCACCTGGAACAGGGGCTATTTCAGAGTAACGAAGAACCTCACGAACTTGCATTACATTAATGCCATAAGTCTCTTCTTCCAGCTGGAAAGTCACCCACTGAAGAATTTCATCGTTATTCTGATCTTTTCTTACTTCTACTTCATTGCTCTGTGACATTCTGTATCCTCTTTACGCTATCTCACTCCATACCCTTAACGTCCAAACCGGCATTAAGCATGGCAATAAGGGCCTCAACATGAATTAAGGCGCACATTTTTTCTTTAACCATTCCCGCTAACCAAGGACGCTTTCCAGCGTTTTCTCGCCAACGGACTTTGTCACTATTTATAGACTCAGTACCTGATAATTTAAAACAAGCCAAGCCCCAATTACTATCACCAAGCATCACAATATAATTGTAGTTTTCTTGATGATCATCATTATCAATTTTTTCAGGCATCACCCATTTAGCCGTATCAACGACATCAAGTTGGGCTTCTCGGCTACTTTGCAAGCCAAGATACCAGCTAGGACGACCTATTAAATGACTTAATTCTGTAATTTGATGAATACCACCAAGCTCAGCTAATGGCACTGCAAAAGTAACACCATTTACCTCAAAGTAAAGAATCTGAAAATCATTTTCATGTTCAATATTGTGCCATTTCTCAGGAGGCGCAGATCCCATGTCCATTTCTGGCTCTGGCTCTGGCTCTGGCTCTGGCTCTGGCTCTGGCTCTTCAAGAATGACGTCAGGTTCTGTAATTGTCCAATCTTGAATTTCATCAATAACATCAGCAACAGGTTTAACTTCCGTAGCTTCTTTTTTTTCTAAAGCTGCAGCTTGTGCCTCTGCAAAAGCAAGATCCAGTTCATCTTCGGCATGATCTTGCATATTCTCAAGTTGGCTTAGTAACTTCTGCACGTCCTCAAGCTGAGGAACATCAAAAGCTACAGCGTTTTCTGCAACTTCCATTTCCTGTTGAGGTTGAAGTTGAGGGGTCAGACCATAATCAATATGCTCCGAGTATTCTAAATGAATACTGTCTTCACCATATTCAGGTGAACTTTTATCTGCTTTTTCTACATGATGTTGATGCTCATCAGAAGAAGCCTGTACCGTTTCATGTTCAGCGAACAGATCATCATCTCCTAACAAGGAAGAAAAATAATCATCAAGTGCTTGTTCACTGGAAAGACTCTTATTATCGCTCATTGAGCTCTAACCGCTCTAGGTAATTAAGTAATGTTTTATAAGCAAAAACGCCACGACAGTTTTTTGAAAAATAAGATGGTGGCATCCCTTTCATGCTGGCATCCCGAAACTTCGTATCAACAGGAATTGCAGATGCCCAAACTTGATCAGGAAAACGCTGTTTTAGATCTAATAGTGTCTGTAACGATGCTTTTGTACGTTTATCGTACATTGTCGGAACAATAGTAACCTGAAAGGGCGATTGCTTTGATTTTTGCATTATTTGCAGTGTTCGTACCATTCTTTCCAACCCTTTCATGGCCAAAAATTCAGTCTGAACAGGAATTAATATACGATCACTTGCTGCTAATGCATTCACCATCATCACACCTAAAATTGGTGGGCAGTCAATTAATACATAATCGTAATCATGCTCTAATGCTTTCAATGCTCGCTTTAACACAAGCCCCATACCGCCTTTTGTTCCCATTACTCGATCAAGAGTAGCAAGAGACATATGAGCAGGAATTATATCAATACCTTCATACTCAGTATGCAGGATCATAGGAGCAACAGACTCCCTATCGATCGTTTTTAACTGAAAAAGATCAAACAAACTTTTAGGAAGATTATCGGAATCATAACCTAAATATGTTGTAAGGGAGGCATGTGGGTCCGTATCAACTAACAGAACCTTTTTATTTCTTTCGCTGATTAAGCCAGCTAAAGATACTGTTGTCGTTGTTTTACCAACGCCTCCCTTCTGATTGGCTATACTCCAGACAATCACTAATTCACTCCTAAGCCAATCCAACTTCTACAAGGATTCGCTCAGAGATACGATCCAAAGGAAGATCTTCTGTTGAGATCCCAGCTTTTGCTACCGCTTGAGGCATGCCATACACAACACAACTCTGCTCATCTTGAGCCCAAACAGTAGAACCAGCAGCCTTAAGCATTCGTGAGCCTTCTCGCCCATCTGCTCCCATGCCCGTTAAGATCATTGATAGTACTTTATCGTTATAAATCTTAGCGGCGGACCCAAAGGTCACATCTACACAAGGCTTATAATTCATACGCTCGCCACCGTCGATAATACGCAAACGAGATGAACCTGGGCGTCCTTCAACCATCATCTGTTTTCCACCAGGGGCTAAATACGCACAACCTGCTTTTAACCCATCGCCGTCTTCCGCTTCTTTAACTTGGATCTGGCACAAGTTATTTAAACGAGCAGCAAACGCAGCAGTAAATGTAGCAGGCATATGTTGCACTAAGACGATTGGGTAAGGAAAGTTTGCCGGAATCTTAGTTAAAATTTTCTGTAAAGCGACAGGACCACCCGTTGAAGTTCCGATAGCCATCAGCTGGTATTTCTTACCAGAAGCTTTAAAACGTGCGCTTGCTGATTTAACAGGCTTAGCCGGCGCTCCACCACTTGCTGGTCTCAATGCTGAGGCCGTACTTCTTTGTTGAGGTTCAACTTTGGTTCGTGCTGCTGGAACTCGAGGTACTGAGCGCATAAACGCTTTCTTTCTCGCTATCTCCGCTACACGCTTTTGCAATAATTGAACAGCCTCATCACGATTACGTGCAATATCTTCAAACTTTTTAGGTAAAAAATCTAACGCACCAGCGTCTAAAGCATCCAAAGTAGCTTTAGCACCATCGTGAGTAAGAGATGAGAACATCAAAATAGGCGTAGGCGCCACTTTCATGATCTCACGTACTGCCGTAATTCCGTCCATCACAGGCATTTCAATATCCATTGTGATGACATCAGGTTTTATTTGTTGTGCTTTTTCAATCGCTTCTTTCCCGTTAGTGGCTATATCGACCACTTCTAAACGGGAATCACCATTAATAATTTCGCTCACACGGCGACGAAAGAAACTCGAATCATCAACAACTAGTACTTTTATTGCCATGATCCGTCCTTAGTTTAAGTGAACACGTGTCGCGTACTGTTTCAGTAAATTTGGTACATCTAGAATAAGTGCAATATGACCATCACTCGTAATTGTTGCACCAGCCATACCCGGAGTCCCTTGCAATAACTCATCTAAAGGCTTGATAACCACCTCTTCTTGACCAATAAGAGTATCAACAACAAAACCGACTCGCTGACCACCTAGTTGAACAATAACAACATGTCCGTGTCCTGCTCTTTCACTGCTTTGACTAGCATTTGGTACCAACCAACGCTGCAAATAGAATAAAGGAATAGACTTTTCACGAACGATTATCGTAAGTTGACCATCAACCGTATTGGTTTTCGTTAAATCAAGGTGGAATATTTCATTCACACTAGCCAATGGTAGCGCAAATGGCTGTTTCGCAACACCGACCATCAATGTTGGTAGAATCGCTAAGGTTAATGGCACTTTAATCGTAATACGAGTACCTTTACCCATTTCAGAGTCAATATCGATAGAGCCGTTTAACTGATTAATGGCAGTCTTTACAACATCCATCCCTACACCACGCCCAGAGATGTCAGAAATCTCTGTTTTGGTTGAAAAACCAGGGGCAAAGATCAGGTTATAACATTCTTTATTCGATAATCTTGAAGCAGCATCCATGTCCATCAAACCACGGTCAACAGCAATATTACGCAACTTATCTGCGTCCATACCACCGCCGTCATCCACGATGCTGAGTTGAATATGATCACCTTCTTGAGATGCCGCGAGAATAACTTTACCAGTTCGCTCTTTACCTGCTTTAACTCGCGCATCTGGCATTTCAATACCGTGGTCTACCGAGTTACGAACCAAGTGAATAAGTGGATCCGCAAGCGCTTCTACTAGGTTTTTATCTAAGTCGGTTTCTTCACCTTTCATCTCTAACACGATATCTTTTTTCAAGCTACGAGCTAGATCTCGAACAACTCGAGGGAAACGGCCAAACACTTTCTTGATTGGCTGCATACGAGTTTTCATTACTGCGCCTTGCAAGTCAGCAGTAACAACATCTAAATTGGAAACAGCTTTTGACATTTCCTCATCGTTGCTGTTCAGGCCAAGGCTAACTAAACGGTTACGAACAAGAACTAGCTCACCAACCATATTCATGATGGTATCAAGCGTCGAGGTGTCAACACGTACTGTAGCTTCTGCTTGCGGCTTAGGCTTATTATCTTTAGCTGCTGGTGCTTTTGCGGCAGGAGCGGCTGCCTTCGGCGCAGGTTCTGCCGGTGGTTTCGCTTTAGGGGCAACAGCCTTAGGTTTAGGTTCCGCTTTAGGTGCCGCAGGTTTCGGCTTCTCAGGAGCTTTAGGTGCGGGAGCTTCAACCGGAGAAGCAACGTTTTCAGATGCGGGTTTTACCGCAGCATCCAACTCTTCAATGCTAGGGCCTTTACCTACACCATGCAGTTGATCTAACAATGATTCAAATGCATCGTCAGTCATTAAATCATCATCACCAGCCAATACTTCATCAATAGGCTTAGGCGTACTTTGTGATGATGTTGGAGCAGGAGACTCTGAAGCAGCTGCTTGCGCTCCTGGGCCTTGTCCTGAACCATGTAATTCATCTAATAGACGCTCAAATTCATCGTCTGTGATATCGCCATTATCAGCCGAAGAAGCACCCTCTACTGTAGGCGGAGTTACTGGAGCACTTGCAGTAGGAGCTGAAGGTTGACCACCTGGGCCGCCACCTTTTCCGTGTAGTTCATCAAGTAAACGTTCAAATTCATCTTGGCTAATGTCATCAATTGAATCATTGCCAGAAGCCTCAGAAACAACTTCAGGTGCTGGCTCTGGAGCAACGTCTTCAACCACTTCAGGTTCAGGAGCCTCTTCGACAACTTCTACTTCTTCAGCAACTTCATCTTCACTTTCAGGCTTACACAAGCGATGTAATTCATCTAGTAAACGTTGTTCAGCAGGCTGTAAAGGTTCTCTTTCCTGTACAGCCTGAAACATAACGTTAACTGTATCTAATGTTTCAAGAATCGTATCCATTAGTTCCGCAGTTACACTACGTTGACCGGTTCTTAAAATATCAAATACATTCTCCGCACCATGACAGGCATCAACAAGCTCCGTTAAAGAAAGGAAGCCTGCGCCACCTTTAACTGTATGGAACCCACGGAAGATTGCATTAAGTAAGTCGGAGTCTTCAGGGCTTTGCTCTAGCTCAACTAATTGCTCAGAGAGCAGCTCCAAAATTTCACCAGCTTCAATCAAAAAGTCCTGCAGAATATCTTCATCTACTTCAAAGCTCATATCTTACCTCTAGAATCCAAGACTCGATAATAAATCATCAACGTCATCTTGCGACGAAACCGCATCTGAACGCTCATGAGCATTCATGATTGGTCCTTCAGCTTTGATGCCATCGGAGACAATTACTTCATCTGGCTTCTCTGTTTGTTCCATACCAAAGGCCGTTAAAATTTCAACAAGCCTTTCTTCAACTTCACTAACAAGAGTGATTACCCGGCGGATGATTTGCCCGGTTAAATCTTGAAAATCTTGAGCCATCAAGATTTCAGTTAACTGGCTACGAAGTTCAGAACTATCACCTTCAACCTGCGTTAATAGTTCGTCAATATTATGACAAAGGGCTTTAAACTCTGTCAGTTCTATACGCCCTTGCATTAAGCAATTCCATTGAGGCCGTACTTGCAGCAGGCACTCATGTAGATTATCCGCAATTGGCAATGAACGATCTACTGCGTCCATTGTTTTATTCGCTGCAACCTCTGTTTTATCGATTACATAATGTAAACGATCTTGTGCATCAGGGATCTCAGCTTTGGCAATTTCGGACATTCTCTGATCAAGTTTAAAACTAACCAATGAGTCATGTAGTTCACGAGTTAATAACCCTATTTCTGTAAACATAGGATTATTATTGGCATCAGAAACAATACTATTTAGTAGAGCATTGGCTTCTTCTTGCTGCTCATTTTCTAAAAAGGCAACAAGCTGCTTGGCTTGATCGAGTGAAATCATGCTTATATATTATCCTTCAGTACACCAGATGGATAAACCAGTCAAAAAAGAGAACTATAAACGTTCAAAAATTTTGTCTAATTTCTCTTTAAGCGTTGCAGCCGTAAATGGCTTAACAATATATCCATTAACCCCTGCTTGCGCAGCTTCAATGATTTGCTCACGCTTAGCTTCAGCAGTAATCATTAGCACTGGTAGATGTTTTAGTTCATCGTCAGCACGGATGGTTTTAAGAAGGTCGATCCCCTGCATTCCAGGCATGTTCCAATCGGTTACGACAAAGTCGATACCGCCCTTTTTAAGGATTGGTAATGCCGTTAAACCATCATCCGCTTCCTGGGTATTGTTAAAGCCAAGGTCACGAAGTAGGTTTTTTACGATACGACGCATTGTCGAAAAGTCATCAACAATGAGGATCTTCATATTTTTATTCAAAGTCGCCTCCAGTGAGGTCACAAATTACTAGACTGAAAGTGTATTATTGTGCGGTCCACGCACTTAATTTAGCACGTAAACGTTGCATTGCTTGGCTATGTATTTGGCATACTCGCGATTCGCTAACACCAATTACAGCACCAATCTCTTTTAAGTTAAGTTCTTCATCGTAATAAAGAGAAAGAACTAAAGCCTCTCTTTCTGGTAGCGTTTTAATTGCTTCAGTAAGAGATGACCGAAAGTTATCATCGGCAACACCTTGGAAAGGAAGATTTTCATTACTAGACTCTTCGGTCGTAATCGCATCTTCTGTTACTCCAAGGTCTTCCATTCCAACTAACCGACCGCAGTTTACATCATTGAGCATTTGATGGTACTGCTCAATTGACATTTCGAGGTATTCTGCCACTTCTATATCAGTTGGATCACGCCCTAACCGGCCTTCTAGCTCATTAATTGCACTATTTATTAAACGGCTATTTTTATGAACTGAGCGAGGGACCCAATCACCACGACGAATTTCGTCTAGCATAGAGCCCCTAATTCGAATACCAGCATACGTTTCAAAACTAGCACCTTTACTTGGATCATAGTTTTGCTGGGCTTCAAGTAACCCAATCATTCCTGACTGGATCAAATCTTCAATTAATACGCTCGGAGGTAAACGCCCCATCAGGTGATGAGCAATACGCTTTACAAGATCCGAGTATCTTTCTAAGAAAGCTTGAGGGCTCTTATCCGAGCTCTTAAACTGATTGTAAGTTAACGCTTTACTCACCAACACGCTCCCCAACAGCGTCATTTCTTAGCAATAAGCGTTCCACAAAAAATTCTAGGTGTCCACTAGGATTCTTAGGAACAGGCCAGGTCAACGCTTTGTTCGCTAAAGAGCAAATCGCTAAAGATGCTGGAGAACGAGGGAATGCTTCAACAACAATCTTTTGCTTCTTAACAGACTGCCGCACTTTATCATCCATCGGGATACACGCGACCAGTTCCAAATTTGCATTTAAAAAACGCTCAGTTACTAACGTTAGCTTAGTAAATAGTTCACGCCCTTCACGGTAACTTCTTACCATATTTGCAACAATTTTAAAACGAGGAACCTGATACTCTCTGCTCAATATCTTAATTAAAGCATAAGCATCAGTAATTGACGTAGGTTCATCGCATACAACAACAATAACATCTTGTGCAGCTCGTGAAAAACTGATGACCATGTCCGAAATACCAGCAGCCGTGTCTACAAGTAATACGTCTAGTTCATCTTCTAAACTGCCAAAAGCACGAATTAGCCCAGCGTGTTGTGCTGGTGTTAATTCTGCCATGGATTGAGTCCCCGATGCGGCAGGGATAATTTTCACACCAAATGGGCCTTCAACGATAGTGTCTTTTAATTCACACTCACCTGCTAATACATGGCCAAGATTTTTTCTGGCGCGTATTCCTAACATTACATCAATGTTAGCTAAGCCTAGATCAGCATCCAACACCATGACTTTTTTTCCTTGGCGAGCCATAGAGAGCGCTAAACCAAGGGTTACATTCGTTTTACCGACACCACCTTTGCCGCCAGTTACCGCAATCACTTTAGTTGATGTTGGCTGTGTAAGGCGACGGAGGCCGCTAGCTTGATCTTGCATTATTGTCTCAATCATAAGTATCCGCCGCTGGTGATTCATCTTCATCGCTATTCCAGAAGTGTGTATCTTGTTTTGACTCCTGTTCTAACAATTCATTCGCGCGATTCACCAGATATTTTGGTTTTGCTAATACGATATCTTCAGGTACACGTTGACCATTTGCGATATAAGCAATAGGAAGTGCATTTTGAATAACAACGTTAATTAGCTCACCTAAACTCAACGATTCATCCAGTTTCGTTAATACACATCCCGATAATGGGATACGCCTAAAGTGCTCAACTGTTTCCTGTAAAACTTTACGTTGTGATGTTGCTGGCAGCACTAAAAAGCTACGAATTTTAGCACCACTATTTTGCATTAACGTATCAAGCTGCTCGGACAAGCGAACATCACGCTGCCCCATTCCTGCGGTATCTACTAAGATTAGCTTACGATGTCGAAGCTGATATACAGTATCGGCCAATTCATCGGCATCTTTAACCACTCTTACTGGACAACCTAAAATACGACCATAGGTCGCTAATTGTTCATGAGCACCAATACGATACGTATCCGTGGTAATTAGAGCGACTTGGCTTGATCCATAATCCATTGCCGCTCTTGCTGCTAACTTAGCAATGGTGGTCGTTTTACCAACACCCGTTGGTCCAAGTAAAGCAACAACCCCACCTGTATCTAAGATATTATCTTTCGTCGTAATAATTTGATCTGACAGCAACTCTAATAAAGATCGCCAAGCTTGATTAGCTGGAATATCTTCTGGAATGTAACAAGCTAACTGATCAGCTAATTCATCCGATAAACCCATTTTAACTAAACGCTTGATTAACATAGCTCTTAGTGGTTCACGTCGCTCCACCTCTTGCCACATCAACCCAGAAACTTGATGTTCTAAAAGACGACGAATAGACGTCATCTCATCACGCATACTTTCTAATTCTTGGTTCTTTTTATCTTCAGCTGCACGATTACGTTCAAAACGAGTTGGATCTAACTGAGGTTTATGAACTTCAATATTTTTATCTTCAGCAATCAAAGATGCCAATCCAGGATTATGCTGGATGGCCTTTGTCATCTCAGACGTTGAGTTTAATGCCTGCTGATTTTGAAACTTTGATTGACGTCTTAACAAAGCCGTTAATGAGTCAACTTCTGGTTCAGGATCCTTCGCTTGATGAGTTTCCGCCTCAGGTTTACGCCCGTTGTTATCGCTGTATTGCTTTAACATATTGGCGAAACGACGAGTCATCGAACCACCCTTTTGAATATCAACTTTATCATTATCTAAATTGCGCTCAGATAAGTGATTACTGAGTTGATTTTCCGGCGAAGCCGCTCCTGCCGCTGCACTAGGTTTTCGTTGTTGATCAGAATCAATTGCCGCAACAATTTCAACACCACCAGTGACCTTTTTATTCGACATAATAACGGCATCAACGCCAAGTTCTTCCTTAACTTCAACTAAGGCTGAACGCATATCTTTTGCAAAAAATCTCTTTATTTTCAAAGCCGTTTATCCTGCGTTAATCAGTTAACGCGATAGTTAATTGCCGACAGCCTGAACAATACGAATTTGCTTCTCATCCGGTATTTCTTGGTAAGAAAGTACACGGAGACTTGGAATCGTATTCTTCACAAACTTAGCTAAAGTAGAACGTAACACACCTGATGTTAGTAATACTGCTGGCTCCCCTTTTAGCTCTTGCTCTTGAGTGGCTTGTGTAAGGGAAGCTTGTAGACGCTCTGCCAGCCCTGGTTCTATACCTGTGGATTCTCCACCTGACGCCTGCATAGTCTGATGCAATATTTGTTCCAACTCAGGAATCAACGTAATAACAGGCAGCTCAGGCTCTATCCCATTGATTTCTTGAACTATTAAACGCTTTAAAGCAATTCTGACGGCAGCAGTAAGAATGTCAGGTTCTTGACTCTTTGCTGCATATTCGGATAAAGTTTGAACAATTGTTCGAATATCTCGGATTGGAATCGCTTCATTAAGCAAATTCTGTAGCACTTTAACCACCACACCTAAAGGCAGCTGATCCGGAACAAAACCTTCGACCAACTTAGGAGCTGAACGTCCCAGCATTTCCACTAAGTTTTGTACCTCTTCATGACCTAAAAGCTGCGATGCATTGTTGGTTAGAAGCTGGCTTAAATGTGTTGCAAGCACGGTTGCAGCATCAACAACTGTATAGCCAAGAGCTTGTGCGTGCTCTCGCTGCTCTTCATTAATCCAAACTGCTTCTAATCCAAAGGCCGGATCAAACGTTGGCTCACCTTCAATCATTCCATACACTTGTCCAGGGTTAATCGCTAATTCTTGATCAGGACGGATTTCTGCTTCACCACCAGCAACCCCCATTAAAGTAATCCGATAGCTATTCGGCGGTAACTCTAGGTTGTCACGAATATGAACAGCAGGAACAAGGAAGCCAAAATCTTGAGAAAGCTTTTTACGTACCCCTTTCACACGATCTAATAGCTCACCACCCTGATCACGATCCACCATTGGTATTAAACGGTAACCAACTTCTAAACCAATCACATCAACAGGTTGAACATCATCCCAAGATAAATCCTTTTGGGTAGGCTTGGCCAAATCGGTTGGAGGTGCTGCTTTCTTCTCTTCCGCTTTATTCTGTTGCTTTTTCACCAAGTAATACGAGCCAGCACCAGCAATAGCGGCCAAAAGTAAAAAAGCAAAGTGAGGCATGCCTGGTACAAGCCCCATTACTGTTAATATCCCTGCCGTTATCATTAACGCTTTTGGGTTATTAAATAGTTGGAAGAAAACTTCTTGTCCCATGTCTTCGTCAGTGTTTTGACGAGTTACCATGATCGCAGCAGAAATGGATAGCAAGAGGGATGGGATTTGGGCAACAAGACCATCACCAATAGTTAGCAAGGTATAAATTTGAACCGCATCACCAAAACCAACATCATGTTGGATCATACCAATGCTTAGGCCACCTAAAATATTAATGAAGAGAATCAAAATACCCGCAATGGCATCACCCTTTACAAATTTTGATGCACCATCCATTGAACCGTAAAAATCAGCTTCTTTGGTAACTTCGAAACGACGAGTTCTTGCTTGCTCTTGATCGATCAGGCCAGCGTTCAAATCTGCGTCAATCGCCATCTGTTTACCAGGTAACGCATCCAAGGTAAAACGAGCACTTACCTCTGAAATACGCCCTGCACCTTTGGTGACAACCATAAAGTTAATGATCATCAAGATTAAAAAGACCACTAAACCAACAGCATAGTTACCACCGATAACAACGCTACCAAACGCTTCAATTACTTGACCAGCAGCTCCTGAGCCCTCATGACCATATAATAAAACCACACGCGTAGAAGCTACATTCAACGCTAAACGTAACAAGGTAGCAATAAGCAATACGGTAGGGAAAGCAGCAAAATCCAATGGTCTTCGGGTATATACCGAGACTAAAAGTACCACCATCGCCAAAGCAATGTTAAAAGAAAACATGATATCCAGCAGAAATGGTGGCATGGGTAACACCACCATTGCTAACGCTGCGAGAACCAAAACTGGCGCACCGATAGCAGGCATGGCTTTTAATTGCGATAAGGGCAACTTATCCGAGAAAGGAACAGCTAGCTTCATGGTTTGAGATACTTAATAGTCAGAAGAATTTTCAATAGCAGCCATATACCATGACTGCTTCACTAATAAATCCATGAAAAGCAAAAATCAAGCCACTGTTAACAGTCAAAAATCTGTCACTAAAAAAAGAGCTTCAAGCAGAATGAATTACTCTATCAACGTCGGTATTCTGGTGGTATAGGTAAATTATCTTCCATTAAGACAGGTTTCTCGCCACCTTTACGTCGGTACTGCTTTAATTGGAAAATATACGCCAATATTTGGGCAACCGCAGTAAACAAGCCGTCAGGGATCTGCTGCTCTAGTTCCGTGGAATGATACAGTGCTCGAGCCAGTGGCGGAGCCGGGATAATAGCAATCTCATGCTCTCGTGCTATCTCTCGTATTTTAAAAGCCACATGATCAATGCCTTTCGCAACAACGACAGGTGCTTTATCTTGATCGTGCTTATAACGCAGTGCAACAGAAAAATGCTCCGGGTTAGTAACTACCACATCCGCTTGTGGGACATCCGCCATCATTCGTCGTTGTGCCATTTCCCTTTGCAACATTCGAATACGCCCTTTAACTTCGGGCTTACCTTCCATCTCTTTGTATTCGTCTTTAACTTCCTGTTTTGTCATTTTCAACTGCTCTGCGTGCTGCCAGATTTGAAAAGGAATATCGATAGCAACTACTACAAGCAAAGAGCAGCTAATAAGCAGTATAAACTGCAATAGAATCTCTAAAGCATGGAAAATATTGGCGGGAAAAGTATCTAGGCTCAACTGGAATAAGTCAGCTTTACTGGCATTCACCAAATAAAATGCAACACCAGCGACCAAGACAACTTTCAGAATAGACTTAACCAACTCAACCCAGCTTTGAAGGCCAAACATACGCTTAATACCACTCAGAGGGTTCATTTTGGATAACTTGGGCCTAGCAGCTTCAGCAGAAAAGCTAACACCACCCACACCAGCAGCGCCAATTAACCCTGCAATAAAAAGCGTAATAAGAACCAAAGACAGAGGCAAAACCAAATGACCTAAAGCCCCCCATATGATTTCAACCAATACTCCCATATCGTAAATTTCTTCACGAGAGATCGTAAAAAAGCGCCCCATAACAGAAAATAACGCGCGTCCTAGAGATTCCCCAAACCACATGAGCGAGATCGCACCAAGTACTAATACCGAAACAGAAGCGAGCTCTTTTGAACGTGCAACTTGCCCTTTTTCTTTTGCTTGTTGAAGCCGCCTGGGCGTTGCGTCTTCTGTACGTTCTTGACCGTCTTGTTCTGCCATGGCAGCCTCCGTTACCTTTCTCTAAGCGACGCTAAACTAACAATCTAACCGGATCAGACTACATAGCTGCGTCTCTCCCAACTGCCAATGCAAATCATAGTGTGCGTACATCCCTAATAGTATGTACCAACATAAGAACAAACCAACTAACAAAGCAAATGCAAAACCCAATGAGAAAATATTCAGCTGTGGTGCTGCACGTGTCATTACGCCAAATGAAAGGTTAACAGTTAATAATGCAATAATGCCGGATAAAGACATACTTAAAGAGGCTTTAAACATGATCCCAAGCCATGTTGCCATTGAATGAAAGTCTATGGCTGTCAGTCTACCTGTTCCTATTGGCAGTGTTTTAAAGCTAATAACCACAAAATTGATCATCTTTAAATGGCCATCAGTAGACAGAAAAAACATCGTTGCCAAAAACATGAATAGCTGCCCTAACAATGGGGTATTCTGTCCATTCGCTGGATCTACCATGGAAGCAAAACCCAAACTCGATTGCATACCCAATATCTGCCCGAGTAACACAAACGTCTGAATAATAAACTGGGTCACCATTCCCATGGACACGCCGATTAATATTTGCTCTGCCGTCGTCAGAAAGCCTTTAAATGACAGTAATTCAATCTCCTCAGGAACCGCAGGAATTGAAGGCATCACTGCAAATGTCACCGCAAGCGCTAAGAACAACCGAATCCTAGGCGATACAAAACGCGCCCCAAATACCGTCATGACCATCATCATGGCCGAGATACGCGTAAATGGCCAAAAGTAATTGGCGATCCAGCTTAAGATAATATCTGCGGGGTATTCCATCATTAACTTAAAATAGCAGTAGCGGGATCTGTTCCACTAAGTTAAAAAAATACTCCATCAGCATACGTGTCATCCAATGGCCAAATGCCATCAATGCTAATAAAGTAACGATTAAACGTGGTAAAAAACTCAAGGTTTGTTCGTTAATTGACGTTGCCGCCTGAAAAATAGCGACAATCAAACCAACCAATAAACTAGGAATAATAATTGCGCATACCATGATCAAAACCATGTATAGCGCCCCTTGGAAGAGTTCCGTAAAATGCTCTGGAGTCATGACTAATTCCTAGCTCTACGTGCCGAAACTACCAGCCAGCGTAGATAATATAAGGTTCCAACCATCCACTAATACAAACAGCATCAATTTAAACGGCAGTGATACAATCATAGGCGAAAGCATCATCATACCCATGGCCATCAGAACCGAAGCAACCACTAAATCGATAATAAGAAATGGTAAAAACAGCATAAAACCTATTTGGAAAGCAGTTTTCAGCTCAGAGGTTATAAACGCTGGGATCACCACAGTCATAGGGACATCTTCAGGATTTACCGCTGTCACCCCAGCCATGTTTACAAACGTTTCTAAATCTTTAACTCGTGTTTGCTTTAACATGAAATCTTTCAAAGGCCCCTGAGCTGCGGCAAAAGCTTCTTTTGCTGGCATCTCATCATTAATGTACGGCTGAACCGCTGTTTGGTTAATTTGCTCAATGACAGGAGACATGATAAATAGCGTCAAAAATAGAGCAATACCAACAATTACCTGATTCGATGGTGTTTGTTGTAAACCCATAGCCTGACGAAGAATCGACATCACCACCACAATCCGAGTAAATGACGTCATTAAGATAACCATTGCAGGTAAAAAACCTAGAATGGTCATCATGGCCAAGATTTGTAGATTTACTGAGTAATCTTCCCCGCCACTTGCGTTCGTTGTCATGGTAAAAGCAGGAATACCACCACCAGACGAACTACTTTTAATTAGACTTTTGGATGCACCTTCATCTTTTTCCATCGCCGAAACGGTAATGTTTTCAGCCCCAGTTGCCGATGTAGGAATCGTCTTTGCTAAATCATTATCAGCAAAAGCCATGGAAGTCGTGAAAAAAAAGAGGATGGCAACCAAACTGGTCACAACAATATTATTTCTGATCATTTTTGGTCATTATTTGGCTTAACTGATGAGAAAATGAAGTGCTTGGGCTACCTTCATCAACGATTGGGGTTTCTAACTTACTCAGCAAATTAATATTCGTTGCTGTTACACCAACAAGAAGTTGCTCGTCGCCAACTTGAATCAGAACAATGCGCTCTTTCTGCCCTACTGCAAGCTGCCTAATTACCTTCATTGAACCATTATTACCACCCACACCCGGAAGCTGCATTTTTTTCAAAACCCAAGCTAGAAATAAAATAAGGGCAACAACAAAGAGTAGAGACCCTAGTGTTGCTGCCAAATTTAAATCAGGTGTTGCGGAGAAAGCAGGTAAAGGGAGGCACACAAGAAGCCAAAAAAATTTCATATCCCTTAACCTTTACATTAACGCAGCTTTTTAATTCGCTCAGTCTGACTGATTACATCTGTCAATCGAATACCAAATTTGTCGTTCACCACCACAACTTCACCATGAGCAATCAAAGTGCCGTTAACCATCACATCTAGTGACTCACCCGCAATTCTGTCTAACTCAACGACAGAACCTTGGTTTAATTGCAGTAAGTTTCGAATGCTGATGTGTGAACGCCCTACTTCCATTGAAATAGTGACTGGAATATCAAGGATAGTGTCAAGTTTTCGACGCTCATCTTCAGTGATGGGCTTTTCATCAGTTGAAAACTCTTCAAGCGGTGCTGGCTTTACCTCATCAGAAGAAGCTTGTGCATCTGCGTCTTCACTCAAAGCTGCTGCCCACTCATCAGCCATCTGCTGTTCATTTGGATCCATTTTATTTTACCTATCTATTAATCATCAGATGATTCGTCATCATCATCCAAATCGAAGAGAACATCTTTACCCAAAAATGCCAAATCAGTTTTCACCATATCTGGACGTTTAATTTTCTCAGAAATTCTCAGAGCGACTTTATCTCCAGAACGTCCCATTTTCGCACGGTATGTTGGTAAATCTTCTACAAAAACAGTGGTATACTCTGGAACCTCAATAGGGATCACATCCCCTGGCTCCATTTCCATCAAGTCTCTTAATGACAGATCAACATCCATTAGTTTTGCTTTTAATTCAACAGGAACATCCATGATTTCGTCACGCAGCGCTTTACTCCAGCGTACGTCCGTATCCATCTTGTCACTTTGAACACCAGCATCAAGCAACTCACGAATCGGTTCAACCATCGAATATGGCATAACAACATGAAAATCACCGCCGCCGCCATCGACTTCAATATGGAATGAGCTCACTACAATAACTTCTGTTGGACTCACAATGTTTGCCATGGTTGGGTTTACTTCAGAGTCTAAATATTCAAACTCAACCCCCATAACAGGCGACCAAGCTTCTTTGTAATCTTCGAAAACAAGCTTGAGCAACATCTGTACAATTCGACGTTCTGTTGGTGTGAATTCACGGCCTTCAATTTTTGCGTGAAAGCGGCCATCGCCACCAAAAAAGTTCTCAACCAGAATAAAGACTAAACGTGCTTCCATGGTAATTAACGCCGTGCCTTTAAGTGGTCTGAAACGTACCATGTTGAGACTGGTTGGAACATAAAGGGTATTTTGGTATTCACCGAATTTAATCATTTGAACACCATTAATGGACACTTCCGCCGTTTTTCTTAGCATGTTAAACAAGCTAATACGCATGTGACGTGCAAAGCGCTCATTAATCAGTTCGAGGGTCGGCATGCGACCACGAACAATTCTATCTTGGGATGAAAAATCGAAAGAGCTAGTAGGTTTCGCTTCTACTTCATCCCCACCGCCCATCTCTTCTTCTACATCGTCAACACCATGTAGAAGAGCATCAATTTCATCTTGGGTTAATAGATCACTCACAATAAACCTATTGCATTACAAAGTCGGTAAATAATACTTTTTCGATAACAGGCTTACCGGTTAATTTGGTAAATGCTGCCTGAATATCACCTTGAGCCTGATCCCTTAGCTCAATACGTCCACGCGGTGTTCTTAATTGCTCAACGGTTGCCGCACCAAATGTTGAAAGTAATGAGCTCTCAATTAGCGGTGTATGCAAATTAGCAATTTCTTCGTTTTGATCACCACGAGTCATTAGCTGGACTTTAATTTGCACCAAGCGATCCTGTCGATCCCCTGTTACATTAAAAATAAATGGTTGAGGAAGATTTATATATAATGCAGGACCTGTCGGCAAAGCAGGAGCCATTTCTGCAACGTCTTCCATTTCTGTACTTTCATCGCCTGACAAAAAGAAAAACCAAGCTGCAGCGCCACCACCACCAAGTACAATTAAACCAATCAGAATAAAGATGATTAACTTTTTTTTGCCCTGTGGTGCAGCTTCTTGATCTGCCATATTATGTCCTTAAACCTTATATCAATAAATTCTGATCAAGCGTAAAAGCTGATCCCTTGTTTTGGTTGTTCAACCTCTAACGACAACTCAGTTGCTTGCTGTTCATCATCAAGGTGAGACTCTGCCGCATATTGATCATCCCCATGATCGTTTTTCTCTGCGTAACCTTGTTGAGATTGCCCTGAGCTTTGCTGCTGAACGCTAGTATCAGCTAGCTGAATCCCTTGCTGTAACATCATCTCGCGCAATCTAGGCATTGCTTGATCAACAACATCCCTTGCTTGTCCATTGGCAACGGTAAATTGCACTGATGCCTGGTCGTTATTCATAGATAACCGAATTTGCATTCGCCCAAGTTCAGGGGGATCTAAACGAATATCTACATGCTTTAAGTTTTTAGACAGCATAAGGTTAATTCGCTCAGAAAGCTTTTCGGTTGCTTGCTCACGAGTTAATTGTAATGGTGCTTGCTGTACCATTTGTGCCTGTACTTGCTGCTCTGTACGAGTTTGCTGTAAGGCTTGTGTTCCCTGTAAGCCAGCTAATGCCGACAGCTGTTGGTTCAGCCCATCTGGCAGAGGTTTACCAGATGAATCTAATACTTCTTTTTTATCAACTGCTGTCATACCTAAAGCTGCAATATCTATTTGGCCTTTTTCAAGCGCAGCAGAAGGAATGGCTTGAGCGCCAAGCTTATGCGCCTGAGGTAAGCTCACACTTTGTAAGTCTTTCGCGGACAATTCTTGGCTGGGCAAGTTTTCTGGGGTCACAGAAGCCGAAGCTGGTGAATTTGCCGAACCAGACATATGTCGTTGTAATGAAGCAGGCACATCCAGCTCTTTCGCAGCAATTCCCCCTAAAGAAGCAACCGTTAATGGTGTTTCCCCTTCAACAGAAATCTCTTGAGATAAAGGCTCTGTGCTACCTAGAGCGGTTTGCTTCACCGCTGATAAAGGAGTCCCATCGGTAGAGACCCTGGTAGTCTCCACTGGACTTACACTTTTTCCGGCCACCGATACTGTAGAAGATACACCTAATGCAGATCCAGTTTCAGCCAATTCTGAAGGTTGTGAACTTTCTGGGGTCACAGAAGTCATGACTGTCGAATTGGCCTCCGCTTTTTCTACTTTCACAGATTGCGGCAAAGAATTGCCTTTGGTTAAAGTATTATTCGCTTCATTTAAACGATTTAGCACTTCATTGCCTTCAGCCATTGCAGCACTACGCTCTGCATCTGAAGAAGCAAGCTCGACCTCATTATCGTCTAGCGTTGCTTTTTCAGTTTCAGCGAGTGTTTCTTCTTTGTTCTGCTCAGCCTTTTTGATTTCTGCAGCTTCGGGCTCTTTACTCTCTACAGTTTCAGGAGCTTTGCCCTCTTTTTCACTGACATCAACACTTTTTAGTTGTTGCTCTTGTACTTTCGTTGATTCCGACTCAGAGGGTTGCTCTGAATCCCAAATAAGGTCTTTCAACTCCTGCAAAAAACTGCCTTCATCAATTTGAACGCTATCTGCAGCTGAAGATGCACTTGGTGTAACTGTCGTTTTTACTGCAGCATCAGATACTGATAGGTTTTGCAAGTTCATCGGTACTCTCTTTCACAACGTAGTAAACTAGGACAAAAGATACTTCTGCAATATTTGGGCCACCATATCAGTTTGAACGGCGAGCAAACTGTAAAGTAGCAAGTTCATCCATTAGCTTCTGCTCCTGTTTATCAAGAGCAGCTTGCTTTTCTTTGGCTTTTTTTTCTATCATCCATTCATAAGAACGACGTTGCTTACGTACTTCTTGCCAATAGTGCTGACAGTTATCTACTTGAGAAACAAAATGTTCTTCTGCACTCTTCTGCTTAGTAAGTGTTTCATCGAGTTGCACTAAAAACTTATTGAGATGGCTGTATTGACTCGCTGTTAGGCCTTTCTGTCCTCGCTCCACCAGCTGCTTACAATAATCCAATCGGTATTGCTCAATTTGAGCTAACTGCTGATAATAATTATCTAATTCCATACGAGCAGAGCTTAACGCTAATATCGCCTGTTGCTCTTTCTCTTTTGCCTGTTCAAGTAGGAAATCAAATGCATTATTCATTCATTACCCCCCTTGCAGAGTCGACCTCAGCATGTTTACACACATTTGGTATTGAACTGACTCTTTCATTCCTTGCTGCAAGTATTGGTCTAATTTAGGCTTTAAGGTAAATGCTTGATCTATTGATGGATCTGTTCCAGGTTTATAAGCTCCTATTGACACCAAATCTTGGTTCTTACGACAAGTGGATAGTACTTGACGTACTGCTTTGGCCATCAACATATGCTCACCATCAGTGATTTGCGGCATAACCCGGCTCACTGAACGCTCGACATCAATCGCAGGGTAATGGCCAGCGTCTGCCATTTCACGAGATAAAACAATATGACCATCAAGAATAGCTCGCGAGGCATCAGCAATGGGGTCTTGCAAATCATCCCCTTCGGTTAAGACCGTAAAGAAGGCAGTAATGGAGCCTTGGCCTTCCCCTCCATTACCCGCTCGTTCAACTAGAGCCGGTAATTTGGCAAATACAGAAGGCGGATAACCTTTTGTAGCAGGAGGTTCTCCCACGGACAAAGCAATCTCACGTTGTGCTTGAGCAAAACGAGTTAAAGAGTCCATAAGCAATAAAACATCTAAGCCCTGATCTCGAAAGTACTCAGCAATAGTCAGTGCCGTTTGACAGCCTTTAAGACGCATAAGCGGTGAGGCATCGGCAGGCGCTGCAACAACAACCGCACGCTCACGGCCTTCGACACCTAAGATTTCTTCAATAAACTCTTTTACCTCTCGTCCACGTTCACCAATCAGGCCAACAACAACAACTTGAGCTGTCGTGCCTCGCGTCATCATTCCTAACGTCACGGATTTACCCACACCAGAGCCTGCAAATAAACCAATTCGCTGTCCTTTACCAACGGTAAGTAAACCATTAATGGCTTTCAACCCGACATCTAAAGGTTCTGTGATTGGTTTACGAGATAAAGGGTTAATGGGAGTCGCAGAAAAAGAAGCCCTCTCTTTGGTGTATAAGTCGCCTAAACCGTCAAGAGGATTACCTACTCCATCAATAACTCGTCCAAGGAGCTCCATACCGACAGGAACACCGCTATCGTGTAAAATTGGAGTAACTTTGGCCCCTGGTAAAATGCCAGAAACTTGTTCACTTGGCATAAGAAAAAGGTTATCACCGGAAAAGCCGACTACCTCAGCCTCCATAGAACCACTTAACGTCTCAACCAAACACAAACTACCAATGGGTGCACGGCAACCTGTCGCTTCAAGAGTTAACCCAACAACACGAACTAACCGACCGGATGCGATGGCTTTAGTGGTTAGCCCTTGAGTTTTATACTGACTTAGTCGCTCGGCAAGCGCTAACATTACTGATCACCTCGATGGTGATTTGTAGAGCAAAACTGTTTAATCACTGAACGTATACGCTCTTCAACCAAAAAACTGACACTTGAATCCCCAGCTTCAATTTGAATATCTCCCACATTCAAAGCAGGCTCACAAACAAGTTGCCACTGACGCTGATCCAATTCAGAGTTACCATACGCATCTAAAACCACTTTATGATCTTGAGGGTTCAGCAGTATTTTAATTTCTCGGTTAGCCACAGGTAAGGCTGTTACCGATTCTTTCAAGGCTTCCAATATACACTGAGGGTTGGTTTGCACTTCTACATGAACAATCTCACGTGTCAATGTTAACACCATGTCAACTATTTGACGCTCAACTTGTGCATTAAGTGTCTGAAGTGGCTCTGCAAATTGATCAGATAGCTTCACCAAAGAAGCAACCTTTTCGGCAATCTCTTCTTGTCCAGAAGCAACCCCTTCAGCATGACCAACCTGCTGCCCTTCAAGCTTACCTTGTTCAAAGCCCTCAACTTTACCTTGTTCAAAGCCTTGAGCTAAACCTGCTTCCTGTCCTTGCTGTAAGCCTTCTTGATAAGCACCTGCCTTAATGATCTCAATCTGTTCTTCCGTTAAAACAAAAGGCTCTTCTTCAGGCTCCTGTTCAATATGAGGAACCCAACCAGGATCATAATTAAGAGCCGTTTCTTTTGCAGGTTTTGTGGGATCCCCATAGTCTGGGAAATCCCACATTTCTGTTGGTACTGCTTTTTCTTCGTCATCAGAAAGACGCAGAAAACCTCTCTTTTGCTTTAAGCTCATACAGTAATTACCCTATTATAAGAACTCTTCAGCACCACCAGACAGCATGATCTCACCAGCATCCGCAAGACGTCGTGCCACAGCAAGAATTTCTTTCTGAGCGGCTTCAACATCAGCAACACGAATTGGCCCCATTGCTTCAAGATCATCTTTAAGCATTTCAGCAGCACGTTTCGACATATTACGTAAGATTTTATCTCGTAGTGTATCGTCGGCACCTTTAAGCGCTTTTTGAAGTACTTCTTGAGGAACGTCACGTAGCATGGTCTGAATACCACGATCATCCACTTCAATAAGATTCTCAAATACAAACATCAAGTCCTGAATCTGAGTTGCCATCTCTTCATCATTATCACGGATTTGATCCATCAACATACCTTCGACGCTATTGTCTAAGTAGTTCATGATTTCCGCGGCAGCTTTCAAGCCACCAATTTTTGCAGCCTGAGCACCAGACTGACCAGCAAATTGTTTCTCCATGATCTCATTCAACTCCGCTAATGCTGCTGGTTGAACTTCTTCAAGATTCGCGATCCTCATCATCAGATCAAGACGCACACGCTCAGGGAATTGAGACAAAATTTCAGCAGATTGATCTGGGTCTAAGTAAGACAGAACAATGGTTTGGATCTGCGGGTGCTCATTAATAATAATGCTGGCCACTTGTCGTGGATCCATCCATTTTAGTGAATCCAACCCTTTTGAACCGCTACCCAGTAGAATTTGATCTACTAAGTTATTCGCTTTATCTTCGCCTAATGCCGCAACAAGAGCATTACGCATAAAGTCTTCACTACCCATTCCAATATTAGTGTATTTCTGGATATCTTCTAAGAACGCTCGATGGATAGCAGACACTTTCTCCTGATTTAAATCGGACACTGTCGCCATGGCGCTACCCACACGCTGAACTTGCTTTGGCTCTAAATGACGAATGATACTTGCAGCATCCTCCTCACTTAGGCTAAGAAGTAAAATAGCCGCTTTCTCTGAACCAGAAAGCGTTGATATATCAAAACCTTCTGTCTTTTCACCGTCTTTTGTTGCTACTTCATTAGCCATTACTAGATACCCAATTCTTCACTACTTGCGCTGCCAACTCAGGTTCATTTGCCACCAGAGCACGAACCGCTTTCAATAAGTCTTCATCTTTATGTAGGTTCGGTAAATCAACGCCTGAGCCAAACTCAAAGCCATCACCACCTTCTAAATCACTACCAATTAAGCCCATCTCACCGTCAGCCCCCACTGGCATGCCATCTGGCCCCAGCTCGTTGCCATCGGCATCTTGATTTGGATAAAGCAGTTTTTTCATTGCCGGACGAATCAGAACAATAATCACCACAATAATGACAAGGGCACCAGCTAACCAACGAACCCAATCGTTAAAGTTTGGATGTTCCCAAATTGGTACATCGGCAATAGATTCCATTGGTGGCTCAGCAAACTTAACACTCAAAACGTTAAGTAGGTCACCACGTTGCTCATTAAAACCGACACTACCAATCAGGAGTTGTCTGATTTTCTCTAACTGTGCATCACTCACCGCAGTATAAGTAACTTCGCCCGTTTCTGCGTTAACAGACTGCTGATGTTTAACCGCAACTGAAACGGTTTGCCTTGCAATCGTACCTGTTTGCTTACGCTCATGGCTAATCGTGGTATCCAATTCAAAGTTACGAGTGGCTTCTTTATGAACTGAACCCTCACCAAGTACTGAACCATCTTTTAACTCTGCAATATCTTGAGGTATTGATGAATCAGCCGGAGGCTGGTTACTTAATGCTCCAGGAATACCGGCAATAACATTACCGTTGTTGTAATCTTCCAGTGTGTATTCACTTCGAGTCGACGCGGTATCTGGATCAAAACGCTTACTGGTTTGCTCTACCGCACTGAAGTCCATAGAGACATCGACTTGCGCAGTGTAGTTACCAATACCAAGAACTGGAATTAAAATTGCGTCAATTTTTTCGCGTAAAGATTGCTCTTGCTTTCTTTCAAGCTCTTGCTCTTTACGACGCACTGATGCCATAGGGTCTTGAGTGCCGGAGCTTAGCAAACGACCATGTTGATCCGTCACTGTTACACGAGTAGGTTTCATGCCTGGTACGGCGCTTGATACCATATCAACAATAGAATCAACTTCTTCTTGACTTAAACTCGCTCCCATACGAAGCGTTAAAAATACGGTGGCTGATGCTTCTTGATTATGCCTTACAAAAACACTTTGTTTTGGCATTGCTAACAAAACTTGAGCTTTTTTGATTGGACGCATTTGCTCAATAGTGCTCGCTAGCTGGCGTTCGCGGCTTAACTTCAAACGTTCTAATTCCAAACGCTGAGAAACCCCAAAGCCCATATCTTGTAACAAGATATCATCGCCTGCATCCGTCGCTTGGTTCAAACCAACACGGCTTAGATTTAGCTTTAATGTACTAAAGCCATCTACAGGGACTCGAACCGTATTACCTTCAAGTTGATATTCCACTTTTTGTTGATCTAAATAATCTAGAACTTGTATCAACTCATCAGTTTCATATGTACCTAGTGGGCGCATATCCGGCTCTTGAACCCAAAAGAACAGCATTACAATTAATGCCACACAAATAGACACAGACAGAACTAAGATAACCTGACGTAAAAGATCAAGATTACCCAAGGCTGAATCTACTTTTGAGGAGCTTTTTTCATCAAGATCCGGGTTTTGTGCACCCAGATCGCCATCGGCAGCTAATGCCCCCGAGCCTGAGTCGTCATTGGACAAGGCAAGATCGGTATTTTGATTTTCTTCTGACACTAATTAATTCCTGCGAATTACACTGGCATGCTCATCAGCTCTTTATAAGCATCGACAAGCTTGTTACGAACCTGGATTGTTGCCTCAAAAGCAACACTGGCTTTGTTTCGAGCAATCATTACATCAGATAACGATACGTTTTCATCACCACGGTCAAAACGTGTTGCTAAATCACTCGACGCACTTTGTAAACCGTTAACGTTATTTACCGCTTGTTGAAAAATCGCACCAAAATTTTCAGAGACTTGCTGACCTGTTGCAGGGCGAGTTGTATTCGCCGCATCCAACATGAGAGCCTGCATTTCTTCCTGTAATCCACCAACTTTCATCTACAACCTCTTACAGTCAATTAATTGACAATATTCTGTGACCCATATCATAAATGCAATATACAGGCCAAAATAAAATCAACCTTAAGCAATTGAATTATGAGGGAATATCAATCCCAGCATCTCTCATTTTTGCCAACTTATAACGTAAAGTTCGAGGGCTAATTCCTAGTTTTTCCGCTACATCTTTGCGTTTTCCGTTACAAGCACGAATAGTTTCAAGAATAATGGCAAATTCTTGTTCACGCAGTTCACCACCCAGCCCCTCACTTCCAGCACCAGCCGCGGCAGTCTCAGAAGGTGTGCTGGAGGAATGTACACTCCCAACTTCAGCAACAGGCCTTACTGTAGGAGAAGAAACTTCACTTTCAACGACTTGCTGTAGGCTATTAGCATCCGACCAATCCAGCCCTTCTAATAAAATATGATCTGTATTAATAGAACTGTTTTCACTCAAAATTAGTGCGCGCTGAACAACATTATCTAGTTCACGTACATTGCCAGGCCAACTGTACTGTTGCAGTTTCTGTATCGCACTGTTTTCAAAACTTGGTACTGGTATTCCCTGCTTACTGCAATGACGTTCAACCAAATGTTTTGCAAGAGGCTCAATATCCCCTGCTCTTTCACATAACGGTGGCCAAGCAATTGGAAAAACGTTCAAACGATAATACAAATCTTCTCGGAAATTCCCTTCTGACACATATAACTTTAAATCACGGTTAGATGTGGCTAACACCCGTACATCAAGCTTAATGCTTTTGCGGCTGCCTAATCTCTCTACTTCTCTTTCTTGCAGTACACGTAAAAGCTTAGCTTGAAGGTTTAGATCCATTTCACTAATTTCATCCAGTAAAATCGTTCCCCCTTGAGCCTGTTCAAATTTGCCAGGGCACGCTTGTACAGCACCGGTAAACGCCCCTTTTTCATAACCAAATAAAGTCGCTTCAAGCATATTATCTGGAATAGCGGCACAGTTAATGGCAATGAACGGACCATCTTTACGAGGGGAGGAGTTATGGATATATCGCGACATCACTTCTTTACCGCTACCACTAGGCCCTAAAACCATGACATTAGCATCCGTTTTAGCGACTTTATCTGCTAGTGATAGCAATTTAAGGCTTTTAGGATCTGCGACAATCGCATCGGTAGAATCAGTATTCACTGGAGCATACCTGCTCACCATATTAAGTAGTACTTCCGGCGCAAATGGCTTGGCCATATAATCAATCGCGCCTTCTTTCATGGCTGCTACAGCATCCTCAATATTTGCATATGCCGTCATTAACAATACAGGTAATTTCGGCCAATGCTGCTTAATACTTCGCAATAACGCTAGCCCGCCCATCCCAGCCATTTGCACGTCTGAAACCACAATATCAACTGGCTGAGATTTTAAAATTAACAGAGCCTGTTCAGCACTGTCTGCTTCTACCCATTCATATCCAGCCAAAGCCAGTGTATCTACCAAAGCTTCACGTAAGCCTTCATCATCTTCTACGATAAGCACTTTGCTTTGAGCCATTTTTATTCTCCAGACGTTAAATCATTTTGAGGTAGAGGGATACACATAGTGAAACAGGCACCATCGCCGATTTCTGAAAATAACTCTAAACGTCCACTATGTGCTCGACATACCATTTGCACTACTGCTAGCCCTAAACCAGTACCTTGAGAGCGGGTAGTAAAAAACGGTTCCATAATTTTAGTTTGTATCTCTTCAGGAACCCCAGGGCCATTATCTTGAACGGAAATACGCAACTCATCGTTCACTGTTCGACAGTAAACATCCACCTGACAACCTTTGCCAGACACTTGAATAGCATTAATAACAAGATTACTTAATGCACTTGCGATCGCATTCGAGTTTCCGATGACTACGGTGTCCTCTTGCTCAACCTCAAGGCAATAATCAGCCTGATTATTATTAATTGTCGTTTCTACCATGGGAGTGAATTCAGATAATAAGCTCTCCACACTAAAGGGGTTCACCACCTTATTATCACCACCTTTGGCAAATAAGAGCATGTCGTTGACTTGTTTTTCTAGGTCGTGGAGTCTATCGACTAATTTAGTCTGAAAACGTTCGCGAGTGGCGGCAGGTAGGTTAGGGGCTCCAAGGTTTGAAGCGTACAACATTGCACTAGATAATGGTGTTCTGACTTGATGAGCTAAAGAAGCAACCATCCTTCCTAATGAAGACAAACGCTGCAAATCACTCACTCGGGACTGTAACAGTCGGGTTTCCGTAAGATCGGTTATTAAAATTAGTTGCCCCATATCTGATGCAGAGATGGCTAATTTTACTTTGCGACCAGTCCGTAATGAGACTTCATGGCCATCATCTTCTCTTGGATCAAAAGCACGCTGAATGACAGAGAACCACTTTTCCCCAACCAATGGGAAACCAAGCAACTGTTCAGCTTCTGGATTTGCTTCACAAACCACACCTTGGGGATCCAGCAAAATCACACCAGCAGGCATCACATCTAAAACTTGCTTATAGCGTGTAACTTGCTCAGTTAATGTCCCCAGCGGTGACGCTGACTCAGGGATCTCAGATTTTTGCATGACGATTTTCCGACTCTAAAAAAACAAAGAGGCTTAAGCATATTACATGCCAGCCTCTTTATCCTTAAAATTCAACACCATAGAGCCTTGGTTAATCGTCAATGGTTTGACTAACTATCGAATATCATCTTTATTAAGATTATATTTCCTCATTTTTTCAACTAAAGTAGTTCTTCGCATTCCTAACATATCCGCGGCACGAGCAACCACACCACTTTGTGCTTCAAGCGCTTGACAGATCATATTAACCTCAACATCCGCCAACATCTCTTTCAGGTTCACACCTTCTGGGGGTAAGCCACCGTGAGGAACTGTACTGTCAGCCTTAATAGGTTCAGGCTCTGAGGGAGAAGATTCAAAGTTTGAAAACATATCAGCCAATGCTGCTTGCTCTTGCTCTTCAATCGACATTCCATCGTATTGAGACTCAGGTTGAAATTCAGGAATATCGCTGTAGCGGTATTTTGTTGGCAGATGATTAACATCAACCATTTCACCCGGATATAGAATGACTAGACGTTCAACTAAATTAGCCAGCTCTCTCACATTACCTGGCCAATGATGCTCCATTAAAGAGTTAACGGCCCTAGGAGTAAAATGGATAGGATGACCACCTTCTGCTTCCATTCTAGTTAACAATTCCTGGAGTAATAGCGGAATATCTTGCTTACGCTCTCTTAACCCCGGCATTTCAATTGGGAAGACATTCAAGCGATAGTAAAGATCTTCACGGAACGTGTTGTTTTCAATCATCGTATCAAGATTACGGTGAGTAGCGGCAATAATACGAACATCAGCCTTAATACTTTCATTACCGCCAACACGCTCAAAGCAACGTTCTTGCAGTACTCGTAACAACTTTACTTGCATTGGCATCGGCATATCACCGATCTCATCAAGAAATAAAGTGCCACCTTCTGCTAACTCAAAACGCCCTTTACGAGCAGAAATCGCTCCTGTGAATGCGCCTTTCTCATGACCAAAAAGCTCACTTTCTAACAAATCAGGAGGTATTGCACCGCAGTTAACAGGGACAAAAGGCCCTTTACGGCGTGGTGAATGGTAATGAATATTACGAGCAACGACTTCTTTACCCGTACCTGACTCACCAAGAATAAGTACGTTCGCTTCTGTGCCAGCAACTTGCTCAATCAGGTGTCTTACTTCTTGAATACACTGACTTTGACCAACCATGCTTCTAAATAACGTATTTTTACGACCAAGCAGAGGTACTTTATACCCTTGTCGGCCAAGAAACTCCTGGCAATGACGCAGAGCCTCACTTAATTGAGGGTAGTTCAGTGGCTTTTGAAGCTCCCCAACATAGCTAGTGACTGACTCCAATTCAGAATGATGACAAGCAAGCGCTATCACTGGAATATGATTATGTACAGACAGCTTTTCTAAAATTTGAGGAAAGTGTGATGATGTATGGACATGGCCTAAAAAGCAGGCCTCCCACGAGTCATCCCACTTAATTTGCGGCACATCTTTAGATGTCGCCAAAACGCAATTCTCTCCCACAAAGTCAAGAATTACCCCAATGTCATGGCGATGTTGACTGTCATCTTCGATAACAAGTATTTTTGCTAAACCCTGCATGAGTAACTTAATTTCTGCCTTGTAATTAATTATTATTCTTTGCGGCTTATTCCATGAACAGCAACAATCTATTCTTTCTATTTTAATTACAAACAGGGTGGTAAGGCAACCAAGGTCACGTAAAAGCTGTGACCTTGGTTTAAGAGAAAGGCAATATTGTTTATTTATCGACCAACCTGATCAGCCGTTAAATTATGGTATTCCGTTGGAATTTGATCCCATGCAGACTTGATCTCGCGTAGCATTTCAACAACATCATCAAGTGGCTCAGATGTATTTGACTGGTTAGCTAAAGCAATTTGGCGGATCATAAAATCATATAATGCATCTAAGTTCTTGGCGATCTCTCCACCTTCATCCATAGATAAACAAGTACGTAAACTGATCACAATATCCAGAGCTTTGCCTAAACGCTCGCCTTTAACGGCAAGAGAGCCCTGCTGCATCGCTGCCTTACCTTGAATAAGACGCTCAATTGCACCAGCCATCAGCATCTGAATAACCTTGTGTGGAGATGCTGCACTTAATTGACTGTCTACTGACACCTTCTTATAGGCTTGTAGTGAACCTCGCATCGAATTTCCTCATTATTATTGAAACTTCTTATATAACTGCACCGATTTTTTGCTATGCTGCAGTTGCTTTATCTTACTGGCGAACTTATCTGTGTGTTTATTCATTTCAAGCACAATAAGCTGAGTGCGTTCAATGGCATGGTGCCATCTCTCAGGTGTTCGCTTTTCTGGCGCTTGAAATAACTCATGCAAAAGCTGTTCCCGAATATCGACTTTTTGTACAATTTCTTCAATATTTGGGTCATCTGAGCTTAAAAGAGTCAATAAACCCAGATCCAGCTGCTCCAATTGCTTTAATAGCTCACACATTTAGCTTACATTCCAGCTGACATTGCATTCATCATTCCCGAAAGTTGACTCTGCATTTTGCCAGTGGCTTCCTGCATTGCTGAAAACTTATCAAATGTTCGGCCTTCAAGGCTCTCCATACGACGATCCAGCGTTACTTGCTCATCATCTAAACGATAACCTTGATCGACCAAACTATTTTCACGAGTTCGGATGCTACCTGTAGAACCAGTAAACGCTTGAATTACATCTTCCACTTTTTTTGCAAAACCATCAGATCCACCAAAGAAGCCATGCAAATTGGTGAAGTTTTCATTTATTTGACGGTCTAACACAGAATAGTTGATTTCGAGCGTACCTGCTCGGGTCGTAGAAATACCAAGCTCACTTAATGTCTTAATTGATTCAGGAGCACTCGCAACAGGCGAAGAGAATGTCGATTTTAAACGTGACTCAGAAGAACGGATAATGCTATCACCAGATAAAGGACCACCTTGCCCTGTTCTAGGATTAACACTGCCAAGCTCTTGGCTCACGGCATAAAATTGATTGTAAGCCTCAACAAAACGTTCAATAGATGCTTTAACAGAAGCCCTATCATATTGAATATCCAACTCGACAGGATCATCAGCAGTATTACCTACCGACTTTAATGTAAGATCAACGCCTTGAATTGCATCTTTAATAACGTTCGTTTCACTGCTTAACTCAGCAATACCATCCAGCACCACTTTAGCATCACTGGCAGACTGCAGTTGTGTCATACCAATAGCTTGCTCGTAACCCACTTTTGCCGCACTTAAGGCAACAGATGCAGGCATACTCATATCTGTAGCTGTACTCACCGCGGTGGGCAAGATATCGTCCCAGTTATCAGTCAGTGTTCCTGATGCTGATTCACTCCAACCTGGAATAACATTACTTGGATCATTAGGATCGTCTTCCGGGTCTGGCTCTTTGTCTTCACCGTCTTTCTTCTCTGTCGTAGGATCTTCTGACAAAGAATCACTAATAGCCGTTTCAGCCATTTTAGCTATATCATCCACAGGCCCTAACACTTGGTCAGTTAGAGTCTGATACCCAAAGTTATGCAAAGGGTTACCAGGAATGGCTGAAACGGATATTTTTATCTCATTTTTTGCGCCTGATTTATCAGATGCAAGTATTAACCTTGAGCCTTCATCATCCTTAATGATGGATGCACGTACACCTGGATTTGAATTCGATTCATTAATCGCCCGTGCCACATCAACAAAACTGGCATTATCTTGTTTAATGTCAATTTTAAATTCTTTGTCGCCAAGTTGAATAAGCAGCTTGCCCGGACCAAACTTCGTATCTTCCGCTAATGCATTCGATGCTAATTTATGTGCCTGAGCAAGTTGCTGTACATCAACCGCGTACTTCCCTGCCAATGCTTCATGGGTAGCCGTCGCGCTAATCACCTCTTCATCAGTTGAAGTAACACTTCTTAAAGAAAAAGCATTATCTTGACGGAAACTCGCCATCAGGTCTTTCATGGTATCGAGAGATTCTCTAAGTCGTCCGTAAGCACTGATATTTGTATCAATATCAGTTCTTTCTCGCTCGATCCGTTGCTGCTTAGGCGCGCGCTCCGTTTCGACAATTTTGTTGACCATAGAGTTTATATCTAGGCCACCGGACATCCCCATAGGGTTTACACTCATGAATATCTCACTTCAAATACCAATTCTAAACCTTCTCAGCTACTAACCCCGATGAATGAGCAGCAAGCTGTCTTACTAGTTCTAGCATTTCTTCATCCGGGATCTGCCGTATAACATCTCCTGTACTCATCTCAAATACAGTAACGACATTTCGACCTGATTGCTCATCGACACGAAAAGACAGCCCTTTGTTAAAGGTAGAAACAAATTCTGATAGTTTCTCAGCCAACTGTTCGAGCTCTCGCTCTCGTTTTGCTTCTTGTTGCTGAGCAGCTTGCGTCGCTTCTAACTTACGGATTTCTCTTTGTGCTGATTGAGCTACTGGAGGTTTTCCATTGGAAATACTAGATACGCTCTCATTTTTTGAAGCAACTTTCGTACCAGAATGAGAGTTAGGCATAGGTAGGGATGAAGTTGAGACTGATGGTATGTCCATAACTATTCACCTCCTAAGGTAGGTAGGCAGCAGGCATGAACCTGCCGCCTTTGCGGTAACTATTTAGAAGCATAACATGCTTCAGGCAGTTTTATTAACCTAATAGGCTAAGTGCCGCAGATGGAGCTTGCTTCGCTTGTGCAAGAATTGAAGTACTTGCTTGTTGCAAAATTTGAGACTTAGTCATCTGAGTCGTCTCTTTAGCGAAGTCCACATCCTTGATTTGGCTCTTAGACGCAGATACGTTTTCAGAGATGTTATCAAGGTTATTGATGGTGTGGTCCATACGGTTTTGCTTAGCACCTAGCTCAGAGCGGTGTGCGTCCACATAACCCATTGCTGCATCAACAATCGCTACAGCTTTTTGTGCGCCAGCAATTGTAGTCACATCAATATTTTGAACTGTTTCTGTCGCCAATGTTGCTGAATCCATACCAGTTGCAGCAGCTAGAGAGCCAGAGAAACCAAGTTCTGAGCCTTCTTGAATTGTGTCTTCAGAAGCAAAAACTTGTAACTTACCACCTTCACCAACCGACGCATTTACTTTGTCAGTCTGACCGTTAATGTAAGTAGCAATCTCTTCGATATCATCACCTTCTTTCGCAGTGATATTGATTTCTTGTAGCTCACCAGCTTTGTCAGTGTACGAGATGGTCATTTGACCTTCATCACCACCTTTAGCAGTCCAACCTTCCGCAACACCTGCACCTGAAGTAGCAGTTTGACCACCCATTTTAGCTTCATCAGCACGCATGTTGTTTAGCGTAAGCATTACCGCTTCACCTGAGTCCGCACCAACTTGGAAAGATTTAGTTTGGTAAGTACCATTAAGAAGACGAGTACCACCAAATGATGTAGCTTCTGCAATACGGTTCATCTCATCCGTAAGTGCTGTAACTTCATCTTGAATCGCCTGGCGATCAGCATCAGTATTTGAACCATTTGCTGATTGAAGGGATAAATCACGAACACGAGAAAGAATGTTTGAAGTTTCTTTCATTGCGCCTTCAGCCGTTTGCATGATTGAAATACCGTCATTAGCATTACGAACGGCAACATCAAGACCACGAACCTGAGTATTCAAACGATTTGAAATTTGAAGACCTGCAGCATCATCTTTAGCGTTGTTAATTTTATAGCCAGATGATAAACGCTCCATTGACTTATTTAAGCCATCAGTTGCGTTGTTCAGGTAACGCTGTGCTGTCATTGCTGATACGTTTGTATTAACTGTTACTGCCATATTGATCTCCTTAGGCATTTTGGTTGTACCTTTTTGGTCTCATCCTCCAAAAAGGCCACCTTATTTCTCACATATTATTAACGGCTATACTCTGAAAACCCTTAACCATTTTGAGCTTTCCTATGTGTTTCTCACATTACACATAGAAAAATCCCCCAACCTAGCTTTAATCACATAAGAAAAAACAAAAAGTGATTAAAAACAAGGTATATCAGATGGAATAAACTCTAGGTAAGTTCACTATTTTTCTCGAAATAGTGATCTTACTAAGACCTATTCCCTCTCATAATGCTCAGAGACTAAGAAAGTAAACTTAAAGCCGCTATAGGAACCTCTTTAGCTTGAGCTAAAACAGACACCCCTGCTCTTTGCAGAATTCTTTCTTTCATCATCTGAGTTGTTTCTTTAGCAAAATCAACGTCTTTAATACGACTATTTGAAGCTGCTACATTCTCATTAATATTATCTAGGTTATTAATAGAATGAATAAATCTATTCTGTATGGCACCAAGTTCAGCACGGTTACTGTCAACATAAGCTAAGGCAGAATCAATAATGGAAACGGATTTCTGAGCACCAGCTACCGTATTTACATCTATGTCTTGCACAGTTTCTATTGTTTGCTTTGCTGCATCTAATCCCACTTGGCTCGCTAACTCACCAGAAAAGGATACTTCTCCATCTACCACATCTTCAGAGAGAAAGACTTGCAACTTGCCATCTTCACCAACGGAAGCGCTCACTAAGTCAGTCTGACCATTGATGTAGGTTGCTACCTCTTCAATGTCATCCCCAACTTTCGCCTCAATATTGATTTTCTGCTCATTACCATCCCGATCAATAAAGTCAATTAACATGGAAGAATCAGCAGCAGCCATCCAACCGTCTTCAACGCCGAGTTCAGAGGTATAAACTTGCCCTCCCATGCGCGAATCATCCGCTCGCATGTTGGCCATCGACATTAAAACAGCCTCACCAGAATCAGCACCGATCTGAAAAGCTTTACTATTGAATGTTCCGTTGAGTAAACGTGTCCCGCCAAAAGACGTGGTTTCTGCTATACGGTTTAGCTCATCGGTCAGCGCATCCATCTCTTCTTGGATCGCCTTTCGATCATGAGCGCTGTTAGAGCCGTTTGCGGCTTGTAGTGATAAATCCCGCATTCTCTGCAAAATATTAGAGGTTTCTTTCATCGCCCCCTCTGCAGTTTGCGCAATGGATATCCCATCATTAGCATTGCGAACAGCAACATCTAACCCTCTGTTTTGAGTCTGTAAACGATTAGATATTTGTAAACCGGCAGCATCATCTTTTGCACTGTTGATTTTATAACCAGAAGATAAACGCTCCATCGACTTATTTAAGCCATCTGTTGCATTATTTAAATACCGCTGTGCAATCATTGCAGATGTATTTGTATTAACATTAATCGCCATATTCATCTCTCCATTAAAACCATCTAAAGTACAAAAAACGATTTCTATTTCCTGATACTTTAGTTATCGGCCGGAGGTGGTTAAACTTTAACCAAACATAACCTGCAACTATGCTTACTTTTCAACTTGGTCCACTTTTTAAAGAACGATGTCGCTTTATTTTCATCTACCAACAAAGGTGGAAGTAACTAGCTTATAGAACTCTTATTAATTACTGCACCTATCAAATTGATATTAAACTCAATTCGACAAACCTCTATTAATAAAAAACATAATTTAATATTTCTTATTTAAAGCTAAGTTCATCACAGGCTATTAAATAGGTCTCTACTAAATAGCCTGTGATGTGGAAATATTTACCCTAATAAGCTCAGAGCTGCATTCGGGGTTTGTTTTGCCTGTGCCAAAATAGACGTGCTCGACTGTTGTAAAATCTGAGCTTTGGTCATCTGTGTGGACTCTTTCGCAAAATCAACGTCTTTAATA
>NZ_JAKRGH010000025.1 GCF_022347565.1 Vibrio sp. Of7-15
GTTCGTAAGATGGTCGTTATCCTAAACTCAATGCTACGAGATGGCGTCATGTGGGATGAAAGCACAGCTAAAAATTAGTTATTGACGCCATAGTCGTTTGTTATATGCGTGTTTGGGATACTGCATTAAAAACAGATAGCCCAATGACTTCAGCCAACTTAGCAGGTACTGCATTACCTAACTGTCTCATAATTTCACCCCACGCCCCCTCAAACAAATAATCGTCGGGAAACGTTTGTATGCGAGCACTTTCGCGGACAGTAAAATAACGAACACTACCATCTTCATATCTGATCATATTTTCTCCACCAGGAACGCCGTGAGCTCCAGCTTTTAAAGCTTTAGATGGCTCATCAATATAACTTCCTGTATGCCCTGGATAGATCTTTGCACCATCCTTGAAGATATGCTGGTCATGCTGAGCAGCTACGGGAGATTTTGGATCTGGAAGATCTGAAGTTGCGTCACGTACAGTAACCCAAGGACTTTCAATAGGTCTGAAAAGACCATATTTTTTATGTAGTTTCGCAACTTTCTTGTCTGTACGTTCATCTATACATGGTTTATCTATATTGTGACGTATCCAATATTCACCCGTCACCCACTTATCCCAGAGCAAACTATCTTCCGAATGAGTTGCCTCAGGAAAAGCCCACTCGGCATCAACGTCAGAGCGAAAGCCAATAATAAACACCCTTTCTCGTTTTTGGGGTACACCGTAGTCAGCTGCATTAACAAGCCTATAAACTACTTTATACTCTAACTCTTCATGCTGAAGCTTTGTATGATACTTTTCTAAACGACTTCGATGCTCTTCCCAAGTTTCACTTTCTTCTTTCACTACAGATGGGTATTGCAGTTGAAAAATAATGTACTCGAAATACTCTGAAAAATTCTTTCTCAATAAACCCTTAACGTTTTCAAAAATAAACGCTTTCGGCCTCTTTTCTCTGATAGCTCTAACAGCTTCAGGAAACATATCGCGAGAGTCATCATTTCCTTTAGCCTTTCCCCCAATTGAAAAAGGCTGACATGGGGGGCCACCTGATACTAGATCAATAGCTTCATTGACTTGCTTATAATCAAAGTCAACAACATTACCCTCGAACAAACTTTCGCCATAGCCAAAAATAGAGTTTTTTTTCAAAGTGTTACAAGCATGCTTGTTTAGTTCAACAACTGCTTTTGGATTAAAACCACTCTTACTTAAACCTATCGCAAGTCCTCCAGCGCCGGCAAAAAGTTCGACTGAATTCATTATTAACCCCCAAGTTATCTCTATTTTTTGACCGAGTAGTTTACCACTTTCTCCATGATGATGTCTTTATCCCTTGGTTCACCAGTAAGCATTTTAACGTAGCTTCGACCAGGGTGGAGAGTGTCCCATTCAGATGGTTGTTGGTTATACCGCCCCTTACCTGGGGCGTTAATGCCAAAACCATCGATGTAAGAATTCCACAGTGGATTATACTCTCGGATTAAATATGATTCGATTGTACTTATCATCTCTGTAGCATTACCTTGCAAAATTATAAATCGGCATAGAAAATCATTTTCATCAAGATTTTCCGCCTGAGTAATACTATTACGATGTTTCGCTAAACGATTCTTAAGTTGGCTGCCAACTTTAGTCGTAAGCCCCTGCCTAGAACCTGTTGGGACAGCTTTACCAACATAGATTGGATACATTGCAGGTAGCGCTCCTTGGTAACAAGTTTCGTCCGTTGATTTCAAATATAGAGCATAAACACCAACGCCATTAAAGGAAGGGATGTTTGTCATCTGGTAAAAAGGGGTTTGTTCAAAGAAATCAATAGTAGGTTTAACTATTGCGTCTATCTGTTGATCTGAAATACTTGCGATATGGTTATTAATATCAAACAATTATACATCCTCATTAATTGCTAATTTTATTACTTGCATACTAGAGTGATTCTATACGTTTCGCGACAGAAAAGCATATAACGCCGCATTAAGTTGTGAGCAACGCTGCCACATTACCTAAACACTTCACCGTAATCACCAAACCAATTGAAACCAAAAGTGCCGAGCGTTGCGAATCAGCTTGAATTGCTTGTTAGCACTATTTTCCTGATTTGGCTAAAGAACTATAAACCAGATCTACAAAGAATGAACCGTGCCAGTCCTCTTCTAACGAAGGATTCACTGTATCTGGAGCTTTTCCAAGAATTTCTCTAACTTGTCGATAGGCAATTGAACGCTCACCCAGCATCAGAACTTTTTGTTGATGCTCTGGGGGCAACATTTTGTATTTTTTCCAAGTATCAAATATATGCTCAGCCAACGATTGACTACACGAAAACCACTCACCTTGACGACGTAAACTAGCAAATTGCTTATGAAGCTCAGCTTCTCTTTCACTACCTCCAGGTTCAAGGGCGTGAATAACCAAGTCGCCATAAGTGCCCGTCTGTAGGTTTTTAAGACGTTGAAGAACATTTTTAGAACGACCAATTTTAACAAACAAACCATGATATGGATGAGCGTCAACAGCTGGTCCAGGCCATGTGTCAGGAACTTGAATAATATAGTAAATGCTATCGACACCACCGTCGGCGACGCGGTTAGCCCAATTACACCAATCTTCAGCCCACTGCACTGCTTTGGAGCGAGAGCCAAAATGTTCTGTCGTGAAGTAAAAGTCACCATCATCATGGTAAATATCTGCTACGAAACGACCACATTTACATTTTCGTACTTCTGAATCCATTTACTATCTCCGAATAGTGCTAACATTAACTATATGGCTTAGATCCGTATATATCTGGGTTTTGGGGGAGATATACGGATTTGAACCATATATACCGAACTCAGAATAGGTTCACAAAAATAGCCATAAATGTATCATTAATTGTACATACAAATGGAAGTAATCTGAACTATACACATAAGAAATCAACTTTCATTCTGTAAAACTTCGCATCTATCCCATTAGCCTACCCATTCTTCCAATTTCAGGAAGTTTTATCTGTTCCAATTCAGGATTTGTTGATCTTAATGTACATGATTATAAAAACGAAAAGATGATGAGGGTTGTGTATTTTCCCCACCAAGTAGAGAGGCGGAAGTGCCGGATGAAAGCGTGTTGTACCTTTTAGTTGAAACAAACTAAACACAGTAATTCAATTAAATAATGGGGCTCTGATAGTAAGCCCCATTTGTGGTTTTAAGCTCTCAAACTTCAAGAGCATTTTCTAATATAGCCTGTCAATTACACGTCGAAACGTTCCACAGATTGTTGTAACTCTTTCGCCATGCCTTGTAGCTCGCTTGCGCGCTGAGTATTTTGGCTAGACACATCAAAAGTGGTTTTCGCCATGTCGTTAATGTCCATGATGCTTTGATTGATCTCATTGGCTACGTGGCTTTGTTCTTGAGCCGATGTCGCAATGTGATCATTCATGTCATTGATCATCGATACCGCCACCAAAATCGAATCCAAAGCCGCATTTGCTTCATCGGATTTTGACGCCGTTAACTGGGCTTCTGTCATATTCTCACGCATTAAGTTCGTTGAGTTACTGGCTTTCACTTGCAAACTGCCAATCATTTCTTGAATTTCTTGGGTGCTTTGCTTAGTACGGTTTGCTAGGTTGCGCACTTCGTCTGCCACAACAGAAAAACCTCGACCTTGCTCGCCAGCACGTGCAGCTTCTATGGCCGCATTAAGTGCCAACAAGTTAGTTTGCTCTGAGATATCATCAATCACTTGCAAAATACTGCTGATGTTATGTGATTCTTGCTCTAATTCCGTGGTTACTTCCACTACCTTCTCAACACCAGTGACAAGCTGAGACAATTCAGAGTTCATTTCTTTAACGATTTGAATACCATCTTCTGAACGTTCCGTCGCTTCGCGTGCAGAGCTCGATGCTTTTGAAGCGCTTTGAGCCACTTCTTCTACCGTTAGCGTCATTTCATGCATGGCAGTAGAGGTTTGCTCTAATTGGCGTAACTGACTTTCCGATGAACTGCGCACTGTACCGGCTGAATCGGCAATGGCACTGGAGAACGATCCCAATGTACTTGACGCAGTGCGAATATCCACAATGATGGTTTTCAGGTTTTCAATCATAGAAATTACCGCCCCATAAACACCACCACGTCGTTCAACATGAGCACTATCTAAACGAAGATCGCCATCAGCGGCATTTTTCACCATAGATTCGATATGACTTGGCTCACCACCAAGAGGCACATACATAATTTTATGAATGATGAAGTAGCTGCATACCAGAGAAATAGCAATCAATACTAAGGCCATGCTAAGAGTTGAAACCAGGTTATCTGTCGACGCTTTAAAAATGTTATCTGATGCTTCAAAAGCCCAGATGCTCCACCCCAAAGTCGGAGAAATGCCATTCACAACAAAAAATTCTGTGCCATCAAACTCATAGTAGTGGCTAGAGCCATTTTGATGACGATATTCTGCATAACTAGGACGAATATCAAAAATGTTTTTACCAATATTGCCTGAGTCTTGTGATGACATGATGAAACCATCTTGTCTCACCGCAAACAAATTATTTTCTTTTGATAAAGTGCCAACAAACTTAGTAATGCCATTAATGCCAATATTAACACCCAAGATGCCTTTAACTTGGAAGCCATCTTTAATAGGTACCACCAGCGACATCACAATGTCACCCGATTTCGAGGCATAAGGGGTTGTGATCACATAATCTTCAGCTGCCATACCACGTGTGTACCACTCTCGATTCTGCGTTTTGGCATTAAAATTTGGTACGACGCCAGAAGAGAAATACGCGATGCCGTCAGCTCGGCCATAAAATGCGTTCACAATATCAAAGTCTTGCTCCAGCTTTTTTAATGTCGCAAGTAATGAGCGCTCATCCACACTTCCTTGACCATCAAACTCAATAGCATACGATGCAGATTTCAACGCATCAAATCGACGCAAAACACGTTGTTCAACACTGGAGGCAATAAGAGAGGCTTGATTCGTCAAACTCTCATGGAAATTACCCACTGAAGAGGCTTGAAAAGATCGGTAGCTAAAAGTAGCAATAAGGGCAATGATAATGGCAGACAAAAGGCCATAGGAAGTCAGTAACTTATATTTAGCACTCATTTAAGTTCTCATTTTATTGGACAATAATTGCACTTATTATACAAAATAATGATATGTAGATCACACTTTATATTATGATTGTATGAATTTACTTCCAAAATACCGGTGTAAAAAGACGAGGGTAATACTTAAACTCTAATTTGATGACTATTTAAAAACAATTAAGTTACCGAATTGGAACACCGCTTTTTGCTGGTTAACTTAAGAATAACGACAGTAATAATTTAAATAATTGCACTGGTTCCCATTCTGCGATTTCATCTGTAAAGTACGCGCCACCCTCCGTATGCATCGTATGTGTAATCATGGAAGGTAAGATAGGAGCAAGAATGCTTTTTTGCTCTATGCTTGAAGCAAGTAGCCAAATGTAGCCACACAATGTGATTATGATGGCCTCAAGCAAGTCAATAAATGAAGTAAATAAGAGTATTAAACACATGAATAGCGAACTTGATGTAATTGATAACCTCGAAGAGTTAGAACGTTTTCTGATCTCAGTGGAAGACGGCGGTTTTGGTTTAGAAGACGTTTCTGGCGTCGGTATGGCAACAAACAACTCCGATGGACGTCATTTTGTTGCGGTATTCGACAGTAATCAGAAGCTACTGCTCGCACGCTGGGTAACTCAAGAAGTGTTTGAAAATGGTAAAGACATGGTGCGTAATGGGCCAAAACGTACCCTCAATTCATAAGCGAACATAGCCTCTGCTAGCCATTCCTATTTTACAGCTTTCAACAAACTCAACATCTGCTGAAGGCTGTTCTCTCCTCTGTTTCTAGGTTTCCTCGAAATACACCTCGTTAGCAGGTTACTCCAGCTATTTTCATTCTCTATTGAAACCTAGAATGACGAATGAAATCAGCAGACCTAACGGTAGACTATCAGACTATTCCACTACGTATACATACCACAGTACCTCATTACGTTGTTCTATCTTGATTTGAATTCCCGTCATTTGCTCAATCACCTTCGCATTGGTGATGGTGTGTAAGCTAGGTTGGGTGGTTGTGAAACTACCGCTTCCTGCCAGCGCGATCAGCAATAACAATTGATCCGCTAAATGTTCTTCGACAGCCGCTTGAGAATGAAGGAATTTATTCACTCGACCCGCCGCTCGTTTTGCTACTCTTTCGGCAGAGACTCCCAACTCGCCAACGACTTCAAACACATTACGATGAAAACTACTTTGAATGCTTAATTGAAAACTGTTACCAGGCCCTGGGCTTACAACATCTTGCACTTGGCTTGTGGCACCTTGCCAATTCAAGATGCTCTGAGCAGTGCGTATTTCGCGTCGCCCAATACTCTCAGGGAGTGAGCAGATCAAAGCATGAAGGGAACAATTATGCAGATCTTGAGCAAAACCACTCCCCGATTCTAACAAATGAACTGGCCTTAGCTTTTCAGTTGGCTCAATACCAAGTCGCCACTTACCGCCACCAGCAGGGTAAAATCCAAAGCGTATCGTTTTTATGTCACATTTACCCCCCATATGCCTCAATATGGGCAGATACGACTGCTCTAAAAAACTTAACGAAGGCGACATGCCATTATGGGTTCCCCCTTCAAAGGTGACCGTCGATTTTTCTTTAGCCAAAGCCAACACAGGTAAGATAGTCTGACAAACTAGCACCGTACTGCCCGCCGTGCCAATGGCAAAATGAAAATGACCTGCTTTTACTCGGCCGGGAGAAAATCGAATGCGTGTAGATCCAAGCTCTACTCCTTCTGTTGTAGCACCACAAATCTCTTGAGCCGCCAACACCGACGTTAGATGCTGACGCAAGAGCCCTGGTTTTTTTCTTTTTGATCTAAGGTTAATTAATTCAATATTTGTCTGAGTAAGAATGGATAGTGTCAGTGCTGTTCTAAGTATCTGACCGCCACCTTCCCCTTGAGAACCATCAATCACTAAATAAGACATGCTTCTGCCCTTTGTTGTTTAACCTTTCACACACACCACTTGTTTTAAGGTGTGCACCACCTCCACCAAGTCTTTTTGGGCGTCCATCACCTTCTCAATGTCTTTATACGCATGAGGGATCTCATCAATCACTGAAGCGTCTTTTCTGCACTCGACACCAGCCGTAGCTTTTACCTGATCATCAATGTTATACACCTTTTTGGCCTGAGTACGAGACATCACTCGGCCTGCCCCATGGCTACAACTGTTAAAACTATCAGGATTTCCTAATCCGCGGACAATAAACGATCGCGCCCCCATACTACCTGGAATAATGCCTAACTCACCTTTTTCAGCGCGCACCGCTCCTTTGCGGGTAACATAACACTCTTTGCCAAAATGCTTTTCCCGCGAAATGTAGTTATGGTGACAATTCACCGCCAACTCAGCGGTGGAGAACTCGACCGGCAGCTGTTTCCTAAGTGCAGAAATGGCATTAAACATCATAATTTCACGGTTTTTAGCGGCAAAATCTTGTGCCCACTCTACCGCTTCAACGTAATCTTCAAAATACTCGCTTCCTTCTTCAAGGTAAGCCAAATCCATATCAGGTAAGTTCATCTGATGGCGCTGCATTTCTTTTTTAGCCAGCTCAATAAAATAAGTGCCAATTCGGTTTCCTACTCCTCGGCTTCCTGAGTGCAACATGATCCACACGGCATCATTTTCATCTAAACACAGCTCTAAGAAGTGATTGCCCGTTCCCATTGTGCCTAGGTGCTTCACATGATTGCTTTTTTTGATGGCTGGATGTTTCGCGCATATTTTCTCAAAGCGAGCTTCTAACTTCAGCCATTCCTTCGCGACAACCTCGGGAACATTGTGCCATGCGCCCCTGTCTGCTCTTCCTCGCCCACTCGTTCTCCCATGAGGCACCGCAGCTTCAAAAGCGTGTCTAATCGCTGATAGGTTATCGGGTAATTGACTTGCCATTAGTGTTGTTTTGGTTGCGACCATACCACAGCCAATATCTACCCCGACTGCCGCAGGAATAACAGCATCAACCGATGGGATCACACTGCCAATAGTCGCCCCTTTCCCCAAATGCACATCAGGCATCACCGCAATATGAGAATGCACCAAAGGCATCTTCGCAATATTAGTTAACTGCTGCTGTGCTTTTTCATCAAACGGCACGCCTTTTGTCCATGATTTGATGGTTGCGTGCCCTTTTTTTTCAATAACATCATAATTTTTACACATTGTTTTACCTTTCTATCTGTTTATTTTTATAACTCAGAGCCCTGAAGCATTAAGCAACTTTCACAACACCGTTCATCAAACCGTCTAAACCACCGTAAACCGTTAAGCTATCAATGCGCTCTGCGACTTTTTCGAGGGCTTCTAACTCTTTTAGTCGCATTAAGGTTGGGTTGTTTTCCATCACTTTTGCTGTGTTGTGTAAACTTCGTGTTGCGCTGGTTTCTTCACGCCTTTTGATCACGTTGGCTTCAGCGGCTTTTTGCGCTTCCACGACTTGATTGAGGATTGCTTTCATTTCGCCCGGTAAAATGATGTCTTTCACACCAACGCTCAACAGCGCAATCCCTATGTTAGACAAACGCGCTACAACTAACTCTTTCACGGTTTCGTTGACGTATAATTTATCCAATAAGATATCATCGAGTGACTTAGTCCCCACCGCTTCCCTTAAAGCCAGTTGCAAAGTTTTATAAATAAAGTCTCCTACGTCATCGACACTGCGCGCCGCCAGCTCAGCGTCATTCACTTGGATACTGGCATTTAAATTAATACGCAGACTCACCCTATCTTTACTCAAGATCTCCTGACCAGAAATCTCCAACATTTGCGCTCGACAATCGAACGACTTCACTTCGACTGTATGATTGAATTGCCAAAAACCATGCTGACCCGGCGTTAGTTGCTTAACAAGCTGTCCGTTCACATACAGCAAGCCGATATGATTTTTAGCCACATAAAGATCCGCAATCGGCTTAATGGCCACCGTTTGATCGTTTTTGATCAGCCTCGCCGCCGTATTTGCTCCAGCACGATTAATCAAAAAAAGAGCGTGCTCATCGACATTAATATTGTCTTCAATAGGCACTGTGTCTAACCGTATTTCACCGCTCTCCTTCCACAGATATAAATGAGTGCTGGGGGCAACCACTCCTCTTAGCAAATCATTCACATACAATAAGCCAGCTTCTGTACTTCCTAGCTGGTAATGAGAAATGTGCTCACTTAATTCCGGATAATGACGATATAATCTTTCTGCATTCTTTTCTTTAAAGTACAAATCATTAATATCAAAAGTTATGCATTCCAATTCATTTTTTATGTCCCACATGTGGTACTTACCCGGAGTTAATACCCTGTCTAGTGCTTGGTTCTTAAACACCAATACTCGTTGGTTTTCAGCCACTATTTGCGTTTTTCTCAACATCGTTAACCTCTGCGCTTAAATGGGGTGTTAGTAAGGGTGATATGCGTATTTAACAAAGGCCCAAGACTGCATTACAGCGGGGAGCGTCCTGCTTGCCACTACGTATTCGTACTCGGCATTCATCAAACATTGGCACTCACGACTTACTAACTCTTTTACTTACAAATGAAAAATGATTGGGATTTGAACCCTAACAATCCGAAACCATTGTTCGGTGTTTTACCTGTATGTTTTTAAGATGGGAATCGAACCCATGACAAACGAACCTTTAGTTCGCCGCTCTACCAAACTGAGCTACTTAAATGGTTGTTTGACCCATTGATTCGGCATACGCCTTTGCATGGCTTGGCGCACCGAAGTGACTTTTTGAATCACACCTCATGAATCAGACACTGAAGTAATTACAAGTCACGTGCCAACATAGATAAAAACCCTCAAATTAATTTATAAGCCTTTGTTAATGATGAGAAATAAATAGATCTAGATGGATTTTCTATAAAATAAGATTGAAAATGAAATAGCAGAAAGTTACCTTTAAAGATAGGAGTATATCTATTTGGATAGGGCATGAAGAAGAATACCATCGTTGTTAGTTTGCTGGGCACACAGTTAGACTATGTAGGGAAAAGAGCTGATCGGTGGGAAAAATGGCGACCCAACGTGAGCCTGTGTAGCCAAGAAAACTTTCTCGTCCATCACCTGCACCTACTGCACGATCACCATAAGAACAACCTCGCGAGTACAATCAGCGAAGATATAAAGTCGGTTTCCCCTGAAACCACCACTCATTTGCATACCATCAACTTTACTGATCCTTGGGATTTTGAAGAGGTGTATGCCAAGTTATTCGATTGGTGCCAACAACAAGAGTTTGATACGGATAACAACGACTATTTATTTCACATCACCACTGGCACTCACGTGGTTCAAATATGCAGTTACTTACTCACCGAAAGTCGCCATTTTCCGGGTCGTCTTATTCAAACTGCACCGGACAGTAAAAATAAGAACAAATCGGTTGGTTATGTTCAAATTATTGATTTGGATTTATCGAAATACGATCAGCTGGCCACACGTTTTGACGTAGAGCACCTTGAAGGTAAAGAGTTTCTAAAAGATGGTATTGAGACTAAGAACAAAGCCTTTAACAAGCTGATCACTCAAATAGAGAAAGTGGCGATTCGATCCCATGATCCAATGCTATTAACCGGGCCAACAGGGGCAGGAAAAAGTCAGTTAGCCACACGGATCTACCAACTAAAGAAGAAGCGTTCCATGCTCACTGGCCCTTTAGTTTCTGTCAACTGTGCCACGTTAAAAGGTGACAATGCCATGGCTGCGTTATTTGGCCATACCAAAGGGGCATTTACTGGCGCTCTAAAATCACGAGATGGCTTTTTACTGACCGCCCATCAAGGCGTTTTGTTTCTCGATGAAATCGGTGAGCTGGGGTTAAAAGAGCAAGCCATGTTACTGCATGCCATCGAAAATAAAACCTTTCACCCAGTGGGCAGTGATACCCCTGTACAAAGTGATTTCCAACTCATTGCTGGCACTAACAGAAACCTCAAGCAAGACATTGAAAAAGGCCTGTTCCGAGAGGATTTACTGGCTCGCATCAACCTGTGGACGTACGAGTTACCCGCTTTAAAAGACAGAAAGGAAGACATACCCGCTAACGTAGAGTATGAAATGGAGCGATTTGCTAAAAATTCCGGGCAACGGGTGCAATTTAACAAAGAAGCCAAAAGTGCCTTCATTGATTTTGCCACTTCCGCCCAAGCTCTGTGGTCGGGTAATTTTCGCGATCTCAGCTCAGCCATCACAAGGCTCTGTACTTTGGCCGACTCTTCACGAATTACGGTTGATGACGTCACCGATGAAATAGCGAGACTAAAACAGTCTTGGTATCCTGTTAAGCCACAAACATCAACAAGGCACCTAGACAAATACCTCTCTGATAATCAGCTCACTCAACTGGATCAATTTGATGCCAACCAGCTTAATTATGTACTCGGTATTTGTCAGCAACACAGCAGCATGGCATCTGCTGGCAGAGAGCTATTTAATGTCAGCCGTACAATGAAGTCGCAGCCGAACGATTCCAGTCGATTACAAAAATACTTGGCTAAATTTGGGTTAAAATGGAAAGACATATCCAGCCATTAACCATAACGCAATTTAAATTCAGCAAACAGAAACTAGACGACTGGTCTAATTTGTTTTATAGTGCCCAACATGAACACAAAAACAAACGATACACGACAGCATATTCTTGATGTTGGTTACCAATTGGTGGTATCCAAAGGCTTCACCAGTGTGGGCTTATCTGCACTATTAAAAGAAGCGGATGTCCCAAAAGGCTCTTTTTACCATTACTTTAAGTCTAAAGAGCAATTTGGTGAGGCATTGATCCAAGATTACTTCCAACAATACCTAGAGCGTATTTCTGCTTTGCTGATAGATGCACCGGGGACAGGATTGGAACGAGTGACTGATTATTTCTCTCGCTGGATGCAAGTAGAAAATGGCGTATGCAACGCCAACAGATGCTTAGTTGTTAAGCTGAGTGCGGAAGTCTCTGATCTTTCTGATCCCATGCGATCAGCCCTACAAACGGGTGCCGATAAGGTAATAAACACCATTGCGACTTGTATTGAAACGGGTATTCAAGATGGCTCAATCGCAAGTATAGATAGCAAAACAATGGCCCAAACACTATATCAGCTTTGGCTTGGGGCCAGCTTACTGAATAAACTAAACCAAGATTTATCAGGCTTGCAACAAGCACTTGAAACAACCAAAAAGATCTTAACGAACCGTATGTAAACCTGACCACCAGCAGATTGACACCCGTTCGATTAAACAGCTTACAACCCGCCAATTGCTGGCGGGATTTTTTGAAACAAACACTAGACGACCGGTCTAATCAATAAAATACACATAAGGACTCTCCATGACAGAAACAAACCGTAGAATTGTGCTCGCTTCTCGTCCTGTGGGTGCACCAACGACAGACAACTTCCGTTTAGAGCAAACCGCTATCCCTTCACCACAAGCAGGGGAAATGTTGCTGCGTAGTGTGTACCTGTCGTTAGATCCCTATATGCGTGGCCGCATGAGTGAGGCAAAATCCTATGCAGATCCCGTAAAAATAGATGAAACCATGGTCGGCGGCACCGTGTGCCAAGTGGTGGAATCACACCACCCTGATTTTGCTCAAGGTGAATGGGTATTGGCGTTCACGGGTTGGCAAGACTACGGCATTTCCAATGGCGAGGGCGTTATTCGTCTTGGTATGAACCCAAGTCACCCTTCTTATGCCTTAGGCGTAATGGGCATGCCCGGTTTTACGGCCTACATGGGGCTGCTTGATATTGGTCAGCCAAAACCAAACGACACCATTGTTGTCGGTGCTGCAACTGGAGCGGTAGGCTCTATGGTGGGTCAAATTGGCAAACTAAAAGGCTGCCGAGTTGTTGGCGTTGCTGGCGGCGAAGAAAAATGCCGCTATGCCAAAGAGGTATTAGGCTTTGATGAATGTATCGATCATAAAGCCGAAGATTTTGCCGACCAATTGGCCAATGCATGTCACAACGGCATTGATGTGTATTTCGAAAACGTGGGCGGCAAGATATTTGATGCTGTCATGCCACTGCTGAACACGGGGGCTCGCATTCCATTATGTGGCTTAATCTCTCAATACAATGCTACGGCGTTACCGGAAGGCCCAGACAGAATGTCGATGTTAATGGGGCAACTGCTGGTTAAGCGCATCAAAATGCAAGGTTTTATCATCTTTGATGACTATGCCCACCGTTACAACGAGTTTGCGACTGACATGGCTCAATGGTTGGCAGAAGGAAAAATCCACTACCGAGAGCACCTTGTCGATGGGCTAAATAACGCACCTGAAGCATTTATTGGCCTACTTGAAGGCAAAAATTTCGGCAAGCTTGTTGTTCAAACCAATCAACCACTGTAAGGGCACTAACATGATCACACTACACCATTTAAATCAATCTCGCTCAAAGCGTATTATCTGGTTGTTGGAAGAGCTTGGCGTTGACTATAACATCGTCCCTTATCAACGAGACAGTGTCACCTTTCTAGCACCACCTGAGCTGAAAAGTATTCACCCGTTAGGTAAATCTCCGGTGATTGAAGATCAAGGCATGGTGATCACCGAATCCGGTGCCATTACCGAATATCTGATCAACACATACGGCAAAGAGAAGTTTGCTCCAGAATACGGAAGCAAGGCCTACATTGAATATTCACAGTGGTTACATTTTGCTGAAAGTTCGGCCATTTTACCCCTGCTTTTGAAGATGTTTGTCGCTAAAGACGGTGTGAAAACCAACTTCTTGGCAGATTATGCCGACGATGAAACCCAAAAAGTGATCAGCTACTTTGATCAATCTTTGGAAGGGAAAACCTATTTAGTAGAAGAGCGTTTAACTGGTGCCGATATCATGATGTCGTTCATCGTTGAACTTGTTGAAAAATACGGCATGTTCGAGCAATTTGCCAACATTAAACGCTACGCAGCCCAACTGGAAACGCACGATGCCTTCCATAAAGCAGAGCAAGTCGAAGCCCAACATGGTTAACTAGAGTGCGTTGTTTTCAAAGGGGATTAACTGTCTGTTGATCCCCTTTGCATTTTGGTTTCAGCTTTTACTTGTTAACTCCCTAGCTCAGTACCAAGCACGGCTTTTTCCGCAGCTTTTCCAATCGCCCGTGATCCCATTATGATTCGACATTATTCTTATATCTCAACTAAATCTTCAACACTCTAAATAACCAAGCGGAAATCTTTAGCATTAATATGAACACAAAGAAGGAAGCTAGCAAAGTAATCACTAGCATAGTTCCAGGAATCCAATGATTTTCAATTAGACGCCCAGGAGTATCAATGTCTAACCCTAGCCATTTAGCCCACACTACTTGTAGAATAAACTCTGAAAATAAAACCATAATCACTGCACTTAAAACTACAAAGCATCCTCGCAAAAATCGATGGAAAGCATTTTTTCCTTCAGAGATTGAAATAATGTGTTTTGCTGCCATTTTACTTCCTATTTTATAAAGTCTATTTATCTTCTGATAACGATGAAATTTCACATTGGCTGTTTGAAAATACAGGGAGATGAATCATGTTTTGTGTATAACCGCTTACAAATATGTACGCCAGTTTTTTCCTAAGTATTGGAATTCTGGCTTTTCCGAATCGAGCAGATAAAAATAATAAACATCATTAAATTTGCTTCGTAAGGTTGTAATAAAAAGAGAAACAATCACCTTTCACCGCAATTAAGGAGAAAAATGATTGCTTTCGATTTTAGGCTGGTGGTGTTAATACCAATTTACACCGACGTATTTAAAATCCGGTTTTTCAGTATCAATCAAGTCGTGATAGAACACATCGTTAAACACGTAATCTATCCAAAACTCTTTGTATGCGTGGTAATAGCCACGAGTGTCGTTGTAATTACTTTCAACATCAAGAGGCGTGCCATTTTTAACCAATATGTAATCAGCCACATTGATTCCTTTGTATGGCTGATTCGTTTTTATGGCCAAAGTCGTTTCGAAAGGGTTCGCAATCATAGTTGCAACTGTTGGTGACACGTAAGGTAGGTAGGTATTGAGCTTTTCTATCGTTCTAAGGTGGTAACCACGAGTGTATTGTGATTCTTTTATTTTGGTTGGATCTTTTTCATCAAGGTAGGTGGAGCCAATGAAATACATGAGTAATATCATTGCATCCGCATCATTGATGATCTGGGTCTTAAATCGATCCAGTTTACTTTCCCCAAATCCTAAGACTTTACCTTCATCCCAGTTAACAGGGGCTTTGTGGTATATTCCTCTAGCCATAAAATAGTGAGTCGAGCGTGTATCCATTTCCTTGATGTGCTCTCTAGAAGGCTTAAGCAGCCGATTTTTCCAATCAACAACATGCTGATAGCTTTCGGCTTCATACTCAAGAGTTTGAGCATCGGGGGTGTTGGTAAACTGAAGTGCGGCGAGGGTGGAGGCAGTCAGTATGCCAGCGAGCGCTAGGCCGCCGACGATTTTCTTTATTTTTGACATGGTTATTTTTAAGCTTTTATTTTTATCAATATTACCGAATGGTCACACTCAGCCATTTAAAAGTCAACAATAACAAATTGATATATAATGAAATTTTACATATAAAAAACGGCTAATGATAAATAAAAAGAGCCACCTAGCGCAAACTAAGCAGCTCTTATCAGCAAAGGCTGTAATTACTTCCCAATATTTACCAAGGGCCTGTTATTTCGCCAAACCAGATAACGTGAACATGCCTCCTCTACCCGAAGACACGGTTACGGAGGTGGTTGACGCTTCTAAATTGAACGGAATTTCCGTGGTGGGATAAGACTCTTTTACGACTAGCTGACCAGCATAATCCAAACTAAAGGCTGTTACCGCAGCGGTCTGACCCACATAAACCGTGTCATTATTGCCATCTAATGACCAAACATTGTGATATTCGCTGGGTAAATTCACTTTAGAGATCTGAGTTGGGTTGGTAATATCCGTTAAATCGACCGACACGACCGCTCGGCCGTCGAGGTTATTACAACCCAGTACACCCACTTTATCTTTTGCTCTCATCCAAACGCCCATTACCGCATCGCAGCCTTCAAAGTGCCCAACCACCTGAGGGTTGGAAGGATCCAACGTATCTACCATCATTAGGCCACTTGTCGTGCCAAGAAGTAAGGTCGAATCCACCGCATGTAAATCTTTCACTTGAGCAGACATACCCAAATTATACTGGCTCAGTAATTGGGGGCTTGATGGCTCTGTAATGTCATAAGTCCATAAAGTGCCACCATTGGTGGTTTGCCCTACGTATAAATTATTTCCGGCAATAGATAGTGAAGAAGGAAAGCCATTAACCCACAGATTCGTGAGCAGTGAAGGCTCCGTTGGATCAGCCACATCGACCACAGACAATGCACCCGCCCAATCGGCTAAATACACGGTATCGCCTTTCTTTTTAATATCTTCAACAACAGCGCTACGGAGGAAATTTAAACGGCCAACATCCTGCTTATTTTTCCCCATCACTCGTAAACCGTTAATATTATCGGCCGCATAAACATAACCCTCGTCAGATACCGTTGACATGCATGCGGTACATCCCGCAAGTTCCACGGTATGGTTAACAACGGTTTCTTGATCTGACACTTCACCCTGATACAAATAGCCCTTATCAGACATAGCAACGATATGCCCTTCTGCCCCTTTGGTGATGCTGGTGACTCTTTTCATGGGTGTTGGATCAAGACCAATCAAGTGATGAGTGAACGCATCATATTGACGAAGCCCCTCTTCACTGGCAGTGTAAATGCGCCCATTTTCAGAAAATATGGCCTGACTCTTATTCTGAGTAGCAAACAATTCTACTGGCTGGTGAATATCGTCAATATTATACGCGATGTACCTTTCATCGACAGTTTGAATATGCGCCGTGATCGCACCATTTTCTAAGTTTTGCTGAAAGGTTGCGTCTTTCGCAAACGGAACTTGTCCGTAACCCATTGGGCGTAATGTGTTTGCGTCAAACTGATAAATATAAGAGTACCCGCCAGTTATTCCTGTATTAAAGGTAAATAGAAAATCCCCTCTCTTTTCTATCGCTTGCCCCTTAGCAAAAGCCGCACTCGCAATCAGCTCTGGCTTTTTGGGGTAAGAAATATCAAAAGCAAACATACCCAAATTGCTGTCTAACAAATACAACGTATTCCCTTCGATGAAAATATCTTCTGGTACACGAAGGCTGCCTTCCACTCCGTACACAAGCTCTGTTTTGTATTTCAGATCATAGTCGGATTCCATATCGAAAATATGTACGCCGCCACTAAAATCATTGTATCCAGCCGATGCGACAAATAAGGTATCCTTTTTATGCTTCGCAATCGCCGTCACCACACCCGGTAACGCATCCGTTTGCCCTTTCCATTTCGGCTCTTTATTACGCTTAATGTCTCGAATAACCACTTTAGGGCCTTCACCAGAGTAAATGACGCCATTTTTATCGATAAATGATGCAATAACTTCACCACCAGATTGCTCTACTTCAATATGCTGTCTCAACGAAGTTCTGTTTTCTAATTGAAACTCCGCCAATACCGGTGCAGTAAAAGCCGCGCTAGAAATAACGCTGCACGTGATGATTTGACTTAACAGTGTTGATTTAAATTGTGTCTTGCAAAAATCGATATTCATGAGTAAACCTTTGATTCCTTGTATAACGTTGTCAACTAATTACTCGAAAACAACCTACTAATAATCAGCTACTTATAGATAAATGGTGTCTTGCTTTATCCGGTATAAAGTGAGAAGCATGAATGTTATTCTTTGTTTCTTAGGCTTTCATTTTTCCTAAAAACACAACCAAACAGCATGCATGACGGTATTATCATCCATAAACTTACTAAAGTTTATTCATTTCTTTAATTCCATTTACAGAATGAGATTCCAGATATAATGAAATGTAATAACAGTGAATTATCACTAGAGTTTAGTGTGCGTAGCATCAAAAGAAATGGCTCAATTACAAAAGGAGCTATGAATAAAAGATATCGCCCTACCTTATTTCTGAATGGCACAACTGAGGATAACTCGCCAAACATGTCACGAAGGTTTCGTTCGTCTAGCGATGGACTGTGACTCAAATCGGCTCGTTTTTTATAAAACTGGCTTAACATCACCATACACAATGTGAACACTTGTCGACCCCAATCAAGTTTCGCATAATCCCCCTTTCTATTTCTAATTCCTTCAATCTCATAGATTTTCTTTCAAATAACACTATGGTTTGGAGTAACAATCATCAATAGCAGTAATTAAAATGGCTAAAAAAAACAAATCTCGGGCTAACAGATCAAAGAAAACCAACAAACCACATCACCAAGGGCAACGTGCTACAACAAAAAATCAAAAAGAAAAAACGCGAGGCAAGTGGAAACTGCGGCTGGGGGTAGTTGCAGTGTTGGTTGTAGCCTTCTTAGGTTTAAGTTGGTACAACTCCCCAACTAACTATGTTTTTCGCATGAACATGTGGGATTTGGTCAATGATGAGGCAAGATACGATCGTCCACGAGAATACCTGCACATGGTTGCTGAAGGTAAAACTGACGAGCTACACAATCGTATTACCACCATCATCGAAAACAACGGTTTGTCCACAGATTTGACACTAAATACGCTCTTCAAAGATCACCCTCAAATCACTGATTTTGCCGTAAGGGAGATTGACTCTTTTCGCGATATCGATGGTGAAAGTAAACCCGTGACCGTAGTCAGCATTACATTCTATGAAAAAAGCCGCTATATCTATCGTGTGCTTGAATTCTCAATGTATAACCCATTCTTCTTGCCGATTCCACTCCACTATGAAATGGTCTCTGCCGCAGGGGTTCGATCGCACAAAGATGAAGAAGGTGAACTGCACGTAAATCGTGGCATAAACCCTTTCGCGATCATGGCTGATTTCTACAACGATGAGTTTTCCAGCGAAGGCTATCTCGCTCTTCCTGAAAACTAAGAATAAAAGTAGATCATAATGCAATCTAAGCTCGCTCGTCTGGGCTTAGATTGCAATATAAACGATTCATTTTCCTCTTTTCATCCCGAAAAAGTGTATTCATAAAAGTCGGTTAATTCATGCTTGGGATTTTTACTCAAAAACCGCCAACCGCATTTTCTATAATGATTCAGTGCGCGTTCATTACTTCGACTTACCGACAAAATGACTCCTTGGCAACCTCTCGCCCGCAGTTGTGCCTCAATATAAGGCAAAATTGATGAGGCAACCCCAGTCCCTCGATAGTCAGGCACCACATAAACTAAGTGAACGTAGCCGTAATCAGGTTTAAACGAAAAGGTCTTAAACTCTAATTGACCGACTATACGGTCATGGTGCCAAATATGAACATAAAACCATTCAGGAGAGCCCATCCGCGTTGTGATTTTATCTTGATAACCAATAACACTTTGCTCGTACCCTTCCAGTGTACCGAAACTGCAAAAATACGAGTCTTTTCTAAACTCATAACACATTTAAAAATGCTGTTCGGTATCGATATCTTTAAATGTAACGTCCATGTTTACCTTTATTTAATAATGCAATTCACCACGGTAACACTCATAATGCTTTACCTTTCGCTCTACACCAGAAGTATACGCAGTGACCTCCGAGATATACTGGAACCCTGACTTTATCATCACCGCACCAGATTGGGGGTTATGAAGTAAATGCCGGGCGTACAACATGGGAAGATTGAGGGTTGTAAAAGCAAAATGCACCAAGGCCTGGCTGGCTTCTGTACAATACCCCTTACCCCAATAAGGAACGCCTAACCAATACCCCAGATTACCATCCGTCTGAGTCATTTCCGTTAAGCTAATGGTGCCTATCAAGACACTGTCTTCTTTTCTTTCAATTGCAAATACGACGGCTTGGCGAGCAAACCATAACGTTTGATGGGTCTCAATCCACGCCTCTGCCATGCCATCTTCATAGGGGTGAGGGATATTAGCCGTCATTTCGGCAATAAGCGTATGACCCGCTAATGTCTGTACCTGTTTGGCATCTTCAAGTGTAAACGGCCTTAATCGTAATCTTTCTGTTTCAATCGTGGGCTGTTGCATCTATTCATTTCCCTCTACTCAAAATGACGTAAATCACACGTTAATTGCAACCTATCTTTATGTTGAATACCGTTTTCAAAAATAGGATCTTGGTAATGTTCCAAAAAGTAGTTTTTCACAACGGACTCTACCCGAAAGCCTTGTCGCTGATAAAAAGCCAACTGATGGCCAAATGTCCCTGTACCCAGCTCCACAGTTACAATTCCTCGACTTTTCAATGTTTTTAGAGTGAATCTTAATAACTGAGCACCAATCCCTTTGCTTTGTAACGCTGGAAGAACCGCAATGTTCGCCAACTCCACTGTGGTATGAGAAAGTGGACAAATAAGGCAAACACCGATCACACATTGATTTTCTATGGTGGCAAAACACCACGATTTATTAAGGTAACGTTGCACACTACATACCGATGGGTCGGCTTCTAACAATAAAGCCATTGGTACTTGTTCTGGTTCTATTTCAGTGAAAACCAAACTATCCCTCTCATACTTCATCCAGTTTTTTATCGTAGCTGGCAATAATCACGGTACTGGCAACCGACTTTTGAAAGTACTGCTCTTTTATTTTGAGATACTCGGGATGGGCAAAGAACTGCTCCATCGCATGACGATCTTTAAAAAAGATAGTAAAAACCCGGTTAATATCCTCACTTCCAAGTGGCAATAAAACCTCAGACACTTTCCCATCAAAACCAAAACCACCGCCATAGCTTGCTAAAATTGGTGTCATGGCTTCTCGATACTGTTGATAAACTTCGCTATCAACCACATTCAAGCCCACTAACATTTCATAAGACATAACTAATACCCCCTGTGCCACGTAAATACCTTCACCACTAACCTAACACGAAATCAAACTACCCTTTGATATTTATAATAAAATTATTTAAAAATGAAGAAGGCAAACAAAACTGTGCGTTCAAACACCTTTCATGTAATAAATGAAAGTAAGTCTTTACTTGCGCGATTAAGATAGGGAAATGACGAATATTTGAGGCTAAAAACAATATTAAGGTACAAAAAACAATCATAAAATAACCAACTCGATCTATTTTATGCCCTATGAAAAATAGGTACTTTTCAAAAATGATCGCTCCTGCACCTTTACTAATTGGATCTCAAAAGTGAAGATTTAGTGACGACTAACCTACATGTAAGCCGAATCAATGGATGAAGTGATCAGCTCTTCATAGATCTCTTTTTGCCCTGCGGGAATAAGTTGCCTTAATACTTCTTGTCGTTTTGACTTATCGAACAAGCGTTCAGCCATCCAACCAATTAAGTAGATAGCAGATAAACACCCACCAGCGGTCGCAACATTGCCATTAACCACCAATGGCTTATCTTGCACATCTTCTCCCATGGCTTGTAGCGCTGCTTTGGCGTCTGGGTGAGTGGTTATTTTCTGACCCTTTAACAAACCCAACTTAGACAAGATAAAAGATCCTGCGCACATAGAACCAATTAACTGAGTTTCAGGATGTAAACGAAACGACGACATAAACTCCTTATCTTCAAGAGCCATAGGGACTCCTTTATAACCACTGGTAAATAGAACAACATCAGCGTCATTGGCAGCAGATACATGACCATCCGTAGGTACCTTCATCCCCAATGTTGAGGTATGTACCTCTTTTGTGCCTAAAACCTTTACTTCCCAATCCGGTTTGGTTCGGCCAAGAATATCTCGCATCAGGAAAAAGTCGATATCCGTAAATTCATCAAATATCACAATCGCCACAGTAACCACATTCAATTCCTTAACTTACAGAATAAACACCAAATTTATCATGCCATCAACACATTAAAGGTCGGTACTGTCATGTTCTGAGATATTGTTTTTTAAATTTTTCTATTAGAAACATCAGGGGCATTCGAAAACATCCATCGCTTTTATGACTCTTTATTCTCCATTGCTAAGTTCTACTGTCGTATCCTTACCCACCACTAAACCTCTGATTTATAATAATTTAATTAGGTTTAGTGATGAGACTGTGTACCGGAATTACCTTGATATCAGAACAAATGCCATTTTCTAATCCGAGTAATAAAAAAGCCGACTCAGTGCCGGCTTTTGGTTAATTGAATTCGTGATGCACAGGATAGAACACCTTTTATTATTCTACCCATGCTCAATGTGTCTAAATTACTGCTCGACTTTGCTTATTTTCCCTGTCCCAACAGCCATCTGTTTTTCTTCTTCAGTATAAGGGCGGCATGACACGTCATAGACTTTTTGATACCACTGAAAGTACTTAAACAATGAGCGTAAGTTTCTAAAATAAACACCATAGCCTTTTGCATAACATGCCCCATCCTGTTGAGGGATATTCGCAAAAACATCTTCTTCAGGGTAATAAAGAGAGGGAAAAAAGTGGCTGGCCTCTATTTTATAATACTTACCGTTATCCGCTTGAGTACTGCAAGGTAAAGAGGTACAGCCCGTAAATTGATACTGTTCACCAGCTTCAATTTCTTGCTTACCCGTTGTATACACTAGCTCTTCAAATTGGGTACCATAAAAGTAACTGGCGATGACAGCAAAGTAGCCCGCAATGACTACACCACTGACACAACCTCCTCTTATACCCAAACGTCGAGAAGAAAAACGAAGTTCATTGTCTTCCTTATTACTCCCTTCTGGTACAGGCTCAAAAGCCAACCAAATTACAGCGGCTTTAAGCCAACGAAATACTCGATTACGCTCGCTAAAAACATCCTTTAGCCACAAAAAGGGGCGTAATAATACATCACGAATGGACGCAAAAAAGCGGAGCACACCAGCAATCGCAGTAACCAAAAATGAGGCGTTTTTATGTACTGGCTCAGGAGGCGGGGAGTTGTCGGCTACCGCTTGCTGAGCACGACGTAGCAGCTCATCTCGATCTAGATTAGTCTCATTCTCTTGCTTCATGGTGTGCCCTTCTTTCATTTTTCAAGTTCTAACGACGAATTAAGCCGGATCTAATACTGACGGTACGCCGGGAGCAGAAATATCCAGCTCTTTTGTGGTAGTGTCGTACTTAATCACCATTTCTCCTTCCGCATTTGGCGTTTGAAGAAGCGTATTCGCCACCGCAGGCTTAATGCGTGTGGTGATGTAACCAGGCAAACCACGCGCACCAATCGCTGGCACATAGATATCTTGACAAATATCGGCCAATGTTTGGTCGCTAATATTAATGTGAATGTTTTTACCACCAGCCTGAATTTGATGATTCAGTTTTTCAATTTCACGGCGAGCAATTTTTTCCACCACCGCAAGATCCAAGCGATTGAAACACACAATATTTTCACGACCGTTAAAGCGGTTCAAGAACTCAGGGCGATACACTTCATCCAGCTCTTCCATTGTTGCACTCACGGCTTCATCAAAGGTGAGGCTTTCATCTAGGAAGTTAGGTTGACCAATGTTAGTTGTCATCAGGATAATGGCTTCACCGAATGATACCGTTAAACCACGGTTATCGGTTAAGCGACCATCATCAAGCACTTGAAGTAGTACGTTAAATACATCTGGATGTGCTTTTTCCATTTCATCAAAAAGAATGATAACACGAGGGTTTGCACGCATTGAGTTGGTTAAAATTCCTCCCGCTTCATAACCTTCATAACCAGGAGGAGCACCGATCAGCTTCGCCACACCGTGTTTTTCCATGTACTCGGACATATCAAATCTAAGCAGGGCACGCTCATCATCAAACAAAGCCGCCGCCAGCGCTTTTGCTAATTCAGTTTTACCCGTACCCGATGGGCCTAAAAACATGAAAGAAGCTTGTGGTTTTTCAGGATCTTTTAAGCCTACACGCGCAACTCGTACCGCGTCTGCTAATTGATTCACGGCATGATCTTGACCATACACGCGAGAATTTAATACGGAATGTATTTTAAGTAATTTACTGCGTTCGTCTTGATTCAACTTATCTGTTGCAATACCTGAAATGGCACTGAACTTCGATAATACGCTGTCTGTATCTAAAGACAAATTTGCATTAACTTGCGCTGTCAGCTGATCAAAGGCCGCTTTATTTTCTTGTACATAGGCTTCCATTTTCGTAATGTCAGCACGAATTTTACTGATCGCTTCCGACTCAAATCCAGCGGCTAATGAAGCAGAAAATGAACGGAATTGGTTAACGGTTTCTGGCTCAGCTTTTTTCTCGCCTTTTTGTTGTTCGATTTCTTGCTGTTTTAGCAACGCTTCTTCAAGCTCCAGCAGCCCTTCTTCACCATCACGTTGATTTTTATAACACTTACGCAATTGTTGTTGAACCGCTTGCCATTGCTCATGTTGCTGGCTAATTGCCTGAATAAGCTCATTCTTTTTCGCTAATAGCTGCTCAGCAGGTACATGCGTAAGTTCGCTGGTTTCATCTCCAGCTAAGGCGCTTTCAATCTGGCTCAGCTGTTGGTTTAATTCGGTTAATGCCGCTGGTGAAGCATGAGCTTGCTGACGGTAAGTTGTCAACGCACGGTCAAGTAAGTTCAAAGTACGCTCAGGCTGAGCACGACTTAAACTCATTTCTCGTACACGATACTTATTGGTTAAATCGATAGCGGTATTAATCGCTTCTGCACTGATTTTGATTTTATGGTGCTGCTCTAATCGTTTGCTGGTGGTAGTAATGATGTCAAACAAAGAATCATCCGCCGGCTCTTTAATGTCGAGCATGGTGTAATATTCACGCATATCTGAGTGACATTTCAACACGACTTCTAAATCTTCATCACGTGTTTCAAAAATAACCTGAAACTTACCTAAACGAACGTCTCGTACTAAGGCATTGATAAAGTTGGTGCAACCATTATTACGGGCTGCTTCAATAAAATCACGCGCGTCTTCAACAATCAAAATCGCTTCCGCTGAGCGCCCTAGCGTTCGCAATAGCTTTTGAAAGTGTTCATTCATGCTGTTTGGATCGCCCGATGAAAACAAACCATCGGTATCTAACCAGTAAAAACGTTTATTAATAATATCGAAAGACGCATGCTGGTCGCTTTTGCTGGCTTGCAAGCCTAAACACAACGCAGAGCAGCCAACACCGCCTGTACCAACCAATAAAACACTGTTGGCTTGCTTACGCATTAAAATACCCGTCAGCTGCTTTAATTCTTTATCACGGCCAACCAGTTGAAAATCTGTATGTTGGGCTAGCTTATCACGCCCACGAATTAAGTAGTTATGTTGTTGTGGCATAAGGGATCTCTTTAAACAAACAAAGTAGAAAATAGCCCCAGAAAGGAGCTATTTTTAGGGAGCTAAACAGTTAGATTAAAAGCCAAATGGGCTCTTTTCTGCTTGCTTTTGTGGTTGTTCCGCTTGTTTTTCATCATCAAACTTTCCAGCCGTAACGTCAGCGGCAACCGAGATAGAGTCTTGTACGCTCTCTTGTACGTCTTTTGCTGTGCTCTCTAAACGGCTTAATAGATCTTTCGTTTCAAGCAGACCATCGCGGGTAATGCCTGTCGCTGTTTCAATCACTTGGCCATATTGCTCTAAATCTTCAAGTGCTTTGCTCAGCTCATTGTTTTGCTCTTGTGTACCAAGGGCAACACGGATCACTTCTTTTTGGCCTAAGTTAGAAGTGGTTTGCTGCATACGCTCAAGGGACATACGCGCCATTTCTGACGATTCGCCCAATGCCGCAGAAGACACTGCTTGCAGTACCGTGCTCAGCTGATCCGCAACGCCAGCGACGCCCGAGCTGTGCAGTTGGCGTGTTTTAGAAATTTGCTGATCATTGGCATCCTGCATCGACTTGATTCGGTGGCCTGAGCCCGTTAGCTCCGCCAGTACTGACGTCGTATCAATCGCCGAGTTACCTAACGATTTAATGTGGTTTTCCAGATCACGCTTGTGACGCTCACGAGTCATACGCTCGATGTCACCTTCTGACTCTCCGCCTGGTTGCAGCGTGTCACGTAATGCTTCGTTTTGAGCATCGGCTTCTTTAGTCGCATCGTTAATGATGGCGTACATTTCACGCATGCTGAAGTTTGCCTCATTAAGGTTCTCGATCTGACCATTCATCATGTCAAAATGCTCAGAAACCGTACCCACTCGAACTTCCGTTGTTTCAATAAAGTCTTGCGCCGCCGTGACTAAAGCTTTTTGTCTGTCTTTGTGCTCGTTAGAAGAGATATCAAGCAGCTCGCGTAGTTTAGCTTTTTGAGCCGCATACTCGCTCAGGCTGGACTCTTTTGTTGGGTGTTGCGGAGTATCTGCGATAGTTTGAGTTAACTGGGCTAACTCTTGGGTGTGTTTGTCCATTTCCATTTGTAAAAGCGCAATCTGTTCGCGCGATTTACGGGTTACATTACCAAAACCAAACCATGACTTATCTTCACCCAGTTTAGTAATGTACTTTTTCTTCTCATCCATCAGTGATGTTAGAGAAGATAGTTGCTCTTCTTGCTCGGCGCGCAGTGCAGCCAACTCAGCTTCGGCCTCTTTATCTTCAGCGATTTCTCGGAATACATCAAACGTCACGCCATTCATACGTAGGGTATATACCGCGTCAACGATGTCGGTTAGTGGAGAGATCTTATCTTCAAATGACATCAACGCAGTATTGATGTCATCGTAAACGGTTTTTAGCTCAGAGAATGCACCAGTATCCGTTAGGGAAATGATTTCTTGTGCCATGCGCTTACGTTCATGCTGTAAGAATTCTTTGAATTGGTTGAATTCTTCCAGTTTCTCTTTAGCTTCGTCTTTGTTATTACTGAACGTCAATGCTTTTGAAACGGCATTCTTCTTGTCCGTTGGCGTTAAGCTTGGATCTAAAATAATCCCATAAAATGTGTTCGCCTGAATATTGGCAAACTTTTGACTGCTCTCTTGCTGCGCTCTGGTCTCTGATTTTGAATTACTAGAGCGACGCTTCGACGTATTGACTGCCTGCTCTAACACGTTATTCATTTCATTGGACTGTTTTCTTTTTTTACTCGAATTAGATGACATTTATTTTCCTAATCAGCAATGCTGAAGTTCAATATAGGGAATAGGTTCTAAATCCATGACAGCCAGCTTATTGATGAGACTATAATTGCCAAGGATGTTTCAAATAGTAACAGGTAAAAAGGGTTGCAATCTCACCGAATAACTAGACAAAACGAGCTTTTTATATCGATAAATAAAAACAGCCCCTTAATAAACGAATTCTTAACGGAAAACTCCCTGTTTATGTAGCGTTTCACCTGTTGTAACCACTATTACAGGTTTACCTACTTGTGTAAATCTGGGGAATATTAAAGGCTGTCTGCTATCACAAATTTGATATGGGGATAAGATTTTAACCATTATTTTGACAGGATATTTAGTTTTATTGCCTTAAAAATAAAGAATGAAAGAAGAATAACACTAGGTGAAACAAAAAAACCAAAAGTCCATGTACATCAATAATATGACTAAAACCCACCAATAATGACAAAATAGTCATTAACGAGCTATTCTCAGTGGTCATCAGCTAGGCTAAAAACAAACTTTTTACCTTATTAAGCTCAGAAATGGAAAGTGAATGACTATTTACATAAATGATTTAAAGTCAATTTAATGACATTAAAATTAGTAAGAAATATTGCTGCAAGCATGGAGAGTGGTAGCAACCATCGTTTTAAATGAAAGAAAGAGAATTTCTGCAAAGAGAAAAATACATGGGAAAGTAATAAGCCATTTATTATGCAGAAGGACATGCATAAACGGTGTAAATAGCAGGCCAAGAGTAAACTTATTCTAAATACTTTAAGGCAGAGCCATGTAACAATGACTCTGCACAAATCTCTGACAAATTAGAACTGATAAATCATACCAACACCAACTGATTTGTCACTTTCATTAAAAAAGGCGATATTAGAATTTCTTTTTTCGTACCCTAACGTGCCGACAAAAGACCAATCATCCCAGCCCAACATGTCTTCATATTGGTAGGTCAAAGTCGCATCATAGCTATTATCTGAACGCTCTTTACTAAATACAGGATGAGCAGCATCATAGTTACGATGAGCATACCCCATTGATAGCGAGATCTGATGGTTCTCGACAAATGTATGGAAATTCACCCCAACACCAACCTTATGGAACGCACTGGCTTTACCTTGGGCATCATAACGAAGGTAAGATAGGCTAGGCTCTACATAAATGGCTTCAGCAGCTTCAAAAATAGCACTGCCTTCCACGGCATAAGATTTAGCATCCCGTTTTAATAACGCTTGCTGCGACTGAGATAAGTTCAGCCCAGACTGTTCCTTGTCTATCTCGGTATCTGCAAAGGCAGCTTCCAGTGATAATGGCATACCGAAGATATTTTCGGCCATCATCCTTATTCCATGTGTGCTCGCTTTAGATTTGGTCCGCAGCTTTTTATTTATATATGGGTCACTGTATACCTCACCACTGCCTATGGCAGGCAAATACGCAAAGCCAACAACCGTCCCATTATTAAGCTCTGTTTTATAACCTAGTTGGAACAACGATACCCCTTCAATGAGATCGTCTTCTGCAAGACCAGCATACACCTGATGATCGTGCTCTTGGCCAAACGTATAATGCAGTTCACCAATCGGGCCCAAGCTACTTCCAGACGATTTATCATTTCCGGGCCCTGAGTGGTTTTCATTGCTCGGATCCATGTTAGATACACTACTAGAGTAACTCGTCACCACCCCAATATAACCACCAAAACCCTCATCAATGGCTAAATCAGCGGCCGCAGACACAGAAAAAAGAGAAGTAGAAGCCGCCATTAGCATCATAGGTTTAATATTCATAATAATTCCAATATTTTATTAATTAGGTAAAAACTCAGTGACGAGGTTGTGATCCAGTAGCTCATTTTTTTTCATAATATGAATATCATCAAAATCGGCAGCATTAATGGTGTAGAAATAAAAATCACTGCCATTAATAAGGATCTCATTAAAATAAGTAATTTGTGACCAGTGGGCTTTATCTGATTCATTCAATAAATTGGCAGGTTTATCCCCTTTACAGCACCAAGAATGCACACCCAACTTGGCACCGCTTTGGTATTGGCGCACCTTTCCCGCAGCAAAAAGATCCACACCGCCAGAATACGCTTCACCTGTGGAAGAAATGTAAGTATTTAAGCCCGCATTTCTAATCAGCCTACCTGTGTGCATATTAATGTCGTCATTCAACGAGCCCGGAACAAAATCAAACTCCAACGTTTTCACTTCTGGGTGCTGCTCAATCAGATCCTTAATTTGAATATAACTTTTTGTTCCTAATACCCCCGACAACACGGCTTTATTACCTTTCACTTTTAGCTCTGAATTACCTGCCTCAATAAAGCTGTCGTTAAACACGACTTTAACCCATTTCGAACTTTCCTCCTTTTGATCGTACAGATAGCCGTTAAATATCTGGTTACCCGCTTGATCTTCAAAGATCTTTATTCCCTTTTTTTTGCTATAAAAAGTAAGCGGCAGATTATGAAAGGAAGAGTCGTTGCTAGGTATGGTAAACACCACGTTTTCAGCTCTTGACTCATTCGTATTAACTTCAAAGCGAATTGATTTATCATTGCACTCAGCGGTCAAATCCAGCATATCATCGCCAAAATCTAACTCGGTCAATGACAATGGGCAGGATTCACCGTCTACCACCAACCTATTTCGGGCAAACTGTTTTTCAAATAACTTGATATAGCTCGATACTTTATCTGGCGCAATATGGTGTGTTTCAGGAACGCTGCTATTGCCAAATGCTAAGCCGTGAATAGTGGTTCCGAGTGCCGCAACAATAAAACCAGCCACTTTATTTTTATTTATAGGTAAAAGCATACTTCGCTCTGCGTGTAGTTTCGATGAACACTACTTTACAAAGCAAGCATGTACGCTTATACACCTAGGTCGTCAGGCTTTGTATAGAAAAAATACAAACTCGTACAATCAATTGAAGTTAGACGTATTAAAAATGATCTAAAGAAAATGAGAGGCTTTGACAGAATAAATGTGGAGTGTAATAAATAGAATTTTCCGATGTGACACTTATTTAAAACCGGAGGGATGTAAGATACCACCTCCGGTATGTCTATATTACAGTAGACTTACTTCTTTTTGATTCTTCGCATTGAGGCAAAGATAAATAAAGAAAGGAATGATAATAAACCTGTCGACCCTCCTTCTGTTGAGAATAAGCTTTGGTTGGTTGAACTGTTATCACCAACAGTAACCACATCAGAGCCTATTTCATTTTTAACAACAAAAGGATCGATATTAAACGTGTATTGATTAGCTCCAGTAAGTTGATTCACTGTAATGCCTGTTTTACTGGAAATCCAATTTAGATAATTCGATACCTGAGTGTAAACTCCTGGATGTTCGCCTACACCGCACCCATTACTCGTGCCAAAGCTTACTACCCCCACCAAGCGCATTCCTTTATCGATATCAGCTGTATTACTTGGGTCACGCCACACTAAAGGACCACCACTGTCTCCCTGACAACTGCTTGTGTTTGAATGTTGCACAGGTTTTGCCGCACATATCATTAAATCGTCAGGTAAACTAATTCCCCAAGTAGTTTCACACGCGTTATCTGGTACTCCAATCAGTAAAGCTTGCCTTAAACGACTGGACGTATCGTCTTCAGTTGCAGATGAAAGAGGCACTGTATTACCCCAGCCGGAAACCAATAAGGTAGCTTCATTATCTTGATTGTAATTGTAATTATGACCACTCCATTGATTGGCAAAAGCCTTATCCATACTTTGCTGGCCTTCACTATCAAGTAGAGTAATAGGCGTTCCAGATTTAAGGTCGCCATTGATCTTAATAAGCGCAATGTCATTTACAACCGTAACTGGAGAGTAACTTTCGTGAATAATTAACTCACTCACCGCATGAGATACACCTTTGCCTTTAAGAGTACTGCCAGAGTAAATGGTAACGGTTCTTGAGGTATCAACGTAACTCTGGTTTTTATTGGCTAGGCAATGTGCGGCAGTCAGTACCCAGTTTGCATTGAGAATAATTCCACCACACAAGTAAGTCACGTTCACACTTTCTCCATTGACTTGGAGCGTTTTTTTGCCTTCTACTTGCACTTGCCATGGAATAGCGTTTGTTTGGCTTATATTACCATCGACAACGTATGGCGATATTCCATCTTGAGCAAACGCATTGAGTGAAACCACACACGCTAAAGGAAGAGAAAGAGGTAAGTATTTCGTTTTCATCAAAGCTTTTTTCCTGCTTATTAATTGCATATTTATAGTTATAATCAAGCAGGGATTATAATTTAACCTTTGATTTTATAAAGCCTTTTATCAGGAATCATTTCAATAAAGTAAGAACGTGATTTGCCCCAAGTGCCGCGTATACCCTTCTTTTGGACACGAGGAATTAAGAAAGACTACGAAGAAGGTGAAAGGGAGCTATAACAATATGATAGGTATAATATAAATCATTACATTAATGAAAAAGCCGGAGGCATAGAAAAGACTACCTCCGGAATATCTACACTATTGAAAACTTTACTACTTTTTTACTCTTCTAAGAGAAGCAAGAATAAGCAGAGACAACATGGAGAATACGCCAGTAGAGCCACCTGATGTAGTGACTGTTCTATTGCTAATCGTTGTACCCGTGCCAGTATCCACCTCAGTAGCTACTTCATTTTTAACCGCAAAAGGATCCGCGTAAAATACATGTTTATTGGCATCAGTAAGTTCAGAATTCAGCCCCGTGTTAGATCTAATCCAGTCAAGGTAACTTGATACCTGAGTATAAACTCCAGGAGTGCTAGATCCACATCCATTACCATAACTCACTACCCCAGCTAAGCGCATACCTTTATCACTATCAGAGACATGAGACGGATCACGCCACACTAAAGGCCCGCCACTATCACCTTGACAGCTGTCGGTTTTTGAATTTTTCTGGGGCTTCATCGCACACATAGAGAGAGTAGTATCAGGATCATACTGAAGGCCTCTGTATATAGCTCTCAGCTCCGCCCAGCTAGTATCACAGACAGTATCAGTCACTCCCACCAGCAAGGCTTGTCTTAAATTATTACTGGATATAGCTTGATCTTTAGTATCCCCCCAACCAGAAACCAGCAAAGTTGCTGCGTTATCTTGATTGTATTCATAATCAAAGCCACTCCACTGGTTACGAAAAGCGTCATCCATGCTTTGCTGCCCTTGGCTATCAAGCAGAGTGATAGGAGTACCAGATTTTAGGACACCATCTATCTTGATAAGAGCAATATCATTCAAGCCTGTTTTATTGGACGTTGAGTAACCAGAATGGATAATAGTTTCACTTACAGCATGGGCATCCCCTCCGTCTTTTACATTACTGCCTGAATAGATGGTGATGTTATTATCAGTAATACGCTGTTCATCACTGTCGTAGAGGCAATGTGCCGCTGTAAGAACCCAATTATTATTAAGGATGGTACCACCACAAGTGTAAGTGTAGATATAAAAGCCTTGAATAGATTGACTTTTAATTTGCACTTGCCATGGAATAGAGCCCGTTTGGCTTGTATTACCATCTACAATATAAGGCGAGATTCCATCTTGAGCAAAAGCATTGAAAGAAAACGCACACGCCAAAGAGAGGGGTAGAGTTAAAGCTCTAAATTCCATCAAATATAATTCCTGCTTATTAGTTAAGTATTTATAGAGATAAGTGATGAAGCATTTTAATCATTAAAAATATTTAATAAAGCAGTTATTGATAAAAGGCCGTAATATTAACCATCTTTTATAAAGACGCCAACCGATTGTTATAACTGTGTGTAATTTAAAGATTTTAAGTTAACAAACGAAAATTAAAGTCCGTAAAAAGCTCTAATGGATGGGCAAAGTAGCTACAAAAACCGCACCGCTTCGTTCATTAGATTCAATCACTATGGTTCCCAAATGGCCATGAATCACTTGCGCAACAATTGCAAGACCCAGCCCATGACCACCACTTTGACGATCCCGTGCCGTACCAATTCGATAAAAAGGCTTGAATACGCTTTCTCGCTCAAACTCCGGAATTCCCGGACCGTCATCTTCAACTTGAAGCACAAATTGCCCATTATTTACATAAACTTTGACCTTTACTTCACTATTTGCATAACGAATAGCGTTACCAATCAAGTTCGACATCGCACGCTGAAGTTGAACATGATCCACATTCACCTCTTCATCAGTACACTCCAATAAAATGGGCACAGGGCTCACCACTTGGTGCTTTTTCACCAAGAGATTAAGCCAATTTGATGGCGCTTCTAACGTACGACAGGGTTTCATATCAAGTCCTTCTAAACGCGCATAATAAAGCAGCTCCTCCACCAGTTCTTCCAATTCATCAATATCAGCGGCTAGTCCATCCAAATGGCGTTGAACATCTTCATTCACTTCCAACTCATCTAAAAGTGCGAGCTGACACTCCATCCTAAATAATGGTGTCCGTAGTTCATGAGCAACCGCATTACTAAGTTGCTTTTGACTAGTAATGAGCTGGCTCACCCGCTGTGCCATTCCGTTAAATTGCTCGTTAAGCGCCCCTAGCCGGATCCCTGCCTTTTCAGGAGCCCGGGCTGAAAAAACACCATTAGCGAACTCATAAGTCGCATTTTCCAAAGGTTTTAAACGACGATGAAGAAGAAAAACAACCACTAAGCTATAAAAAAAGAAAACTCCACCAAACCAATAAAACGCAAATGAGTCTTCATAATCCAGCTCGCCCCAAATGGAATACTGACGATCCGGAAATAAGTAATAAAGCCTTTCCCCGATGTACAACAAATATTCATTATCATCAATGCTTATGGCTCGCTTTTCCTTGAGCTCTGCATGTTTGTGGCTACTCAGACCATTCACATCTTTCCAGTCAATCACTCTTACATCAAAAAAACTGTCTCTTACAAATTTTTCGATGGCGCTGGCCGCTTTTTCATGACCGATAACGGTGACATCATCCACCACCCGGGCGAAAGAAGAAACATGTGTCGCCGCAAGTTGAGTATCGTAATCAGGCCTGATCTCTTGAAAATAATACGACATTGACACCAGCCCCAAGAAGAAGCAGAGAAACGATCCAGCAAAAATCTCTAAAAAAATACGTCTCATAACTCCTCACTACCATTGCTTTGAGACAAACACATACCCTTTGCCACGCACGGTGATGAGCTTAAATGCGTTGCTTGGATCATCCCCGAGTTTCTTTCTTAAAATAGCAATTTTGTTATCGACTGTTCTGTCTAGCCCATCGTATTCAATACCTCGAGTTTCTGACACCAAAAACGATCTCGATAAAATTTGATCTGGGTTACATGCAAAGATCCACAATAAATCGAACTCTGCGTCGGTCAATTTCACGTTCACTTCAGCAAGGGTACACATTCGCTGGATTTGATTTAGGTACAGCCCACCAAAACGCCGATCGCTATTCACCACTTTTTCAGTTTGGGTACTGGGGGCAACTTCTTCCGCGCGTACCTGACGACGTAATAAATTCCGAATACGGGCCATCAATACCCGAGGTTTCACAGGTTTAGATACAAAATCATCAGCCCCCACTTCAAGCGCTGATACATGATCAAAATCATCATCACTGGCCGTTAACATTAAAATTTGCCCTGAATACTGATGCCGAACTTGACCACAAATCTGCAAACCATCCAGACCAGGAAGCATCAAGTCTAAGATAACGAGCTCTGGCCCCTGCTCTAAAATCACAGCAACGGCTTTTGCGCCATCGTAAACAGGAGTTACATCAAATCCACTACCAGAAAGGTACTCCGTCAACAGTGCACTGAGCTTCTCGTCATCTTCTACCAAAACTATATGGGGCATTTTCGTCATCAGCCTTAAAATCACTAATACAGCCAGAGGGGGAGGTAATCTAAGCGGCAAACTCGCTCTTTACTCTTTGTTAGCCTCACCAATACAAGCGTAGCCAAGCCTAGATCTCTTATCAGCGTAAAATACAAAACCACCATTAATCTGTATATAAAAAAACAGAGTTCAAATGTATGGATTTGTATGTGAGCAACATGCAATCTCCGACAATAGAACACTGTATTAATGAAAAATACTCACTTACTTTATAACTAAACAACCTGTTAATTGTCTGGCAACTTAGCACAAAGGACGAAGCATCTCGTATTTCAACAATTGCAGCGTTACATTTTATTTTCCAATCTAAGGCAATTGCTATGAATACTAAACAACGTATCGTCAGTCTTGATTTCCTAAGGGGGCTCATGATTTTCATGGCGGTATTTGAGCACTACACTGGCTACCTAAATTACTGGTATATCGACTTTTTCATCCGTGAGCGCTCTTTTAGTACCTTGGGTGAGCCAAATCTACTTGGCTCTGGCGGGCTTTAACCTTGCGATAAAAAACCAACAACAGATCCGAGCTGGGCTCATAAAAAAACTGATGCTTTTTGGCTCTATCATATTAATTCTGTGCATTGAGGGCTTGATCGTCGCCCCAAATTTCGGTGAAGCGATCTCCTTTTACCCTGTCATGCTATGGATGATATTGCTTGCACTTTTTGCGATTGTTTACGCCTTTGCAGGGATCCGTGGCATGCTCGCTTTAACGTTAATCAGCTTGTTCATAAGCCAACTCGGCGTACCTAAAGCCATCAACAACCTTGAAATTGCCATCCGAACTCTGATCCACCCAGATTTTGAATTAGATGCCCGAGTTGAGCTGTTTATGGCCAGTGGTTGCTTTGGTTTTCTGTATGGTTGGGTATGGCATCACAAACCTGAAAAACAAGATCTCATCAATTATGTCGTCATCGCCACGTCGATCATCGCACTGATCGTTTATGTCATTTTTGGCGATGCGATCTCTATCAATTTAGCCAATATTTACGCAGAGGAACACTCCCTTGCAGAAGGTGTTTTGGGCCGCATTGGGATATGGAGCATGGAATTTTTGGTGATCAGTAGTGTGCTGATACTGCATCGACGAGGGATCCAATTAAACTGGCCTCCAATTAATTGGATTGGTATGTACTCACTAACGGTATTTATCTTCCATAAATCAATCTTTGTGTTCCTATGGGGACCATTAATGACACTGATCACTGCAAAACTGGGCATCACTCTGATCAACAGCTTTTCCCTTGTTTTTGCCTTGACGACGCTATCCATTATGATGATTTACGTTGTCAAACGCTCAGGCATTGTTTGCCACTTAATGGGAGATCACCAAGACAAAAATTGGCATGCATCGTACAAAAGCCCATAACGACATCATGCCCATAATTTTTAACTTATCGTAGGTAGCAGTTTATAAATGGCAGCAAAGGTTTGCCTTTCATACGCACTGGGTGAGTATTCAATCACACTGAAAACTAAGAAAGCAGTGCCTTTGCTAATTCAACCTCATGAAGAATGTAATCATCAAGTTGCTCAGAGTTAGTTTCTCCGGTGGCTTGATAACCTTGAGAGGAATAAAAACGAAGAGCGGATTCATTCGATTCTAGCGAAGATAATACAACCTTTTCATAATCGAGTCTGACGAGTTCCGACTCACAACGCGCAAGTAACAATGAACCAATACCTTTTCTATAAAAATCAGGGCGTACATACAAGGTGCTCACTTTTGCTATTTTTCCCGTATCGTCACCTCGAAAATCATCAAAACACATAAAACCGACAATGTCATGATCATACGCCGCCACAAACACATGTGCTAATTGCTCGCCCACCATTCTAGTCCACAATTTATGTCGGCGCTCATAAGAAAACCGAGCAATGTAGCTTTCTGGCATCAATCCCTTATACGCAACAGCCCACGAATTAACATGTAAATTTGCTATGGCACTGACATCTTCCATGACAGCTTTTCTGACGTTGTAGCTCATTCACTCTTTCCTTACCATGATCATTCCTTAATCTGTACCAAAGAAGGCATACAGAAATGCAAACTTCACAAAAAAGCCGAGCCTCAATATAGCTCGACTTACAAGAAACAATAACCGCCTTCTTAAGCAGTCTTAAAAATTTGTATTACAGTGTCTAGATAAGCTCAATTTTTGCGTTGAGTTTTTACTAACGCTACCAATAATGCTTCTTGCTTTCATATTAGAGCCCAAATGATGATCTTACTGCTTATTTGTGTTGCTGTAATCGAATTGCGCATAACCAAACGCAGGGCTCAACAATTTATACAAACTCTTCAGTTCAAAAGTCGTTGCCATGTTGATATCTTCTGAGCTGTATTTGGATTCCAATTCAAATGACACCGTAATAGGAGTATTGAAAAAGACATCCGTAATTGAGTAATGATCGTTGCCAGTGCCGTAATACGGACTAAACGGTAACGATTCATATCGGCCATTAAGCTGGATGAGGTCACTCTCTAACTTGGATACTGTTTTCTTATAGCAACCTTCATCGACACACTTTTTGAATGTGTATTTAACCTGATTTACCGATTGATCTTCTAGAGAAGGATCCGTTTGAAAAACAATTTTAGGCGTTAGCGATTTTTTGTTAATTGTCTCTTTAGAAACCTTGAATATAAGCTCATAAGAGACATCGGATAGACCGCTTTTGAATTCCTGATCAACAATTATATCCATTTCATCCACACCAAAATGGCATGAAATATTATCTTTGTTGCAAGTCGCAATCGTTTCTTCATATGGCAGGTGATAAATGGCATCCATGGTGATCGCATTTTTCACAAGAAGAGCATGCTCTTTTGTGGATGAATTTTTGATCGGTTTTCCGCTCCTATCCACCACGATGATACGGCCCGTTTTACAATCAATAAGAGTGAATGTGCCATCACCATTAAAACCAACAGATCGAACTCTTTTACTTGGATCTTCATCAATCTGATAAGAGTTATATACCGTACATAACTGACTTGAAACAGACAGTTCTTGGTGATTAATGCTTGTCGGTATTTGTACTTTTCCTTGCCAATGAGCGCTCGTTTTTTCGGCACTTTCACTTTTATCACATCCTTGTAGTAATCCTATTACAGTTAATAGTATTGCTACGTTTTTCATCTTCCACTCTATATTGAACAGTGTATTTAATTAAAGTGGAATTATATCGCCTTTTGCAAACGAATCACCATCTGTATTTGTGGTTTAAAAAGGAATTTTCTCAACGGCTATCGCACAAAAAACGTCCCCTTTATCATATCAACTGAAGTATTAATATTTTTTATAAATTATGGGAGACACATCTGCTTATCTCAATGAAAGACATGGAAGCATTAATGAGCGTTATGGTTATTAGTCTGGAGTCTGTATGGTGGACTTAAATAAATGTTGAAAATCGATAATTTGGCTTCGGAAATGGACTTCAAAGATCGTTATTTTACAGTATTAGACTCTCTACCAGATCATATTTTTGTTTTTTCTGAATCGGGCAGCTACGTTGATGTCTACGGCGGAGAAGAGAATGAAACGGGCTTTGATTGCAAATCCTTCATTGGTCGCTCGCTTTATGAAGTATCTCCCCCTGACATGGCAAAAAAGTTTCATGCTTATATTAGAGCAGCGCTAGAAAGCAATAAAATCCAAGTGATCAAATACAAATTTGATAAGCAAGAGATGATTGATTTGCCTGATCACGTCTCGACCCCTATGGAAATTTGGTTCGAAGGCATTATTAAACCACTTACCCTTATAGAAAATAACGAAAGAACCGTTGTGTGGATGGCAAAGAACATCACGGAGCGTCATTACTTAGAGCAGCGCTTAAAAACACTTTCTGAGATAGATGAATTAACAGGGATTTACAATAGACGCTCATTCACCAGCTCTCTTTCAAAATCGTTAGAACGCTTCCACTCAGAGCAACGTTCTTTTTCCTTACTGATGATTGATATAGATAGATTTAAACGAATCAATGATTCTATCGGGCATTCATCTGGTGATGATGTGATTAACCATGTTGTCTCGATATTTCAGTCAGAATTAGCCCCAACACACTGTATTGGCCGGCTAGGGGGCGAAGAATTTTCGGTAATACTCGATGGCACCACACCATTAAACGCCCTATGTGTCGCCGAAAAAATCAGAGCAAAAATTGAAAAATCCCCCTGCAAAACAGGAGAGTATACAGTGCAAGCAACCGTCAGTATCGGCGTTACTGGTGTACTTAAAAACGATGACGACATCAAAAATCTGTTATCCCGGGCGGATAAGGCCATGTACCATTCAAAAACTAGCGGAAGAAACCGAGTCAGCTTATATACAGAAGATATAGAGCGGAACAATAGACGCTCAACGGACGGAATACAAATATTAAACGACACAACTTAATCACGCTCACCTGTTCACTCAATCAGCATTTGTAATCAACGGAAAATTAAATGGATTTAAGACACTGTTCGGGATTCACCTTACCACTCCAAAAAGGGCCATTTCAGAATAATGGAGCAACGCCTTGGTATTGCGAACTAGGGATTGGCTCTCCTGCGCAAAAACTCAAAATGTGCTTTGACACTGGCAGTAACTTCAACTGGGTAACATCCAATCTCTGCTCAGATGATGGCTGCAAGCATTATGCAAATGCTCGCTTTAATTTAAATTTGTCTTCAACGTTTGAATGGATAAACCAAGACGTACAATCGGTCAATTTTGGGCCATGGGGCACAATGCAAGTAGAAACAGGAAGAGATCGTTTATGCCTCCCCTACCATCACGGCCCCTCAATTGTTAGTGATCTCTTTTTAGCCTCTGAATATTCTGGCACTCAGTTTGAAGAACTCGACTGGGATGGTGGGATCGGCCTGCCAAGCTCTCAAGACATAACAGCGATTGCTCCAAGTGCTTCTTATCCTTTTAGGGGGCACCACACGAATACCAATTCAAATGAAGACTTTAATTTTTTCTTAACACTACTAAAAATGGGGCTGGTAGGCACTTCTACCCCTTATATTTCAGTACAAACAGAGCCACTGTGCGATCACCCAACAGGCTATATTGGGTTTGGCACATTGGATAGGTCTTACGCCTCTTCTCTTGAATATTTGTTTCTGCCTTGGTCGTGTTACCAACAAGAGGCCAGTTATTTATGGACAACAGCCAACACAACCGTAAAAGTCAATGGCAACACCATTGGCACCAACATGTTTTTTGCCCTAGATACTGGTTCATCGCAATTTAAAGGGGACAACTCAGTGTTAACCCAAGTGTATAACTTAACAAAAAACGATGGTCCCCCTGTCTCTATTATGCTCTCAGATGAAAATGGCATTGAATATGGTGAATTAAACATCACTAGAGATATATACCAATGCAAAATAGAGGCAGGAGAGAAAAAAGGCAAAGTAGTTTCACAATTCCAAGGACTACCTGGGGCAGACGACATGCTACTGGTTGGCTCTGTGTTAATGGATCACCTTTACACTGTGTACGAATATGAAGTGATCTCCAACAATGATATTCGCCCTAAAGGCGTCTGGATTTTCAATAAGCCGAATGGCCCCAAAATTATAAAAAACAGACAAACTTCCACTGCCTCATTATTCTCTCGTTAAAGGATACATCGATTCATGAACACGTGTTTATCTGGAATCTGGACCAACTCTTTCGGCTCCAAAATGTCTCTCATCGTCGATGGTACTCAAATCATTGGTACCTATTCTTCTCATACTGGATCGACTGGGGAATACCGCCTAATCGGTCATTGCTCGAAACTGAGTCCATCTGAGCAGTTAGGCCAAAGCATCGCTATCTCTATTTACTGGAAGAATATTCACGATGGGGTTAAAGATGAAAGCTGGCATTGGTCTGGCACGATGTGTGGCCAACTACAACTAGATGGCACCATGACCTTAACCAACGCCATTGTGGTGTCAGTCGCATTTGAGCATTATCAGAAAGGAAATTACATTGATGAACTGGTATTTAGTAAAAATGGTCAACTCAGCCAACCCGAGATGGATGCGATCCACCAGCACTTCACGCTAAAAGAACCAACTTTGCCGTCTTATCCATTAGTCGGAAAATGGCAAAATAACACTCTCACGCTCGATATTAATCAGCCCCATCCCATCTCCGGCTACACACAAGCACACTTAATTACACCAGGTATCGAGCTCACCCTTTCTGGCTTTATCGATGTAGATGCACACAAAAATATGGCACAAAGTTTATCACTGTCAGGCTATAACCCCATTACAGAAGAAACCATATCCATGTCAGGTATGCTTGATTACAGCAGCCATCATTTAACCTTATATTCTTGGTCAGCACAACCAACGTCACCTGAAGACAGCTTCATGCAAACACAAATGAGGGCCCTTCAGTTTGAAAAGAGCGGATAAAGAGGCTTTTCTTTAAGTAAGTTAGTTAATGGCAAAAACAGTGGTTCAGGTAGGTGGTTCACATCGCACCATTGCCACTGTTTACATTTATCGATTTCTTTTACTTCAGGCTCACCTGAATGGCACTCAGCAGCAACAAACAGAGTAATATAATGCTTGCCTTCTTCTTTGAAAATGTCATTCGTAAAACTAAGCTTGGTTACGGATTCAATGGCTAACCCCGTTTCTTCAAAAACCTCACGTTGAGCGCATTTCTCTATGCTCTCACCAACTTCCAAATGCCCACCCGGAGTAGCCCACGTGTTTGCACCATGAGAGCCAATTCGCTCTCCCAATAAGATTCGATTATTCCTGATAATAATACACCTACCCCAACTCGAACTTCTTTCGTCATCGTTTACATTCCTTTTTATCCCTGATCGACTACCAAACCAGCACTTTAAAAATACACAAAATGAGACTCACCGATATCAGCCCTATCCAGCCTAATATTTGGGTCACTTTTTCAGGTGAGGCCGGATTAAAATGAGGGAACAATATCGCCCCGAAAGAAACTAAAGGAACATATTCATAAAGCTGGCCTGTCCTCACCGAGGTTCCATTTAATTGAGAAGGTAAAAATAAATAGACAACGATATACAGCGCCATAAATACCATGGCACAATAGATTTGCCGTTCGACAAACTCACCGCGATTGACGTAAAAAAAGCACAGAGCTAAGCCCAGTGCCACTCCTATCAAAACCATAAAGGCCCACACTCCCTCACTTTCAGAACTAAATCAGCTTCTCTGCCATAACACCACACCAAAGGTTAGCCATCACTCTTAAGCTGTTTATTAGCCGCAGATCTTACACGGAGCTCAGAGCCAAACAAAATTAGCGCCCCCAAGCTAAAACTAAGTACATGCCCGAGCTTAGGAAGGTGATACTCACTAAAAAACACATCTAAAGAAAAGGCAGGCAAAATGGTTAAGACTAAGACAAAAAACGCAATACGCCCGACCACCTCCCCTTTCAAGAATTTAACTAACCCAGCAGCAGCTAAACCTAACACAGCCTGAGATGCACCTGTACCCAAATTCCAAGGCTCAGGGACTGTAAACGTACTTGCGAATGTACCAATGGAACCCGCTACAAACCAAATTGAAAGAAAGGTCATCGATCCAATTTTACATTCAAACAAAAAACCAAGAGCCACGAGAGACAAAACATTGTAAATCATATGAGGTTGCTTCACATGAATTAACTGGGAAGCAACCAGCCTCCAAAGTTCATAGTTCAAAAGATGCTTAAACGTATAGCCGCCATATGGCTCTAGCTCAGGCACTTTGATTTGTCCAAATAGCGAACCTGATATCTGATAATGAACCACTAATGACACTATCACCGTCGCTAATGCCAATAAAATAGTCACATATGGTAGACATCTGGATACCACAGTTACCTCCTTTGTTGCTAACGGTCAATTAAGTAGTGTAAGAAATACTTCCATCTACGCTATTTCACTGTAAACACTACGTCGATTTAATTATTCCTTCGTTTGAAAAACAATTAAAAGAAGTGATAGTCAAAATAGAAAAAGCAATAACTCGCATCACATCAAAACTTCAACCCCTAACAACTGTGCACCAACTTTTGAATTACAGTTACCTTTTTGCAAATACAGCATGACTTCTTTTTTTTGTGCCTGAGCGGTCATCAACAATGACTGCCACGTCGTAGTCCACCCCTCATTCCATGCATTAGGGCTTGGAGAAGCATAGCCAACAATATTGTTCGCTTCTGTCACGGTGCAACTAGGTATAGAGATTGAACCGTTAAATTTAACGAATAATTTAGATCTTGAGTGATTCCCAGCAGGCTGATCGACATAGTGCCCCATACTTGTCACAGTAACAGGGCCATACCACGCCCCCAATTCAGCATATGTCTTAGTAATCCCTAATGACATCATGATAATTCCAAATAACCACATTCTTTTTTTCATTTTAACGCCCTCCATTGTTAAAAACTTATAATTAACGCCAAATTAAATAGCAAAATAAGGCTAACACTTACCCAAAATATCAAGTATAAATTCTGCCTAATTTTAGCTGATTCAGACCAATCAATTTTCCACTCCACCTCCGAAATATAACGCTTAGAAAAACAGTGAAAGGTAACAGGCTAAGTTGACGAAAAGTTGGGTGTCGGCCAAGTACTTAACGCCATTTTTGATGTGTTTGCTATGTTTCTAACACTCGGTATCGTCAATAAATCCAACTAAGTCGGAAGCTAACTTACGATTACGCTGGCTTTCACCCACTAAGTTAGCTAATTCAAAAAACTTAGGGTAAAACTCTTCTATGTCTTTTTGTACATCGGATTTTAACTGCCCGTAAAGGTGAAAAGTTTCTTGAGTTAATTCTGGAACAAATGCGCAATAAATATCAGTTAATATTTCAAGAGCACAATTTTTTGAAACTTCGTAGCTCCCTTCAATAGCTGTAATTAAGATAAATCTTAACGCTTCTTTAATCGCAGAATAATATGTACCTCCATGATTATTACCAATAGCGAATAACACTTGGTTATAAACATCTTCATTGATACTTTCATCATCCAAACTGACTAAAGCAATTAAAGCAGGAGCAACATCATTAGGTTTGTAATACTCGATATCTTTGTATTTTTCCCAATCAATAGATTTAATTTCCTCTACTATGCTCAACGTACCCACCTTAGAAATATAACGTATTAATTAACTGCACAAAGATAGCAGGCTAAAATTAGTGGTGACCAAGCGAAAACCTACTGCTTTTTTTTAAAAAATTTTTATATTTCAACTATCTCAGCGCTTGTTCAACTGCGCATTGCAGTAATCCCTCATTTTCATATAACTCTCGATACTCAGCTAAAGGTAAATTACCTTCATTATATTGTTTTTCAAAGAAGATTCGTAAACGCCATTCGTCCGGATTTAACTTGTCGAAGTCAAAATCAATTCCCCCAACATCCGCTGTTCGATAGATGTCTACACCAATGCCATGGGTGCAATACATCCAGTTAGTCCCAGGAATCGGGTTTGCTCCGCGATATTTTTTTTGAAGTATGTCTTCAGCTTTTTCTAATTGGAAAGATTGAACCAGTAACTCTTCAGCCCATTTTCTTTGGGCATACCACAAAGGAATAATCTTCCTGATTTTCTCAATATTATCCATATGTTCCTACAACATAATGCCGTATTAACTTGTGAGTTACGTCAATCAAGTAACTTAAAACCATTACGCCTTACAAAATTGAGCTCGGAGCACTAGCGTCAGGATTGCTCTTGAAGCGTTTATTAGATTCCCTAGACGATCAACTCAAAGTTATTTCTATAAAACGGAGTGTGATTAAACTCCGCAACTACACCGCAGTCTAAATCTGAAAATTTAACTTTATAAGAAGGTCCATCAGTGTCAAAGAATAACCAACCTTTATTTTCAATAAGTAGACTCGCATCTTACCTTCTAATCTAGTAGGTTCACTACAAACACAAAAGAGTGAAAGTAAAATGTGTGATATTCGTATACTACACGGGTCGTTGGAAAATCATTGTCCTAATATTCACAAAAAGAGACTCAAATCACTTATGCACTTACACTGACTGTATTAAGGCATGCCTCACTGAATAAGCAAAGCACACCGAGCTCCTTACCAAAACCGCCGAGTGTAAAGCATCGCTTGGATTGTATTGTTAAATTTAACACACAAGGTCAAAGGCTGGATTTAATCTTTCCACTTATGTACAGAAAAAAAGCACTAACAATTGAGAAAAAAGCAATAATTGTCATAAGAGCAAATGATAAAGGATTCGTTATATCCGATAATAATAAGTCAAAGCTACCATCTGGTAATTTCGTCAAATAATAGGCAATTGCTCCACCATACAAACCTGTGAGCCAGAACAAAACAAACCTAAACGACCACCTTAGTGAGCTTTCCCATTTGTTCATTTGAGAGACAAAAAAACTACTCCAAATACCTGACCAAACTAAGACATTATCCATAATAACACCATATGCAACTACAATAATTACAGTTGTTTTAACACATTTTTATTATGTATCAAAGGCCGGAACCAATAGTAATTGAGACTTCAACAATAAGAAAAATTCATCGTTTTGTTTTTCCTTATGCTTGATTCGACATTTATCTATGAGTTACCTCTCAATCAGATATGAGATCAAATTAGAAAGGTATCTAACCTGAGATCGGTTTAAGCCATTGTCATTAGTTCTGCTTTTTCAACAGGCGTAATATTCAGCGATGGCTTTTCTGGTTTTAAACAGTAAGCGATAATGATGGTCATTATTTCACTTTCGGGCATTCGCTCTTTCTGGTTGCGCTTACGCTCTCCACTTTCTAGCTGCCACTTTTGCCACTGGGGTAGAAAAGCCTGACAAAAATCATCGACATGACAAAATAAGTCTACTAACTTACGCATAGCTGGTTCCTTTGTGATGAGTCCTTCTTGGTCGAAAAATCTGATCGCAGAACCAGCTTTTAGTTCCGTTCAGTTTTTATCCCTAATGCTGATAGTAGCCGCCTCCCACTCAAATGGAAAAGTTGTGATGAACCAAAAACCGCTCATTCTTTTTTTTCTTGGTTTTGCCTTTTTTGTCTTGATTGGGAACCAATTTAATTTATTTGGAACCAGTAATGCAGACTCCTTTCCAAAGCTTCCATCAAAGCCTGATTTCACCGTTTCCCATCAATTTGATGGCCAATGGCTAGGGCGAAGGATCAACACCACCAATAACAACATGTGCGAACGCACCACCATCACCGGAAGGGTTGTCGATGGCAAAGTCTCTCTTTTACTGACTTATAACGGTACACCGCTTCAAGGGTGGATCACTGAAAGTGGCGACTTAAGGCTCTATGCCAACCATCAACAGTGGGACTATCGTTTCTCGGGGAAGGCAATCAACAATAAAATTCAAGGAAAATGGCATTTAACCAATGGCCCATGCCAAGGGATTTGGTACATAGAACGGAAAAGTTAACAACAATTATTCTCCGCCGATCATTCAGGCATTACCATTAAAGACAGGAGACAAGATGATCCTTATATACGGAATTAAAGAACGGTTAAATCCCATCAAAGCTGACCTATCCGAGGTTATTCACGCTTGTATGGGATCCGTTATTGGCTTACCAGAAGACAAACGTGCCCACCGCTTTATTCCCATGAACCGAGACGATTTTTATTACCCCGGAGGAAGAAGTGATGTTTATACGGTGATTGAAATTAACATGATGGAAGGCCGTAAAGTTGAAACCAAAAAAGCCCTGATCAAATCTCTATTTACCCATATTGAGAGTAAGCTGGGTATTTCACCGATCGATATCGAAATCACCATCAAAGAACAACCAGCACACTGCTGGGGCTTTCGTGGTATCACAGGGGATGAAGTGAACGATCTCAAATACCAAGTTAATGTCTAAAAGATTTATCTCAGATAAGTAGACATACACCAAAACAGCAAAACATCACGGTATCTAGCATTAACCACTCGTGGCTCTGGGCATCCTGTTGTCGCGGACAACGGTTTGCTTATTCAAAAGTAAACGTCTAGCCTCATGGTTCTACCCTATGTTTTCACTGATATAGAATTGCAGTTGAGGCTATTCCATGTTCATCAACATAAACTATAGAGAAAATATAAATCAAAGAAAGCATTTATCACTCAAAAATATAATAATCTAGTTCGATATAACCTATAGCAAATATAAATAAAAGCCAATAAAGCAGGACTGAACTATAAGCCTAATTAAGCAACCACACCAATACAACTCCACTCTATCGGCTAAAAGTTAAATTATTCCAGCGATATATGATTTTGAGCCATAACTATAACCTCTAGATAATAAATGGTATTTTTATTTATTATGTACAATATTCAAAATATCAAAAACCGATATTGACATATATATAACTAATCATTCACTATGCACTAGAAAAAGCTATTCTCACAAAACATTCACCCACAAAACTAGATAGAAGGAAATAAATTATGCCAGTTGATGTTGGTCAAAAAATAAATCAACAGCTAAAAAAAGGGCCTATGGTTCCAGGGTTTGTAGCTGATCCAATTGGTGCCGAGTTAGATAGCCTTGTTATTAGTAAACTTGAACAGACGATGATTTTTAACAATGCCAAGATGAAGTTTTCTGCATCAATAAGTCAGGTTGCAGCTCAAAAAATACAATCCGCGCTTGTACCTAAAATGAATTTTACTAACTCATTTGAACCCTCTTTTAAGTTTGACGCGAATAAAAATGAATTAGTTACTCGAAGCTACATGGAAACAACGAAATCGGCGTATGACATAGCAACTAGAAGTAAAGGCTACAGGATTAAGAAAAAACTTGTGCATATGATTCGCGAGCAAAAAAAGAAGCCACTTAAGATACTAACAATGCCTTTGACTCTCCTTCCCTATGGCAAGCTTGTCAGCAATACCATTAATGCAATAGGAGGAGGGGTAGATAAAGCAAGAAGAAAACGTAAAAAAGAGCAGTATGGACACAATAATATAGAGCAGTTAACAGCTAGCTTAGGTGAAGAAAAAGCACTGAGAAAAGTAGCTAAGTGGCAGGCTAAAGATATATCCGAGCTGGGACCGAAAATTCAACGAAATCTGCATAAGCTAAAACATGCTTCGGCCATGTTAAATCAACGTCAAAGTAAGCTAGAGCTTTTAATCGAAAGGCAATTCTCGATTGATAGTCATCTTCAAGCAAATAGCAGTACATGGGAAAGAAAAATAGAGACTGCCCGCGGAGAGCTCGCCATGAGTTACCATGAAGTGAGACATTATATTGATAAAATACAAGACATGAGCAAAACGATGCAAACAACCATGCTCGATATTAATGCTCATATGGCTTATTTAGATGCAGTAGTCGAAGGAAGTGAAGAGGTTATTGAATGGTCGCTGGATTACTAATTGTTAACGAGCACCTTTTAGACTTTAAAGAGTTGATATAGATCTCTGTAAGTCATGGCGTCTTTTAATTTAGACCCTGTCATTTATGGTCGTTATTTCTAATATTCAACCTTTGTGGTTATGCTTGCGCTCTTCATTTTTTAATTACCACTTTTTCCACTTAGGTAGAAAGGCCTGATAACAATCATCGACATAAAAAATTGGTCTACTCACTGACGGATAGCTGGTTCCTTGGTAATCAAGCTTTCTTAATCGAAAGTTCTGATCTTAGAACCAGCTTTTATTATCTAGAATTCAGGTTCAGTTACGATTGGCTAGCCATACAGTTGGCATAGTAAGTCACTGTTGCTGGCCAATCACTGAATACCCCCATTACACCAACATCTTGAGCAAGCACGTCCAGCATTTTCATCATGTCACCATCATTATTAATACCCTGCTGAACACTTTTGTAATACCAACCGCCACCTTGTGCTAGTGGGCCAGAACGCTCTAACGTCCACGCAATGATATCAAGATCTGCTTCTTTGGCTAACTTCGCATAGTGAGATGCCACCAGCTCATTTTTGTCATCCAATTCAACTAGAGCGAACAGCGGCGGCGCAATAATATTAACACCAGCATCACGCAGATCTTTCATATTCTCGGCTGACGCAATAAAATCTTTTTGTTCATACATACGAGCGTCCAAATATACGGCTTGTTTACCGAAACTTGGAGTTTCATTAATCCAGTATTTCACATCACCTAAATCAAAAGATTGCAAATACGTTTCAGATGGCTTGAAACCAGCCGCTTTCAGCTCATCGACCAACTTTTGCGCATACATTTCCTGAGTAAAGCCATCAAAGGGCATCTCAACCGCGGCAGACTTCAATTCGGGAGTCACTTTTACGCCATGCTTTTTAAACAAGGCCGCACTTTCTGCGTGAGTCATCAATGTACCGTTTTGACTGTACAAATCAGTTCGCCAACTCGGAGTACCATTCATGTATTCTTCAGCCGTGGTGGCTTTGGGGTTTGCACCATCCATTTTCCCTTTCAGCGTTTTAAACTCTGCTAAAGTAAAATCAGACGTGCGGCACTCTACTTGAGCCTCTTCCCCCGTCGCAGGGTTGGCTGGCTTAAATGGCACAGAACATTTTTTCGCAAGTTCTGGGTGAGCTAATACATCTGTTGTTGTATGAAGATCACTTTGCGAGTGGCGGCAAACGAGCTGTTTGTCTTTCGTGAAAGTCACGTCACACTCCACCACGCCTGCTCCCATTTGAATCGCCGCTAAGTACGACTCTTTAGTATGTTCAGGAAACTGCATAGCCGCGCCGCGGTGACCAATTGAAAATTCACTTCGATAAAAAGGCCCTTCACTGCAACTCAATAACTTAGATTTTAGCGGCCCTTCGTCCATATTATTCACTAAAAAAAGAGGACGAGGCCCTAAGTTTGCTGGTGGTTGAGCTGCCAACGCCGTCACCGAGCTCACTCCCAGCATAAGCGCAATAGAGCCTTTTACAAATTGCTTCACTTTGTATCTCCTTACACAAACCATTTTTCTTATAAATATGCTATTCAACCCTACTTTACAGCGATGAATATGCATTTACATTGATATCTTTAATGACCTGCGCCATGCTAACAGTAAAAGGCTCTTATTTACAATGAGTTATATGTTATAACATGACTGTTAACCTACCTTATTTTACTCGAATGTTGATTAACACCGAATTTTTAAGCTTTCTTCTGCGTCGCTTCAACGATGACACAACCCGCAGTCCCGATGAAATACGCTACTAAATCCATCCAATCAAATGTGGCCCCGAAGATCACTCGTAACGCAGGATGAGCTCCCCAGCCAAGCCAATTCAATACTTGGAAGTACTGACTAATTTCCACCATAAACGCGATCCCATACACTAATCCAGCCAACATCAAAGGCTGGCAGCGCCAGAAGCTACCGAGCAGACTATAAAGCCACACGACAACCAGCACATCTCCTACAAAAGGCCGAATAAAATCATCCCGCACAAACAAAGCAATAAAAACCAATATTCCCAGTAATATAAGGCTGATCCCACTACGCTTATAACAAATACGAAAAACACCTTGTGACTTTGTCATCTCAGCACTTTGATTATGAGTACATCCGCTACGACTGCTCATCATCGCTCTCCTTATTTGCTTTTTGAGCCACTGCACGGCGCTCATACCAATTCACATTTCGGGTTAATACCATCACTAGGCTAAGTACAGCAAAACAAAGCAACGTCCCCATCAATAACGCGTAACTTTCTGCCTGTAGCAAACCAAACAACAGGCCGTATAGCATCAGTAAACTCGCGCCAAAAAGAGAACCATGTTTATTATTGCTAAGCATCCCCGCCACATACACACTTAATAACCCAGTGGAGGACAAGGCAGACACAAGATAAGCCCAGTTAAACCCAATGTGCTCACTTAATGAAATCAGCAGCAAATAAAACAGCGCTAGAGCCAAACCTACAAAGCCATATTGAACCGGATGAATTGGTCGTGCTTGAAACAACTCCAATAAAAAGAAGCTGGCAAAAATCAACGTCACCACCAGTAATGAATAATTCACCGCTCGATGTGATTTCAAGTAATGATCCACCGGATCAATCAGGCTAACGCCCATCTGACGCCCATCCAGTTCATGGCACTGCGAGGTATCCGACATGCAAAGAGAAAAAAGCTGGCTGATATTACTAGAAAAATTATTTGTCGCCCAACTTGCTTTAAAACCAGATTCAGAAATATCAGACGCGATTGGAAGGTAATCACCAATAAAACTTGGATGTGGCCAAGCAGAAGACAATTCAACCCGAGTGGATTTCCCCATTGGTGTCACCTGTAACTGCCCCATCCCTTGTAACATAAAATTAAAGTCAAACTGCAACGGCTTGGTAAGATCCAGCAAATGAAAAGGCAGTGTTTTGTGGAACCCTTGTGCTAGCTGCTTCAACCCCGTACCAGGTTCTACCGAGATCGACTGCTTGTTTAACTTCAACTCACCAATGTCAATTAACCCACGGCTATCACTCACCGACACCACTAAATTCACATCCACAATTGAATCAGGATCAAAATCTTCCAGATCTGACAAATCAAAATGACCTGTTAACTGAGTATTTGCCTGATATAAACGCGCGGTATAAATACTACGGTACTTCTCAAAGCTATTCAGTTCCGAAGTCAGGTTAAATCGTTCAGGTAAAATGAAGGCCTGGCGCGTTACCTTATAGTCACGTTCATCTCCAGAGATTGTCTCTTTATATAAGACACTGATAAAAGGCCCCATAATGCGCTGTTCACCGCTACTGCTGCGAGCAATATCATTACGTACCTCTTCCATACGATACGATCGCTCGGAAATCAGGCTTTCAATCATATTTACGGGGATCTGCAACAGCAGAAAAAGAAATAATACGAAGCCGAACTTAGTGCCCAGCTCATTGCTTAACCATTTTTTCATGACCACTCTCCTCAGTTTTCTTTTACTTTAAAAAAACAATTTGGAGAGTGGATGGAGGGAATGTGGAGTTTTTATGGAGTTGGCAAACAAAGCGTCACTTTGACACCCTCATCGACATTTTCCACACACAACTTTCCTTGGTGTAACTTCATCACCTGCTCAATAAAGTTAAGTCCAAGCCCAGTACTTTTTACGCCATTCTCTCTTGGCAAAGAATAAAACCGCTCGGTTAACCGGCTCAAGGCATAATCGGGAATATGTGGGCCCTGATTAAAAACCGATATTTCTACCTTATCTAACTTTTTCTGGATCCGCCAATGAATGACACCACCCTCGAAGACAAAATCGACAGCGTTATCCATTAAGTTAAACAGTGCCTGTTGCAAAAGAAAACGATCACCGTGAACCATAATATTCGCATCGGTAATGAGATCACTATTTACTGCCTTTTGACTTAATCGTGCCGCCGAAGATTCTAAGATCTCCTCCAGCATCATTTTCGGAGAAAGTGATTCAACCTGATCTAGCTGGGGCATTTTTTCTAATCGTGCTAACTCAAGTAGTTTATCTATCAAGAGCTGCATTCGTTCACTTTCACGTTCGATATTACTGGCAAAACGTTGGGTTTTCTCTTCAGGCAGCGGCATTTGCAGAATTTCACTGGCCCCTTTAATAGCAGAAATTGGACTTTTTAACTCATGGGTCAGTGTTTGCACGTACTCTTCGACATATTGCTTGCCATCGAGCTGATTCCGCATTTTTTCCAAAGCGTTGCTTAACGTGGTGTACTCATAAAAAATACGAAAAGTGGGCTTAGCAACTTTTTCTCCTCGCCCCATCTTATCAGCGTAATTTTCCAATTTATGCAGAGCCGAATGAATACGCCACGCAATTAACGCCCCGACCATCAAAGCTAAAACGGTCATCAGTATCATCCAGAACAACACTTTACGCTTTGAAAGGTCAATAAATGGCTGAACCGAACGGTTGGCTTTTGCAACAGTTACACTGCCTATGATTTCCCCTTCGTGATAAATCGGCGCGGCTACGTGCATCACAGTGGAAAGCGGATCTTGTGGATCTGACGCCGTACTGCGAGCGCCGTAACGCCCGCGTAATGTCAGGTATACGTCGTTCCATTGGGAATAGTCTTTACCGACATCTTGTTGCCAAGAATCTGCAACAACGATCCCCTGCTTGTCCGTAATATAAATACGGTGATTAATGACTTTTTTGCCTAGCTCCCAAATTCGCGCATTTGGTTCTCGAATACCATATGCCGTAAGCAGATCAGAAAACCGGCTGTCGCTCATATTCCCTTTTGCCATTTCTTCTTCAGCTAGGACTGCCAGTAAGTTCGCCATGTCAACTAAAGTTTCTTCGGTTGCTTGGCGAACTGTTGGTTTCATCTCTTGAATGACGGTTTTGCTCACAAAGTAAGCGGTCATTCCCACTAAAATGAAATACAGGAAAAACAATCGGATCCCAAGTGGGATTCTGGGCCAACGATTCATTCTTGATCCTGACGACTATAATAATAACCAAAACCACGCTTGGTTCGGATCCGATCTGCCATACCAATACCCTTGAGCTTATTGCGAATGGCCTTAATGTGAGAGTCGATATTTCTTTCATACACCGCTTCTGGAGCCATGTCTGCTGCTATCATTAATTGCTCACGGCTGAGAACATTCGCCGACACCTGGATCAATTTATGTAATATTTTGAACTCCACCGCTGTTAACCCCAGCATTTGGCCTGCAAAGCCATAATCGAAGTTTTCTACGTACAAACTCTCAGCGCTATTTTCGACTGTGGTTGCCATTGGAGTGACGGCTGGAGAACCAACGAGCTCATGCTCAGAAATGGCTCGGGATTTAATACGCAGCTTTATACGAGCCAACATCTCTCTTGGGCTAAAAGGCTTTGTAACATAGTCATCGGCTCCTATTTCTAACCCCACAACTCGATCTATTTCGTCATTTCTAGCAGTGAGAAAAATGATGGGAATGGCGGAAAACTCACGAATGGTTTTACACAATTCAAAGCCATTACCATCTGGCAAACCCACATCCAACACCAATAACGCAGGGTTGTGCTCTTTAAGGTAAGCTAACCCTGCTCCAGCGGTAGTAAACCAGCTAACTTGGTAACCATCCACCTCTAAAACGTGGATCAGATTCTCTGCAATGGCGGGTTCATCTTCAATGATCAATATATTCAAAATGTTACTCATTTATTGCTTATTTTTAAGGATTATACGCAAAGCGTTAAAACATGCTTGCCGCATTAGTCGTTTTATGACTGTATTTCTTATCATACAGCAGCATATTACAAGTAAGTGATAAAGCCACACACTAAACAATCAAGACAGGGGATGCAGAAGGAAGAAATAAATGAGGGAAATTATAGTACCGAACAAGCACTATTCTGCCGCGGTTGTGTGCCGGGTAATCTCCGCCTCGATATCCACCGTATCATAATATTCACGAATTGCCGAAATCAATAAACCTGAATATCTGGAATATTGTTCAGAATTTTTTCCCATTACATAATACGCTGGTGTTTCTCTATGTATTTCCAGTACTTTATTGAACTTAACGTGAGCAAGTTCTGGAAATAGCACAATGCTCTCCGTTACCGCTTCATCCAGCTCAACTTCCAGAAAGAAATAATCAATCCGGTTAACGCTCGTCATTTTTAGGATTTGCGCTTGTAAACTTAACTCAATCACCCGTCTACTGGAAATACTATTAATATAACCATCAATTTCAACCCCAAGAGAATTCCCTTTGATGACACCAAGCTTATAATTTCTCAAATCATCGAGGGTACTGACCTTACCCACCTTATTATTACCTTCTAACGTATAAACACCTACAGTCGACTTATTTATCAAAGCGGTTTCTTCTAGATAATGGAGTACGGCTTCACGAGATGGACTTTTGTAAGCCCCTAAAATTAAACTCACTCTCCCTCTTTCTACTTCTGCCTGACAGCGCTTCCAGTTTTCGATTACACGGACTTCTACCTGAATATCTGGGTTGCGTTTCTTAAAAATTTCTAGCTGATCGATCAAAATACCAGCATAGCTACCTTTACTCGGATAGATCCAAGGAGGCCAATTGTAAAAGGCGCACCATGTTATTGTATCTGCAAAGCTTTGCGCACTAAAAAGTATTAAAGAGAATAAAATAGCGACTAATTTATTCATAATTTCACCAACGAAAAAGCTCTCTCTTTAACCCTATATTCAAAAGATAGAAAAGGGAAAAACAAAATACAACGTAGATAATCAGTCAGCCTCTGCCTCTATTTTCCCCTGAATAAATTCACGAATGTCAAACATGACAGAAAGGCCTGATATTTGATCTCTTCTTCGCCAGACTTTTCTAATCACTCAACCAATGCAATCAAATCACGAATTTTAATATTGTCTCCACAGCCCGAATACTAATTGATATGCATATTTATAAGTTATATTAAGTTGGTTAAACTGAAACCATCATAAAATGAGTTTCACAACCTTACATTGATACATGGCGAACTATTAATAAGGAACCGCAATACAAATGACGCAACAAAAAAAGCAAGAACTTAACCTGTCTGATGAGTCTCAACTTGCATCACGATGGTCTCGACTCAGCGCAGCCTTGATCGACATGATCATTTCACTGATTTTCCTGCTACCTTTAATCTACTTCACTGGTGGCTTTGATGGCTTTTTTCAAAATCCCCCGGTAGCAATGCCTCTTTCCTACCAAATATTGCTCTCAATTCTAAGCATAGGGCTTTATTGTGCGATTAACTGGAGTCTTCTGGCCAAGAAAGGGCAAACAGTCGGTAAAAACGTCATGGATATGCGAATTGTGAACCTAGACGGAACCCAGCCAAGTCGTACTGATATTTTAGTCAAACGCTATGCCCCTTACGTATTGATCCCCTATATCCCGTTTATTGGAACAATAGTGAGTTTCATCGGTATAGCTATGATTTTTGGTAAGCAGAAACGTTGTTTACATGAAAGAATCGCGGGTACAAAAGTCATCAAATGCTAAACCATGTTGATAATATGCGCATTTACTGAACACCAAGAATTAAAACAGTCTCCAAAAACCTGTTGCCCTGTAATGACAAAATAACCAACGATATCCCCTCTAGCGTTGTAACCTTTTAAATAAACAACAATGGAGGGGCTCACCTGCTTCATACACTCTTTTGTCACTTCACCGAACTGCTTTTACCTCATTGAAAATCCGACATACCCCATTACCAAAACTCCCTCATTAACCGCGACGAAAAATGACTCCAACAGTTATGCACGGTATGAACTGGCCCATTAACTTGCTGTTTTAGGCTGTTATGGCGAACTTGAATAAGCCCATCCATGATATCGACAAAATTGATAACTTAAGTAAGATAATAAACCCACGGTATTCATAAAAATAAGTTGATTAAACATGGAAGTCTCGTTAGTCGAAATTGATCTGTCCTCCCGTCCAGTACTGGAAAACCTATTTCAATATTACGTTTATGACATGTCTGGCTTTCTCGCTTTATCAACAAATGAAATGGGTCAATATAACGTGAATCACTCTCAGCTAGACATATACTGGCAAAGAGACGATCACACCCCATTTTTTATTTATGTGGACTCAGAAATCGCAGGGTTTGCTTTAATTCGGCGCTACCCTACTCAATTATCTACTTATGATATCGAGCAATTTTTTGTCTTGAAGGCATTTAAAGGAAAAGGCGTTGGCAAAAAAGCGCTAAAACTTTTGACGACACAGTTTAGCGGAGAATGGCAAGTACGGGTGTTGGTTGAAAACAGCGACGGTCTACAGTTTTGGTTATCCGCGATTACCAACATAGTCGAGCAAGAATACGTCTTATCTCAAGAACTCGATATTGATCTGATGATGCATTTCATTCGATTTACCACCAGCGAAAAATAGGAAGGCTTCTCAATGAACCTTAAACCAGTACGAGATAGTGAATTTGAAGCGTTATTTTCAACGGTAAAACAGGGGCTTTACCCTTATGTGGATGCCGTCTTTGGCTGGGATGATAATTTTCAACGTGCTAGGCTAAAAAAAGACTACAAACCCTCTTGGTTTTATTGGATTATCATCAACAATACACGTGTTGGCTTGCTCTGTTTCAAACCCTATAAAAACGCATACCATGTTCACTTATTACTGGTTTTTCCTGACTACCAGAATCAGAACATTGGCTCAAAAGTGATGAGGCATGTTCATCAGCTCACTTTAACTGAACAACGCAGTCGCGTAACGTTATCCAGCTTTAAAGTGAACCATAAGGCGATTTCTTTCTATCAGAAATTAGGCTATCAAGTTTATGATGACAGTGACGCTGATTTCGTTTCTTTATCTCGTGAGCTAATTTAAATACTACCTACCCACAACAACTTTTTAGCTTTGCGTCGACACAAGTAACCTGATCCCAAACACACCAAATAGGCTGGCAGTAAATCGATTCAACCACTTACGCACTGCTTTATTGACTGACAGCTTTCGGCTCATTGAAGAGGAGGCCCACGCAATAAAGTGACACCATATCATGCCATTAACATTAAAAATCAAGCCAAGCACGAAGAAAGCTAATGCCTTATTCTCGCTCGACTCGGAAATAAACTGTGGCATAAAAGATAGGAAGAATATCGCAACTTTAGGGTTAAATAAGTTTGTGATTACCCCTTGGGTGTAGATTTTTTTCAGTGGCGTAGACCCAAACGTTTTTGTTGTACCGTCACCTTGTTGGTCTTTAAACATGCTTATTGCCATATAAATCAGATAAACGCCCCCAATGACCTTCACGACCGTAAATGCAGTGGCAGACGTCGCTAAAATAGCAGACAGCCCTAACGCCGCCGCAATAATGTGAATCAAGGTACCTGTTCCTATACCGAGTGCTGCCGCAGAGCCAGCTCTAAACCCTTGACTTGCCGCTCTACCTGCAATGAGTACTGAATCCGGGCCTGGGATCAAGTTAAGCAAAATACCTGAAGCAACAAATAACCATAAGTTTTCTATACCGAGCAATGTAAATACTCCTTTTTACACTTTAAAAATAAACGCTTACTCTATAGCGGCTAACTATCATAATTACTGTAAATCCCTCTAAACACTGAAGCAATTATTCTTTACGATTAAAAAACAATAATTACGTTATTGCGATCACCGCAGTATTTATATTCAACCAGCTCGATGAGGAAATGCCGTGATTTAATGAAATGCTTTTTCAAATAAGAAAGGTATCAAGAAAGAAAAGTGAGGAATAACCTGTATCACCATAGGATACGCTGACACAGGTTTTATAGATTATAATGCTTCAGATTGGGCTAGCTTGCTCTCAAGTACCCCATTTTTGCCTTCTTCTTCATCCACCAATTGCAGTTTGCTGCGGGCTGAAATAATGCCCATTTTTACTTCCTGCCAAAGATAATAAAGGCTGCCTTTTTTCACATCCAGTTCAACTTCGGATGTATTTTCAGCGATAGAGCTAATGGTATGCTTGCCTTCTGGCAACTCAGTATAAAGGTAAGTGTGTGATCCTGTGCTACCAAGCTGTTTATCGTTCACTTTAACATCCATAGATACCGCACCGCCAAACAGCTCATTACGATAAATATAAACACCCGCTTTATCATCGGGAGCAATAAACTCTTTACGCTGTTCATCTTGTGCTGAGTCTGCCATCTTGATGCTTGAACAGCCTGTCATGAACACCGCTAAACTTGCCGCAATGAAAAGTTTCTTAAACATGAATTTTCCCTAATAATTGCAATGAGTTAAATAAAAATCACTGGAAAAGGAAAATACCATTCATTAAATAAATATCAATGCCATTTATATATTAATCATTAAGGTGTTTAATTATTGAGGCAAATAGCACATAAAACAATCAATAAGCAACCAGCAGCAACGCGATGTTATTTCACGTTGCTGCTTGTTATTTATCCATTTGTACTAGGCGAGCTCATAACATTGTCCAGCGCTGCCATACTTTGCTCAAAGTAGGGATTATAAGTGAGCCGAGCGTGAATTTTACCCGCTTCTTGATAGCCCCATGATGAATACCACACATCTTCGCCTTTCATGCATAAAGCTTCGGCCTCTTCTCCTTGGCCATTACTACAGATTCTCTCAGTACCATTTACACCGTATTCTGGGTTATCTGGTGAAAAGAGTAACCCCATGTGCGAGCCATTCGAAATGCGTTGTTCATTTAATTTCATGCTGACCGAAATCGAACGAGGTTCATTCAAATCGGCTTCCCCTTGCCAGACCAACTTATTTTTCGGGTTTGTCATGACATGAGTGAACGTATGACGCACATATTGCGTATCAATCACACTGTCACCTTCACTCATCATCACAAAAACAGGTTTATCATACGTTTGCCCAGTAATATCGTTACGTACCATTTCAGACGTCTGGTAATACACCGCAGCCCCATTCATTGGCAACGAGTTATAACGTAAGTAGCTATCTTCCGGGTCTTGGTCAGCCCATGTCATGAAATAGCTGGCGATCTCAGCATACTTTACGGCTTCCGAGTTAGGCTTAAATGCAGGGGAGAACAATAAAAGCCCTTCAATGTCAGGATCTTTCATTGCTTGAGAAGTCACTAAATTAGCCCCTGTTGAATAGCCTCCTAACCATACTGTCCCAAACTCTTTCTTCAATAGTTGAGTATGGTGATCCACCACACCTTGCCAGTCTTGTAATGTCGGTAACTTCAAATCGCCCACTTTACTACCATGACCAGGTAATAAAACCGTACGAACCACATAACCTTGCTCCGACAAGTGCGTGGCTACGTCTTTAAATGAATAAGGAGAATCCCCTAACCCATGCACCAATAACACTGCCTCACCGTTGGGTTGCGAAGGTAAATATTCCGTTGGCATGTTAGCGGCCAATTCTCTGTTTTTATCTTTGCCGATGAACACACGGTTTTCAGACAACCACTCTCGTGTTTCTTTTGTGTATTGTTCAAAGGTTGGCTGAGTATATTCTGGCAGAGTTTGAGAAGCTTGATAGCTCGGTTCAGAAGGTTGCGTGGAGCAACCCAATATCCCTGTTGTTACAGCGGCTGCAACATAAAAAGTGATGGCCGTAATTTTTCTCATTCTGTATTCCTTGGCTTCAGAATGTTGAACACTGTGTTCTAATTTACTCATTTTATGATAAAAACTCATCTTCAGCACCACCCTTTATCGCTCACTCTTTTTACTAGGGTACCTTAAGCTAGATGAATCAAGTATGAACGAAGTATTATGATGCGAATTTAATCTTCCGGTGAAGAAAAAGCACATATTTTCATCATTTATATAGCATGGTTACCATTTATCAATGGGCGAAAAGAAAATACAGCTCATATTAGTTCTATAATAGTAACAAAGTTATTTCCACATAATAATTTATAAAAACAGACAAACCTGATTATATGCAGTTATCGAAATATCTCGAAAAATAAATCAACGACGTTTTCACCCTTACACCCTTACACCCTTACACCCTTACACCCTTACACCCTTACACCCTTACACCCTTACACCCTTACACCCTTAAATGACAATAATATCAATATTATATTAGAACCGCTGTTTTCAAAGATTATGTTTTAAATTTAAATAAGATCAGTTAAATTTAGCCCCACTCTAAATTAACCATAATTAAAAAACATTTATGTTAAAGCGTTTTATTATCTTACTATTTATATTTTCTGCCAATCTTTCTTTTGCAGCTTCAACAGAGCATAAAGAATTTGAGCTCAGCCTTTTTCAAGAGGGCATCGAGATCCCACTCAACAGTGATACCATTAGCTTAAAAAAAGAACCATTTGTACTTCAGTTTAAATTTAAGAAAGAATTATGGATGCTGGTAAATGCATACCATGATGAAGAATCTTTTCTTCAAGCTAAAAAAGGGCTTCCATATAAAGAAATCATTGGCTTCACCTATACTGGTATGGCCGAAAGTAAATATAATCCAAACGAGTATTTTACTCCAAGCAAAAAGGGACCACACTTTTGGGGCTATGACTCTCCTTCACGTCACCGATGTGATGCAAGAACTATAGGAATAAAAGGCGATGAAACCATATGCCGACGAACAATTAGCCAATTTACCAATGAAAACGGTGATTACACCCCGCTAAAAGACTACCCACACGATGAGCTTAACTTTGTATTTATACCCTTTAGTCAAAGAGAAGATGTAACAGCAAGACAATTATTAAAAATCCAGTTTAAATAATTAGATTACCCTATTAAACATACACAGTGTCCCCGTGATTATCTTGGTTTCACCTCTGCAACGAACCCATTCAATAATTAAGGGGCACTGCATAGTCTATAGTGTAAAGAAGATTTTAAACAGGACTGGCCTTTCTAAAAAATAGGGGCATAAGTGATGAACATGAAGATAAACACGTCTTTTGTGGCTGGCGTTGCTCTTGCCTTTTTTAACCATCAACCCAAAATGTTGTTACTCAAACGCGCTAAAGAAAGCTACTGGTGCCATATAGCAGGAGAAATAGAATCAGAGGAAACCGGGTGGCAAGCCCTATTACGAGAGGTAAATGAAGAAACACAGATCTCTGTTCACAAACTCTACAACGGAGATTACCTCGAACAATTTTATGATCCACACCAAAATCAAATCATGATGATCCCATGCTTTGTTCTCTTCTGCTCAGCAGACCCCCGAGTTATTCTTAACGAAGAACACACGGATTATAAATGGTGTACATTAGAAGAAGCAAAAGCGCTTGCCCCTTTCCCTAACCAACACGATCTTTATGATCATATCTGGCGCTATTTTGTTCTAAAAACGCCCCCTTCATACCTAAACATTACTTTATAGAAACAACGACAAAGCACCTCACAGCGTAGAATTTTATTAAAGTGTGCTTTCAAACACCTTTCACTGTTTAAAGCTCAATCATAGTTTTGAAAACAATTATTGCGAGTCACTTCAATAAAAAAGCACTATCAATATGCACCTAAAAACCTATTTTTTGCGGTCATTAAGTAAAAATTGCTCAAAAATCCACTTTTCAAATGCTTTTTCTGTCTAGTTTCATCATTTTTACTCTTAAAATAAGGTGTTTTAACGATCAGCCACATCTAAAAAGAAATAGTGTGATCGTTTAAACACCCTTAATTTAACCAATTGATTTAATTAGTCATTATTAAAAAGTTAAAAGTCGTACGTAATATTGACCGTGCTATAGAGCTCATCATTGTTCTGCTCTGCTGCCACTGTGCTGTTATAGATATATTCGGTATCAACCAATAAGGCGAGTTTATCCATGAGCTGGTTTTTAATGTAACCCTTCACATTTGTGCTGGTATTTTCTTCGCCATAATCCACATTTACTTTCCCACCAACTTCAAGGCTCTCCGTTAGCAATGATGTGCCTTCAATAAAACCATTGGCAATCAATTCCTCTTGGATCTGGCTAGGGAAGTCGGGATCATCACTTTGACGCTGCGAGAAACGATAACCCGGCCCCGCACCAATGTTCACGGTAGTTTGATCATTACTGGTAATGATCGCACCAAAGCCTGCAACGACCACCACTTGATCCCGATAAGTACCGAACTGATCGTATTCATACTTGTTATGACCAAATACAAAATTATCGTGAGTGAAATCATATTTAGCCCCATAAGTTGCGGAATACTTTTGGGTCCCATCACTTTCACTGTTGGAGTTGGTGTAATAGGTGGCTAAATCCGCTTTATGATGCCAATCCGACGGTTGGTAAACCAAAGTGGCACCAGAATTAATGGACAAAGAGGTATCGGTATTTTGTGAATAAATAAAGCCTAATTTAACACTGCCACTATAAGGGCTTGGGTCTTGCCCATCTGTTTGGTTGTCAGTTTGGCTGTCTGTTTCTGCAAAAACAGATCCTGTGATTAAACTGCCACATAACGGCAATAAAAGATGATATTTCATAAAATAGCTACTATTGTTTTTTCGCCATTGTAGAAACCCAAACCAACAAAATGTCATGACTTTGTTAATTCATAAAATACCATTAAAATTCAAATAACTAGTCTTTTAGCCCTTATATATACGGCCTTGTGCCACTTTGGTCATGTATTAACACCATCTATACAACAACCCTTTTGAAACCATTTTCGACCAAAGTGGCTTTCCGCTAGTACAAGATTAAGAAATCAAAAAGGGCGAGGGAAAAACGTCGGTTTTCCATTAAGCATTGCAGCATTAAGCAACTGATACGTCACAAACACATCAAAACTCATGTCGCCTTCTATAACGGCGTCCAGTAACACGCTGTCTGCGAACAAACTCACCTTGGCACTCTCTGCACTAGCTGCGAATTGCAAACTTATATCGACCTGGCTGTTCGACATCGAGAGAAAATCAACCACCTCATCTACTAGCTGGGCATTATCTAACACCAGTGTATCCGCTTTCACATTGGCTGAAGAACGGATATTCAAACTGCCTTTAAATTCAAAAAGCGTCTCTTCAATATCTAGCATTTCATCCATCAGCTCACCATTTGTGATTTTCACGCTGCTACCAAGTTCTGAGCTAGGGGTAAAATTAGCAGTATTTTCAACGCTCAATTCCAATAAAGAATAACTGCCCGCTGTCGCATCGACAATTTCATCAACCAACTCGCCTTCCAAAATATCTAATTGATGCCCTGAAACATTAGCGCTGTTATTTATGCCAATATATAAATCACTGCGAGTAAAATGATCTTCAATGTCAAGCGCTTCATCAATCAGTTCCCCGCCAGAGACCCTTAACTGATCAGATTCTACGTTACCAACCTGATCAAAATTCAAGTTAACACGAATATCAGACAACATTTCACCATCTAACACCTCATCGACCAACTCCCCCTCTTCAATCTTCAATGCATCGCTAAACACATTGGCAGAAGCATCGAAATGAATGTCAAACACAGTATCTTGATATTGCTCTCCGTCGATACTTTCATCGATGAGCTCCCCTTCCTTCACCGATACAATTGGCGCAGTCACGTTTGCGGCATCTTCAAACGTTACACTGATCGCTGACTGATGAATATTTTCCGTATCGATAGCTTCATCGATCAATTCTCCGGCAAATACAGAAACAGACTCTGTCGCGCTAATGTTGGCTGAGTTCAAAAAAGTAACACTAACATCAGACGACTTAATGCTCTCGCCATCCACCGTTTCATCAATCAATTCACCATGTTTAATAACCGCTCGAGCAGCGCGAACATTAGCCGAATCGTGAATATAAACTTTCACCGTAGAAGCGAGAATACCTAAAGTATCGACGCTTTCATCAATTAATTCACCGTGGTGAATATTAACGTCGGCGGCACTGGCATTCGCGACATTCCATTTTTTCAGATCCAAGAAAGCATGATCAATTGGATAATCGACACTTTCATTTTCAAGCTGTCCACCACCGATATTGAGGGTACCTTGAGGCACATTGCTTGTAGAATAAACATTCGCACTGTTTTGAACATCAATATTGATGCAACCTTGGTTAATCGCATCAGTAGAACCTGTCGACTCAGGGCGGTTCAGAATTTCTTCCATTAAGCTACCTCCCCCAATATGCAAAATCGCTTGATGAGATCTCATCGTCACATTAGCGGAATCAGTAACCGACACATCAATACGTGCGTGTTTACCCACCTTTCCTTTAATAACATGGCTGATCAACGCTGGCTCATCATCAAATAACGGCGGCGCAGGATTGCCAGCCTCATCAAACAACTCTTCACCAATAACCAATTTATTATCCAATAACACATTCACACTGTTTTCAATGTGAATGGACACGCTGGCTCCCTCTCCCACATCGCCAACTAATTGCGGCAATAAACTTTGGTTACCTGTTAATCTAAACTCCTTATTCATCACCAAACGGCTTTGGTAATGGCACACTGCAATAGCCACTTGCTCAAAAGCAGGCACATTAATAGCTGAAGACATATTCCATTGCTGAACCGGATTTTCTCCAACACGCACAAATGCCCCTTCACGCGCTTCCCCTGAAGAAGTTACGCAACTTATCGGCTCAATATTTAACTGGCAACTGGGAGGAATAAGCGGGCTAACAACGGCGGGAGAAGCAAGCGTTATACTCGCTAGTGAGAAGAAGCTTCCTAAACATAAACAAAGATTTTTGATCATTTCATTTCATCCATAAACAGAATTGATACGTTAAATTTATTGGCTATTTGACAATCACTTCCCCCTTAACAGCTTCATAACTCAGGGAACCCGAGCCCGACTCAAGCACAGCTAAAGAATCAGATGAATGGACAATAATGTCACCTGAGCCGTCATTAATGATCACCCCCTCGCTCACCTGCTGAACCACAATGTCACCCGACCCGTCATTCACATTGACGTTACCTTTAATATCACTGATCGCAATGGAGCCCGACTTGTCATTAATCGTTACATCTCCTCGCACTTTTGCTATGGAAATAGTGCCTGAACCATCTTGGATCTTAATGTACGAGTACTTTTCTAATCCTTGGTTATCAATATGGATATCTCCAGACTTATCCATTATGGTGACGTTCTCCACTTGGCTCATGATTAAATCTCCAGCCCCATCTTGTATGTTTGCCTTGGCAGAAAGGTTATTCAAAGTAATATGGCTAGCATCGTCGACTAATATCAGCTCCACAAAGTCGGGTAACAAGACCTCCAAATCCATAACGGCATGTTCACGCTGACTCGGATATGCCTTTAGCTCTGCTGCTTCTTGCGTTTGCACAAGCTCAAATACATACCCACTTTCATGTGAGTTATTATTAGGAAGGTAAGCCGTTACCTGAATAACATTTCCATTAGGCTGAGTATTAATCGTTAAATTTCGTACGGCTGTTTCTGCATGTAATGCCATCACTTTAGAAGCTGGCAAGGTAAGATGTTTATGTAGGCTTTTTTCAGCCCACACAGGAAGAGAAAAACTCATTGTTAATGTCGCAATCGCGAATATGGCTCTATTTACTTTCATAATGAAGTCCTTGCTTAAATTAACCAGATTAATGAATTACTTGCTTTTGCTCGAACCACAACATGAAAACTTGGAACCAATTAAAAATTCATGGGGCAGTAGTGACTTATTAACGATAAGGAAGTGAGATGGGGTTTGTGTTCTAATAGAGCTCGATCAATACTTAGATTTGTGTCTCAAGTTTAGGCATGATGCACACTGCATAAGCTGTGGTTCTAAAAAAGGGGCTGATGTTTCTCAATACTTTGAGCTAATTAATGAAAAGAAAACGAAACTCTGCATGCCTATATAAGCCGATTGTACTTATTATCTGAATTCAAAAAGCCCATTGAAAATACCTACTTCATGATAAAAGAGCCGAGTATTTTTATAATAAACACACTGGCAACCTATCGCAGAGCCAACAGAGCTAAGCCAACTCATGAGAAAATCTCTGATATAAGTTGAGAGGTAAACAGAGCGCCTTAGCTTTAAGCGCTCTGTGCATTGCCTAATAATCCATTAGTTTTTAGTTAATTTCATTGGCTTGCTGATCAAATGATCGATCATCTTCTTAATAGCAACCATCTGAGGAGCTTCTTTGCTGAAGTATTTATAAGGGGGTAAGTTGTTTGAACTATATCCCCAAAAATCCCAACAACCTTTTGGATTCATCGGGTTTAACGTCGATTTTTTAACTTGTGGATATAAAACAATAGTGCTGTTTGTATCAGCCGCTTCCATATAACCCGTTTCTTCAATATAGGTCGTACCAATCACAGACACTCCCTGCTCACAGCCATGCATAGACACATGCACTTTACATTGCTCGGTACGGCAATTATCCGGCACATATACAAAAGCAGTGTCATTCATACTGGTTAATGGTTTATCAAAAAACGCGGTTTGGTCGAATTCAATCAACTCCCCGGTGAGTTTTTTAGACGCTGGTTTTTGCTTTCCATAAATATGCTCAAGGATTTGTTGCGCTTGAGGAATATCACAATCATTAATGTAAGGCGCTTCAGTAATGCTACATTCCGTGTCTTTTGGATCGGTGGTTATAAATGCATGCCCCGCATCCACTTGATTGCTATACAAAATATTATCATCACTTAAACCAAGCTTTTGATAAAATTCCGTGGTGGTATTAACAACGCCAGTCACAACAGTCTCATCACTCGATCCGGAAAAAATATAGACTTTGTCATTTTTTAAATTTTCAAGCTCATCAATGTCCCCTGATTTTGCGGTATTTTTTGCTAAATCCACCAAATAGCCACTGTCTGGGAACATCATCGATGGACAACCAATAATGCTCCCCTGACAAGGGTTCATACAGGTAGTAGTTGCACTCACAATCGGCGTAAGAAAAGGGTTACCAAATGGATTATTACCCGCGCAATTCCAAGGGCCACCTGCCACAATACCTGCACCAATTAACTCTTCTGAATACGCAACATGGAATTGAGATGCCATAAAAGCACCCGATGATAGCCCTGAAATCGACGTTTTATCTGGCAATGCATTTAAAGCTGGTAACTCTACAGGGGTTGCAAGCGCAGCTGAGCTAAGAGAAAGCAACACCGTAGCCAATGTCACTTTAATTTCCTTTAACATTTTTGCCTCCTGGCAATATATGGGCTAAATATAAAAATTAAGTTTTTGTTGAGTATCTATTGGCTTATTAGCACTTAGCATAATTCCAATTATTCAAATCACACTAAGCAAAGCACCAATATGAAACAACAGGAATAATAGGAGACAAATCCATGTAATTTAATCTCATTTTTGATACAAAGAGAGATTGAGTAGCTATAAATCTATAAATTACAAACAGAATCTAGACTTTTATATTATCGATGCTATAAATCGAATGGTCAGCGTCGTTGCTTCACTCTTGAATGCATTAGTTTTGTTATCCTTTTCTAATTCTGGAGAACGTCGCTATGGAACAGTTTTGTAAAAAGTGTCAATGTGTTACCCCGCACAAAGAACAAGTACAAGAACGAAAAAGGCCTCAATACAAAAAGACATTTTGGGATGGGGTAAAAGAATCGATAATTGAGCGGATTCTGATCCCGGGTATTACCGATTTTGCCGTAAAAGCACTATGCGATCTTGATCGTTTTGTGATCTGTAAAGTATGCGGTCATCGAAGGCTCGACAATAAAGGAACTGAGTTTGAATAATGCTTTAAATATGATAGTTCAATAAGAAACTGACCCATGATCTTGAATCCGCCTTATCGAAAGGCGGATTAGAGATACACTGATTATTGTTCATTCACTTCATCAGGGGGTGTTATTACTCCTTTAATAACGCCAGCTAGCACTAAAATAGCTCTGACTGCCGCAATGCCAAAAGTTAATGACATGGTGCCACTTGCTGCAGCCGCAAGATACTGAAGTAAGCGTTCATCTGAGAATGATTCCTGTAGGCCTTCTTGAATATGATTAAACGAGATCATCCCCGTCACCACTGCACCGAAAATCATCCCAACAAGCATTTTCTCTACTTGTTCACGTGTTACTTTTTTCTTTTGATCTACTTCCATTTCTAACCTAAGTTTAGATTTTTATTTCAATATTTTCGAGCGAGAAATATTTCATATAAAGATATTTATTACAATATACATTTCTATTCAACTACCCATAAGCTCTTATTAACTACAATATAAGTTGATTTGAATCATAAAGGCTTCATGCTCATTACTTCCAACATTTATTTAATTTCACGTATTAAAAACCACATACTTTCTTAATGACTAGCCATTAATTCAAAATAACCAGTAATACCTTGCAAATTAAACCATCACCACTCAACTTTCATGAGTGTTCATACTGTATGAACCAATTTTTCTAACTTGAAGAACAATGAAAATAATGCAATCATTTAAATGTTCCTGGAACAGAGTATATTTAAAAAATCGTAGCATATAAATAAAAACTTAGAGATGATAATGCAAGAAAATAGAATAATAGAGTTAAAAAAACAAGGAACCCTAGAGTTATTAGTACTATCGATATTAACCTTAGGTATTTATTCCGCTCATTATATAAAAGAGCAAACACCTAAAATAGATGCACTGAGTCATAATAAGTTAAATATTGGCAATGCTTATGTAGAACTGTTGTTATATCTTTCTTACATATCGTTAGGAACTTTTATTTTCTCTTTAGTTTCACCTGAAAACATGATGTTAAACCTTGTTGATAGTTTACTTAGCTTTCTGGTGTCACTGCTTTCTTTAATTTGGGGATTTAAAGCAAGAAATAGAGTCAATGCCGCCTTTGATTTCCATAAAGGCAGTGATAATTGGATCCATGGAATGTGGACTTTAATTTTTTCACAGTTTTACTTTAACTACAAAGTGAATAGCATTATTGAAAGCTATGAATCAAACCAAGCCATTAAATAAAAATTTAATTTTATAATAAGATTGGACTTCAATGAAAAACACATCCTATATCTACCTAAACCTTGCTATTTCTGCATTCATTGCCTTTATTGCAATTCCATCTTTACTTCTTCATAACGGTATTCTTGATATTTTTAATATCTTTGATGGCTCTTTGAGATTTTATGAAGGCATAGTGTTAGCTGGTATTATTGGGTTCTCTTTGCAGTTTATTTCTTTGTTTTTATATAAAATAAAAATATTGGGGGCAACCTTGGCTGTGGTGGGTTCTATTCCTTTGTTACCATTTGGCATTTTTTATACTTTATCTTTTTTCAATAAAGCCAGATGTTGGAAAATGAGAGGATACGAGTTAGCTACGTCTAGCCATACAGAACAATGCGATAATTATAAAGCCGCCGATGCAACTGGCTCTCATGTGCTTATAATGCTTTTTGCAGTTGTAGGACTTGTTATGGGGCTTGTTCCTGCTGGATTATTCTTATTCAATGGCATTGTTGGGCTAATTAGAAACCAACAACAAAAGAAGCAATGCGTAATAGGGATAAACTCTGATTTTTTCATTGTGTCTCTTGACCCTAGCTTAAAAAACTTTCTGATCCCAATCGAAAAAGTTAAACAAGTCAAAGTTGAACAAGATAAATTTGTTCTAACTGTTGAAACTCAAGACGGTGCTGAGTTCTCTATTAAGACATTATTCTCACAAGTCGATGATGAGCAGCGTAACGATCTCAGAGCTGTACTAATCGAAAAAGAAAAGTTGGTTGATGGCTATCAAGCCGCTTTAACATAAAACTCAAAGTTTTAAACGATTATTTAGTTCTATACAAAAAGGTGAGCACAGGGCTCACCTTATTCATCAAACGAAGTTAATTAATTATTTTACCTAAATAGCTCTTGTGCTAGTTTTTTATAACATAAGTCTTCTAATATTTTAAGTTGGTCCGTTAAATCTATTCCACTTAACTTTAAATCACGGCATGCTAGTGAAAAAAAACTTTTGAACTCTTCATTGCTCTCTACTGAATGCAGAAAGTTTTTCCAAAACTCGGTGGAATTAAAAATTAATGAATCAAACTCTTCCGTGTAAAAGTATTTGGCTGAATTTTGTGCATTTCTAAAGCAGTCTAAATAAGCCCATCCCCACTGGCTATCAAGTTTGGTATTAACGCTTATATTAAGATCGTTCAAAAAATATAAAATCAACTTCTTTTGCTCTGGATTGTCATATCCATAATCATTAATAGGAGAGTTTATTAACATTCCAAATGCGCGCTCAAGATTGTTGATACTAAAGTTAATCTTATTTACCAGGAAAATAACCGTATCTGATAATAAGTAAGCACAGCTGGTTCTTAAAACATTATCCCAAGGAATATCAGTTTCTATTTCGACTAAGAGCTTAATTAATTTTAAATTTTCATTAAATTGGCTCATGTAAAACAAAATATCACTTTCGTCTTCATAGCTGTACATTTTCTTGTTTTTTACGATAAAGTTTTGTATGCATTTCACAGGTATATCTGATGGTTCCTGACTGCTGCACTTCAATGCCCCCAAAAAGATACTCTGCTCTACATCTATGTCTTGATTAAATTTACTGTATACTTTTTCTACTAAATCATATCTATCATCCAACATTAACTGGCACATTGAATCAGAATCTAGACTATCGATTAAGACGTCAAATCTATTGTTCTCTATTGCTTCTTCAACGTCTTCCGTTGTTTCGATGTACATGTTAGCCTCTCAATGATCTATATTTAAGTCTATTCTCTCTCAGTATGTCCATAAGATTAGAATGAACTCAGAGAACATTGGTATTTGTTAACTAAAGTTAACTGTTTAAATTTTTCAATAAACAACCAGCCTAAGAATAATTAGCAACTGCATACATAATAAGATGAATTCTATACCTGTTATTCTGTTCTATTTTTATTAAAAGTTCAAATCACCATATTAGAATCATGATTATATTTAATATGTATTCTCTTATCCTAAAAAAAGTGAGCGCAGGGCTCACCTTGTTATACAGTTCAAGCTCATGCTGACCATATTTTTGCATTTGATCTAACCGTAGAGCTCAAAAAACCGCACTGACTTTAGATTTTTTAGAATAAAGAGTCATCAAAAATTTCAGGGGTAAACCGTCAATTATTTATATTTAATCTTATTTTTAAGCATGAGTGTTAACTGAATTAACAACCAAAGAATCAAGCCTAAAAATAGAATTGCCGCCACAACAAGCGTAAATATCATAACACCTAACAAAGTTAGTCCTTCATAGTCTAACTCACAGATACCTAGAGTATTATAAATGCAGTACTCATTTAGTGATAACGATAACTCTATGACTAGTGCAACTCCTACTAAACCGCATATGATTGTTGTAATGCCATAGAATATAGCGAATTGTTTCATTCATACTCTCCACGTTTCTCTATGAAAATACACTCCTTTATAGCTTATTTGACAACTCAGACTTTGTATCGTACGAGAGGCTGCACTAACTCATCAACTTTCCCAATGAATAGTGAAGGGGCATGCACAGTCATAATCTTAGTATTCATTACGCATCATTAAACGCTCTGATTTCAAGTGAATTATAGTGAACCTTGTGCTGGTTTACTACCTTTAGTCATTATAAAGGGTTGTTAATAGTTTTCGGTATTCAATCTGAGGCTGACCTCCCAACATTGAATACCTAAATTTAATACCAAGAAAAAGTCGTTTACCAAATTAAGGGATAACACTTACTAAAACCGAATCAGTCATAATTTTGATTAACTAATCACATTAATAGAGGTTTGCCCATAAAACCAGCTTTGAAGAAGAAAAATCAAATTTTTGTATGTATTAAGGTGTAGTACTATTAAAGTCATTAACTAATGAATAAGTATTATTAACTGATAGAATAAAAGCTACTCCTTTAATTATTGCAATTTCTACATTATTATTTTCTATGTTTAAATGCTTTTCAGAGTTAGTACTAAAAATAATCGGAATATCGCAGATAAAAATATCATACCCTTCTTCATTTGGGTAAGAACGCTCCTCTTTTGATCCTTGTATATTGTATATATCAGCTTTTTTTAGCCTAAAATCTGATAAAGCACTTAACGCTTTTAGCTCAATATCTGTAGCTGAACGAGGTGTTAATGACTTAATTCCATCTGCTGTTTTTATTTTAACATCCTTTAGATTCTTTTTCCTTTTCGCCTCTTTTTTTGTTGATTTATATAAAGATAGAGCACCCATAAAGGCGACGAGGCTTAGAATAAAATCTACAAATGCATCCATTAGAATAACCTTAACTATTGAGACAATGTTAGACTGCATGATATCTTATAGCCTGACATTACCTCAATAGTTAATACGTTACTTTTATTCTTAAAATCAAATATATATAGAATTAAACTACCAAGTGTAACGCTCCCTATACTACCGAGATAATTCTCTGAAGACTGTCTCAGGTTATCTGTATTCAAAACATCGACTGATGTCTGATATTAATTCGGAGTTGAACTTGGTAGTTGAATTCGCGGTTTGATAAACTCAGTTCAACTGCACCAATATCGTTTGTATAAGCATCCACAGCTAAGGGCCTTGTTTCCTAAAAGAATGATTCACTACACCTCACTCTTTATCAGCTATTTTACTGGATTACCCCCCCCCTTTTCGTTAGGTAAGCTCAAGTGTTGTAAGCAGATTTTAATCCTGTTTTATAGCCTAGAAGCAATGCAGATTCACTATTAGGAAACAAAGCCTTGGCCAGTTTAAATTTCGAAGCCTAATTAAAGAATTAAAGCTTGTGGGCAAACAGCCCGGTTAACAATCAATATAAGGAAGCAGTCACTGAGCGCGATCAGCTACAACAAGAATTCAATGTTAGGCATCAGGACCAAGTCTAGTGTAACAAAACGCCAATGGAAACATTAGACGATGAAAAATCATTCTGACAGGAGCCGAGCGAAAAGTGGGTAACTGTCAGATCAGGGCTGAGTTAGTACACTTAATCTTATGCAGGTAGCTCTTTTTTCACTAATGTGATGAGAGCTTTCGATTCTTCTTCTAGCCTTTGACGTTGTTCTTGGGTCAACTTATCCGCTTGTTGTTCAAAATTATATTCAGGCTCCTTACGAAAACCGATGAAACTCAAGTTGATAGGATTAGTCTCCAGTGCCACTTTTTGCCATACCACACTCTCAAACGTTTGGTTCATTGAAGCATAGGAACTTGGAAGTAATCGAACTGCCTCAAAATAGCCAGCTAACGCCAATCGTTTTAATGTTCTAATCGCATCCTCTTTATCCAATTCTGATGCATTTTCATCATTAACGATCAGTTGAGCTAACGTTATATCCATTTTTGATTGTACATGCTCAGGGATTGGATTTTTAACAAGATAATGATCAACCAAACCTTGCACTTGCCTTACTTCATAGCCCCTTAGCATAGAAATCACCTCATCCCTTTTTTTCAAATTTTCAGTGTAGTTAGATTTTGCCGCTAGTTCGTAGTACATTGCAGCAGTAAGTACATCCTTTCTAACTCCACGCCCTGTATGATACATTTTAGCTAATACAAATAATGCAGATGTATCCCACTCCTTCCTATACCCTTCAATAATTTCCTTTGCCCTGACCATATCAGCATCTTGATCGGAATGACTGATAAGAAAATCAGCGTATTCTATTTGTATATATGATGAGAAACTTCCATTACTGCTAAAAGCTTTCTCATACCAGTAACGAGCCTTGTCAATATCTTTGGGTAAATGCTCCGCTTCACTATAAAACTTTGCGAGCTCCAGCTGATCAAACTCGGCATCTTCTTTCTCTGCAAGCCCAATTAATATTTTTTCAGCTTCTAAGATGTTGATTTCTCCACCAATACCTTTTAGCAACATGCCTACATAACTTGATTCTAATTTACCTAAATGATGCGCTCGTTCATAGTAACTGCGTGATTTTGATGCATATGATAAGGTTGAGTTTGGCTCTTCATCCATATAAAGGTCATAATAATGCCTCCCAAGTTCAATAAGCGCTGAAGGGTCATCATTTTCCGCAGCCTTCTCTAACCACTTAATAGCTTTTTCTTTTTTCTTATCGTACTTAGGTCTTTTGTAATAAAATTTTCCCAACTTCCCTTGGGCCTTGATATCACCCTTTACAGCTGCTTTAGTGAGAAACTCTTCTAACTTATCTTCTGCGCCTACCCAGTGTTCCCCATCTGGCAATAGATCGCTGTCTAACATGAAAATAAACCAATTTGCATATTCTTCATCAAGCAACGCCGCTTTCTCATACCAATAAACTGACGTTTCTTTTTCATTTTCGGCTTCATCACCTGGGGAATAAGGTGCGACCTGTGCCAACATGATAGCTGCCTCGTGACTGCCTTGTTCAACAAGCCGCTCCAACATGCTAAGCCCTTCAGACAATCTCCCTCTATTTATCAATTTTCTTGCTATTTGAATTGAATTTTCTTCATTTGCAAGGCCTGATCGAAGTGAGCCAAAAGTCACCTTATACATCAATATTATAAACCCAAGAACAATTATAACTGTAATAAATAACTCTAATGTCACGATGCATCATCCTGTTTTTTTAACACGCAATATCTTAAAATCCATAGATTCAGCCTATATAAAAATTTTACGTAAAAAGATAAACCTATACTTACTACCATATCACTCAAATAACCGCTACGCTGTAAATAACGTAAAGCCACATATATTATATAGCGAATCAAATAAAGAGGTCTTTCTAACCTTGATAGTATATTTATCGAATATTCATTTTAGCGGATTTTATATTACGTGAGGATAGGCAGTATGTAGTTTTTAATAGATAAAATGAAGCTATTGTCTGATGAGTGCAGTATATTGCTCAACTTAAATTGGTACAAAATATTCTGTACCTTAGTCCGCTGAGCCTAGAAACATCGATTGAAGAGTGACCACACGTTATTATTCAAGGTATCTGCAGTGGTGATAGATGACTTCGTCGTGTAGGGCTTAAGGAGCGTAACCTAAATACCCTGAGTAAGCAGCTTCTATCTCACCATAAACTTCATCGTCACACTTTTTTAAAGTTCGCCAAGTCATTTATTCGCTAGATGGAAAGAACTCCATTTGTAAGATAAATGTAGCAAGTTTGCTTCGAACTTGAGTAGGATGGGGAAATAGACGAGGTAATTAAGCACAGTTTTTCAAGCTTGGTTCTCTTCGACCCTAATAAATCAGAGCGTCGATACCACCAGTTTCAACCAACTCTTGGTAACGATAGAAGTATCTCGTAATGTATCCATGGTCTTACAGGCTTTGAATACATTACGAGCTCTTCTCAACATTGAGAAGGCCCGCTTTATGTTGGATGGTTAGTATAAAATATGAAAATTACTTTTTAGTTTTTTATTACAGATCAAACACCTTTAATCAAAGTGGTTCTTTTCAACTCGAAATCTCAGTTCTAGTTTGAATTAATACACTTACTGGGACATTGCTCCCTTTATAAGCAGTGTTAACTAGACGATATCATTTATATTTAACCCAATTCAGATAGTGCCCTCTTTCACTAATATGATAAAAGCTTTCGATTCTTCTTCTAACCTTTGACGTTGCTCTTGGGGCAATTTATCCGCTTGTTGCTCAAAATGATATTCAGCCTCTTTATCATAACCCAATATAGTAGTATCCGATTCTAGCGCTACTTTTTGCCATACCAAACTATCAAATGTTTGGTTCATTGAAGCATAGAGCCTCGGAAGTAATTTCACAGCCAATGAATGACCAGTAAACGCCAATCGTTTCAATGTTCTAATCAAATCTTCTTTATCAGGACCGGACACTTCTCCCCCTGTAATAATAAACCGAGCAAAATCCATATCCATTTCAGCTTGCACTTCATCAGGAATTGGATTTTTAACAAGGTAATGATCCACCATACTTTGCACTTGCCTTTTCTCATAACTTCTGAGTTGAGAAAGCGCCTTATCACGTGCTTCGAAGTGTTCTTCATAAGGGGATTTTGCCACTAATTCATAATACATTGCAGCAGCCAGTGCATCTTTTCTCGCTCCTTGCCCTGTTGCATGCATTTTAGCTAACGTACTCAACGCAAATACGTTCCATTCACCGATATATTGTTCAACAATCGCTTTGGCTTGAATAATATCGGCATCTTGATCCGAATAACTAATAAGAAAATCAGCGTATTGTAGCTGTATATATGAGCTGTTTTCACTACTCTTAAGCGCTCTTTCATACCAATAACGAGCTTTATCAATATCTTTAGGTAAATATGTCGCTTCGCTGTAATGCCTTGCGAGCTCAAGCTGATCGAATTGAGCATATTTTTCTTCTTCTGCTAGGCCAATTAATATTTTTTCAGCTTCTAAGATATTGGCTTCCCCACCAATACCTTTTAGCAGCATATCCACATAATCTGATTCTAGTTCACCCAAATGATACGCTCGTTCATAATAGGTCCGTGCTTTTGATGCATATGACGAAGTTGAATTTGGTTCTTCATTCATATGAAGATTATAGTAATGGCTTCCTAATTTAATAAGAGCTGAAGGGTTATCATTTTCAGCCGCCTTTTCAAACCACTGTAGAGCTTTTTCTTTTGTTTTATCATATTTAGGTCTTTGATAATAAAACTCCCCTAATCTTTCCTGAGCCTCAATGTCACCATCTAAAGCGTTTTTAGTGAGTAACTCTTCGAACTTATCTTCTGCAACTGTCCAATGTTTACTATTTGGCACAGTATCACTGCCTAACATGAACATACTCCAGTCTGCAGATTCCTTATTAAATTCCGCTAATACAATCGCTGCCTCACTATTACCCTGTTTGGCAAGCCATGCTAGCATACTGCGCCCTTCAGACTCTTTTCCACTATTTATCAAATCGGTTGCCGTTTGAATCGAGTTACTTTCACTTTCAAAACTTGGACTAGGAGTCATCATCAACCCTAGCATCAGAACAAAAAGCATCATAGAAAGTACAATGATTATTTCCATCATGGTGCTTTACCTCATTTTTTTAATACATCACTCACTAAAATGGCTGTATAAAATATTAAAATTTAATTTAAAAAAGGGAGTATTAACATTACCAGTAGTAGATATGAGAATATAAATGATCTTTTTTAATCATTTTTCTACTATAAAAGACTTGGAATATCCATTTGATTTTTATCAAATCAAGAGACCTTTCTAGCCTTTCAATATTTACGAATATATTTTAACGGGTCTTATATTATGTGAGGATAGACAGTATGATGTTTTTAGTAGGTAAAATGAATATCTTGGCTGATGAGTTGCAACATTCCTCTAAACATAGTCCAATATAGCTTACAATCAAATTAATCAAACTGCCCGGTCGTGGCTCCAACATGATGAAATTAACTTTACTATTATTCATTTCAGAATGATTTTTATAGCTATCATCGAATTTCCATGTCGCTACTCCTCCCAAGCTAAATCGGTTCGTAAACATGGCACAGAGTGAATAATATCCAGCTCTACCGTTACCTTGATTGTATGATATGACCATGAATCATTCTGGGTTGCGTGATATTGCTAAAATATTACACATTGGGTTTAATACGGTATTTAGGGCACTGAAAAGCTCCAACTAAAGTAAGTAACTACACTTCCTTTTGACAATGCTTAGATCGAACTTATCTGTAAAGTGGACGAGTAATGGTCATATGTTCAGAACAAGAAGAATCAACGTTGGCTTTAGTATGTATGGGAAACAAGATTTAAAAGGATCATCGTGCATACCTTTGGTCGCCTAAATGCATGACAAAGTGATAGGTACATTTATTAAACGGGAGTTCTATAGGTGAGGTTCCACAAGTTGGAGCCACAGCCAAACTCTGATTGTTTCTGTACATGCCTGATTTGTCCTGAAACCTGAAACAAAAAAGGTGAGCGCCGGGCTCACCTTCTTCCATACAAACAGCGTTAATTTATTATTTCACTGTCTGCCTAAAAGGCATGGTGTCTTGGTGCTCCCACCAACGGTCGAAAAAGCGATCGACATCTGAGTTATAAATATCTAACTCATGCTGACCATATTCCTTCACCATCATTTTTACTTTTTCTAATTGCTCAGGATCCAGAATCAGGTAGCTGTCCGCATGAGTCTCTATCTTATATAACCCGCGAAGGAATGGTTTTTTTAATAAAATAATCCCGTAAATGCCTAACCAAGGCCAAGCACTTTCTTCTGGATCTGGGTCTTTAATCGAGCCCATTTTTAAGAACCCCAATGCCCCAGCGCCAGCCCCCACACACGCAATGGGGCCTGCAACAAACAACAATAACAACGCAATAATGCCGCCCCCTATCATGCAGTTTTTCGCTAAAGCCTGACGCCGCTCCTTACCTGCTGGAGCACCGTAAGAGTAAAACCCAGATGCAGTTATTTTTTGATAA
>NZ_JAKRGH010000026.1 GCF_022347565.1 Vibrio sp. Of7-15
TTATTTCTTTAGGTCTTATGTCCTAACTGAGTAGAGGCTGAATCCTTATTGGATGCCGCTCTCCGTGTCAGTGAGGCGGCATTATAGAGAGTTCGATCACATTAGCAAGCGCTTTTCGTAAAAAAAAAGGATAATTTATTTGAGTGATGATTTTTACACCAAAAAGACCTTTTTTTGATTCTTTTTTCAGCATAACCTAAGAATAAAGGTCTATTAATAAGGAAAAACGATGATGACCACATTACGAAGCTATAAAGGCATTACCCCTAAAATAGGCAAATCCGTCTATATAGATGCATCATCAGTATTAGTTGGGGACATTACCCTTGGTGATGATTCGAGTATTTGGCCTTTTGTTGCTGCACGAGGGGATGTCAATCATATAGTGATTGGTGAACGCACGAATATCCAAGATGGCAGTGTCTTACATGTCACCCATAAAAATGCCGACAACCCTGACGGCTATCCACTGCTTATTGGCAATGATGTCACAGTTGGTCACAAAGTCATGCTGCACGGCTGTATTATTGAAGATAGAGTATTAGTTGGTATGGGGGCCATTGTTCTAGATAATGCCCATATTGAAAGTGACGTAATGATCGGTGCAGGTAGTTTAGTACCGCCAGGAAAACGACTGGAAAGCGGCTACCTTTATGTCGGTAGCCCCGTAAAACGGGCTCGTCCTTTAACAGAGAAAGAACAAGCCTTTTTACAAAAATCAGCAGATAACTATGTTGTGAATAAAAATGATTACCTGAATGAAGTCAGAAACATCACAATTTAATCTCAATTTCACCTGAAGAGTTGAAGCTCTCATCTTCTATTAGAGCTTCAGCCTCATCTTCCGCATCAAACCGACACTGACTAAATGCTTCTAATGCTTGTGCACTGTCGTCGATCACACTACCGGAAACTTTTTCTAGCCATTCCTTATCGACCACACACTGAATCAATGAGCCCGCTTGTTGGGCCGGAAAACAAATGACTTCTCTCTCGACATCCCACGTTTGATCATCTGGAAAAAGGATATTTTGATTCATGATTAGCCTTCTAAGTTTTTTCTCAATTCACGTAATACTTGTTTAGTACCAGGACGCAGACCTCGCCATAACATAAAACTTTCTGCCGCTTGGCCGACCAACATACCTAGACCATCATAAGTTTGTGCTGCACCCACTTCTTGTGCCCACAAGTTAAAACATGTCTGCTCTTTACTATACATCATGTCATAGCACACGGTATGAGCCTGAATAATCGAAGCTGGAACTTCTGGCAATTTGCCATGCAAACTGGCCGAGGTTGAATTGATCAACACATCAAAATGTTGATTAGCCAATTCATCCATCGCGATTGCCGTGACCTTACCATAAGGCTTAAATTGTTCAGCCAGTGTATCTGCTTTTGATAACGTACGATTGGTAATGACCACTTCTGATGGCTGCTGCTCTAATAAAGGTAAAACTACGCCACGGGCAGCTCCACCAGCACCAATCAATAAAATACGGCTGCCTTTTAATGGTGTTTGATATTGTAATAAATCCTGTACTAACCCTTCGCCATCGGTGTTATCACCAAGAATACCACCATCATCTAACTTCTTAAGGGTATTCACCGCCCCTGCCAGCTTTGCCCTTTCAGTAAGTTGATCAGCAAATTGATACGCTTCTTCTTTAAAAGGTACGGTCACATTGCAACCTTTACCTTCTTGGGCAAAAAACGCGTTTGCAGCAGCTGCAAAACCATCAATGGGTACTTCTTTTAATGTGTACTCCATCTCTTGTGTGGTTTGACGTGCAAACAAGGTATGAATAAAAGGGGACTTACTGTGTTTGATTGGGTTACCGAATACGGCATATCTGTCCATGTTAGCCTCTGCCTGAAATTAAAAAGGGCCATCTCGTATTTAGATGACCCTAACATTGCTGATCAGGAAAACCAAGCTATGGCTTTACCACTCTCTTGGTTTTAAGAACTCACTGTATAACCGCGCTTCTGGTGACCCTTCTTCTGGCTCATAGCGATATTCCCAACGAGCCAGTGGTGGCATCGACATCAATATGGACTCTGTTCGACCACCGCTTTGTAAACCAAACAAAGTGCCTCGGTCATACACTAAGTTAAACTCCACATAACGACCCCGGCGGTATAGCTGGAACTCTCGCTCACGTTCACCATATTCGGTGTCCTTACGTTTATTCACGATCGGCACGTAAGCTTGGGTAAACCCTTCCCCGACGGCTTTAATATAATCCAAACATTTTTCAAATTCCCAATGATTCAAATCATCAAAAAATAAACCACCTACACCACGTGTTTCATCTCGGTGTGGTAAGAAAAAGTATTTATCACACCACGCTTTATGCTCGGCATACACCGATTCACCAAATGGAGCACATAACTCTTTGGCGACGTCATGCCAATGCTGGCAATCTTCTTCAAATGGATAAAACGGTGTTAGATCAAATCCACCGCCAAACCACCAGATTGGGGCTTCATCTTCTTTTTCGGCAATAAAGAAACGCACATTCGCATGAGACGTCGGGATATAAGGATTACGAGGGTGAATAACTAAAGAAACCCCCATGGCTTCAAAGCTGCGGCCCGCTAATTCAGGTCGATGAGCGGTTGCAGACGCAGGCATGGATTTACCAGTGACATGCGAAAAATTCACACCGCCTTGTTCAAATACAGCGCCATCGGTCATCACACGTGTTCGACCACCACCACCAAGACGATCTGTCGCCTCTTTTTGCCAAGCATCTTCTACAAATGTGGATTGACCATCCGCTTCTTCCAACTGCTGACAAATATTGTCTTGTAGCTGGAGGAGAAACGCCTTTACTGCACCCTTATCAACTTGACCCATCGGTTACCCTTATTGTTATTTAGCCCTGACGCAGAGTTTGGCCACTGCGCGCATCGCGGATTTCCGTTGGATTGTCTCTTCCTCCGGTCTTTCCTTCAAGTATCGCCGTTAAATGTGTGCCCAACTGCGCATAAACTTCTTCAGTGGTGCGACACGGTGGCTCACCAGTTAAGTTTGCACTGGTCGATGTAATAGGTTTACCGAATTCAGAACATAGTTGACGAACTAGAGGGTGATCGGTAATACGTACAGCTATAGAATCAAATTGCCCCGTCAGCATATTGGACGTTTCTTTTTTGACTGGCATAACCCAAGTCACAGGACCTGGCCACGTTGAAAAAATCGCGTTTTTTTGCTCTTCGCTTAATTGGCTGTCATCCACGTATGGCTCGACTTGCTCATAGTCCGCTGCGATTAAAATTAATCCCTTTTCCACTGGACGTTGCTTAAGCTGCAATAATTTTTCGATGGCTTGCACATTATCAGGATCACAACCAACCCCAAACACCCCTTCTGTCGGATAGGCAATCACGTCGCCTTGTTGTAATGCCTCAATTACTTGATCAAAATTATCCATGTCTTTTCTTACCCTAAGCTGATTCTCTGACCAACATTCTACAAATTCCCTGTAAAACTCACCACGGGATAACGTTAAGCAAATACAATAAAAATGTAACCAAGCCTACGCAAACGTTTTCCTTAACTCAAAATACTCGTATAATGCGCGCAAAAATGACCTTTAGCCTGATTTATATTGAAAGGAGTGCGGAATGAAAGTCGGTATTATTATGGGTTCTAAATCGGACTGGCCTACCATGAAGCTAGCCGCTGAGATGTTAGATCGCTTTAACGTGCCATACGAAACCAAAGTTGTTTCAGCTCACCGTACCCCACATCTTTTAGCTGAATACGCTGAAAGCGCAAAAGAACGCGGTATTAAAGTCATTATTGCCGGCGCTGGCGGCGCTGCCCATCTACCAGGAATGGCAGCGGCGTTCACTAGTTTGCCTGTATTAGGGGTGCCTGTTCAGTCTCGTGCTTTAAAGGGCATGGACTCTCTTCTTTCGATTGCTCAAATGCCAAAAGGCATCGCGGTAGGTACGCTGGCCATTGGTGAAGCGGGTGCGGCCAATGCCGGGATCTTAGCGGCACAAATCTTAGGTACGCACGATGAAACGATCATGGCGGAAATCGAAGCGTTCCGTAAAGAGCAAACTGACACGGTTCTTAGCAACCCAAATCCAGCAGAGGATTAATCATGAAGGTTTTGGTGTTAGGTGCTGGTCAACTTGCACGTATGATGGCGTTAGCCGGAGCCCCACTTAATATTGAAGTGTTTGCTTACGACGTTGACTCACAAACTGTTGTTCATCCACTTACTCAGCAGATCATGATGCAAGGGCTAGATAATGCGATTGCTCATGCCGATGCCATTACCGCCGAGTTTGAGCACATTCCTTATGATGTGCTGGATGTTTGCGAACGCAGTCATAAATTCTTCCCAACGCCTCAGGCGATAAAAGCCGGTGGCGATCGTCGCATTGAAAAAGCCTTATTGGATAATGCCGGTGTGACTAATGCAAAGTACCACGTCATTAACTGCAAACAAGACTTTCTTGATGCTGTTGAAACCGTTGGTATTCCAATGGTATTAAAAACCGCGCTAGGTGGCTACGATGGCAAAGGGCAATGGCGTTTAAAAAACCATGACGATCTCGACTCCATTTGGCATGAAATGGAAGAAGCCCTCATTCAGACCCCAAACCAAGCCATTGTGGCTGAAGAGTTTGTGCCTTTTTGTCGTGAAGTCTCTTTGGTGGGCGTTCGTGACAAAAACGGTCATGTGGCCATGTACCCAATCACAGAAAATGTGCATGTGAATGGCGTATTAAGCTTATCCATTGCTGCTGAAGCCAATAGCTCGGTACAACACCAAGCAGAGCAGATGTTTACCGCCGTCGCAGACAGCCTCGATTACGTGGGAGTTTTGGCGTTAGAGTTTTTCGATGTTGATGGAACGTTATTGGTAAATGAGATTGCACCACGAGTTCATAACTCAGGCCACTGGACTCAACAAGGCGCGGTGACCTGTCAGTTTGAAAATCACCTGCGTGCTGTTTGCCATCTACCTCTCGGCAGTACCGAACTCCTACAGCCAACCGCCATGGTGAACATTTTGGGTGAAGATACTTTATCTCCCGAAGTGTTAGCCATGAATACCTGTCATGTTCATTGGTATGGTAAAGACAAACGAGCAGGCCGCAAAATGGGGCACATTAATGTCAGAGCCAATAGTGCTACAGATTTAGGTCAAACGCTTCTGACACTGTCTCAGCATCTAGACCCAAGGGCTTTCCCTGCCATTAAAGAAAACGCAGAGAAGTTAATTTAACCTGAATTCTGAATAATTAAAAAAGCCAGTCACCACACACGAAAAAGCCAGCAATTACGCTGGCTTTTTTATGCTTTGGATAACAACAAACGTTCTCATTTACGCCTGTTGACTTTGAATATGGTGGCACTTTCGATCAGCACATTGTGATTGTATGCCTTTGGCTGTTTTCTTTTCGATCAACAAAGGAAAACCACACTCTTCACAACATCCCGCAATCGGTTGTGAATTTACCGCAAATCGACAGCTAGGATAATTATCACAAGCGTAAAATATTTTACCGAAACGCGACTTTCGCTCAACTAAACGGCCAGGACGACAACTCGGGCAATCTATCGCTTCTGTTTCGACTTCTTCTTTTTTTTGCTCTAAAGGTTCAATGTGATCGCACTCAGGGAAGCTAGAGCAACCAATAAACATCCCATATCGACCTTGGCGTAATACCAACTCACTGCTGCAGCTTGGGCACGGTAAGCCTAACTCTTTGACCACATGACCATCATTATGATGTAAAGGACGAATGTAATCGCACGCGGGATATTGGGTACATCCTAAAAAAGGCCCACGCTTACTGTGGCGGATAGCAAGCTCCCCACCACAGCTTGGGCAAGACTCATGATGTTCTAAAGCATGTTCATGAGCACCAAACAGCTGCTCGTCAATTTTTCCAGACATCTATACGTTACTCATTCACACGCAATCATTATCGTTTAGTGAAGCAAACCTTCTTCAACGTTATAAATCAACTCTTCCATTTGGGTATACGCATTTTCGTTACCCGGAACATTAAACAAGACCATTAAGATCACCCACTTAAGATCTTCAAGCGAAAAATCCAATGTTTCCAGCCCCATAACTCGATCAATCACCATTTCACGAGTTTCAGAACTAAGCACATTCACTTGTTCTAAAAACATTAAAAAGCCACGGCTTTGCACATCCAAACGGTTCATCTCATCGGCGGTAAAAATACGCACTGACGTCGATGCACTGCTGATCAAATATGGATGCCCATCATCTTCTTGCAATAGCGCTAACTGCTCTAGCCAATTTAAGGCTTTGTAAATATCTTGCTGATGAAAGCCGGCTCGTAATAACTCTTCTTCCAATTCATCCTGATCCACTTTTAAGTCCACATCACTGTGAATATAAGTTTCAAACAGGTACATAAGAATATCCATCATGGCTAGCCCCTCCGCTTATTGATGTAGCCACCTGGGACTGCAGTGACGAAACCTTGCAATTCGAGTTCAAGCAATTGCATCATGATTTCATGTACAGGCTGCTGGCAGCGTTGTGCTACTACATCTACAGGTGTTGCTTCACCCCCTACGTTAGCCAACACAGCAGGAAATGGCAATTGTTCCTGCTCAGGTTGTGGCTCAAACAGACTTGGTTGATGATTTATTGTGCATTTCGTTAATGCTCCAATTTCCTCCAATATATCATTTGAGTGATCAACTAATTTAGCGCCAGATTTTATTAAGGTATGACAACCTCGGCTGGTAGGATTATGAATGGAACCAGGAAGAGCAAACACTTCTCGGCCTTGTTCAAGCGCATAACGCGCGGTGATCAATGAACCACTTCGCTCTGCTGCCTCAACCACTAATACCCCCGTAGAAAGTCCACTGATGATTCGGTTGCGACGTGGGAAATGATCCGGTTTGGGTTTTGCTTTGGGCCAAAATTCAGAAACCAGAGCCCCTTGCTCTGCTATTTTTGCCGCTAGCTTTCTATGTCTGGCCGGATAAACCTCACTTAACCCCGACCCTAACACAGCGATGGTTTTGCCTGATCCCTGTAACGCTCCTTGATGCGCATAACCATCTATCCCTAGTGCGAGACCACTTGTCACAATATAGCCTTGATTAGACAGCTCATAACTAAAACTTTTTGCAGCTTCTAACCCTTCCCTGCTCGCATTCCGGCTCCCAACCAATGCCACTTGAGGCGCAGACAACACACTTGGGTTACCTTGCACAAACAAAATAGGTGGAGGCGAAGCGATCTCTTTTAATAGTATAGGATAATTTGAACAGCCCAAGGTGAGGATATGATTTTGCCCCTGCTCTGCCCAAGCCAAGCTTTGCTCCACCATAGGTAAAGAAGGGGAATGTAAGTGCTTAATTTGAGCAGGTTTAAAGCCAATACTTAGCAGCTGTTCGCGACTGTAATTTATTAAATTTGTTGGAGAATCAATACTGAGTAACTTGGTTAGCTTGTGCCCACCAATCCCTGGTGTAAAACTTAATGTTAACCATGCAGACAGATCGATTTCATCATACCCCATCATCATTACTCTCTCTCAGTCAAAGGAGAAACTGCCATCAAGCGCTGGCTAACAGGCACTGTGCTTTTGGTTATCAACGCTAAACTAAACTTTTGATAGGTTCTAATCATCATCAGCTCACCCACCGTATTATTTGGAAATGAAATTGCGTTGTTATCATCCGTGGTTTTCGTTTGGTACATGTATTTCCCTTTTAAACCACCTACCGTCATGCTTGGCTCTTTTAGTTCAAACATACTGCCTTGTGCTAAACCGTCATCACTCCCTCGATCAACCACCACAACTTGGTTCACCGCCATGTATTTGCCACCATTAATCGCTCCTAATACGGAAGCTTTTAATCCTGCTGGGGCTGGATGTGGGCTAAAACTATTGGTTAATGATTCTGGTTGGCGTGATGTCATCGGCAATATGAGATCATTGATTTGCACTTCTTGATTCAATGTTGTGATGGCCAACTGACTAAAGTTTTTATGCGGCTTTACTAAGGTCGCATTCGCAATTTGTTTTAATGCATAGGCCTGAGTGATGTTTTCTGCATCAGAACGCGCAAACTCAGACACCACGCGATACACCCCCCACTTCGGGTGCTCTAACACGCCATCCACATAAATAGGATCTTGAGCGCTTAAATATCGCCGACCGTCATGTGTCCCCAAAACATGAAAGGCATGATCCAACGTAAACTGATCAATCAACTTATCTGAATCTAAATAAGGCACGATTAAATCGGGAGAAACAGTGGGCAGAGCGCTTTTTTCTACGATTCTCATCTTTGGGCTCAGTGTCTTAAAAGGTTTAAGGCTCAAGACAGGCTGGCCATTGAACCAACTTAACGTCAGTTTATCTCCAGGGTAAATAAGGTGGGGGTTTTCTATGTACGAATTGAGCTTCCATAACTTTGGCCACAGCCATGGGCTATCAAGAAATAAAGCAGAAATATCCCACAGAGTATCGCCTTGTTTCACCGTATAAGAATGAGGGTAATTAGGCTTTAAAGATAACTCATCGGCCATAAGGTGGGAGGGCGTACAAAATAAAAACAATGCGAATATAGAAGACCCAAATCGAAAACTTTTTTTCATCGCCTGCTTTTCCTTGTCAGACATTCGCCGTGATGCTGTCATTTGGTCAATAAAATGTCTAGAATTGGAGCAATTAGGTTTATGCTGTTTTCGGCACAGTTCAATATTTCGAGTATCTATGTCTGTATTGCAAGTTCTTACGTTCCCAGATGAGCGTCTACGTACCGTAGCGAAGCCAGTGGCTGAAGTTACACCAGAAATTCAAACCTTCGTTGATGACATGATTGAAACCATGTACGACGAAGAAGGCATCGGCCTTGCGGCAACGCAGGTAGATTTCCATCAACGCATCGTGGTGATCGATGTATCAGAAGAGCGCGATGCGCCAATGGTTCTGATCAATCCTGAAATCATCGAAAAACGCGGTGAAGATGGCATTGAAGAAGGCTGCCTGTCTGTTCCTGGCGCACGCGGCTTAGTGCCACGCGCAGCAGAAGTAACGGTAAAAGCGCTTAACCGCGATGGCGAAGAATATACGTTTGAAGCCGATGATCTGTTAGCCATTTGTGTGCAGCACGAACTGGATCACCTAGATGGTAAGCTGTTTGTTGATTACCTATCTCCTTTAAAGCGTCAGCGTATCAAGCAAAAGCTAGAAAAAATTAAACGTTTTAACGAAAAGAACAAATAAGAGGTTACCTTGAGCAAACCACTACGTATTGTCTTTGCTGGTACACCCGATTTTGCCGCCCGTCATTTGGCGGCATTATTGTCTTCACACCATGAAGTTATCGCGGTATACACGCAACCCGATCGCCCAGCAGGTCGTGGTAAAAAATTAACGGCCAGCCCAGTAAAAAACATCGCACTTGAACATGATGTTCCTGTTTATCAGCCAGAGAACTTCAAAAGTGATGAAGCCAAACAGCAGCTTGCCGATCTAAATGCAGATCTCATGGTAGTGGTGGCTTACGGGTTATTATTACCTCAAGCCGTGCTCGATACGCCAAAACTAGGCTGTATTAATGTGCATGGTTCCATCTTGCCACGTTGGCGTGGTGCGGCACCGATTCAGCGCTCTATTTGGGCTGGTGATAAAGAAACCGGCGTGACCATCATGCAAATGGACATTGGTCTAGATACTGGCGACATGCTCAGCATTGCCACTTTGCCAATTGAAGCCACTGACACCAGTGCCACCATGTATGAAAAGCTGGCTGAGCTTGGCCCTGATGCTTTAGTTGCCTGTCTTAGTGATATCGCCGATGGCACTGCTGTTGCGACCAAACAAGACGATGAACTGGCTAACTATGCGAAAAAGCTAAGTAAAGAAGAAGCCAAAGTGGATTGGACGCTAGATGCAGAGGCCATTGAGCGCTGTGTACGTGCATTTAATCCGTGGCCAATGAGCCACTTCAGCGCCGCTGATAACAACGTCAAAGTATGGCAATCACGTGTAGAGCCCCACTCAGGCGATGAACAACCAGGCACCATTATTAAAGCTGACAAAACCGGTATTTATGTGGCCACGGCTAAAAACGCCATCGTATTTGAACAGCTGCAACCACCAGGCAAGAAAGCCATGAAGGTTCAAGATTTATTGAACTCTCGCAAAGACTGGTTTGAAGTCGGCACCGTTCTTAACTAATTCAATCGGCCAGTTCGCTGGCCGTTTTCTTTTCAGTTTGCATCATTTTAGGTAACAGCTCATGAATGTTCGTGCTGCGGCAGCGAAAGTTATTTTCCAAGTTGTCGATCAAGGGCAATCCCTTTCCAATGTACTTCCTGTCGCTCAGCAGCAAGTCAAACCTCGCGATCAGGCGCTACTACAAGAAATTTGTTATGGCGTACTGCGTGTTTTACCGCGTTTAGAATCCATTACGAATGAACTAATGGAAAAACCGCTAAAAGGAAAGCAGCGTGTTTTCCATCATCTGATTTTAGTGGGCCTGTACCAATTAAGCTTCATGCGTATTCCAGCGCACGCCGCTGTCGCTGAAACCGTTGATGGCACAAAAAGCCTTAAAGGGCCACGTCTACGAGGCTTAATCAATGCCATTTTACGTAGCTACCAGCGTGATCAAGAAGCTCTAGACACGAAAGCCACCAGTCATGATGCGGGTAAATATGGTCACCCAAGCTGGCTTCTTAAGCTGTTAAAATCAGCCTACCCTGAGCAGTGGCAAACCATTGTGGAAGCCAACAACACCAAAGCACCTATGTGGCTTCGTGTGAACCGTCAGCACCACAACCGTGATGATTACCAAGCTCTGCTCAATAATGAGAACATAGAAACCACTCTTCACCCTAGCGCTCCGGATGCTTTGAAATTAGGCTCTGCGTGTGATGTGCAAAAGCTGCCAGGTTTTGATAAAGGTTGGGTATCGGTTCAAGATGCTGCCGCCCAACTGTCTGTTGAGTATTTACAACCAAAAGCAGGCGAATTGATTTTAGATTGCTGTGCGGCTCCGGGTGGTAAAACGGCTCATATTTTAGAACGCACGACCGACGCCAACGTCGTAGCCATTGACTGTGATGACAACCGTCTAAAACGTGTGCACGACAACTTGCAACGCTTAAACCTACAAGCCACGGTGGTATGTGGTGACGCACGCGCCCCGCAGGAATGGTGGCAAGGGGAGCAATTTGATCGCATCTTACTGGACGCACCTTGCTCGGCAACAGGCGTTATCCGCCGTCATCCAGACATCAAATGGCTACGCCGTGCCAATGACATTGACGCATTAGTAGAGCTGCAAAGTGAAATTTTTGATGCCATGTGGAAGCAACTAAAATCTGGTGGCACAATGGTTTATGCAACTTGCTCCATCACACCACAAGAAAATAAAGATCAAGTCAGTGCCTTTTTACAACGCACGGCAGATGCCAAATTGATTGGATCAGATCTGAATAACCCAGGTCGTCAAATTCTACCGGGTGAAGATGATATGGACGGCTTCTACTATGCCGTTTTAGAAAAAGCGTAACGTAGGCACTTAATATGAAGATTATTATCCTTGGCGCAGGTCAAGTAGGCGGTACACTGGCCGAAAACTTAGTGGGTGAGAACAACGACATCACCATCGTCGATAAAAGCTCAGACAGACTAAGGGAGCTGCAGGATAAGTACGATCTTCGGGTGGTTCAAGGCTTTGCCAGCCACCCAGATACCTTACGTGAAGCAGGTGCTCAAGATGCCGATATGTTGGTGGCCGTAACCAACTCGGATGAAACCAACATGAGCGCCTGCCAAATTGCGTTCACCTTGTTTAACACTCCAAACCGTGTCGCGCGTATTCGCTCACCAGAATATCTCAAAGAAAAAGATCAACTGTTCCAATCCGATGCGGTGCCCGTTGATCATCTGATTGCCCCTGAAGAGTTGGTAACAGGTTACATCGAACGCCTTATCGAATACCCAGGTGCCTTGCAAGTAGTGAGCTTTGCAGAGAAAAAAGTCGGCTTAGTGGCCGTAAAAGCGTATTACGGTGGCCCATTAGTGGGTAATGCCCTATCAGCCCTTCGTGAACACATGCCACACATTGATACCCGGGTGGCTGCCATTTTCCGTCAAGGTCGCCCTATTCGCCCCCAAGGCACCACCATTATTGAAGCCGATGACGAAGTGTTTTTTGTCGCCGCCAGTAACCACATCCGCTCGGTCATGAGTGAACTTCAGCGTTTAGAAAAGCCTTATAAACGCATCATGATCGTGGGCGGTGGTAACATCGGAGCAGGCCTTGCTAGCCGCTTAGAGCAGAACTACAGCGTAAAACTGATTGAGCGTAATCAGCAACGAGCTGAACGTTTATCTGAGCTCTTAGAAGACACCATCGTTTTCTGCGGAGACGCTGCCGATCAAGAATTGCTGAATGAAGAGCACATCGATCAAGTAGACGTGTTTATTGCCGTCACTAACGAAGACGAAGCCAATATCATGTCGGCCATGCTGGCAAAACGCATGGGCGCTAAAAAAGTGATGGTGCTGATCCAGCGTGGTGCGTATGTCGATTTGGTCCAAGGGGGCACCATTGATGTTGCTATTTCGCCACAACAAGCCACCATTTCAGCGCTGTTGACCCATGTTCGTCGTGCCGATATTGTGAATGTATCTTCGCTACGACGCGGGGCGGCAGAAGCCATTGAAGCCATTGCTCATGGCGACCAAACCACCTCTAAAGTTGTGGGTCGTGCGATTGGCAAAATCAAACTGCCACCGGGGACAACCATTGGTGCCATCGTTCGCGGAGATGAAGTGCTGATCGCCCATGACAGAACCATCATCGAACAAGATGATCACGTGGTCATGTTCTTAGTGAATAAAAAATACGTTCCAGATGTCGAACGGTTATTCCAACCAAGTCCATTCTTCTTGTAATTATCTTCTGCCGTCATGGTAAATCTAAAATCCATTTTATTTGTTATAGGGCTGGTCTTATCTAAGATCGCCCTGTTCATGTACATCCCCACTTTAGTGGCTTTCCTCACTGGCACCGCTGGTTTTTTAGAGTTTGGTCAATCCGTTATTCTAACTCACCTCGCAGCATTTGCTTGTCTGAGTTTAGGTCGAACGGCGTCATTTAAGATGAACGTGCGCGACATGTTTTTGATCACCACCTTGGTCTGGACCATCGCCAGCGCTTTTGCCGCCCTGCCCTTTGTATTTATTAACCACATTAGTTTTACCGATGCTTATTTTGAAACCATGTCGGGTATCACTACCACAGGTTCAACGGTGCTCAGTGGCCTCGATGACATGGCACCGAGCATTTTATTGTGGCGGTCAACCCTACAATGGCTCGGTGGAGTGGGCTTTATCGTAATGGGAGTGGCCATTTTGCCCATGCTTAACGTCGGCGGGATGCGTTTATTCCAAACCGAATCCTCTGATTGGTCCGATAAAAGCGCCCCACGCACCAAAAATGTCGCCAAGAACATTGTGGCTGTGTACCTCAGCCTTACCGCCATGTGTTTTATTGGCTACTTGTTCACAGGCATGAGCGCTTTTGAAGCCATCAATCATGCCTTTACCACCTTATCCACGGGAGGCTACTCCACCTCTGATGGCTCCATGAATCACTTCTCTAATAGCGCACATTGGGTCGGCACCTTTTTCATGTTTGCCGGTGGGTTGCCTTTCCTGCTTTTCATTCAAGCTCTGCGTAAAAAAGACGGTAAACTGCTCTGGCGTGATGCCCAAGTAAGAGGCTTTATTCACTTAGTTCTGTTAACCAGCGCCATCGTGGCCCTGTGGCTGGTGTATCACAATCACTACTCCGTCATGGATGCAATCCGAGTTTCTCTGTTTAATATCATTTCAGTGATCACCACCACTGGATTTGGGCTCGAAGATTTTACGGCGTGGGGCAGCCTGCCGGTCATCGTGTTCGTTTTTGTGATGATGGCAGGTGCGTGTTCTGGCTCTACTTCTGGCGGCATCAAAATTTTCCGCTTTCAAATTGCAGCCGCACTGCTAAAAAAACAGATGATGAAGCTCATCCACCCTTCTGGCATTTTTGTTCAGCGCTATAATCATCGCCCTGTGAATGACGATATTGTTCGCTCTGTGGTGGCCTTTGGCTTGACGTTTTTTATCACCATTATCGTCATTGCAGCCTTACTCAGTATTTTGGGGTTAGATCCCATCACCAGCTTATCGGGTGCGGTGACTGCCGTTGCCAATGTGGGCCCGGGAATGGGAGAGGTGATCGGTCCGACAGGCAATTTTGCTTCCTTACCGGATGCGGCAAAGTGGATTCTTAGCATGGGGATGCTAATGGGGCGGTTAGAAATTCTAACGGTATTGGTTTTATTCTTCCCTGCCTTTTGGAAAAACTAACTTTTCACGTAATACGCAAACACAAAAAAGGCGGGTATAAATATCCCGCCTTTTTAACCTGTAACATCGAACTGTCTCTATCTTGGCTCGACAAAATAATAGATGGCCAGAAAGTGGCACACACTGCCACCGAGTACAAACAAGTGCCAAATAGCATGATTATAAGGAATGCGTTTGTTCACATAAAAAATAACACCAAGGGAATACACCACACCACCAAGTGCCAATAATACCAACCCACCCGTCGCTAAATACTGCGCCAGTTGGTAAATCGCAATCACCGATAACCAGCCCATGGTGAGGTAGGTGATCAAAGATAGTTTTTTAAACCGATACACAAACACTATTTTGGCAATAATGCCAATCACCGCAATCGACCAAATCACAATCATCAAGCCGATGGCTAATGGCGTTCGTAAGCTCACCAATAAAAAAGGGGTGTAACTGCCCGCAATCAACAGATAGATAGCGCAGTGATCAAAGGTTTTAAGCCAGCGCTTGGCTTTTTGATACGAAATTGAATGGTACAAGGTCGATGCCAAATACAAAATAATCATACTGGCACCGTAAATGCTCATGCTGGTCATGGTCAGCAGATCCGCATTCGCATCGCTGGCTTTGAGCAACAGCAAAATTAGTCCGACGATACCAAAAAGCATACCGGCAGCATGAGTCACACTGTTAGCGACTTCTTCTGTTACGGAGTATTCCGCGGTAAGGCTGCTTTTCATATTCATCACTCCATCGTGAAGGCCATTGTTAATATGAAAAGCAGTATCGCACAATTGAGCTTACACGTGTAAGCTAAAATTGTACATTGAAAGGCAATTAAAGTGAGGTTATTTGAGTGTTATGTAGTTTGTTCTAAGAAATCAATAACCTGCTGACCAGCTTCTTCTGGAGAAACCGATGTATCAATCACTAAATGGCGCTCTAACTCACCAGTGCCTAATAAGTTAGCTAATAAACCGCGAACCCCACGCTGCTGGCGATCGATTTCAAACCACAGCTGCAACTGATCGTCATCGCGATACGCTACGATCTCTAATTCTCGCCACACCCCATGGTAAGGCCCCGTTACTGGCACAAACTCAAACTCTTGAACAAAAGGCAGCGCAAAACCATCCACTGCTTCACATTCCACTTGTCGTACTCGTAATCCAGCGTCTTCAAGTGTGTTAAAGATCCCTTCCATGATCGGATCAGGGCGAACTGTCAACATGTCTTTGTCACTTGGATCCAGCGCAAAATCAATATCTAATCCGGTTTCCAACCACACCTTTGAGTCACCAACAGTGACTGGCGTATTCAGTGGTAGCTCCAGCTCAACTTCAAAATCTCGGCTTTCACCAGCATGAATAGTAAAAGCGTAAGGTAAACTCCATTCCGCTAACACATGAGTACGTACCTCTGTTTCCGTTTCAGACTCACCCTCTTCGTTTTCACGCTCTACTTCCGCCATATAACGGCAGCACAATGAGAGTTCAATATTATCGATAGCCTGCTCGGTTGAGCCTCCCGTCACTTGAACTGTGATAGAAACGGTTTCCCCTGGGATCAGTGCTTCATCATGAATAATAGAATCCACATTAGCAGAGCCAATACCGAGTGATGCTAACGTTTTTTTGAAAAAAGACATGAGATTACCTCCTGTAACCGCACAAATTTTGAATAAATATAATCAACAAAAAAGCCATTCATAACGCGACTCAAACAAGTGAGCACGACCATGAAAATCAGGCCATTAATAATGCAATCGTTGCCTGTCTAGCGGCATTGCCATCTTTTGCGACAATGGCATCAACCATGGCTTGATGATGTTCGAGCTTAAATAATTTTTCACGCCCTGCGACTCGAAAGTAACTCTCAAACACCGCTTTGAATAGGTTACCGAATGGACTAATAAAGTGATTGCCCGAAGCAAAATACACTAACTGATGAAAACGTGTATCTACTTCGACCCAACTATCTTGATCATAGTTCACTGCCAATTCATGCATTTTTCCAACTAGCTCAACCAGCTCCATGCGATCTTGCTCTGAGGCATTCAATGCTGTCAACGCAGCCGCTTCTGGTTCTAATGTAAGCCTGACGTGTTGAAACTCTTTAATAATTTCTGGCTGTGTTTCAAAGTCAATCCACGCTAATAAATCCCGATCCAAGTAGTTCCAGTCACGTTTTGGTAAAACACGAGTCCCAATACGTGGACGCGGCAGTACCATGCCTTTGGCTGCGAGCATCTTAATCGCTTCACGAACGGCGGTACGGCTCACTCCGTACATCTCACCCAGTTCCACTTCCCCAGGTAAAATATCGCCAGGTTGAGACTGGCCATTCAGTAGATTACGCCCAAGAGACTCGGCAAGTTTGTAGGATAAATTTCGGCTTGCAGCGCGTTGCTGTTTATCTTGCCCCATTACTGATTCCAACCTTTGTATTTATTATTGTCGCCGTTTTTTAACCTATAAATAACAAAAGAGGAAGTGATAAAAATAATCTCACTTCAACAGTGGGGTTTTGGTCATTTTTTAACTGAAAAAAGGCTCAAAATTGAGCACATCGTCGGCTTAAAAATAAGAAATAAAAAACTGTGAAATAAATAAGGGTATTCGACTATTTGCTACTCGACGCCCCAAAATATTGCTGATATTCTGAGCTCCAATATGCATCAAGCATATTATTTATTCCTGACTATTTTTAAGGATTGGCTCTGCCAGAATAGAGAGGAAACTCTCAGGAATAGTTAGGTCATTAATTTGGCCAAGGAAGCGCCTGACTGTTAGGTAAATCAATGCACCCGACCCCCGTCAGGTACAACTCAGCGCGCAGCGCGTCTCGACGCCGTGCAAGCTTTGTAGCAGCTCCGGTTGCAAAAAAACCAACGCCAGAAATGGGCCTTGTTGATACTCCAGCTACGGCAACAAAATCTGTTTCTCACGCGGCATAATAGAAAAGCGCGGTATTTATATGCTGCGCTTTTTTCTTTCCCGTTATTTATCTGGTAATTTACTCACCATAAAATACACCTATAAATATTATGGAGAAACCATGAAGTGTCATCGCGTTAACGAAGTCATTGAATTGCTGCATCCTGAGTGGCAAAAAGATCCTGATCTAAACCTCGTTCAATTCTTAGTAAAGCTAGCTCAAGAAGCCAACTACCAAGGTAAGCTCGAAGATCTCACTGATGATGTGCTGATTTACCACCTTAAAATGCGCAACAGTGAAAAAAATGACATGATCCCAGGCCTAGCCAAAGATTGTGAAAATGATTTTAAAACCGCCATCTTGAAAGCTCGCGGCATCATTGAATAACACGTCTCTAGAAACACTGACGCGCAAAATACGTGAGTGTTTCTATTTTTAGATCATTACGTCATAAATAGCCTCTTCCTTACATCAATTTCTTTAAAGCTTGATTGCCTTAAAGAATTCTCTTTCTTGTTCACGTTATAATCGCCTCGATCAATGTCAGTCGAAGCTCAATTTGAAGGGCTAACAGCCAATAGCAGCTATTATTCAAATTGAAATAAACCAAACAAACTATGTATTTGTTTGCGTATGCCTAAGGAAAAGTAATGAGTCAGGAAAAAATCAAAATAAAGGATGTGACTCCCCAACAGTTTAATCCTAAAACCCATAAAGGAAGCGATGACCGTTTTAACCCAAGTAACCAGATCTACGTAAGAGAAAGTAAGGGGACATACCAGAAACTACGCCGCTATGGTGGTTGGTTTTTACTGCTCCTTTTTACACTCACACCGTGGATCCCTTACGGTGAGCGACAGGCCATTTTACTGGATATCGGCAATCAGCAATTTAACTTTTTTGGGACAACACTATTCCCTCAAGACTTAACCTTATTGGCCCTATTATTGGTTATCGCCGCCTTTGGGCTCTTTTTTCTTACCACCTTTTTAGGGCGAGTCTGGTGTGGTTATTTGTGTCCCCAAACCGTATGGACCTTCATGTACATCTGGTTTGAAGAGAAACTGGAAGGTCCCGCGAACAAAAGACGCAAGCAAGACGGTATGCCACTCACTGGCAACCTTGCTCTTCGAAAAGCCGCTAAACACATCGCTTGGTTCAGTATTGCCTTAGCCACTGGTTTTACCTTTACGGGCTATTTTGTGCCAGTCAAAGATCTGGTCGTCAACTTCTTTACGCTTGATGCCGAATTTTGGCCAGTGTTCTGGGTGCTCTTTTTTGCGGGATGTACTTACGGCAATGCGGGGTGGATGCGCTCCATCATGTGCATTCATATGTGTCCGTACGCTCGTTTCCAATCCGCAATGTTTGATAAAGACACCTACATCGTGGGTTATCATGCCGAACGAGGGGAAGCTCGTGGCCCTCGATCTCGTAAAAAAGATCCAAAAGAGCTTGGTCTTGGTGACTGCATTGACTGTAACCTGTGCGTTCAAGTGTGCCCGACGGGCATCGATATTCGAGATGGCTTGCAATACGAATGCATCAACTGCGGCGCGTGTATCGATGCCTGTGATAAAACCATGGATCGCATGGGCTATCCAAAAGGCCTGATCAACTACACTACCGAACACAAACTAGCCGGAGAAAGTACTAAGGTTATGCGTCCGAAGCTCATCGGTTATGGTGCTGTCATGCTGATCATGATTGGACTATTCTTTGCGCAGGTCGCGTCTGTCGAACCAATGGGACTGGATGTCTTACGTGATAGAAACCAGCTATTTAGGATCAACAGTGAAGGTTTTGTGGAAAACACCTACACCTTAAAAATCATTAACAAAACACAGCAATCTCAGGAATATCGTTTATCGGTCTCTGGGCTAGAAGACGCCAAGTGGTACGGTTCACAAACCATCACAGTAAAAGCAGGGGAAGTATTAAGCCTTCCTATCAGTCTTGGGGCCGATCCTGATGAACTCGCAAAACCGATCTCGAAGATTCAGTTCAATCTAAAAAACAGCAACAACGAGCTGATCCAAACCGAAAGCCGCTTCATCAAAAAGCTCTGATCCTGGTGGATACTTAGTTCATAACAATACAAAGGGTTCCAATAGGAGCCCTTTTTGTTTTAATACGTTACTATTACTTTCTATTTCATCGAAAAAAGACACGTGATGACAGACGCTCAATCGTTCAATTTTAGTGCCCTGACTCCTGACTTTATGTGGTATGCCCTTGAAAGCATCGGGATCAGAGCAGAATCAGGTTTATTACCACTCAATAGCTACGAAAACCGTGTTTATCAATTTGTCGATGAAGAACGGCAACGCTATGTGGTGAAATTTTATCGACCTCAACGTTGGTCTGAGCAACAGATCCAAGAAGAACATGACTTCTCTTTTCAGTTGGAAGAGCAAGACATTCCTTTGGCTGCCCCTATTAAACGCGATGGCCAAAGTTTACATAGCTACCAAGGCTACTGGTTTGCGGTATTCCCGAGCCTAGGTGGACGTCAATTTGAAGTGGATAACTTTGATCAGCTGGAGTGGGTAGGCCGATTCTTAGGCCGGATCCATAAAGTCGGCCAAAGCCAACCGTTTCTACATCGCCCAACCATTGGTGTAGAAGAGTACCTTCACCAGCCTCGTCAGCTACTTCAAAATTCATCTTTTATTCCAGCTCACCTAGAAAACAGCTTTTTCTCTGATCTGGACCTACTGATTCAAAAGATTGAAGAGTATTGGACAACAGACTGGACAGCAATACGCTTACACGGTGACTGCCACCCAGGTAACATTTTATGGCGTGATGGCCCTTTATTTGTCGACTTAGACGACGCCCGAAATGGCCCCGCAATTCAAGATTTGTGGATGCTATTAAACGGCGATCGCCATGACAAAGTGGCTCAATTAGATACCATTTTAGATGCGTATACCGAGTTTTGTGATTTTGATAATTCACAATTGAAACTTATTGAACCTTTACGTGGTCTGAGAATGGTGCACTACATGGCTTGGCTCGCTAAACGCTGGCACGACCCTGCATTTCCACAGGCGTTTCCTTGGTTTGCAGATCCAAAGTATTGGGAAGGGCAAGTTCTCGGCTTTAAAGAACAAATTGCAGCCCTGAATGAGCCACCATTACAATTAATGCCACAGTGGTAAACCAGTAAATACAATCATAACACTTGGAGTTACACTCACATGTTTAAGAAAATAGCGGCACTGTTTGGTGCATTAGTTTTAAGCTTTTCAGTCAATGCTTCAGCAACAAAATTTACAGAAGGCGATTACTACAAAGTACTTGATCTTCCTGCTTCTTCTACGCCAACCGTCAATGAGTTCTTCTCTTTTTACTGCCCGCACTGTCATAGCTTTGAGCCACTGATCCAGGGCCTGAAAAAGCAATTACCAGAAGACGCTAAATTTCAAAAGAGCCATGTTTCTTTCATGGGCGGAAACATGGGTAAGTCCGTAAGTAAAGCTTACGCAGTGATGGTAATGCTGGATATTGAAGACAAAATGGTCCCAGTGCTATTTAACCGTATCCATAACATGAACAAACCACCTCGTAACGACGAAGAGCTACGCCAAATCTTCTTAGATGAAGGGGTAAGTGCAAAAGATTACGACAGCGCTTTCAAAAGCTTTGCAAACAACTCAATGGTTAACCGCTTTAACAAATCATTCCAAGACAGTGGCTTAACTGGTGTTCCTGTTGTTGTTGTGAACAATAAATACCTTGTTCAAACCAACAAAATCACATCAGCTGAAGAGTACTACGAGCTGATCAACTGGCTAACCACACAACAATAAGCCAGAATCAAAATCACACTAAATAAGGGAGCCTCATCGCTCCCTTTTTGATACCCAAAGAACACTAAGCGACCTGCATCGTTAACTGCTTCAGCAACCTGTCCATCGCACGATACCCTAATGCTTCTGCCAAATGTGATTTCTGGATCTGCTCTTCTCCTGCTAAATCAGCAATGGTTCGAGCCACTTTAATGATTCGGTGATACGCCCGTATCGACAGTCCTAATTGATGCAACGCCGTTTCTAAAAAAGCCGCATCCTCTTTTAAAAGTGGGCAGTACTCATCCATGTCTCGACTCCCTAACAGCGCATTTACTTTACCACTGCGTTGAGCCATGATCTGGCGAGCTTGATGTACCCGAGATTTCACAACAGCACTTGTTTCGCCTCGATCTCCACCTTCTGCTAGGGTTCCTTTTGGTAACAATGGAATCTCTAACGACATATCAAATCTATCCAATAGCGGCCCTGATAAACGGCTAAGATAGCGTAAAATGGTTTGAGGATTGGCACGAGCTTGGTTACCTTCATAGTAACCCGTTGGGCTCGGGTTTAGCGCACCCACTAACTGAAAGCGGGCTGGAAAACGGGTTTTACTGGCCGCACGAGAAATGATGATCTCGCCCGACTCTAGTGGCTCTCTCAAAGAATCCAACACCTTACGCTCAAATTCAGGCATTTCATCCAGAAATAAGATCCCATTATGAGATAACGAAATTTCCCCAGGACGAGGGATAGAGCCGCCTCCGACTAACGCGGCCATCGAGCTGGAATGATGTGGAGATCGAAAAGGCCGTTGTCGCCAATTGTGTTGATTAATGTCTTGCTCAGTCAATGACGCGACAGAGGCCGTTTGCAGTGCCTCTTCAATACTCATATCGGGCAATAAATCCGACATTCGAGAAGCCAACATGGTTTTCCCTGTGCCAGGAGGCCCTAAAAACAAGATGTTATGACCACCAGCCGCCGCGATTTCTAACGCCCGTTTTCCCTGTTGCTGACCGATAATGTCTTGTAAGTCCCGCTCATGATTAACACTCCCAGCTTGGCATTCACTTTGAAATAACCCTAAGGTTTGCTGGCCGCATAATTCAGCGCATACCGCCAATAAATGAGGGGCCGATTTATGCCGTTTCTCTCCCACCAAAGCCGCTTGATCGCCATTGCTATCCGGCACCACCAAACAGCGTTGCACTTTGTTCGCTGCAAGCGCGGCAGGCAGTACACCTTTCACCCGACGCAACTCTCCAGATAACGCCAGTTCCCCGACAAACTCGTATTTTTCGAGCTGATTTGAAGCAATTTGTCCTGAAGCCGCTAAAATGCCTAAAGCAATAGGAAGATCAAATCGTCCTCCTTCTTTGGGCAGATCGGCGGGAGCTAGATTCACGGTGATCCGTTTAGAAGGGAATTCAAACTTTGCATTTAGGATCGCACTGCGTACACGATCACGAGCTTCTTTTACTGTCGTCTCCGCAAGCCCCACCAGATTAAATGCAGGCATGCCATTGCTGATATGCACTTCAACAGTAACAGCAGGCGCTTCAACGCCCACGCACGCACGGCTATGAATGACAGCCAACCCCATACACCCTCCACTAATAAAGATATAAGTTAATAATTTGTTTATTCAATTCCATAGTTATACCCAGTTATTGATGAAAAAATGTGAATAAAGTCGGTATTTTTTCTTGTCATGAGAGTCATATCTGTGTTACCACTTAATAAAGACATAAATAATCATAAAAACTAAGTAACCGGACAAACAATGCAACCTTTTGCTCAACTACAAGCTCTCATTATTCGCGTCATCGTGGTGATTATTATCGCCGCGCGGGGGCATGTGGGCAAAAGGTAAGCAAACACAGCACACAAACCCCCGAACTACCGAGTAGTCCGGGGGTTTTTTTTATCACTTTGGGAAGAAATGGGAGCACAAGATGTGCAACAGTCGAAATGAACTAACTCACTTACTTTGTAAGACGGAAGGTAAGCGAAGAGGAGCAAAATTATGAATGGGTCCGAGTTAGTCGTTACAGCACTGCAACAGCAAGGAATTAAAACCGTTTTTGGTTACCCAGGCGGGGCCATCATGCCAATTTACGACGCCCTTTATGACGGTGGTGTGGATCATATATTGTGTCGACATGAACAAGGTGCAGCCATGGCCGCCATTGGTTTAGCACGCTCCACAAAAAGTGTCGGCGTCTGCTTAGCAACCTCTGGCCCAGGTGCCACAAACTTGATCACAGGCCTCGCTGACGCCATGCTAGATTCTGTTCCGATTGTTGCCATTACAGGCCAAGTTGCCAGCCCACTGATCGGTACCGATGCCTTCCAAGAAGTTGATGTATTAGGCATGTCTTTATCTTGTACCAAACACAGCTACCTTGTTACCGATCCCAATGAACTGGCTGGCGTATTAACGGAAGCTTTCGAGGTCGCTCAATCAGGCAGACCTGGGCCCGTTTTAGTTGATATCGCTAAAGACGTGCAATTGGCTGAAATCGAGAAACCTCACCTCCCATTACGTAATTTAGTAAAAACACCCGAGCCAAGTGCCAGTGCACTTAAGCTCGCTCAAGAGATGATTGCCTCTAGTGAACATCCCGTTTTATACGTTGGTGGCGGTGTTCAAATGGCCAACGCAACGAACACTGTGCGAGAGTTTTTAGCAGCATGCCCTATGCCTTCTGTGGGCACCCTAAAAAGTCTAGGTACCATTGAACGCCATACCCCTTACTATTTGGGGATGTTAGGTATGCATGGCACACGTGCAGCTAACTTAGTGGTACAAAAAAGTGATCTTCTCATTGTCGTAGGGGCGAGATTTGATGATCGCGTAACAGGAAAATTAGATACCTTTGCTCCCAATGCCAAAGTGATTCATATCGACATTGATGCTGCAGAATTTAGCAAACTGCGTCATGCTCATTCTGCTCTTCAAGGTGACATCAATACAATTTTGCCACAATTGCTCAACACTCAAATCAATATCAAACCGTGGCTAACCGAAGTGAAGGCACTACGCACTAAATACGCGTGGCGCTATGATCATCCAGGCGATCTGATTTACGCTCCACTGCTGCTAAAACAACTATCAGACATGATGCCAGACAGCACAGTTATCGCCACCGATGTGGGCCAACATCAGATGTGGTCAGCCCAGCACATTCAACCTCGCCGACCTGAAAACTTCTTAACATCTGCTGGCTTAGGTACCATGGGCTTTGGTTTGCCAGCCGCAATGGGGGCCAAATTAGCTCGCCCAGAAGACGAAGTCGTCCTGATCTCTGGGGATGGGTCATTCATGATGAACGTTCAAGAACTCGGCACATTAAAACGCCGCCAGATCCCACTCAAAATGGTGCTATTAAACAACCAGCGTCTTGGCATGGTTCGACAATGGCAATCGCTATTTTTTGATGGCCGCCACAGTGAAACCATTCTCGATGACAACCCAGACTTTGTTACTCTCGCCAGCGCCTTTGATATTCCGGGTAAAACCATTACGACCAAGGAAGAGGTCGAACCGGCATTAAAAGAGATGCTAGAAAGTAAAACGGCGTATTTCCTTCACGTGCAAATCGCTGAAGAAGAAAACGTATGGCCATTAGTGCCACCGGGCGCTGCCAACCAAGACATGTTGGAGAATTAATCATGGAACAACATCAAGTCAATATCACCGCTTTCAATAAACCTGAAGCGTTAGAAAGAATATTAAGAGTGACACGTCACCGCGGTTTCATGGTAAAACAGTTAACTATGGTCGAAAATGAAAGCAGTGACATATTATCACTGGAATTTACGGTCGCCAGTCAACGTCCTATTACTCTGCTATATAGCCAACTAAAAAAGCTATGGGACGTGAATGGAATTGAAGTATTACAACAAAAACAAATTAGTGCATAAGGAAGAAATGCGATATGGCAAACACAGCAGATTATATTTGGTTTAATGGTGAAATGACCCCTTGGGGCGAAGCTAAAATTCACGTATTCACCCATGCGATGCACTATGGTACATCCGTATTTGAAGGTATTCGTTGTTATAGCACCCCCAATGGCCCTGTGGTTTTTCGTCATCCAGAACACATGCAACGCTTAAAAGACTCCGCCAAAATCTACCGTTTTCCTATTCCATACTCGGTTGATGAGTTAATGGAAGCGTGTCGTGAAACATTACGTGTTAACAAACTTGACTCTGCTTATATTCGTCCACTTGGTTTTGTTGGCAATGTAGGTCTCGGTGTTTGCCCACCTGTCGATACTGAAATGGATTTAATCATCGCCGCTTTCCCTTGGGGAGCTTATCTTGGTGAAGAAGCACTCACCAATGGTGTTGACGCCATGATTTCAAGCTGGAACCGTGCTGCCCCAAACACCATCCCAACGGCTGCAAAAGCAGGCGGTAACTACTTATCTTCTATATTGGTTGGTGGTGAAGCTCGTCGCCATGGCTATGATGAAGGCATCGCACTGGATGTACGTGGCTACATTTCAGAAGGCGCTGGTGAAAACCTCTTTGTGGTAAAAAGCGGGGTGATCTCCACACCACCAGCCACTAGCTCTATTCTTCCGGGCATTACCCGTGATTCCATCACCATCATCGCCAAAGATCTTGGTTATGAAATCAAAGAAGAAAGCTTAACTCGTGAAGCTCTTTACCTTGCCGATGAAGTTTTCATGACAGGCACCGCCGCTGAAATCGTTCCTGTTCGCAGCGTGGATCAAATCACTGTAGGCGAAGGGAAACGAGGCCCGATTACTGAAAAAATCCAATCCACCTTCTTTGGCCTGTTTGATGGCACCACAGAAGATAAATGGGGTTGGTTAGATCCAGTACACAGTGATACAGAAAGTAAGTAATTGAGGGAGTTGTAGTAAAATGCCTAAGTATCGTTCCACCACCACAACCCACGGCCGTAATATGGCAGGTGCCCGCGCTTTATGGCGAGCAACTGGTGTAAAAGAAGAAGATTTTGGTAAGCCCATTATCGCGGTTGTAAACTCATTTACCCAATTTGTACCTGGCCATGTTCATTTAAAAGACATGGGCCAACTGGTTGCCAAAGAAATTGAAGCCGCTGGTGGTATTGCCAAAGAATTTAACACCATTGCCGTTGATGATGGTATTGCCATGGGTCATGGCGGCATGTTGTATTCTCTTCCATCCCGTGAGCTTATTGCTGATTCTGTGGAATACATGGTGAATGCCCACTGTGCCGATGCCATGGTGTGTATCTCAAACTGTGACAAAATTACTCCAGGAATGATGATGGCTGCTATGCGCCTAAATATTCCTGTGATTTTTGTTTCCGGCGGCCCAATGGAAGCAGGTAAAACCAAACTATCGGATCAAATCATTAAGCTGGATCTTGTTGATGCTATGATCCAAGGTGCGGATCCAACGGTATCCGATGAGCAAAGCGAGCAGATCGAACGATCAGCCTGCCCAACGTGTGGATCATGCTCAGGCATGTTCACTGCAAACTCAATGAACTGTTTAACGGAAGCTCTAGGGTTATCTCAGCCAGGTAATGGCTCAATGCTAGCTACGCACGCCGATCGTGAACAACTATTCATCAATGCTGGTAAGCGTGTGGTAGAGCTGACCAAACGCTATTACGAACAAAATGATATTTCAGCTCTGCCTCGCAGTATTGCCAACCGTGCAGCGTTTGAAAATGCCATGGCCTTAGATATTGCCATGGGTGGTTCAAGCAATACCGTTCTTCACTTACTCGCCGCAGCCCAAGAAGGTGAGATCGACTTCAACATGAATGACATTGATGAAATGTCACGCCGTGTTCCTCACCTATGTAAAGTGGCACCATCCACCCAAAAGTATCACATGGAAGACGTTCACCGTGCTGGCGGCGTAATGGCCATTCTGGGTGAACTTGATCGAGCAGGGCTACTCAATGGTGACACAAGCACCGTACTCGGCATGACAATGAAAGAGCAGCTTGCTCAATACGACATCATGCAGACAGAGGATCAAGAAGTCTTAAAGTTCTTCCGTGCTGGTCCAGCTGGTATTCGCACCACTCAAGCCTTCTCGCAAGATTGCCGTTGGGATCGCCTTGATGACGATCGCAAAGAAGGCTGTATTCGCACCAAAGAAAATGCCTTTAGCCAAGAAGGCGGCTTAGCAGTACTGTCTGGCAACATTGCGGTTGATGGCTGTATTGTAAAAACAGCAGGCGTAGATGAAGAAAACCTTAAGTTCCAAGGCCCTGCTATCGTATTCGAAAGCCAAGATACTGCAGTAGAAGGTATTTTAGGCGGAAAAGTCAAAGCCGGTGAAGTAGTGGTGATCCGCTACGAAGGCCCAAAAGGTGGCCCCGGCATGCAAGAAATGCTTTACCCAACCACCTACCTAAAATCTATGGGGTTGGGTAAATCATGTGCCTTACTGACTGACGGTCGCTTCTCTGGCGGCACCTCAGGTCTTTCTATTGGCCACGCCTCTCCTGAAGCAGCCAGTGGTGGCACTATTGGACTAGTTCAAGATGGCGACATCATCACCATTGATATTCCAAGCCGCTCAATTTCTTTGGATGTATCAGAGGCAGAGCTTCAAGCCCGCCGAGCGAAACAAGATGAACTAGGCTGGAAACCAGAAAACCGCCAACGTGAAGTCTCCTTTGCATTAAAAGCTTACGCCAGCATGGCAACTAGTGCCGACAAAGGGGCTGTGCGTGATAAATCCAAGCTAGAAGGTTAAGCCCATGAAGGATGTTGAACTTAGCCAAAATAAATACAGTGGTGCTGAGTATCTGCGTCATATCCTTCGCGCTCCCGTCTATGAAGTAGCGGCGGTGACTCCGCTACAAGACATGACACGATTATCAACTCGAATTGGTAATCGTGTTCAGCTCAAGCGTGAAGATCGTCAGCCTGTGCATTCATTTAAATTGCGCGGCGCTTACAATATGATGGCGAATCTCTCCGATGCGCAAAAATCAGCAGGAGCCATTGCAGCTTCTGCAGGAAACCACGCTCAAGGGATTGCACTTTCAGGCCAAAAGCTAGGGGTAAAAGCCATTATTGTTATGCCTAAAACCACTCCCGATATTAAAGTGGAAGCGGTTAGAGGGTTTGGCGGTGAAGTGGTTTTGCACGGCAACAGTTTTGATGATGCCAAAGCAGAAGCTGAGCGCCTTGCTGCCGAACATGGCTATACCTTTGTACCGCCTTTTGATCACCCCTTAGTGATCGCAGGACAAGGTACCTTAGGTATGGAGCTGCTCCAACAAAATGGTCACCTTGACTATGTGTTTGTCCCTGTCGGTGGCGGTGGCCTAGCCGCAGGTGTCGCGGTATTAATCAAACAGTTGATGCCTGAAATAAAAGTGATTGCAGTAGAGCCAGAAGAGTCTTCTTGCTTAAAAGCGGCCCTTGATGCTGGAAAACCTGTGGTGCTTGATCAAGTCAGTATGTTTGCTGATGGGGTTGCAGTAAAACGCATTGGTGATGAAACCTTCCGTTTATGTCAACAATACCTCGATGGGCATATTTCGGTTTCCAGTGATGAGATCTGCGCTGCCGTTAAAGATATTTTTGAAGACACTCGGGCCATTGCAGAGCCCTCTGGTGCACTTGCGCTTGCGGGCCTGAAAAAATATACCGACCAAAATCAACTACAAGATAAATCTCTAGCGACCGTTTTATCTGGCGCGAATACTAATTTCCATGGTTTACGTTATGTTTCGGAGCGCTGTGAGCTGGGTGAAAAAAGAGAAGGTCTATTAGCCGTTACCATTCCAGAACAACAAGGTGCTTTCTTAGAGCTGTTTAACCTAATTGGTGGACGTCCTGTAACGGAATTTAACTACCGCTATAGTAATGATAAGTTAGCCAACATTTTTATTGGTTTACGACTCAACCAAGGCCAAGAAGAACTTAATGGCATCACTCAGGAACTTCGTAAAGGAGGCTACCCTGTGGTCGATTTGTCTGATGACGAAATGGCCAAACTTCATGTTCGCTACATGATTGGCGGTAAACCCTCTAAGCAACTGAAAGAACGTTTATACAGTTTTGAGTTCCCGGAGTACCCTGGTGCATTACTTAAGTTTCTAAACACGCTAGGTAATCACTGGAACATCAGTTTATTTAATTACCGTAACCATGGTGCCGATTACGGTCGAGTATTATGTGGTTTTGAACTAGATGAAAGTGATTTGCACAATTTCTCTGCTCACCTAAGGGAGCTGGGTTATCAATGTAAAGATGAAACTGAAAACCCAGCATACCAGTTCTTTTTGTCATAACCGCATACCAAAATAAAAGCCGGTGCCTAACCGGCTTTTTGATGGCTCTTTGTTAAGGCTCGGGTATACTCCACCATAAACCCAGCCATTTGGGTGCTATGCTGCAAAATAATGTTTCTTGCTGAGTGTGGCAAACGACTAAAATGTCGCATTAACTTATCCATGTCTTCTTTGTATTCAGCAGCAATCGTGTCACAACCTTGATCACCATAAATAAACCAAGTGATCGGCCTTTCTGTTACATCCGCAATTTCAGAAAGTAATCGCACCTTAGGTTCCGTTTTCCCTGACTCCAAATCCAAGTAAGTCTGCCTCGCCACCTTTAAGTAGTTCGCCATATACACTTGGGTTAAGCCCTTCCATTCTCTTGCTTCTTTTATTCGCTCAGAGATTTTATCTCGTGAATCAATCATGCCTAATCACCTCTACACATATAATTTTTTTGTGTCCAATTACACATACAAGACATTGCAGTTACCAAGCCAATATTTAAAAATAAAATTAGTTCTTACAATTCAAAATGTTACTTAAAGACAAATAAAATACTTGCCAATTTGAGTCGCATTTTGAATACAGCTTAGTCTAATTCGCAAAACACTTAATAAGCATTTCAACCAAATTGCGTGTGTAGAAGAGCAGCCCAAAAGGCTGTACACGTAAACACTCCGAAGAGGGTGTACCTCGCCCTTCTTTGACTAACAAAGAAGGGCTTTCTCTATCTAGGGAATAAAAAAAGCGAACCAAAGTTCGCTTTCATTCCCGTAAAAATAATATTACTTATTCTTAACTGGTCGCTGCCAATCAGGAATAGAGCGCGCTTTCGCACGAGTGATCACAAGCTCACGTGGCTCAACATCTTTGGTTAAAGTCGTCCCCGCACCAACTGTCGCGCCATCAGCAATACGAACGGGAGCAACTAACTGACAATCAGAGCCAACAAAAACATCATTACCAATTTCTGTTTTATGTTTATTAGCACCATCGTAGTTACAGGTGATCACACCAGCACCAACATTCACACGCTCACCAATAACCGCATCACCTAAATACGTTAAGTGGTTTGCTTTAGAACCCTTACCAATACGGGTGTTTTTCACTTCGACAAAATTACCCACATGAGCATCTTCTGTTAACTCAGCTCCTGGACGCAAGCGAGTAAATGGACCAACAGTACAATCTTCCCCAACAGTTGCCCCTTCAATCACACTGTATGGACGAATAACAGTATTATCATCAATCTCACAATCTTTCAGAACACAACCGGTCCCTACTAATACGTTACTACCTAAAGTAACATTCCCCTCAATGATCACATTAGCATCAATTTCTGTATCCATACCGCACTGCAGAGTGCCACGTAAATCAAAACGACTAGGATCACGTAACATCACACCTTGCTCTAATAACAAGCGAGCCTGTCTGTCTTGGAAAGCACGCTCTAGACGAGCAAGTTGAACACGGTCATTAACACCTTCTACTTCGATTGGGCTTTGTGGATGAACCGCTTCAACGGCACGACCTTCAGAATGAGCCGCAGCAATCACATCCGTTAAATAATATTCACCTTGAGCGTTTTCGTTTTTAAGAGCAGATAGCCAACGCTTTAGATCGCCACCGCTCGCAACCATCACGCCAGTATTCACTTCTTTAATTAATTTTTGTTCTTCCGAAGCATCTTTTTGCTCAACAATAGCCGTTACAGGACCATTTTTACGAACAATACGGCCATAACCAGTAGGGTTATCTAAAACAACGGTCAAAAGCGCAATACCGCCGTTTGGCTGTGCTTCCAACAAGCTATCCAACGTTTGGGCACTAATTAGGGGTACATCACCATACAAAACCAGTACCTTTTCATCAGCAGAAAACTCTGGCGCTGCTTGATTGACTGCATGACCAGTTCCTAGTTGCTCAGCTTGTAAAACCCAATTAACTTTTTCATTACCCAGCTCGGCTTGCATTTGATCGCCGCCATGGCCATACACCAAATGAATATTTTGAGCACCAATACTATTACAAGTATCAATCACATGTTTTGCCATCGGCTTGCCGGCTAGAGTATGCAAAACCTTAGGCTTATTGGAATACATGCGAGTGCCTTTACCCGCAGCCAGAATAACTGCACTAAACTTCATTGGAGTCTGTCCTTATCATTTTTCTATATAGAAATTGTTTCGATTGTACCGAGATACAAAGAGATATTTAAGGTAATGGATATTATTTTAGGAGAAAAATAAGAAAGGGGATGAGTTTAGTATGATGGAATCTTCTCAATACAATAATAAAAAAGGCGGCTAATGCCGCCTTTTTTCTCATTGCGCCTAATTAACGCGACTTTTTAGTCAGCTCGATAACTCGTAACTGAGCAATCGCTTTAGCTAGGTCACTGGCCGCTTGAGCAAAGTCAATGTCGCCATGCTGATTACGGATGTTCTCCTCAGCTTGACGCTTCGCCTCTTCTGCCTTAGCTGCGTCTAGATCTTCACCACGAATTGCTGTGTCCGCCAATACAGTCGCTGTACTAGGCTGAACTTCAACGATACCACCAGAGAGATAAATGATCTCTTCATGGCCGTGCTGTTTCACGATACGCACCATACCAGGTATGATAGTGGTCAGCAGCGGTGTATGGCCGGGGTAAATACCCAGCTCACCTTCGCTACCGGTCACCTGAAACGTCTCAACAAGACCTGAAAATAATTTTTTCTCAGCACTTACAACGTCTAGATGAAAGGTCATAGCCATATCGCCTCCTAGTCAGCCTTATAGCTTCTTGGCATTCTCGATAGCATCGTCGATCGTACCGCAGTACATGAACGCTTGCTCAGGAATGTCATCGTATTCACCAGAAAGTAGACCTTTAAAGCCACGTAGAGTTTCTTTAAGTGGTACATAAATACCAGGGTCACCAGTGAAGACTTCTGCTACGTGATAAGGCTGAGTTAAGAAACGCTCAATCTTACGGGCACGAGATACAACTTGCTTATCTTCTTCAGATAGCTCATCCATACCTAGAATAGCAATGATGTCTTTTAGCTCTTTATAACGCTGCAGCGTAGACTGAACGCCACGAGCAGTGTCATAGTGGTCTTGACCTACAACCAGTGGATCTAACTGACGAGACGTCGAATCCAATGGGTCAATCGCAGGGTATAGACCCATAGATGCGATGTTACGGTTAAGTACAACCGTTGCATCCAAGTGAGCAAACGTTGTAGCTGGAGATGGGTCAGTTAAGTCATCCGCAGGTACATATACCGCCTGAACAGAGGTGATAGAACCTTGTTTAGTCGATGTAATACGCTCCTGAAGAACACCCATTTCTTCCGCTAGTGTCGGCTGGTAACCTACCGCAGATGGCATACGACCTAGTAGTGCAGATACTTCTGTACCAGCTAGCGTATAACGGTAAATGTTATCAACAAACAGAAGAACGTCACGTCCTTCGTCACGGAAGCGTTCAGCCATCGTCAGACCAGTCAAAGCAACACGTAGACGGTTACCTGGTGGCTCGTTCATCTGACCGTAAACCATTGCTACCTTAGATTCTTCAGGATTTTCAACGTTAACAACGCCCGCTTCCTGCATTTCATGGTAGAAATCGTTACCTTCACGAGTACGTTCACCAACACCCGCGAATACTGATAGACCTGAGTGCTGCAGTGCGATGTTGTTGATAAGCTCCATCATGTTAACGGTCTTACCTACACCTGCACCACCGAATAGACCGATTTTACCACCCTTAGCGAATGGACAAATTAGGTCGATTACTTTTACACCCGTTTCAAGAAGTTCAGTCGAGTTCGACTGCTCTTCATAGCTTGGCGCAGCACGGTGAATTGCGTAACGCTCTTCTTCACCGATCTCACCACACTCATCAATTGGGTCACCTAGAACGTTCATGATACGTCCTAGTGTTTTAGTACCTACTGGTACTGCAATTGGAGCGTTGGTGTTTTCTACTGTCAAACCACGACGTAAACCATCAGAGCTACCCATCGCGATAGCACGAACAATGCCACCACCAAGTTGCTGCTGAACTTCAAGAACTAGACGTTCTTTTGATTCTGCAACATTCAGAGCATCGTACACTTTAGGTACGCTATTCTGTGGAAACTCTACGTCGACTACCGCACCGATGATCTGTACGATCTTACCTGTAGCCATCGTTAATCCTCTAAACTTTTTCGTTTAACCTATGCTTAAACTGCTGCAGCACCCGATACAATTTCTGAAAGCTCTTGTGTAATTGCCGCTTGACGGGCTTTGTTATACACAAGTTGCAGTTCATCAATTAGGTCACTTGCATTATCTGTCGCAGACTTCATCGCAATCATTCGCGCTGCTTGTTCGCAGGCTAAGTTTTCAACTACACCTTGATACACTTGTGATTCAACATAGCGAACCAATAAGGCATCAAGAAGTGGTTGTGGCTCAGGCTCATAAATGTAGTCCCAAGCATGACTGCGCTTCATCGCTTCATCTTCAGATTTAGGCAAAGGAAGCAATTGATCGATCACTGGTTGCTGTACCATGGTATTAACAAATTTATTGTTAACCACGTACAGGCGATCCAGTTGGCCTTCATCATATTTCTTCAGCATTACACCAACAGTACCGATAAGCTCTTCTAAGCTTGGAGTGTCTCCTAAACCAGAAACTTGAGCTTCTACGTTACCACCGTAGCTGTTAAAGAATGCCGTTGCTTTTGAGCCAATTAAGGCTAAGTCAACTTCAGCACCTTTTTCAGACCAGGTTTGCATATCTGTAATGGCTTTTTTGAATAGGTTAATATTCAAACCACCACACAAACCACGGTCACTAGAAATAATGATGTAACCTACGCGCTTGGCTTCTCGCTCCTCAAGATACGGATGACGATACTCAAGGCTGCCAAGGGCTAAATGACCGATCACTTTACGCATTGTTTCAGCATATGGACGTGACGCTTCCATCGCATCTTGTGTGCGACGCATTTTTGAAGCGGCAACCATTTCCATTGCTTTAGTGATCTTCTGAGTGCTTTGAACACTCCCGATCTTAGTACGAATCTCTTTCGCGCCGGCCATCGTTACTCTCCGTTTATGGGTGACCGAAATCGGTCACCAACGAATTACCAGGTCTGGGTTGCTTTGAAATCGTCAACCAGTTTAGTGAACTGACCTTCAATTTCTTTATCGTAAGAACCCGTTTCATCGATCTTAGAAACAAGATCGGCATATTGACCTTTGGCGAACGATAGCAATGCTGCTTCGAAATCAGCCAGCTTGTTCAGCTCAACATCATTCAAGTAGCCTTTTTCTGCTGCAAAAATAACTAACGCTTGCTCAAAAACAGACATTGGTGCGTACTGCTTTTGTTTCATAAGTTCAGTTACTTTCTCACCATGGTCTAGCTGACGCTTAGTCGCTTCATCAAGATCAGATGAGAACTGTGCGAATGCCGCAAGCTCACGGTACTGTGCAAGAGCAGTACGGATACCACCTGACAGTTTCTTGATGATTTTCGTCTGAGCTGAACCACCTACACGAGATACAGAGATACCTGGGTCAACAGCAGGGCGTACACCCGCGTTGAACAGTTCTGTTTGTAGGAAGATCTGACCATCAGTAATCGAGATTACGTTTGTAGGTACGAATGCAGATACGTCACCAGCTTGGGTTTCAATGATAGGAAGAGCAGTTAAAGAACCAGTCTTACCTTTCACTTCACCATTCGTGAACTTCTCTACATACTCCTCACTAACTCGAGCAGCACGCTCTAGTAGGCGAGAGTGAAGATAGAAAACATCACCTGGAAATGCTTCACGACCTGGTGGGCGTTTTAGAAGCAGAGAAATCTGACGATACGCTACCGCTTGCTTAGATAGATCATCATAAACAATCAGTGCATCTTCACCGCGGTCACGGAAGTATTCACCCATTGCACAACCAGCGTATGGCGCTAGGTATTGCAGTGCAGCTGATTCAGAAGCAGAAGCAACAACAACAATGGTGTTTTCTAGTGCGCCGTGCTCTTCAAGCTTACGTACTACGTTGGCAATTGTTGATGCCTTTTGGCCAATCGCTACATAGATAGAGTAAATACCAGAGTTTTTCTGGTTGATGATCGCATCGATAGACATTGCTGTCTTACCGATCTGACGGTCACCGATGATAAGTTCACGCTGACCACGACCAATTGGGATCATTGAGTCAACAGACTTATAACCAGTCTGAACTGGCTGATCTACCGATTTACGATCGATTACACCAGGTGCAATCACTTCTACAGGAGAAGTTAATTTCGCTTCGATAGGGCCCTTACCATCAATTGGCTCACCTAGCGTGTTTACAACACGGCCAAGCATTTCAGGACCTACTGGCACTTCAAGAATACGGCCAGTACCAGTTACTTTCATGCCTTCCTGTAGGTCAGCATATGGGCCCATTACAACCGCACCAACTGAGTCACGCTCAAGGTTTAGTGCAAGTGCATAACGGCCACCCGGTAATTCAATCATTTCACCTTGCATAACGTCTGCAAGGCCGTGGATACGAATGATACCATCACTTACCGATACGATAGTACCTTCGTTGCGAGCTTCACTAACAACGTTGAATTTCTCAATACGCTGTTTAATTAGTTCGCTAATTTCCGTGGAATTAAGTTGCATGCTCCAATCCCCATCAAGACTGCAAGGCATCGCTCAGGCGGTTCAAACGACCACGTGCTGAGTTATCGATGACTAGGTCTCCGGCTCGAATAATAACCCCACCAAGTAGGGCCTCATCTACACTGCAATTCAGCTTAACTTTGCGAGACAGACGCGTCTCAAGTTTTGCACTGATGTCTGCTTCCTGTTGCTCAGTAAGAACCACTGCTGATACCACATCGACATCAATCAGTTTTTCATGTTCTTGCTGCATCAAAAGATATTGATTGCAAACTTCAGGTAACACTTGTAAGCGTCCATTTTCAGCCATCACCTTAATTAGGTTTTGGCCAAAATCGTCAAGTTGCTCATCACAAATACTAATTAAGATTTCTGCCATTTTATCGGCAGTCACTGCACCATTTAATAAATCGGCAATGTCTTCATTTTTTGTGACTTCCGCAGTAAAGGTCAGCATTTGGCCCCATTTGGCCAACTCACCTTTCTCGACAGCAAAGTCAAATGCTGCTTTAGCGTAGGGGCGTGCGATAGTTGCCATTTCAGACATAAGCTACCCCTTCTATTTACAGCTTCGCAGTGATGTTATCAAGAATATCGCTGTGTGCGTCTTTATCGATAGAACGCTCCAGGATTTTCTCAGCACCAATCACAGCCAGAGTTGCAACTTGTTTACGCAGATCATCGCGAGCACGGTTGCGTTCAGCTTCAATTTCAGCTTCACCTTGAGTAAGGATTTTTTGGCGCTCAGTTTGCGCTTCCTCACGGGCTTCATCCAAAATTTGCGTTTTACGCTTGTTAGCCTGCTCGATGATCTCAGTTGCAGCGCGCTTTGCTTCTTTCAATTGATCAGAAGCATTAGCTTGTGCCAAGTTAAGGTCTTTAGCCGCGCGATCCGCAGCAGCTAAACCATCAGAAATCTTCTTCTGACGTTCCTCAATCGCTTGCATGATTGGTGGCCACACGTATTTCATGCAGAACCACACAAACAATGTAAATGCGATAGCTTGACCAAGCAGAGTTGCGTTCATATTCACAACAGCTACCCCTCGTTAAGAATCAGCGACAAATATTCACTTCAGATTTGTTGATTAACCTAATTGGCCAACAAATGGGTTTGCGAATGTGAATAGTAGCGCGATTACGATACCGATCATTGGAACCGCATCCAATAGACCAGCGATGATGAACATCTTAACTTGAAGCATTGGAGCCATTTCTGGTTGACGAGCTGCACCTTCAAGGAATTTACCACCTAGAAGTGCAAAACCAATCGCTGTACCAAGGGAAGCAAGACCTACAATAATGCCTACGGCGATTGCAGAAAAGCTCAGTAAAGTTTCCATCACTATCTCCAGTTTATAGTTGTTGGCAAAATGCCATTTAAATAAAGCTTAAAAAATAAATTAATGATCTTCGTGTGCCATTGACAGGTAAACAATTGTCAACATCATAAATACGAAGGCCTGAATCAGAATGACCAGAATGTGGAAAATTGCCCACGGTACTGAACCTAGCCATTGAGCCCACCACGGCATCATCGCCGCGATAAGAATAAACACCACCTCACCAGCAAACATGTTACCGAATAGACGCATGCCAAGAGAAAGAGGTTTCGCCAGCAGCGAGATCACTTCCAAAACAAGGTTAAACGGAATCATCACTGGATGATTAAATGGATGAAGTGCTAATTCTTTCGCAAAACCGCCAAGACCTTTCACTTTGATGCTGTAGTAAATCATCAGAGCGAAAACACCTAACGCCATTGCCATGGTGATATTCACATCGGCTGTTGGTACAACTTTTAGGTAAGGGATACCTAACCAATGCTCTGCTGGGTATGGTAAGAAATCGATAGGCACAAGGTCCATCAAGTTCATTAAAATAATCCAGCAAAAGATAGTTAGTGCCAAGGGAGCGATCAGAGGATTGCGACCATGGAAGGTTTCTTTGACGTTTTGGTCAACGAATTCCACCACAAGTTCAACAAAACACTGAAGCTTACCTGGTACTCCTGTTGTTGCTTTCTTTGCTACAGAGCGAAATACCCAAAGGAATAACGCACCTGTTAAAACAGAGAAAAACAGGCTATCGATATGTACAGTCCAGAAACCACCATCACCGACCGATAAATTGGTCAAGTGGTGAGTGATGTAACCGGACGGTGTTAGCGCTTCACCTGGCGCAGCCATAACTCATCCTATTTTTTGTTGTTAATGAATAAAACTGGTGCAAATATATTAATTGCAAGAACCAGCAAATAGGTTAGTTTGAGGGGAACTAAATCCACCTCCATATACATGTAGGCAACAGAAAATAGAATTACTGTGATAAGGATTTTTAGTACTTCACCAGTGTAAAAAGTAGCCATCACAAGTTTGGCTGCCCTTGCTCCACTGAACATAAAAGCACAAAGCGCAAATACCGCATTAGCAGCAATACAGATACCACCACCAATTAGCGCAGAAAGTCCCCAGTCAGCATTAATGGTTAACCCCATTCCTACTGCCACAACCATAACCACGCTTAACTGGATCAATAACAGCCGCTTTGCAAGCAGTCGCCCAGGTCTAGCCAGCGTTGCTACCATGTATTCGTTCCTCGAGTCCATTCCACAAAGCACAAATAAGCCGTGCTGGGAAAACAGCGAAAATTATACGATGCATAAAATCGAATGCAATCTAATCGCAGCAAATTTTTACAATAATGTTTACAAACCGACAACTTTCTTAGAAGTTGTGGCCATTGTAGCAAAAAACATAAATTAAATATCACAGCTACCGCTCTAATATTGCGAGAAGTTGCTCCATTTTGTGATGTTCGTCAAAGCTAATTACTAGTTTTCCTTTACCATTTGGCTGGCGAGTGATCAAAACTGGTGTTTCGAGCTTCTCACTCAAGCGCTCTGATAACATTTTTGCCTCTGAATCGACTGATACTTCTGGCTTCTCTTCCGTTGGCTCTAACCATTTCTTAACAAGTTTTTCAGTATCTCGAACTGATAATTGCTTTTTGATAATGACGGCAGCCACGTCAATTTGTTGCGAGTGATCTAACGCTAATAATGCTCTCGCGTGACCCATTTCAAGCTTTTTTTGCTCAACAAGGTGTTTTATCGAGTTTTCTAACTGATTTAGGCGCAATAAATTGGTCACTGTTGTGCGAGATTTACCGATGACTTCTGCCACTTGTTGGTGCGTTAATTCAAACTCATTTTGCAGCCTTTCAAGTGCTTGTGCTTCTTCAATCACATTCAAATCTTCACGCTGAATATTTTCAATCAACGACATGGCAATCGCTGTACGATCAACCACATTTTTTATAATACACGGAACAACCTTAAGCCCAGCTTGACGTGCCGCACGCCAGCGACGTTCTCCCGCAATAATTTCATAGCTATTTTCAGCCACTAGGCGAACAACAATAGGTTGGATCACCCCTTGTGAGCGAATGGACAGGGCCAACTCTTCAAGTGCGTCGGCTTCCATGTCTTTACGAGGTTGATATTGCCCCGGTTTTAAATAGCTAACGGGTAATTCTCTGAACTCATCGCTTGATGATAAATGTTCATTACGAGTTGCTGTATTTTGTTTTTGTCTTGCTAGTGAGCTGGTTGCCAATAGGGCATCTAACCCTTTACCTAGGCCGCGTTTATTCGCACTCATGATGTTCCTTACACTTCAACATTTTGATCTGTCGTTTTTTGTTCATTTTCATCACGACGGATCATCTCGCCCGCCAAAGCCAAATACGCTTTTGCACCGGATGAATATTTATCGTAATGCATCGCGGGACGACCATGACTTGGTGCTTCAGCCAAGCGCACATTACGAGGTATCACCGTGCGATACACTTTATCACCAAAGTGCTTCTTTAACTGCTCTGATACTTCATTCGATAGACGATTACGAGGATCAAACATGGTCCGTAATAAGCCTTCAATTTTCAAATCGGCATTCACAACTGCCGCCAATTTGGCAATGGTGTCCATTAAAGCAGTTAACCCTTCCAGCGCATAATACTCACACTGCATAGGCACTAGAACGGAATCAGATGCGGCCATCGCATTGATTGTAAGAAGATTTAAAGCGGGAGGACAATCGATAAAGATGAAATCATAGTTACCACGAACCGATGCTATGGCATTGCGCAATCGCATCTCACGGGCAAACACTTCCATTAGTTTAATTTCAGCCGCCGTCACATCACCATTCGCGGCAATGAGATCGTAACCTCCTGAAGTATCAGGGATCACAACTTGTTCAAATGGCGTCTCTTCGACTAATAACTCGTAGGCAGTGGCATCAACTTGGTATTTGTCGACACCACTGGCCATACTGGCATTGCCTTGTGGATCTAAGTCTATTACGAGAATTTTCCGTTGTGTGGCCGCCAAAGAGGCTGCTAAATTCACACACGTCGTGGTTTTCCCTACCCCACCTTTTTGATTCGCAATCGCGATGACTTTGCCCACAAAAACCTCATCAGTTAATCCTTGCGTGATAAGGTTACTAGATGACGCTCGCCTTCTAACTCAGGAACTTGCAAAGCTTTGATGTCGGTCACAGAACACCAACTAGGTAAATTATCAATTTCATCCGTTGGGTAAATACCTTTCAACGCTAAGAAAATGCCATCGTCGTCTTTTGGTAGGTGATGACACCAACTCACCATGTCATTCATCGACGCAAACGCACGGCTTAAGACCATATCAAATTTCGTTTCCGGTACGAACTCTTCCACTCGGCTTTGAACAGGGCTAACGTTTTCAACTTTAAGTTCGTGGATCACTTGTTTAATAAAACGAATTCGTTTCCCTAAACTATCTAATAGCGTAAAGCTTTTGCCCGGATTCATGATGGCCAGTGGAATGCCTGGCAACCCCGGCCCTGTCCCCACATCAATTAGGCTATCACCGTGTAAGTGAGGACTAACCACTATGCTATCCATAATGTGTTTCACTAACATGTCTTGTGGTTTGCGTACCGACGTTAAGTTATACGCTTTATTCCATTTATCCAGCATCGCGACATAACCCAGTAACTGGCTTCTTTGCTGCTCAGAGACTTCTAAGGTTGTTTGAGCAATTAATGCATCCAGTTTTTGTTGTAGTTCAGTCATTACGCTTCGCCTTTTTTTAACATGCCGTGTTTTTTCAGATACACCAATAAAATAGAAACCGCTGCTGGTGTGATCCCAGAAATACGAGACGCAATACCAACCGTTTCAGGCTTAGCATTGGTTAATTTTGAAATCACTTCGTTAGACAGCCCTTTCACTTGGCTGTAATCGAGCTCAAGTGGTAACTTGGTGTTTTCATGGCGCAGGGATTTTTCAATCTCATCACGCTGGCGCTGAATATAGCCTTCGTATTTTACTTGAATTTCAACTTGCTCAGCCGCTTGTTGATCATCAAGTGCTGGACCAAACCCTTCGATCTTAGTTAATTCGCTGTAAGTAACCTCAGGGCGACGGATCAGATCCTCACCGCTAGCTTCACGAACGATCGGCGTTTTCAGGATCTTATTGAGTTGATCCACTTGTTCCGATTTTGGGTTGATCCAAATGTCTTTTAAACGCTGGCGTTCTTGTTCCATGTTTTCAATTTTGTCATTGAAACGCTGCCAACGAGCGTCATCAACAAGACCCAACTCACGGCCTTGTTCTGTTAAACGCAAATCCGCATTATCTTCACGCAGCAACAAACGGTATTCCGCGCGTGAGGTGAACATACGGTACGGTTCCTTTGTACCAAGCGTGGATAAATCATCAATCAATACCCCCATGTACGCTTGGTCACGGCGAGGGTTCCACCCTTCTTTTTCTTGAGAGAATAAGCTTGCGTTTAGACCGGCCATTAAGCCTTGTGCAGCCGCTTCTTCATAGCCTGTCGTACCATTAATTTGACCAGCAAAGAATAAACCTTTGATAAACTTAGTTTCGTAAGTCTGTTTTAAATCACGCGGATCAAAGAAATCATACTCAATCGCATAACCTGGGCGCACAATATGCGCATTTTCAAACCCTTTCATTGAACGCACAATTTGCATTTGAACATCAAACGGTAGGCTGGTGGAAATGCCATTTGGGTACAGTTCGTGTGTGGTTAAGCCTTCAGGCTCAATGAAGATTTGATGGCTGTTTTTGTCTGCAAAACGCATCACTTTATCTTCAATGGATGGGCAGTAACGAGGGCCAATCCCTTCAATCACTCCCGCATACATTGGGCTACGATCAAGATTATTACGAATCACATCGTGCGTTTTCTCATTGGTGTGAGTAATAAAACACGGAATTTGCGTTGGGTGCTCAGTTCGATTCCCCATGAAAGAAAACACAGGTGTCGGGTTATCACCATGCTGGGTTTCCAGCACACTAAAATCAACTGTTCGTGCATCGATGCGTGGAGGTGTTCCTGTTTTTAAACGATCCACTCGAAATGGCAGTTCACGAAGTCGATCCGCTAATGCGATCGACGGAGGATCGCCTGCACGGCCTCCTGCAAAGTTTTCAAGCCCAATGTGCAGTCGACCACCTAAGAAGGTACCAACGGTCAATACCACGGCTTTCGCGCGGAATTTAAGCCCCATTTGGGTGACAGCACCAACCACTTGATCGTTTTCAACAATAAGATCATCAACTGATTGCTGGAACAGCGTTAAGTTAGGTTGATTTTCTAATGTTTCACGAACTGCGGCTTTGTACAAAAGGCGATCCGCTTGAGCGCGTGTTGCACGAACCGCAGGGCCTTTAGACGCATTTAACGTTCGAAATTGAATGCCACTTTTATCAATGGCATGTGCCATTAAGCCACCTAAAGCATCCACTTCTTTTACCAAGTGACCTTTGCCGATCCCACCAATGGCAGGGTTACATGACATTTGGCCTAACGTATCGATGTTGTGTGTTAGGAGTAATGTTTTTTGTCCGGTGCGTGCGGCTGCCAATGCAGCTTCAGTACCAGCATGACCACCACCGATAACAATGACGTCAAAGTTTTCTTGGTAAAACATAGATCTACCTTAGATAGTATTTAAACCAGAGGCTATTTCTGAACAAAAGACGATCATTTTACCCTTTTTATGGGGTGAAGAGGAAGTTTTATGTGACATAAATCAACTTCACGATTCTCTTAATATATATAAAGATCTTTTAAATAGATCTTCTATTAGATCTATTATATAGATCGCACGATCATGTGGATAACTGGAAAATGATCAACAAGATCATCATCTTTGATCGGATCGTTTCTTGTGGTTTTGTTTTGATCATTCCGGGGAGAGGTTGGGATCAAAATGACGACTTATTCACAGGTGGGGAGGGAGTAGGATCTTATTAAATGAATAACTATAGGTTGATCACTGTTTTAGTGGGTACTTATCCACAGCTCAGAAAGTTAATCTGATAACATCTCTGAACCGTGGGATCACTTTTTATTCACATTAATCATGCAGCCAAGTGGATAACCAGGCTTCTGCTGGATCTTCTGGAACGGGATCTTGGGTCACATCAATGTCCAATCGGGCGTTAATTCGGCCTGCTCCGAGCGTTTCTAGCAGTTGATCTGCGTGTATTCCAGCGGCGCAGTAGGTGTCATAACTCGAATCACCAATGGCGATCACGGCGTATTTCAGGCTAGAAAGATCCGGTTTTTGGGCTTCCAATTGGGTGATGAAGGGCTGAATATTGTCAGGATATTCGCCAGCCCCATGGGTGGAGGTGATGATCAACCAGTGTCCTGTTAATGGGATCTCTTCAATCGTTGCTTCATTAAAAACATGGGTCGTAATGCCTTTTTCATTCAATAAATCACTTAAGTGATCGGCGACGTATTCGGCGCCGCCAAGCGTGCTGCCGGTAATAATGGTGATGTTATCCATGGTTTTCCTTATGGTGATAGGTATAAAAAAGGCGAGCCTTGTGCCCGCCTTGTTGCTTTATTTTCCGATACAGAATGAAGAGAAAATTCTACCTAATAGGTCGTCGGAGCTAAATTCCCCTGTGATCTCATTTAAGAATTGTTGAGTGATGCGTAACTCTTCTGCCAATATTTCACCGGCCATGTAGCCTTCAAGTTGCTGTTGACCAATCAGCAGATGTTCTGCGGCCTTATCCAATGCTGCTAAATGGCGTCTGCGTGCCATAAAGCCGCCTTCATGGCCACCAGCAAAGCCCATGCACTCTTTTAGATGCTCACGCAGTGCATTCACGCCTTGCCCTGTTTTTGCGGATAAGCGGATGAGAGTTGGGCTACTGACATGGCAAATCCCCAGTGCTTCTTCGGTTTGATCCACTTTATTACGGATGACCGTCATACCGATATTCTCTGGTAGGCGATCAACAAAATCGGGCCAAATATCTTTGGGATCGGTGGCATCTGTGGTGGTGCCATCGACCATGAACAACACTCTGTCGGCTTGTCGGATTTCTTCCCAAGCTCGTTCAATACCAATTCGTTCTACTTCGTCAGAAGCATCACGTAGGCCTGCGGTATCGATAATGTGCAGTGGCATGCCATCAATATGGATGTGTTCTCTTAATACATCACGAGTGGTACCTGCGATGTCTGTTACGATGGCAGACTCTTTGCCTGATAGGGCATTTAATAGGCTGGATTTACCAGCATTTGGGCGACCAGCAATAACCACTTTCATGCCTTCACGCATGATGGCGCCTTGGTTTGCTTCAGCACGAACGGCAGCAAGGTTATCAATGATGGTTTGTAAGTCACCACTTACTTTTCCATCGGCCAGAAAGTCGATTTCTTCTTCTGGGAAATCAATCGCCGCTTCAACGTAGATACGTAGGTGGATCAATGACTCTACCAGTTCACTGATTTTTGTCGAAAATCGTCCCTGTAGGGATTGTAATGCGGATTTGGCGGCTTCTTCTGAACTGGCATCGATTAAATCGGCAATGGCTTCTGCTTGGGTTAAATCCAGTTTATCGTTGAGGAACGCGCGTTCTGAAAATTCTCCAGGTCTGGCTGCTCGTAGGCCTTTTATTTTTAAGATGCGCTTGATCAGCATGTCCATCACGACAGGGCCACCGTGACCTTGCAGTTCTAGTACATCTTCGCCTGTAAAAGAGTGTGGATTATTAAAAAACAGAGCGATGCCTTGGTCGAGTTCTAAGCCTGTTTCATCTTTAAAGCTGATGTACTCAGCGTAGCGGGGTTTTAAGGCTTTTCCTGTAACTTGTTCTGCGACGGTTTTGGCTAAAGGGCCAGAGACGCGGATAATGCCCACGCCACCACGGCCTGGGGGAGTTGCTTGGGCAACGATGGTATCGGTATGTTCGTTCATGATTTGGGATCTTTCTTAAGACGTTGGAGCAATTGTAATCACACAAAAACAAAAAGGCGACCATCAGGCCGCCTTTGTCTCATTTGATAAGCACTTACTTACTGTGTAAGCCTTTTTTCTCTAAGGCACGATAAATGATCGTTTGCTGAATTAGCGTTACGATGTTCGATACTAGCCAGTAAAGAACCAAACCAGATGGGAACCATAGGAAGAAGAAGGTAAACATAACCGGCATAAAGGTCATGATCTTCTGCTGCATTGGGTCTGTTACTGTTGTCGGGCTCATTTTTTGGATAAAGAACATACTTGCACCCATTAATAATGGCAGTACAAAGTATGGGTCTTGTGCGGATAAGTCTGTGATCCAACCAAAGAATGGGGTATGACGTAATTCAACCGATTCCATTAGTGCCCAGTATAGAGCAATGAAAATTGGCATCTGTAGAAGAATCGGTAAACAGCCACCCAGTGGGTTTACTTTTTCTTTCTTGTACAGCTCCATCATTTCTTGACTCATGCGCTGACGGTCGTCGCCAATACGCTCACGCATTGCTGTCAGTTTTGGTTGCAGCATACGCATTTTTGCCATTGACGTGTATTGTGCTTTTGTTAGTGGGTACATAGCACCACGCACAATAAAGGTCAGTACAATGATTGCTAGACCCCAGTTTACCACCACGCCTTGAATTGCTGATAGTAACCAGTGTAGTGGTTTCGCGATGAACCATAACCAGCCGTAATCGACGGTTAAATCTAGGTTTGGTGCGACTTCAGCCATTTGTTCTTGCAGTTTAGGGCCTACCCATAGTGTGGCTTGTAAGTTCGCCGCTTCACCATTAGCGATGGTAATGCCTGGCATACGAACGCCAATGTAACCTTGGCCACCCGCTACACGTGAATACAGCTGAGTGTCTGGTGCGTGACGTGGTATCCATGCCGATGCAAAGTAGTGCTGAAGCATGCCCGCCCAACCTTCGCCATTACTTAGGCTAAGAGATAGGTTTTTCTCTTGCATGTCATCGAAACTGTACTTTTTGTAACGCGTTTCTTGAGTTGAGTAAGCACCACCACGGTACGTTGGCATGGTTAAGCTGCCACCGTCGTCCATTAGGTTTTGCTTCAATTGAGCGTACATTTGAACATTCGCGTTTTCACCAGACTGGTTGTCTACGTTGTATTCAACGTCAATGGCGTAGCTGTTACGCTTAAGAACGAATGTTTTGGTGTAGGTAATGCCATTTTGTACCAAGGTTAATGGAATACGCAGTTCAGACTGACCGTCTTCTAATGTGAATTCTTTTGCATCAACACTGTACTGAGCACGGCCGGCATTCGTATCGATACCTTGTTGGCCGATCAGACCACTTTGAGCTATGTAGCTGTGGCCAGGTTCGTTTTTCAGTAATACAAATTTTTCTTCAGAATCAAGTTCTGCATTGTATTGGTTTAGCTGGGCTGATACGACGTCACCGCCAAGAGTATCAACAGACAGAGTTAGCACATCTGTTGTGATGGTGATTAGATTTTCAGACTGAGAGGATGCCGTGATTGGTTGGCTGTCTACAGACGAATGTGCTGGTACATCACCACTTGTTTGTGTTTGTTGTGCGACACCCTGTGGTTGAGGGTTGTTATCTACATTCCACTGTTGGTACAGCAAAAATGAGACAAACAGAAGCGCGATCAACAGAATATTGCGTTGGGAGTCCATCGTTATTTATCTCTGTCATTGTTCTGGATTGGCGGGACGGGGTCATAACCCCCATCATTCAAAGGATGGCATTTTAATAGACGTTTGCCGGATAACCAACACCCTTTTATCGTTCCGTGCATTTTTATTGCTTCGATAGCGTAAGTAGAACACGTAGGGGTATAACGACAGCGTGGCCCAAGAAGTGGGCTGATAGCTAGCTTATAAAAGCGAACTAGGCCAATAATTAGCCACGAGAAGGGCGAGATAGGCGATGCCATAATTTATCTAACAACTTGTTCATTTCGTCATTGCTAAGCTCTTGGGCACTTTTTTTGGCGATAACGACAAAGTCTTTGGCTGGTAGCTGGTGCTGTTTAAGGCGAAAGCTTTCACGTACACGACGTTTGAACTTATTACGTGCAACGGCAGTTTTGATCTGTTTTTTAGGAACAGCCAAACCAAGACGGGGATGAGTTAAGCCATTTTCTCGGGCGAGAATGGTAAAGTGTGGCGAGCCAGCTCTATGAGCTTGCTGAAAGACGTATTTATAATGTTCGGGAGTTAACAAACGTAACTCCCGACAGAAGGCTAGCTTATTCAAAATAATCAAAGATTACTTAGAAAGACGCTTACGGCCTTTAGCACGACGTGCATTGATTGTTGCGCGACCGTTCTTAGTTGCCATGCGAGCACGGAAGCCGTGGCTACGCTTGCGCTTTAGAACTGAAGGTTGAAAAGTGCGTTTCATTGGTTTTACCTTATTACTGATCAGTATTTTTCGGTTTTGTTAAGCCCGGCACTGGATGAATACGCCCAGACCCTCTTAACAAAAGAGGCGGGATTGTAATCATTGACTCATAAATAGTCAATAATCACCCAATGTTAATTTCCGGACATCGGATTATACGTTTTGTGAGCCAGAGCGCAAGGATCCTTATTAGATCCCTACTTGATTTAGGAACTTTTGTAGTCGTGGATCCTGTGGATTATTAAATATTTGATCCGGCGTGCCTTGTTCTACAATCACGCCATCGTTCATGTAGATCACACGATCCGCCACTTCTTTAGCAAATTGCATTTCATGCGTTACCACCAGCATGGTTTGGTGACGGGTAGCGAGCTTTTTCATGAGCGAAAGTACTTCGCCCACCCACTCAGGATCCAAGGCTGAGGTTGGCTCATCAAACAGCAACAATTCCGCCTCTAGGGCCATGGCTCGGCCAATACCGACTCGTTGTTGTTGCCCTCCAGAGAGCGCGGCAGGGTAGCTGTCGGCGCGATCGCCAAGACCGATATCATCCAAGATGTGTTGAGCACGTTGATAGGCTTGTTCTTTATTCCAGCCACGAACCGTGATGAGTCCTTCGGCAATATTTTGTTTGGCGGTTAAATGGGCGAATAATGCGTAGTTTTGAAACACAAACCCGGTTTTTCGTCGTAGTGCCAAGATCTCTGATTTTATGTAACTTTTAGTGTCAACTCTGACATCATCGATACAGATCGAACCTTTATTAGCGGATTCTAAAAAGTTGATGCAGCGAAGGAGTGTGGATTTACCTGTGCCACTGGAGCCGATAATGACCACTATTTCACCTTTACTGATCTCTAAATCAATGCCAGCTAAAACTGAAGTTTCACCAAATTTTTTATGGAGATTATTAATTTTTATCATCGCTGGTACGCCTTATTTAGTTTCACTTCCGCCCAGATTTGTACGCGAGTTAAAATCACCACCACGCCCCAGTAAATTAATGCGACCGCCAAAAATGCTTCGAAAAATTTAAAGCTGGAAGACGCTTCCATTTGCGCTTTTGCCATGATTTCTGCCACGCCTAGGGTAAATGCAAGCGACGTGGATTTGATCATATCAATGAAATAATTCATCAAAGAAGGCAGGGCAATACGGGTTGCCTGAGGAAGAATGATCCGCCTCATGGCCTGACTGGTTGTCATACCGACAGATAAGCTGGCTTCCATTTGAGAGCGATCAATACCGATGATAGCAGCACGAATGCTTTCGGCCATGTAGGCAGCAAAATGCAAGCTGAGGCCAATTACCGCAGCGCTAAAGGCATCTAAGCCAACAAAAATAGGGAAAACTTGTGGTAAGCCGTAATACAGTAAAAACAGCTGAACTAAGAGCGGGGTGCCGCGGAAAAAGCTGATATATAGCTGGCTGAGTTGATCCAGTACCGGAACTTTAAAGACTCGAATATTAGCGAGAGCAATAGCCAATGCTAATGAGAAAAATAGCCCCCAAATTGCCATCTCCATTGTTGTACCTAAATACTTTAATAAGATAGGCAACAGTTCTAGCATATACGTTAAGTCAAAACCCATGGTGATACTCTCTTAATTTAAGGGTCTACAAAGGTGACAAAACCCACTACCAAGATAGTGGGTTTTCGATGGTTTATGATGATAACGCGTTATAATTACTTTTTCGTAATGTCGGCATCAAACCATTTTTGAGAAATTTTCGCCAGCGTACCATCTGCACGCATAGCGGCTAAGGCTTTGTTCACTTCTGGTTGTAATTTTTGACCGCGTTCATTGTTTAAAAATGGCCATGCATTTTCAATTGTTTCAAATGGTTGACCTGCTAGCTGCAGTGGTAAACCTGATTCTTTAATCAATTCAAGAGCAGACAGGCGATCCATAACAAACGCATCTGAACGCCCTAAAGCCACATCGTGTTCAATGCCTGTGTCGTAAGTTTTAATGGTGATCTTGTTGTCTTTGTCATGAGCACGCAGCAGCTGTTCGAAGTTGGATCCTAAGTTTACAGCAACGGTTTTACCATTGAGATCGTCAATACTTTTAATGCTGTCGTTGCCCTTACGAACCGTAATTTGTGCGCCATCAACCACATATGGGTCTGCAAATAGGTATTTGGCTTGGCGCGCTTCCGTCATGGTGATTTGGTTTGAAATGGTGTCAATGCGGCCTGTTTCCAGTAAACCGAATAGACCAGAGAAACTAGCAGTGACGTATTCCACATTATAATCGTTACGGCGAGCAATTTCGTCCCATAAATCCACTTCGAAGCCTTGGAGCTTATCTTGTTTTACGAATGTGAATGGGAAGTAGCGACCAGACATACCAACTTTTACATCAGTGGCTGCATAAGCGGCTTGTCCTGTTGCGGCGGTAAGGGCTACGGCGGTAACAATTGTTTTAATCCAGTGTTTCATCTGTCTACTCCTCTGCTGACGGAAACAGGATGTTACTTTGTTCTAATAGGAATAAATAAATAACCAGAAGTTATTAAAAATAACCGAAATCATGGTCGGCGAATTATTCATCATCTGTTGATGATCATGTGGGTAGTTATGGGAAATGTGTGGTGATCAAGGGAAAAGTAGGCCGATCTTGTGAATAACTTCGATCTTATTCACTGGATCACCGATCAATTGCTGGCGATCCGTCACTGAGAGGTATAAAATTACTGCCCTTTTTCAATAATCTAATGGTGAGTCATCGTGTCATCTTCGCTTTGGTTGCAATGCTTACAGCGCCTACAAGAAGAATTACCTACGACAGAATTTAGTATGTGGGTTCGACCGCTACAGGCTGAGTTGAATGACAATACTCTGACTCTGTTTGCGCCTAATCGATTTGTTCTTGATTGGGTCCGCGATAAATACCTCAATAGCATCAATAGATTATTGAATGAATTTTGTGGTGCTGATGTTCCTATGCTGCGTTTTGAAGTGGGGAGTCGCCCGGTTTCTGCGCCGCCACCTGCGCCTACCCCAACCGCCGCCGATGTGGCTGCGTCTATGTCAGCGCCAGCGCAGTTGCAAGCGCGTAAGCCAGTTCATAAGTCATGGGAAACATCAGGGGCGGGCGATGAAGCGCCTGAAATTAACCACCGCTCTAACGTCAATCCAAAACACAAATTCACCAATTTTGTGGAAGGTAAATCGAACCAGTTAGGTTTAGCGGCTGCCCGCCAGGTGGCTGATAACCCTGGTGCGGCTTATAACCCATTGTTTTTATATGGTGGTACGGGTTTAGGTAAAACGCATTTGTTACACGCAGTAGGGAATGCGATCACCGATGGCAATCCTAATGCCCGGGTGGTGTACATGCATTCCGAGCGCTTTGTCCAAGATATGGTCAAAGCGCTGCAAAATAACGCCATTGAAGAATTCAAACGTTATTACCGCAGTGTGGATGCATTGCTTATTGATGATATTCAATTTTTTGCGAACAAAGAGCGCTCGCAAGAAGAGTTCTTCCACACCTTTAACGCTTTATTGGAAGGCAATCAGCAAATTATTTTAACGTCTGACCGCTACCCACGTGAAATCAGTGGGGTAGAAGATCGTTTAAAGTCTCGTTTAGGCTGGGGTCTAACGGTTGCGATTGAACCGCCAGAGCTAGAAACTCGTGTCGCGATTTTGATGAAAAAAGCAGAAGATCATCAAATACGTTTGGCTGACGAAGTGGCTTTTTTTATCGCGAAGCGATTACGTTCAAATGTGCGTGAACTGGAAGGGGCGCTGAATCGTGTGATTGCCAATGCGAACTTCACAGGCCGTGCCATTACCATTGATTTTGTGCGTGAAGCTCTGCGTGATTTATTGGCGTTGCAAGAAAAGCTGGTTACCATTGATAATATTCAAAAAACGGTAGCAGAGTACTATAAAATAAAAGTGGCGGATTTATTATCTAAGCGCCGCTCTCGCTCTGTTGCTCGTCCTCGTCAGTTAGCTATGGCTTTGGCGAAAGAGCTTACCAACCACAGTTTGCCTGAAATCGGTGACGCGTTTGGTGGGCGAGACCATACAACGGTTCTGCATGCCTGTCGTAAAATTGCGCAACTTCGTGAAGAAAGCCACGATATTAAAGAAGACTATTCGAACCTGATTCGTACTTTGTCTTCATAATTAGCCGTTACATAAGTTAATAAGTTATCTGAATATGAAATTTACAGTTGAACGTGGACATTTACTCAAGCCTCTACAGCAAGTGTCTGGTGCATTAGGTGGTCGTCCTTCTTTGCCTATTTTAGGTAACATCTTACTTCAGGTTGCTGATGGTTGGTTGTCCATGACGGGCACTGACTTAGAAGTAGAACTGGTTGGTAAAATTGCACTGGAAGGCGATTTTGAAGTGGGCAGTGTGACGGTTCCTTCTCGTAAGTTTTTAGACATTTGCCGTGGCCTTCCTGATAGCGCGGTGATCACCATTGCTCTTGAAGGCGATCGTGTTTTGATTCGCTCTGGGCGCAGTAAATTCTCTTTGGCTACCTTACCTGCCAATGATTTCCCCAATATTGAAGATTGGCAAAGTGAAGTGGAAATTACCTTACCACAAGCCAGTCTGCGCAAGCTCATTGATAGCACTCAGTTTTCAATGGCGAACCAAGACGTTCGTTATTACCTCAACGGCATGATGTTTGAGACGGAAGGCACCTTATTACGCTCAGTAGCGACCGATGGTCACCGTATGGCGGTATGTAATATCGAACTGGGAACCGAGCTTGCAAGTAAACAAGTGATCATGCCTCGTAAAGGGGTATTAGAGTTGGTTCGTTTGCTGGAATTTCCTGAGCAGGAAGTGACGTTGCAGATCGGTAACTCGAATTTGCGTGCATCTGTGAATAACTTCATTTTTACCTCAAAACTGGTTGATGGTCGTTTCCCTGACTATCGCCGTGTTATGCCGCAAAGCAGCAACAAGACGTTAGAAACCAGCTGTGATGAGTTGCGTCAAGCTCTGTCTCGTGCGGCGATTTTATCCAATGAAAAATTCCGCGGTGTGCGTGTTAATTTGGCTGGCTCACAAATGTGTATTACGGCCAATAACCCTGAGCAAGAAGAAGCAGAAGAGTTCTTGGATGTGAACTATCAGGGTGATGAGCTCGAGATCGGCTTTAACGTCAGTTATGTATTGGACGTATTAAATGTATTAAAATGCGACCAAGTCCGTATCTCGATGACCGATGCAACCGCCAGCGCCTTAATTGAAGATTGTGCGAACGATGAAGCCATGTATGTGGTGATGCCAATTCGCTTATAATTGGCGACATAAAACATGTCATTAACGCGTCTTATTATTAAAGATTTTCGAAATATTGAAGCCTGTGACTTAACCTTGTCACCAGGCTTTAATTTTCTTATTGGCCCAAATGGCAGTGGCAAAACCAGTGTACTAGAAGCGTTATACTTGCTGGGGCATGGCCGCTCTTTTAAAAGTTCGTTAACTGGACGAGTTATTCGCAATGAGTGCAGTGAACTGTTTGTGCATGGCCGCTTTACTAGCCCTGAGCAATTTGAGTTGCCCATTGGAATAAATAAAAAGCGTGATGGCACAACAGAGGTTAAAATAGGCGGCGAATCAGGGCAGAAATTGGCGCAACTGGCTCAAGTGCTGCCGTTGCAGCTCATTCATCCGGAAGGGTTTGAACTATTAACCGATGGTCCTAAATTTCGTCGCGCGTTTATTGATTGGGGCGTGTTTCACGTTGAGCCCGGTTTTTATGAGGCGTGGGGGCGAGTAAAACGGTTGTCGAAACAGCGCAATGCGTTATTAAAAACCGCATCAAGCTATCGAGAGCTGAGCTATTGGGATCAGGAATTAGCACAGCTGGCTGAGCAAATTAGCCAGTGGCGTGCGGATTACATTACTGATATTGCAGAAGCAACTCAGAAAATTTGTCAGGCATTTTTGCCAGAGTTCGAGATCAAGTTGTCGTATTATCGTGGTTGGGAAAAAGACACCCCGTACGCGGAATTATTACGCGCTAACTTTGAACGTGATAGACAATTGGGCTATACCGTCAGCGGCCCAAATAAAGCTGACTTAAGAATAAAGGTAGCCGGCACTCCGGTTGAAGATGTGTTGTCTCGAGGTCAGCTCAAACTGATGGTTTGTGCGCTGCGATTAGCTCAAGGACAACATTTGACTCAAGTGACTGGCAAACAATGTATCTACCTAATCGATGATTTTGCCTCCGAACTGGATAGCCATCGTCGGCAATTGCTGGCGGAATGTTTGCAGCAGACTGGCGCACAAGTGTTTGTTAGCTCAATCACTGCTGAGCAGATTGCTGACATGCATGATGAAAATGGCAAAATGTTCCACGTGGAACATGGTAAAATAGACCAAGGATTATCAACGCGAGAGTAACTCATGTCCAATAATTATGATTCATCGAGCATTAAAGTGCTTAAGGGCCTGGATGCGGTACGAAAGCGTCCAGGAATGTATATCGGCGACACAGATGACGGCACAGGCCTACACCACATGGTGTTTGAGGTTGTTGATAACTCAATCGATGAAGCTCTTGCGGGTCACTGTAATGACATTATCGTGACGATTCACGAAGACAGCTCGGTGTCAGTGAGCGATGACGGTCGTGGTATTCCGACTGAGATGCACCCAGAAGAAGGGGTATCTGCAGCCGAAGTTATCATGACGGTATTGCACGCCGGCGGTAAGTTTGATGATAACTCATACAAAGTCTCTGGTGGCTTGCACGGGGTTGGTGTTTCGGTAGTAAACGCCCTATCTGAAAAGGTGGAATTAACCATCCACCGTGGTGGTCAGATCCATCAGCAAACTTACCATCATGGTGAGCCTACATCACCACTAAACGTGATTGGTGAGACTGAAAAAACAGGTACACGCATTCGTTTCTGGCCAAGTGAAGAAACGTTTACCAATGTGTTGTTCCACTACGACATTTTAGCAAAGCGTCTACGTGAGCTGTCGTTCTTGAACTCTGGCGTATCCATTAAGCTGATTGATAAGCGTGAAGAAGACAAACACGATCACTTCATGTTTGAAGGTGGTATTCAGGCGTTTGTTGAGCACTTAAACCGTGCCAAAACGGCCATTCACCAAAAGATTTTCCACTTCAATTTTGAACGTGAAGATGGCATTGCTGTTGAAGTGGCGATGCAGTGGAACGATTCTTTCCAAGAAAACATATTATGTTTCACGAATAACATTCCACAGAAAGACGGTGGTTCTCACTTAGCGGGTTTCCGCTCTGCATTGACGCGTACCCTGAACTCTTTCATGGACAAAGAAGGTTATTCGAAAAAAGCCAAAGCGGCGACATCGGGTGACGATGCGCGTGAAGGTTTGACGGCTGTGGTATCGGTGAAAGTACCGGACCCTAAATTCTCAAGCCAGACCAAAGATAAGCTTGTGTCTTCTGAAGTGAAGCCTGCGGTTGAATCCACTATGGGTGAAAAACTGTCTGACTTCTTAATGGAAAACCCAACTGAAGCGAAAATGGTTTGTTCGAAAATCATTGATGCCGCTCGTGCTCGTGAAGCTGCACGTAAAGCGCGTGAGATGACACGTCGTAAAGGCGCATTAGATATTGCAGGTCTTCCAGGTAAGCTTGCAGACTGTCAGGAAAAAGATCCGGCGGTTTCTGAACTGTACATTGTGGAAGGGGACTCTGCTGGTGGATCGGCCAAGCAGGGACGTAACCGTAAAAACCAAGCTATCCTGCCGCTAAAAGGTAAGATTCTAAACGTGGAAAAAGCGCGTTTTGATAAGATGCTGTCTTCTCAAGAAGTTGCGACTCTGATCACCGCATTAGGTTGTGGTATTGGTCGTGATGAATACAACATTGAAAAACTGCGTTATCACAACATCATCATCATGACCGATGCCGATGTCGATGGTTCTCACATTCGTACGCTGTTACTGACGTTCTTCTATCGTCAAATGCCTGAGCTGATTGAAAATGGTTACATCTACATTGCTCAGCCACCACTGTACAAAGTGAAGAAAGGTAAACAAGAGCAGTACATCAAAGATGAAGACGCCATGGGTCAATACCAAGTGGCATTGGCATTGGATAATGCCTCTTTGTTTGTAAACCCAGATGCGCCGGCGATTGCAGGTCCTGAGCTTGAAAAATTGGTAATTCAATACAATGCAGGCATGAAGCTCATTGAGCGCATGAGTCGCCGTTACCCACTGGCACTGTTGAACGAGCTGGTTTACACACCGCGTTTAACGGCGGAAGCGTGTGCTGATGAAGCAACGGTTGAAGCGTGGACAAAGCAGTTAGTTGAACACCTAAATGCTAAAGAATCGGGTGCAAGCCAATACAGCCACGGTGTTGAAAAAGACGAAGAGTCTGGCGTATCGCTACCTAAGCTAGTGGTTCGTACTCACGGTGTTGAACACGAATACCTTCTGAGTGTGGATCTATTAAACTCGAAAGAGTATGGCCGCATTGCTGAGCTGTCCGAAGCGCTAGATGGATTGATTGAAGAAGGTGCATACATTCAACGTGGTGAGCGTAAGCAACCTATCGAGCAATTTACAGATGCATTGTCTTGGCTGATTAAAGAGTCTCGCCGTGGTCTTTCATTGCAACGCTATAAAGGTTTGGGTGAGATGAATCCAGATCAGTTGTGGGAAACCACCATGGATCCAGAATCACGTCGTATGATGCAAGTAACGATTCAAGATGCCCTAGCTGCTGATGAATTGTTTACGACCCTAATGGGTGATCAGGTTGAGCCGCGTCGTAACTTCATTGAAGAAAACGCATTACGTGTAGCAAACCTAGACGTGTAATTGACACAAAAAGAGATTTCACATCGATAAACATGAAAACACCACTTAACTTTAAGTGGTGTTTTTTTATTTGTAGGTTTTTGAAAAATAAAAGGAAGAAAAAATTATTCATTTATTTCCTTGAAAAGTGATTGGCCTATCCTTATATCTATTTATGAAGAGGACGCCAATAGGGTTCTCTGAAGCGTTTGTCCCACTTTGCTCATGAGAGGAAGTTAAGGGAAAGCACATAATTTGACACTTAGGTTCGTCGCCATGTCCCAGAGCAACAGTGCCCGTGGAATGACGTTGGATCCCTTAGCTCAACCTTTACTGAGTTAAGACTATTGCTTAATTTTAGAGGATAGTATTATGCGTAATGTAGATTTCACTCCGTTATACCGTAGCGCCATTGGTTTTGATCGTCTGTTAAACATGATGGAAACCAATTCTAATAAAGGCAGCAATGGCGGTTACCCTCCGTACAACATCGAACAGCAAGACGAACATCACTACCGTATTACTATGGCAGTGGCGGGCTTTTCTGATGAGCAACTTGATATCACCCAGCAAGAGAATATGTTGATCGTTCGTGGTCTTCGCGGTGATGAGCAAGAAACCAAAAACTACTTGTACCAAGGCATTGCAGAGCGTGATTTTGAGCGTAAATTCCAGCTGGCTGATTACGTAAAAGTGATTGGTGCGGACATGGAAAATGGCCTACTTCATGTGGATTTAGAACGAGAAATTCCAGAAGCGATGAAGCCACGTAAAATTGCGATTAATGGCAACAAGCTTATTGAAGCAGAATAAAGAAAAATTCTGTACCTTAATAACGGTGAATAAAAAAAGAGCGCTCATACGGCGCTCTTTTTGATCGTCTTGTATTTTTTATAACACAGGCAGATTACACTTCGGCGTAGGCTTTGGTGACTTCTTCGGCAATGGCGTTAATGCCTTTTTGCATCATTTCTTCATTTTGTACGTAGTTCATACGCAGGCATTGATGAGCATGATCCCAGTCATCGTCTTGACCAATAAAGAAGTACTCGCCAGGCACAATCAGTACGCCACGTGCTTTTAGGCGCTTGTACAGCTCCATGGTGGTGATTGGCAGTTCATCAAACCATAGCCATAAAAACATCGCGCCTTCAGGTTTGTGGATCTTAAAGCGAGGGTCGGTGATGGCCGTTTGTAACATGGTGATCGCGCTGGTGGCTTTTGCCTGATAAAACGGCTTGATGATGTTTTCACTTACCCGTAATAGATCGCCTGATTCAATCATGTGATGACCAATAGCAGGACCTAAACTGCCTGGCGCTAAACTAATGATGCCATTTAGGTTCGTAAGCGCTTGGGTGATTTCTTCATTGGCGATCACGATGCCACAACGCACGCCTGGCAAGCCGAGTTTAGATAAGCTCATGCATAAAATGGTGTTTTCATTCCAGAATGGCGTGACCTCTTCAAAAATAATATTTGGGAAAGGAGTGCCATATGCATTGTCGATGATCAGTGGGATATTGTGCTCACGAGCTAATTTATCCAGTTTGCTGATCTCTTCATCCGTCAGAACATTACCAGTTGGGTTGGTTGGGCGTGAAGCACAAATTGCGCCTACCGAGTCATCCACTTTTAGCTGGTTGAAATCAACGTGGTATTTGAATAAGCCGTTCTCTAATAACTCAATTTCTGGGCGGTAAGAAACAAAGCTCTCTTCTTCTAAGCCAGCTTCACCATAGCCAATGTATTCAGGGGCTAATGGCAATAAGATTTTTTTCTTCTCCCCATTGGGGAAGGTGCCTGCGAGCAGGTTAAATAAGTAGAAAAAGGCGCTTTGACTGCCATTGGTTAGGCTGATGTTTTTCTCTGAAATGTTCCAGCCATAAGTCTCTTTAAGTAGTTTTGCTAATGATTTTACAAAAGCGTCTTTACCTTGCGGGCCATCGTAATTTGCGAGTGCATTAACCAGTTCACCGGAGTCGAGCATTTTTTGGCTTGCTTGCTGAAAGTAATCAAGCATTTCTGGGATAGCCGCAGGGTTGCCGCCTCCGAGCATGATGGCACCTAGGGTACGTAAACCATCATTAAGATCATCCATTAATTGAGTTATACCGGCATAGCGATTAAATTTTTCGCCAAACTTGGAAAATTCCATTACGACTCTGGCCTCATTGCATTGGGTTATTTTATTGTAAGAAAAACTCAACATACCTGATTGCCAGTGAGACTTAAAGTACAAGGTTTAACTTATAATTAATTTATACAATAGGAGAGAACGGTCGAAACAGGCACCAGTTCGTGCCTGTTGCGTAGACTATTTGTTGGTTTGATGACCGCTGAAAACCACCATGACTTTGTCGTTTTCAAGCTGGCGACTAAAGGCATCGTAATTTTGATTAGACAAATTTTGATGCTTGCCTGCCCCGAGAGCGGGATGTTTGGCTCTAAATTTCAGGAGTTTTTTCCAATGGGCTCGCAGTTGTTGTTGGTGGCGAGTTAATGAATCCCATGGCATCGGTGAAAAATTTCCTTGGCGGAGATCTGAGCCACTTGGCCCTCTTTGCCTTGCAATTTCATCTCCATAAAATAAGCGAATAGGCCCAGATTGCAGGGCGAGTAAGGTGCTTGCTAACTGTTGTTGTTCCAGTTGAGTAGTGTATTGCTGCCAAAATAAATGTTCTTCAGGAGAGGACAGATAACTGATCTCGGTTTTGGCTGTATTGGTGTCAAACAGGGCTTGAGGCTGTGTGAAACAGTGTTGAGCTGCACTTGCCACTTGTTGTGTGGTGGTTGAGTCTAGGGTGAAACGAAGCGCATTTTTGGGGGTACTTGAGCTGCCAATAAGAATGAAATCTGTCTCGTTATTTTGTGTGTAGCGGTATTTTTGCTGCCATTGAGACAACGCTTGTTGGCTGCGCTGTTGCAGTAACGCTAACGTGTGTTCGGTGGCAGAGTCATCATTAATATAGAAGCCATCAATACCGTAATCTTCAACCCACTGAGTGAGCCATTCCACAATGTATTCAGGGGCGCTGGTATATGGTTGTGATTGGGCATAAGTATCGAGTTTGTGCTGATAAAACTTAGGAAGTTGAGCTTCACTTGTACTATGTGCCTGGCTGTACCACGCTGAATGCCACCATTGAGAAGAGGTCGATGATGGGGAAAAATCACGTGCGGCGGACCAGTTTTGATTCTTAGTTGAGGCGCTGTCGCTTGGTGTCCAGTCTGACCAAAAATCCGGTAATGCTTGCAGATTGGATGGTGAGCCTATGTGGTACTGCTGCATATCGGTGAGGGTTGGATGCTTGGCTGGGCTTAACTCGATATCCCAAATCACACGTATACCTAAAGCATGAGCCTGATCCATCAATTGTTTGAGCTCTCGGTTGGTTCCCATGCTGGCGTCTAAACGCGTCCAATCAAGGGCACTGCCACCAGCGTAAGGGTAGAGCTTAAAGTCTCCGTCTCCCCCAACGACCCAGCCGTGGACTTGTTCAATGGGTGAGCTGATCCATAACGCATTCACCCCCAGTTCAGCGAGATAATCCAGTTTTTGAGTTAGGCCGACTAAATCCCCACCATGAAAAGTGCCGATATTTTGTTGATTATCTTTACTGCGACTGTAGCTGTGATCGTTAACGGTTTTGCCGTTATAAAAGCGATCGGTGGCTACGTAGTAAAAGGTGGCGTTGTTCCAGTTAAACTCTGGTTTTGTGGCGGTGGCGGATTCAAGCAACAACACGCCTCCACTGCGTTTTCCGGGTAATAACGTGATGTGATTATCGATCACTTGAGCTTGTTTACCTGTGTAGGCATCTTTCACCCATTCGCCGTTAGAGAAGGTGGAAGAGACATCAACCGTGACTGGTTTTATCGTTATTTTGTGGCACTGGGCATGTATTGGGGTCGCCAGTGTGTTGGTAGCCGATGAAGGAGGCGTGATCTCATGAGCGGTAATTTGGCTTTGTGCTGAGTGTGGTTCTGATGTTGAGCTGGTGGTACTGCACCCTGAAAGTATGGCGGCCGAGATCAGAATGGCACAAAGGTGGTTGTTCATGAAAATCAGAATCCCTTCACTTATTTAATAGCAATCAATTTATAACGTCACTTAGAGTATAGATTTATCCGCGTTGTGCAAGAAAACTGCATCAGGCTGGGATTAAGACACGTAAGAGAGAGAAAAAAGCCCCGCAAGTGCGAGGCTTAGTATCGAAAAACGTAAACTATCTTACTTCTGTAGAAGCGAGATATCGGCAATCTGTAGGAAAAGATTACGCAGGTTGTTCAGTAGGGTTAGACGATTCTTCTTCAGAGCTTCGTCATCCGCCATCACCATTACGTTGTCGAAGAACGCATCTACAGGCTCACGCAGATCAGCTAACTTGCTTAGGGCTTCTTGGTAGTTGCCTGTTGCAAATGCTGGCTCTAGCGCTTCTGTCATTACTTCAACGTTTTCAGCCAGCGCTTTTTCTGCTTCTTCTTGAAGAAGTGCAAGATCGATTTCTTGAGCAAGCTCACCATCAAATTTCGCTAGGATGTTACCCACACGTTTGTTGGCAGCGGCTAGCGCTTCAGCAGCTTCTAATTCGCGGAAGTGAGATACTGCTTTCACACGTTGATCAAAATCAGCTGGTTTGGTTGGACGACGAGCCAGTACCGCTTGGATGATATCAATGCTGAAACCAGCGTCTTGGTACCATGCACGGAAACGACCTAGCATGAAGTCGATAACGTCTGCTTCTACGTTGTCGTTGGTTAGCTTGTCACCTAGTAGCTCTTTCGCTTTTGCGATGAGATCCGTTAGGTCTAGGTTGTAGCCATTCTCAACGATGATACGTAGTACACCCAGAGACGCACGACGAAGTGCAAATGGGTCAGAACCCTTAGGTGCTTGGCCAATACCGAAGATACCTACGATAGTGTCTAGCTTATCTGCCATCGCAACAGCTGAAGAAATGCCTGTGCTTGGTAGGTCATCACCCGCGAAACGAGGCATGTACTGCTCGTAAAGCGCTAGGGCAACTTGCTCGTCTTCGCCATCGTGTGTGGCGTAGTGCATGCCCATCACACCTTGCGTATCCGTAAATTCGAATACCATCGAGGTCATTAGGTCACATTTAGCCAGTAGACCTGCGCGTTTCGACTTTTCAACATCAGCATCGATTTTTTCAGCAATGTAGCCAGCAAGCTCAGTGATACGATCCGTTTTGTCTTTGATAGTACCAAGCTGCTTTTGGAAGATAGCTTGTTCTAACTCAGGCAGGCGATCAATTAGCGGGCGCTTACGGTCAGTGTTGAAGAAGAACTCTGCATCCGCAAGACGTGGACGTACAACCTTCTCGTTACCTTCGATAACGTGGCGAGGCTCTTTCGATTCGATGTTCGATACGAAGATAAAGTTAGGTAGCAGCTTCTTGTTTTCGTCGTAAACAGGGAAGTATTTCTGATCACCTTTCATGGTGTAAACCAGAGCTTCAGAAGGGACTTTTAGGAACTCTTCTTCGAACTTCGCCGTCAGTACCACTGGCCATTCAACCAGAGACGTCACTTCTTCAACAAGATCATCTTCTAAGTCTGCGATACCACCAACAGCCGCCGCTGCTTTTTGTGAGTCTGCCAGGATGATGGCTTTACGCGCTTCGTAATCTGCCATTACTTTACCGCGTTCTTCTAAGATCGCAGGGTATTGATCCGCAGATTCGATCGTGAACTCTTGCTCACCCATGAAACGGTGACCACGAATAGTACGAGCAGAAGCAACGCCTAGGATTTCACCTTCGATAAGCTCGTCACCAAGCAGCACCGTTAGTGTTTTTACTGGACGGATAAATTGCGTATCTGAGTTACCCCAGCGCATTGCTTTAGGAATTGGCAGGCCTGCAAGTGCTTTTGCCGCGATATCCATCACCAATTCTTGAACTGGTTTGCCAGCCACTTCTTGTTTAAAAAGAAGCCATTCGCCTTTGTCTGTTTTTAGACGTTCAGCTTGGTCAACAGTAATGCCGTTACCACGAGCCCAGCCTTGAGCCGCTTTGGTTGGGTTACCGTCAGCATCGAATGCTACCGATACCGCTGGGCCACGCTTTTCAACGATTTTGTCGGCTTGACCTTCAGCAAGGCTAGCGACTTTAAGAGCAAGACGACGAGGGGCTGCGTACCACTTAACGCCTTCGTGAGAAAGCTCTGCACCTTTTAAACCCGCTTCAAAGTTTGCTGCAAATGCTTCTGCTAGAGAACGAAGTGCCGTTGGTGGTAGCTCTTCTGTACCCAGTTCAATTAGAAAATTCTTCGCCATGATTACTTCTCCTCATCCTTCTTACACATTGGGAAGCCAAGTGCTTCACGTGACGCGTAGTATGCTTGTGCAACTTCTTTGGTTAGGTTGCGAATACGAAGGATGTAACGCTGACGCTCAGTTACTGAGATTGCTTTACGTGCATCAAGTAGGTTGAACGCGTGGCCAGCTTTAAGAATGCGCTCGTAAGCTGGTAGAGGAAGTGGTTTCTCTAGCTCAAGCAGTTCTTTGGTTTCTTTCTCACACTGATCGAAGAAAGCAAATAGGAAATCCACATCTGCGTGTTCGAAGTTGTACGTCGATTGTTCAACTTCGTTTTGGTGGAAAATATCACCGTAAGTCACTTTGCTGCCGTCTGGCGCGATGTTCCAAACTAAGTCGTACACTGAATCTACTTCTTGAATGTACATAGCAAGACGTTCGATACCGTAAGTGATTTCACCGGTTACTGGCTTACACTCAAGACCACCTACTTGTTGGAAGTAAGTAAACTGAGTTACTTCCATGCCGTTTAGCCATACTTCCCAGCCAAGGCCCCATGCACCTAGTGTTGGGTTTTCCCAGTTGTCTTCTACGAAGCGGATGTCGTGTACTTGCGTATCAACACCTAATGCTTCTAGTGAACCTAGGTACAGTTCTTGGATGTTGTCTGGAGATGGTTTTAGCGCTACTTGGAACTGGTAGTAGTGCTGTAGACGGTTCGGGTTTTCACCGTAGCGGCCATCAGTAGGACGACGAGACGGTTGAACGTAAGCGGTCGACATTGGCTCAGGGCCAAGCGCGCGTAAACATGTCATTGGGTGAGAAGTACCTGCACCTACTTCCATGTCTAGTGGTTGTACAATGGTGCAGCCTTGTTGGGCCCAATAATCCTGAAGGGTGAGGATCATGCCCTGAAAGGTTTTGATATCGAATTTTTGCATAGTCAGGCTCGCGCGATCTTATCAAAGAAAAAAGAAAATAACGCTCAAGTATAACCTGATGAACCCATGGCGAGTAGGGGGAAATGTTGTTATTTCAAACAGTATTATGCCCCAAGAATGGGGTTTTATGGCTGTTTAGGTGATTTTCATCGTGTCTTGGTTAATTTTGCGAGTTATCAGTAAACCTTAAGGGACACGAAACTTGCGATACGGTATGAATATCATTACTATTGCGCGGTCTTTGGGGAGTAGTCTTCTCGCGGTTTGCATACCTAAGTGATACCGCAGATCGATCGTCAACATAATTGATGCACAATCATCATGGCGTTCGAGACTCAGTACAATAAGCATTAATAAAATGCAGGCTGGGTTTGACGAGACCATAGACAAACATCACGAACCGGGGTGGGGCGTGAGGTTTGTCTTTGGTTAAATATAATAATCCCGCCCCAATGAGCATGTCGTGAGCGTTTTAGCAATTTCAATTACCACCGTGGCCTTGGCCGAAATCGGTGACAAAACTCAATTACTCTCTCTTTTGTTAGCCAGTCGCTATCGAAAACCGATCCCTATTATTTTGGCGATCTTTTTTGCCACTATTGCAAATCATGCCTTGGCCGCTTGGCTTGGTGTGGTGGTGGCCGATTACCTTACGCCTGATGTGTTGCAGTGGGTGCTGGTGGTTTGTTTCTTAGTCATGGCTGGATGGATTTTGATCCCCGATAAGCTGGATGATGATGAATCTGTTTCCAACCGAGGTCCGTTTGTGGCTAGCTTCATCGCTTTTTTTATTGCTGAGATAGGGGATAAAACTCAAATTGCCACCACCATGTTGGGTGCTCAGTACGCGGACGCGTTGTGGATGGTGGTGCTGGGCACGACCGTGGGTATGTTGTTGGCGAATGTACCTGTGGTGATCATTGGCAAACTGTCAGCCGATAAGTTGCCATTGGTGTTTATTCGCCGTGTTACAGCGGTGCTGTTTGTGGGGCTGGCTATTGGTGCAGGGCTTGGGTTGTAACGCCTGACGTCTTTTGCTACAGAATCATGACAGTCCGCTGGTTTGTGAGTATTGCCGCAATCTATTTAAGCTGATCGTGCTACTTTGAGGGTAGGTTTTGTTGTTTGATAGGAGGTCATTATGACCCGGTTTCTTGCGATCTCACCTCAAAGTCAGTGCTACTTATTTAGTTTTGGGCTCGGGCTTAATTTATTAGGAATGGTATTAACGGATATGTGGTTGCCTATGGTAGTCGGTTCAATCATTACGGCCTGTTTATCTGTGGAAGCCTGGATTCGCGTTCAATACATTATTCCGATGAAACAAGAATTGCGCAGTTTGCAGCATCAGCTTCAACATCAAAAAAAGCAGGATTCTGAGCGGCAAGAAATGGTGCAGGAATATTAAAGTGCTACTGTTTCTTTCGTAAATAGCAAAAAGGCAGCGATCATCGCTGCCTTTTTTGTATTTCTTTGCCGTGGTAAAGGCGTGAAATAGTGCGAGGCTTAGTTAGCCTTTTTGAATTAAAAATCGATAAGGCAGTGAATCCGTTTCTGCAGCTAATAACAAATGATCCATAAAACGACAGAAGCTTGGAATATCACGAGTAGTGGAAGGGTCATCTGCGGTGATCAGTAACGTTTCCCCCTGAGCCATTTTACGCACGGTTTTACGAACCATCATAACGGGCTCTGGGCAGCGTAATCCTAAGGCTTCAAGTGTGTGGGTTGCGTTATCAAATTCGGTGGTCATAGACTGGTTCTTTTTTGCTCGAAAACGAGACAATCATACTGCGCTAAGAATTTTTTTCAATAATGCTTGGCAAATGAAAATAAAAGATGTAACTTAATTAACAAGTGATTAACATTCGTTCTCCACAAGGATAGGGAGGTTAAATGTTGACTCAAATTGATCGCTTAACCATATATTGCATTCTTTGCTTTATTACATTTTGCTCGCTGGTTTTACGCAGCCCAGCGGATATAAATATTCTTCCTCTAGGAGGATTAATCGCAGCCGCATTTGGCCTGTGGTTTGAATTGCACAACGACACTGAATTGGCTGAAGACGAAGAATATTAAATTCGCCGATTTATTAAGTCATACCGACTCATCTACTACACTCTCCCCAGTTTCTTGGGCTTCCCCGCTTTATATGCGGGATTTTTTTTGCCTGTAATTTACCGGTATCAATGCTCAGCGTTGATTATATTTGCTATAACAGCTCATCTCCTCTATTTGAACCTGGAATAATAATGGAACTTGAAGAAGTGTATCGCCGAGATTTAAGTTTGCTGGTGGCGTTAAAAGTCTTATTAGAGGAAAACAGTGTCAGCCAGGCTGCATTACGACTTAATTTAAGCCAGTCGGCCATGAGTCGGGTATTGGGGCGACTGCGTGATATGTTGCAAGATCCATTGTTTACACGTCAGGGCCAACATTTAATTCCAACCCAACGAGCGTTAGAGCTTAGTGCGGAATTGAATGAGCCGCTAGAAGCACTGCGTCTATTACTCACACCGACCGATTTTGATCCCACGTTATGCCGACAACGTTTTGTTATCGCTACTACGGATTATGCAATGCAAACCATTTTGCCGTTTGCTTTGCCTCGTATTTATGAAGAAGCTCCTCATATTTCGTTGGAGTTTTTGCCACTTCAGCATGATCAGTTGCAAACTCAGCTCACGACTAATGGGGCTGATATTGCGATTTGTCGTCCGACAGGATCTGTAGATCCACTACACAGTGAAGTGTTAGGTCAGGTCAGTGTGTTTTGTTTACTTTCAAAGCAGCATCCTTTGGCTGAAAAAGAACTGACGTTGGAAGACTATTTATCTCTCCCACATGCCATGATTGCCATTAGCGATGGCGTTAAAGCCCTGATTGACCATGCATTAGAAGGGTATCCTTCCCGTAAAATGGTGATGAGGGCTTATCACTTGGAAGCGGCACTGGCTATTGTCGATAAAATGCCGTTGATCATCACGGTGCCAGCGGATTTGGCTTACTTAGTGGCAGAGCGACATGATTTAGTGATCAAATCACTGCCTTTTGAATTTACGCCATTTGACTATTCCCTGATCTGGCATTCACGGTGTGAGCATTCTGCACCTCAACGATGGCTACGAAGCTTATTAAAAGAAGAATGTGGCCGGTTAATTGAAAAACGCATCGGTGACATGGGGCTGGCATGACGTTGCAAAAGATATGAGTACACTAAAAAAGCCAGCATGATCGCTGGCTTTTTAATGTGTGGGTATTCTTAATCGCTTTCAGGTTTTAAAGTTTAATGACCACACGGCCAGTTACTTGGCCCTGAATGATGGCCTGAGCTTGCTCTGGTGCTTGTTCTAAGTTTATTTCTGTACACGCTTGTTCGAAATAGCTAGCAGGTAAGAGTTCACTTAAACGTTGCCATGCTTTTAGACGTTTCTCACGTGGGCACATGACTGAATCAATTCCCAGTAATTTCACATTACGCAGAATAAACGGCATGACTGTGGTTGGTAAGTCAAAGCCTCCCGCAAGGCCACAGGCGGCTACTGCGCCATCGTAATCCACTTGAGCTAACACTTTTGCCAGCATCTTGCTGCCCACCGTATCAACCGCTCCTGCCCACAGTTGTTTCTCTAGTGGTTTTGCTGGTTCTTCAAATTCACTACGCTCAATGACTCGGGTTGCACCTAGCTGCTTCAACAACTCGCCGTTTTTTTCAATACGACCTGTTACCGCAACAACGTTATAGCCAAGCTGTGCTAATAGCGTTACTGCGACAGAGCCAACACCGCCGCTGGCACCTGTTACTAACACTTCACCACTTTCAGGTGTGATGCCCGTATCTACTAATGCTTGTACACATAGCATGGCCGTGAAACCTGCTGTGCCGATCATCATGGATTGCTTGGGTGTAAAGCCGTCGGTTAATGGGACTAACCAGTCACCATTTAGGCGTGCTTTTTCAGCCATGCCGCCCCAGTGTCCTTCGCCGACGCCCCAACCTGTTAGCACGACTTGATCGCCAGCTTGGTAGCGCTCATCTTGTGACTCAATGACCTTCCCTGTTAAATCGATGCCTGGAACCATTGGAAATTGGCGTACAACGCGGCCTTTCCCGGTGATGGCTAAACCATCTTTGTAATTTAACGAAGAGTAATCCACATCTATTAAGACATTGCCTTCTGGTAATTGAGACTCGTCGATTTGACGAACAGAGGCGATGGTTTGTTTTTCTTCTTGTTCAAGAATCAATGCATTAAACATAAGATCTCCAGAGTGGGTGAGGTCAGATAGGAAGTGACCTGTGTCGAGATAACCCAGTCAGTGTAGGGTTAAATTCACCATAGATAAAATGAAAGTTACTCATTTTATCTATGCGTAGTGTGCATCTACTATGTTTGATTTGAGGGAAATATCCGGCCATAAAAAAGCCCGCACACACTGGCGGGCTTGTTTAAAGCGAGTGTTTGATATGTTTATGGACGCTCAAACACTGTCGCAATACCTTGGCCTAAACCGATACACATGGTGGCTAAGCCGAATTCCACATCATGATGTTCCATGAGGTTGATCAGTGTGGTTGAGATACGCGAACCTGAGCAGCCCAGTGGATGACCCAGAGCAATCGCACCACCGTTTAGGTTTACCTTTTCTTCCATCTTATCTAACAAGCCAAGATCTTTGGCGCAAGGTAGAGACTGTGCCGCGAACGCTTCGTTGAGCTCAACCATGCCAATGTCATCCATAGTTAGGCCTGCACGTTTCAGTGCTTTTTGCGTTGCAGGCACAGGGCCGTACCCCATGATGGATGGATCGCAACCAGCCACAGCCATGGATTTCACTCGTGCACGAATGGTCAAACCTAGCTCTTTCGCGCGGCTTTCACTCATGACTAACATGGCTGAGGCGCCATCGGAAAGTGCTGATGATGTGCCAGCCGTCACTGTACCGTTGACTGGATCAAATGCTGGGCGTAGACCGGATAAGGTTTCGACAGTCGTTTCAGGGCGGATCACTTCATCGTGTTCCAGTAGTGTTAATACGCCGTCGCTGTTGTGGCTTTCTGTCGCTAGAATTTCATTTTTAAAGCGACCTTCTAGCGTGGCAGCGTGAGCACGTTGATGAGAGCGTGCCGCAAACTCATCTTGCATCTCACGGCTAATACCATGAATACGGCCTAGCATTTCTGCGGTGAGTCCCATCATACCCGCAGCTTTTGCGACAGACTTTGATAGGCCTGGGTGGAAGTCCACACCGTGGTTCATAGGTACATGGCCCATGTGTTCAACACCACCAATAATGCAACTTTCTGCGTCGCCCACCATGATGGCTCGTGTGGCATCGTGCAGTGCTTGCATAGAAGAACCACACAAACGGTTTACTGTAGTTGCTCCAACAGAGTGAGGAATACCTGCCAGTAATGAAGCATTACGCGCCACATTAAAGCCTTGCTCTAGAGTCTGCTGTACACAACCCCAGTAAATGTCTTCAATGCTGTTTGGATCGAGTTGAGGGTTACGAGTTAGCAGCCCTTTCATTAAATGAGCGGATAAATCTTCTGCGCGAACGTTACGAAAAGCACCACCTTTAGAACGGCCCATTGGGGTGCGAATACAATCGACGATAACTGCGTTGTTCATGATCAATTCCTTTTCCTTGGTGGTTAGATAGAGCTGTTTGTTTGAGAACCGTAGTAGCTCTCGCCATTATTGGCTTTTTCGCGAAGGCCCGTAGGTACTTGATATACTGCACCCAGCTCAGCGTATTTATCAGCCATAGCCACATATTCAGCCAAACCTAGCGTATCTAGGTAACGGAATACGCCACCACGGAAAGGAGGGAAGCCTAAGCCATATACCAGCGCCATGTCCGCGTCAGCTGGTGAATCGATGATGCCTTCTTCTAAACAACGCACCACTTCGTTAATCATTGGGATCATCATACGTGCGATGATTTCATCGGCGCTAAATTCCGTTGCCTTGCCCAAAACAGGAGCCAATAGATCGGCAACATCGTCATCTTGCGATTTTTTCGGCTTACCTTTGCGATCAATCGAGTAGCTAAAGAAACCTTTATTGTTTTTCTGACCAAAACGCTCTGATTCGAACATCACATCGATAGCATCTTTGTAGTCTTTATTCATGCGCTCTGGGAAGCCTTCTGCCATGACCGCTTGAGCATGATGAGCCGTATCAATGCCCACGACATCTAGCAAGTAAGCCGGGCCCATAGGCCAACCGAACTTTTTCTCCATGACTTTATCGATTTGAGTAAAATCACCACCGTCACGCAGCAGTAAGCTAAAACCAGCAAAGTATGGGAATAAGACGCGGTTGACAAAGAAACCCGGGCAGTCGTTTACCACGATAGGGGATTTACCCATTTTGGCGGCGTAAGCCACCACGCGAGAAATGGTTTCTTCAGACGTGTGCTCACCTCGAATGATTTCCACCAGTGGCATACGATGCACAGGATTGAAAAAGTGCATGCCACAGAAATTTTCAGGACGTTTTAGAGACTTCGCCAGTAAGTTGATTGGGATGGTCGAAGTATTTGAGGCAATGACCGTGTCGGCAGACACATTGTCTTCGACTTCTGCCAATACTGCGGCTTTGATTTTTGGATTCTCAACAACGGCTTCGACGACAACGTCGGATTGTTCGATGCCTGCGTAATGAAGACTTGGTGTAATAGAAGCAAGAATGCCAGACATTTTGAAACCATCAATACGGCCACGGCTAAGTTGTTTATTCAGTAGTTTTGATGCTTCTGTCATGCCAAGGTCTAAAGAAGGCTGGGCAATGTCTTTCATTAATACAGGCACACCTTTAAGAGCCGATTGGTAAGCGATGCCACCACCCATGATTCCGGCCCCAAGCACCGCTGCACGCTCTGTGTCTTTACCTTCTTTGGCTGCTTTTTTCGCTTTTCCTTTAATATGTTGATCATTAAGGAATAAACCAACCAGCGCTTTGGTTACGTCGGTTTTGGCCAGCTTCACGAAGTGTTTGCATTCCACTTCTAAGGCTTGATCTCGGCTAAAGCGAGCAGCCTCTTCAATGGTGATCACAGACGTGATTGGTGCTGGGTAATGTGGCCCTGCAACTTGGCTTACCATGCCTTTTGCCATGGTGAAGCTCATCATGGACTCAATTTTATTCAGTGGTAGTGGTGCTTTTTTCTGCTCTCGGCGTGCTTGCCAATCCAGCTTGCGATCAATGGCTTCTTTGATCATGGCTTTAGCTGAATCAACTAATGTTTCACGTGAAACAACCGCATCAACAAGGCCCAGTTTTAAGGCATCGGCTGCTTTCTTATCTTTACCAGCGGTGATCAGCTCCATCGCAGAATCTGCACCGATAAGGCGAGGCATACGAACTGTACCACCAAAGCCTGGCATAATTCCTAGCTTGGTTTCAGGTAAACCGATGCGAGTTGAATCATCGGCAATACGGAAATCCGTTGCAAGCACACATTCACAGCCACCGCCGAGTGTGTGGCCATTAATGGCTGAAATGGTTGGTACAGGCAAATCTTCTAAGCGGTTGAAAATGTCGTTGGCATGGTTAATCCATTTAGCCAGCTCTTGATCTGGTTTGGCAAATAAGCCAAGGAATTCAGTAATGTCAGCACCCACAATGAAGGCACTTTTTGAGGAAGAGAGGATAAGACCTTTTAGATCTGATTCTTTATACAGCGCATTTAATGCCGCATTCAGTGATTCAAGTGTGGCAAGATCAAGTTTGTTAACAGAGCCCGGCGCGTTAAAGTTCAGTTCTGCTATGCCATCTTCTAGATAGCTGACTGTGAGGGTATCACCTTGGTAAATCATGTTCTATCTCCGTGAAATGAAATCCAGTTCTTGAGCTGGTTGACTTGTTATCTGGTTTGACCAGTTTCATATAGTGTGGAGTGCTCATTTAATAATTTCAATACTTTTTTTAAACATTTGTTTAACTTTTGCGTTGGCGCAGATTTAGCCAGTATTGTTCTGCATTTATCAGTATTTTGTGTTTGTCGTGCTAAACTGCATGCCGCACTAATAGTTGAATAGTAATAATGAGTGATCAGCCTTATTTAATTCCGAAACAAATGGCCGTTTTTGAAGAAGAAATCAAAAAGAGTCGATTTATCACCTACCTGGCTCATACCCCTGGCGTTGAGGCGGCAAAACAGTTTGTCGCTGAGATCAAAGCGAAGCACGCCGATGCCCGCCATAATTGTTGGGGCTTTGTCGCCGGTCGACCTGAAGATTCTATGCTTTGGGGGTTTAGTGATGATGGGGAGCCATCGGGTACGGCGGGTAAGCCCATCTTAGCGCAGTTAAGTGGTTCTCAAGTTGGAGAAATGACCGCCGTGGTAACGCGTTATTCTGGTGGGATTAAATTAGGTACTGGTGGTTTAGTTAAAGCGTATGGTGGCGGTGTTCAACAAGCGTTGAAGTTATTAGAAACCGTTGAACGCAAAGTTACGATTGTTGTCCAGCTCGAATTAGACTATGCCTTAATGGGCACGATTGAAGCCTTAATTGCCGAATTTGAAGGGCAGCAAGTGAAGGCGGATTTTGGTGTGGCCATTCAGTTAGATGTGGAATTAGAAAAGCGCCATCAGGCCGATTTCATTCGTAGTGTTGTTAATAAAAGCGGCGGTAAAGTTACCGTGGTTAAAAATACTCAATAACAAGGACGTGAGGGTACGTTAAGCGTACTCTGAATCAAGCATGCAATTTCGTTCCATAATTCGAATCGTTGGCTTATTGCTGGCGTTATTCAGCTCTACCATGTTAGCCCCAGCATTAGTTGCCTTCATCTTTCGTGATGGGGCTGGTTTGCCTTTTGTTATTACTTTCTTCTTGCTATTAGCTGGAGGCGCGCTGTTATGGGTGCCAAATCGGCGTTATCGACAAGAGCTGAAATCTCGTGATGGCTTTCTCATTGTGGTGTTGTTTTGGACGGTAATCGGTAGTGCTGGTGCTTTGCCTTTTCTCCTTTCAGACACTCCGGATATTTCCGTAACCGATGCCTTTTTTGAATCTTTTTCTGCGTTGACGACCACCGGGGCAACCGTGATTGTTGGGTTGGATGATTTACCCAAAGCGATTTTGTTTTATCGGCAGCTATTACAGTGGTTTGGCGGAATGGGGATCATTGTATTGGCCGTTGCTATTTTGCCTGTACTGGGGATCGGTGGCATGCAGCTTTACCGAGCGGAAATACCAGGGCCAGTGAAAGACAGCAAAATGACCCCGCGCATTGCTGAAACAGCAAAAGTACTTTGGTACATCTATTTAGCGCTAACCATTGCGTGTGCACTGGCATTTTGGGCGGCAGGCATGAGCATGTTTGATGCCATCAGTCACAGTTTCTCGACCATTGCGATCGGCGGCTTCTCTACTCATGACGCCAGCATGGGATATTTTAATAGCCCGGTGATTAACATGATCACTGTGGTCTTTTTGCTGATTTCGGCTTGTAACTTTTCACTGCACTTTGCAGCGTTTGCGTCGGGTGGTGTTCACCCTAAGTATTATTGGCGAGATCCAGAATTTCGCGCTTTCCTCTTCATACAGTTTTTGCTGTTTTTAGTCTGTTTCTTGTTATTACTCAATCATCATTCTTATGACTCCATTTATGATGCTTTTGATCAGGCGCTGTTTCAGACCGTATCGATTTCAACAACTGCGGGGTTTACGACCACAGGTTTTGCAGATTGGCCTCTTTTCTTGCCTGTTTTGCTTTTATTCTCTTCTTTTATTGGAGGGTGTGCAGGCTCAACTGGTGGTGGCATGAAAGTGATCCGAATTTTGTTGCTGTCTTTACAGGGCGCACGTGAGCTGAAACGTCTTATTCATCCACGAGCGATTTACACCATCAAAATTGGGAACAAAGCATTGCCACAACGTGTTGTTGATGCGGTGTGGGGCTTTTTCTCTGCTTATGCTTTGGTGTTTGTCATTTGTATGTTGGGGTTGATTGCCACCGGGATGGACGAGCTCAGTGCCTTTTCAGCGGTGGCAGCGACCTTAAACAATTTAGGCCCAGGTCTTGGGGAAGTGGCAGTACACTTTGGGGATGTTAATGATAATGCGAAATGGGTGCTGATCATTTCGATGTTATTTGGTCGATTGGAAGTGTTTACCTTATTGGTTCTATTTACCCCTGCGTTCTGGCGCAGTTAAGGATGTTTTGTGGAAAAAGTTTTATTACTTCATTCTAGCCGTGAAGGTCAGACGGTTAAGATTTTACGTCATATTGAACAAACTCTAGGTAATGACTATCAATGTGAGTTGATGGATTTGCACCAAACGAATGAGGTAAATATTGCACAGTATGATCGTGTGCTGATTGGTGCCTCTATTCGTTATGGTCACTTAAATAAGAAGCTGTACCATTTCATTGAAAAGCACCTTGCTGTATTACAAGAAAATAAAGTTGGTTTTTTTTGCGTTAATCTGACGGCGCGAAAAGAAGGAAAAAACACACCAGAAACCAGCGTTTATATGAAGAAGTTTTTGAGTAAGTCTCCGTGGACTCCAAAACTGCAAGGTGTGTTTGCTGGCGCTTTGTATTATCCGCGCTACAATTTGTTCGACCGAGTGATGATTCAGTTCATTATGAAGATGACAGGTGGGGAAACTGATGCCACCAAAGAGGTGGAATATACGGACTGGAGTAAGGTAGAAACCTTTAGTCAGCAGTTTAAACAGCTTTAATGTATGAAAATCACCCAGAATGTTGGGTTATTATTCAAAAATGACTTTTTTATGAAAAAGTGAGAATTAAAGCTTGCTAACCTGATCGAACTCTCTATAATGCCGCCTCACTGACACGGAGAGCGGCATCCAATAAGGATTCAGCCTCTACTCAGTTAGGACATAAGACCTAAAGAAATAACGTGAATAGATAGTCAAAAAGATTTATCAATGAACTGAGTGACCAAAACGAATAACCTCGGTTATTTGGCACAGTCAATTCGTTCTAACTTAGTTAGAACAATCAGTATTCATTGAGCCGTTTCTTCGGAAACAACAAAACTTTAATTGAAGAGTTTGATCATGGCTCAGATTGAACGCTGGCGGCAGGCCTAACACATGCAAGTCGAGCGGAAACGAGAATAGCTTGCT
>NZ_JAKRGH010000027.1 GCF_022347565.1 Vibrio sp. Of7-15
GAGATATTCTTTAACTGATCGTTAATTGTCTCAATGATAAAGCGCTTCGAGAGCATGGCTCTATCCCATGCTGCAAGCTGCTTAGGCTTCATATTCTTATGTTGAGTCGTAATTAGAGTTATTCCATCAACCTTTAAATCGTCGGCTAACGCTTTGCTGATATAGCCTTTATCTGCATAAAGTATATCGAATAAACCTTTTGATAATTTACGAACAGGTTTACGGTCATCTGTATTCGCAGGAGTGAGTGTCGCCGCAACAATATCACCAACATGGTTGGTGATAATATGCAGCTTAAATCCATAGAACCACCCATCGTCCCTTTTCCTCGCTCAGCTACCCCTTTGAATACTTTATGTCTGGGGATCCGTAAGTTATGACAGACTTTTATACTTGTAGAGTCAATAAACTCAATACCCGTGGGCTTTCCTTTAACGTGAGTGAAGAAGGAACTCAGCGGTACAAGTACCGATGGCATCACTTCAAGAAAACGGGTATAACTCAGTAACGCAGGAAAATGTTTTTTGTAATAGCGATGAATGATGCCGAGGTAAAAGTTCTTAAAATCATCGCTGATGCGAGATATGAAAAGCAATAGTGATGGTCATTATTTCACTGTCTGACAGTTGCGCTTACGCTCTCCACTTTCTAGCTGCCACTTTTGCCACTAAGGTAGAAAAGCCTGCCAAAAATCATCGACATGACAAAATAAGTCTACTAACTTACGCATAGCTGGTTCCTTTGTGATAAATCCTTCTTGGTCGAAAGATCTGATCGCAGAACCAAATCACTACATTGTTTGTATTTATCTTCCAGCAACAAAATAGGCTTAACCGATTCTAAAGTGTTGTCGGCGACAACACCATACAATACTAGATAACTCAAATGTAAAAACCTGTTTAGGTAAATTTCACATCAAAAGCTGTCAGACATAAAACAAGAGCTCGTAAAACTCAATAATCCTCCCTAACAGTTTTAGACATTAAATTGAAATAGAAAACACCGAGACCATTAAAAATCCGCCTTCTTAGAAGGCGGTTTCGCAATATAACCCCTAGAAGGGGGCAACCATGCTATCAACCCTTTAATAACTGTTGCTCATATTCTAAGCCTTGCTTATCTTGATGCCGGACATATCTTCGGATCATTTCTTCATTTACACCAACCGTATCTACAAAATACCCTCGTGCCTAAAAGTGATTACCCCACAGCTTTTTCCGTATATGTGGGAATTTATTAAATAGCCTGATAGCCGTTCGCCCATTCAAAACTCCCAGTAAACTTGAAAACGATAATTTGGGGGATCTATCACGACAAGGTGAACATGCTCAGGTTGAACATTAAGTTCCAACACTTCACAATCTTTCTATTGCACAAAATATAGATTGAGCGATAAAGTTCTTTTCCTACGCTCCCCTTCAAGATCTTGTACCTGTATTTTGACGTCCAAACTATAACTTCTATAGTCGCCCATGTGGTTATTCCTCTTACTTGTGATGAATAAGAGGTTACTTCTAACATCGGCACTTCTTCAGGCTTAGCCTCAAGGAACAATCACCACCGCCCTAGGCGGTGGTTTTGAGGAGCCAATAAAGATTGAGATAAAGACATCTTGTCGACAAACAACCGGTTAGCCATTAGATGATGTACGAGAGGCGGTATTTAAAATTATTACCAGAAGGCACTGATGATGTTATGAAGGACACTCATTTATCCTACGATGCAGATAAGCGTGCCTGGAGATTCAGTGTTGCTTTCTAACAAGCATACTTGATTGTTTGACATGATAGGAACAAACAGAAAAGCCTTAACGACTACCTAGAAAGTTTACCCAGCGCGTACTGGCAGAGCCTAACGTAATAACTCCCCTTTTATTTAGACTTTTTAAACACCATATGCCCTTTTCAACATAAAATTGTTTGTTCGGTTGGTGGCACTAAGATTGCCTATCACTCGTTTGAAACCACACCACTCCATAAACAAAGCCATTAATGAAGATTATGCTTTCTATATTCAGAGCGCTTAACCGCTATAAACAATGTGGTAAAAACAGCACTAGTAAAAGCACAAGAAGACGGCTTTGCATCTAATTCAATCACTGAATCCCCCTACAGCCCGCCGAACCCAAACATCATATTTTTATAATAAAAACGGCATCTGACCGTATTCACAAAAACAAAAACGTAATAAAGTGTTGTCGTGGACAACACATAAACCAGCCGCCTTTCATAAACTCTGCAGTCTCTCATTGAACTGAACCTGTGAATAAACAGCAAACTTCACAACAGCATAAAAACAGTAACTGAAAGCCCAAGCATCTCAATGGTCTAAAACGAGAGTTCAACGTTAGATATTCAAACCAAGTGCAATATGGTGACATTACGGACAAGCATCGTTGGTCTTATCTTGCTAGTTGTAAACCTATGAAGTCGCCGAGTCATTGATTGGGTTTATCAGGAAACCAGATTCAGCTTTAGCCAGTAAAACCTTACAATGACAAACGGATAAAAGGATGGCCACGTAGGATGATGTTCCATCCCGATCAAGGTAGCGAATATGGAATTTGTTAGTTTAGGCTATATATCTGGCGCTATCGGATGAATCAAAGTATGAGCCAGCTTTAACGATCCTATAACGGGTGTGTTAAGAAGCCTAAAATCAAAATAGGTTCATGGGATAAAAAAGAAGCGATGAAAATGTGAAAAAATACAGAGCAAAAAAAGACCAGAAGCAAGTGCCACTGGTCTTTCATAAAAGCCTCATCGGTTTAACGTAAGACCAATAAATAATAACAACCTACCAAGAAGCTGAACCGGAAAAACAAGATTTTGCTAATAACTGAAGGCGCTGATATTCCGTATTGTCGATCTCTTCCTTTTCACACACGCTCAGCAAATCTTCGATAAAGTAGCCAAGAGCACGCATTTCAATTTGACGTACTTTATCTTGAACATCCACCGGCAAATTCTCATAAACAGAGGCGGCACCAAAGTCACCAAAAATCATCTGAGCTTGCTCATTAACCAATACGTTATGGGCATAGAGATCACCATGACACACTTTGTTCTTATGTAAATGCGAAAACACATCTAACATCTGTTGAACAATCACAGCAATAGAATCCACGGACAGCGAGTAACCACGAACAAAAGTGTCTCTCGTGCACGTCTCTAAGCTAGGTGGTAACCCTAAGTTCTTATATGCTGAAGGGATCAGCTCCATCACTAAAGCCAGATGATCCGGCTCCAAGACTTGAGCAATGGACTTAACTAGATTTGGGTGGAAGCCTGTTTTTAAACATGCTAGTAATTCATCACTTGGATAACCATCGCTGGTCACCTCTCCTTTAAACACTTTAACGGCAACGTGCTCAGGGAAATGATGTGGGTTATCAAGCCAAGCCGCTTGCGAAATCACCCCTGAAGCGCCCTGCCCTAATAACTGAGAAATTACGTATGAGTCAGAGCTAATAGTGGGTACGGAATCAGAGTTCCCCTCAACCTGACAAAAAGGGTTGCCCGAAAAGGCAAGCCACGCCAGCTTAGGTAAATGAAGTAAAGGCTCAGGAAAAGACGACAAGCTATTTGCAGAAATACGCAATAGTTGTAAGTTAGTTAACTGACGCATCGAGTCTGGTAGATGAGTCAGTTTATTCCCCGCTAACGCTAATTTCTGTAAACGTGGTCTTTCGCCGAGTGATTGCGGTAAAGTGACAATCTGATTGTCGGTTAAAATCAACCATCGTAATTGCAGAGGAAGAGAAGCTTCAGGCACATGAGCAATCTGATTCGATTTAAACCCAACCATTTCTAATTTAGTGCATTGTCCTAATACTTCAGGTAATTCCGTAAAATGGTTGTTGGACATAAATATGATGCGCAAATTGTCTAACTGGGTGATTTCTTGAGGTAACTCAGACAATTGATTATTCGATAAATCGAGAATTTCTAGCGTATCAGACAGAGATAAGATTTCTAGTGGGAATTCAGTTAGCTCTTCAGATAATTGTAAACGAGTGATGCCCTGTAACTGGCCATCTTTGAGCTGTTGTAGTGTATGCAAAATGCGTATCCATTGATCGTATCAAAACAGCCATCATTTTACGTATTCCTTTACTTATACTCAAATTCACTCATGACTGACAGATCGTAGAGTCGGATGTATGCTCAGCGCAATACGCTTGCCATTGCTGCCTTTTAACTGCATCGCTAACGTGAATAACCGTCTCTTCGGCAGGCAATCGCGTATCCACTAACGCACTAAACACCAGCTGACCGCTGCGCTCCCGCATTTCCAAAATCACGTTCATTTGCCGCTCAATCACGGCTAACACATCAGCACGTTCAGCACTTTGAGAAAGTTGATACTGCTTATGATCACTTAATACACTGACCGAAAAAGACGATGCTAACGCAAAGTCAACCAAACTGATGTACGCCCAAGAACTTTGAACTTCCGTCGCTAACTTAGTCAAAAAAGCGGGGGGCAACTCTCGAGAATGTGCCAAAGTATCAATCAAATAGTTAAAAAAGTCCGACTGTTTTCTCTGTGAAAAGCCAAACCGTTCAACCATTTTTTGAAAAATAGCGACATTATCTTGATGGATTTTCATCTCGATCCGCTTAACCCCCTTTTCCTTTAATTTTTTCCTGTATTTACTATCAGATTTAGACAACATTTTTCGTCCGGTCGAAAATTAAAAATGACGTGTATTTTAAAACAAACAACGACATAATCAACCCATCTCAAATACGTGCTAAAGGAAACCAGAATGGCTCAGCTTATCTCTATTGCTAATCAAAAAGGTGGGGTTGGTAAGACTCACGTAACATTTAACCTTGCAGTGGGACTCACTCGTAAAGAAAAGAAAGTGCTCGTTGTTGACATGGATCCACAGTTTAATATTACCGATTGGTCATTTTGTGGTGACATTCCAGACAGCTTAAACCGAACTCAAGCGTCTGAAAGCCATGCTGAAAGCCTGTTTGATTTGCAAGAGGTCTCCCCTGTTCCTTCTGAGCATGGCTTCGATATACTGCTTGGCAGTAAACACTTAAATGCGGTTCAAAAATTAGACATGGACGCGCTGTACGATTTTAAAGACGCCATTTTTAAATGCCGCGATCAATACGACTTCATTTTATTTGATATACCACCAACGCTAGGAAATCTACAAATTGCCCCATTGCTGAGCAGCAACTTTGTCGTCGTGCCTACCACCTTAGAGCTCGATTCATTCAGCAAAATGCAAGACATTATCTCCACCATTGATTCAACCAAATCGCGCTATAACCCAAATCTCAACTTGCTGGGTATTCTGATAAATGGTGGGGGTAAAGTTCTCGATATCAACGCCCAGTATTTTTATGATCAAACCATTGAGTATGCAGGAGATAGCCTATTCAGCACCCGTTGGCACAATAATGCCAAAGGCCGCCAAGCACGTACGCTAAGTTTATCGGTCCTGGATCATGCGAAAGGGGATCTCATCGCTCGCCAGATCAAAGACACGGTTAACGAACTGCTAGAGCGAGTAAACGATCATGGCTAAAGGGTTTAAAAATCAGCTCAACAGCTTAAATAAAATCAAAAAAAACATTGCTGATGATGAGTCACTGGATCTTAACGCTGAAAAGATCATCAAAATTGATATCGATACCATTGTGACCGAGAAGCAAGTTCGTAAAACCAGAGGCTTTGATGACAAAAGCCTATCGGAGCTGGCTGAGTCAATCTCACAAAACGGCTTGCAATCACCCATTATCGCCCGCCCAGCCGATCGAGGCCGATACACATTGGTTGCGGGAGAACGACGCTTACGAGCTATGAAACTGCTGGGAGAAACTCGTATCGATGCGATTGTCCGTAATTTAACGGATCGCCAATCCGCCGAAATTCAGCTCATTGAAAATGTCCAACGTGAAGATAACTCAGCACTGGAACTTAGTAACTACATCACTGAACTCAAGAGCGTGTTTAACTGCACGGTGTCTGATTTAGCGCGTCGTATAGGCAAACCGCGAGACTGGGTGTCTCTGGCCGTGAACTCTCATATTCCAGAGCCATTTGAGTGCTTGGTTGAGCAGTCTACAGACATGCGGTTACTCAAAGAGCTGTCCGCCGTGATTGAACAAGATCCTACGCTGGCACAGCATATTCTGACTAAATACCAAGATCCAGCCTTCACATTAACACGCAGTGCGTTGGTCGCAGAGAAAAAGGCCGCGTACGATGAGCCAACAGAAACCGACACGTCAGCTGCGGTATCAGAAGATAAACCGCGACCAATAAAAAAAGCAGCGCAAAGCACGGCAGAGAAGACCCCTCCCTCACGCTATGAAAGTATTGAAATAAAACTCAATAAGAAAAAAGCGTCACTATTGCTGGATCAAACCGTCAAAGTGATCATCGATGACAAAATCGAAGAGATCTCATTAGCTCACTTTTTTAATAGTTAATACAGCCAGCCATAATAATCCCTTTTCTAAACGTTCAAACACCTTTACTAAAGGTGTTTGAACGATCACATAGGCAGATCCATACCTAAATTCCGTCAACTAAAGGTGTTTGAGCGATCACTTTTACTGATTTCCTAATAAAAACCCGTTTAAACAGAGTAAATACAAGCTTTAAAAGGTGCTAGAGCGATCAATATCACACCCATAAAAAGCCTTTCTTGCTTAATAGTGAGAGATCTATCGCAAAAAGCAGTTAAAGGTGTATAAACGATCAATGACGAATCCAATCAAAATATGCACCAAAACACCTAACAGGTGACTTTTATAGTCTTTATTTTATACAACCTTGGCTTAATTAGCTTGGTGTTAAAGCGATCACTCTAATTATTAATGAAAATCAGGTGCTGGAGCGATCAATTAAGCCCAAAGACCGAAGAATTGAGGTGTAGGAGCGATCATATAAGCGTTTACATCGTTCTCAGCCAAACACTGCCATCACACAGGGACAAATTTAAAGGTGTTTTAGCGATCGATTTAGAAAATAAAGGTTAAAAAAGGTGTTAGAGCGATCAATAGCTCAGGAAATCAACATAATGAAGGTGATTTAGCGATCAAAAAAAGCCCAAAAGACAAAAAAAGGAGAATAAACGATCAAAGAAATAAAATTGTATACCGAAGTAAGGTGTTTTAAGGCTCAAAAATGTGAATGTTCTAAAGTAAAGTGCTAGAACGATCAATTGTTACTCTTTTTCTATGATCGTACTTTCACACAATAGAAAGTGAACCATAAAACGGTGCTTTAACGATCAATTAAAATATAATACATAAAATACAATAGCTTAAAATAAGAAGTACAAAAAAATAGGAGCATTGCTCTCTCATAAATAGTGACATTGTCACTATTTATATTCATAAAAATGAAGATGAATATTCATGGCAAAAAGAAGAAAAGAGATAAAGTCCCTCTCTTTACTGGCTCTTTTGTAAAGGTGCTAGAGTGATCATAAAATAAAATATGATTATAAATCATAAAGATAGAATATAAAAATGGCGTAAAATCAAAGAAAAGATCGCTAAAACACCCTAATGAGATCGTAGAAACACCAATATATTGGCATAATGCCAAAATGACTTTAAAATACGAACCATGTCGATTCCTCACCATAATTGAGAGAGTCATCACAATTATTGGATCCCACCCAATCAACATCCTGTTGATAAGCTGTGATTAACCAGTAGTTAACCTGTTATTTATAAGGAGTTGTAACGATCATAGGGAGGAGAAAGAGAGATCTCATTGAGGAGATTAAAAGATCGGCCTTAGGAGAATAAGAGATCAAACGAGGGGTTATAACGATCTTAATTACATTTAAGTTCTTAATTATTAATACTATTTTAAATCTCTCCGTTTACTCCACTTATTATATACAGTAAGTAATTTATTTATTTCCATTTCTTCCATAAGAGATCCACTAAAAAGATCTTATTAAAAAAGCAAGTTGCTTTTAGCGGTGTTTAATTTAATATCTAGGTCGTAATTAACTAATCGATATGATCAAATGAGCACTGAAGAGCAAAAACCAAAAACTGAAGAGACCAAAGTGTCCGAGTTGGCTAATGTCACTGACATAACCGATGTCTTTAGCTACACACAACGTAATTCTCAAAGCTCTTTACGTTCTTATTTAGTCCCTATGTTTCTATCGGATCGTGCCTTATCAGCAAAACTAAAGCCTGGTGCAGAGCAAATCCATACGTTAGAACACAAATCCGTTAAAGTAAGTTATAACGCAGCTCCGATTAAAACCAAAAGTGGGATCGATTTATATTTTCCATCAAAAAATGAACAAATTATACTCCGTTCGATCATTAACATGATCAGCGCTGATAAAACGCGCCTTGAAAAACACGGTGATAAATTTACAGTTACATTCAAAATTGCGGATCTAAGAAAACACTTAGAAGATAATAACCAAACTCGCTCTGGTAGTCAGATCTCACGATCATTACAAATCTTAGAAAAATCCACCGTAGAAGTTGAATGTATCGGAGACAGCCAAACCGATAAACTCAATCTGACAGGTACTTACCTTCAGGACTCTAAACGATTAACCTCCAATGACCCGAATATCAATGGCTTATATCAAGCTACATTGCACCGCTTGATCGCTCAAGACTTTCACCATGGTGAATATCGTATTATTGAAAAATCCTATTTAAACAACAATGGTAAATCTTACGCTGTTTATGAAGCACTTATTCATAATATGAGACATGAATTTACCAATGCGGACGCCAAATCGGAATCAATTTCTTATATTTTCCGCTTATCAGACATTATGTTCAGAGCAGGTTATAACCCTAAATTTGCCATCAATTCCATTCGCCGTACATTACAAGAATTAACAGAATTGCTGATTGAAAATGAAGTAATTAGTGATAAGGACATGTTTACTAAGAAAAAAATGTACGACTCTGAAAGGGAAGCTTACGATTATGATTGCAAATTAACACCAACAATTGGCTGGGGACGCTCACAACGTCATTCAAACTTTATGTATAAATTAACAAAAGACAAAGTGAATGAGTTAGTAGAACAAGATCCCGATCTTCAAAGTTAAAAGATACAAAAAGGAGAAAGCTTACTTTCTCCTTTTTTATTCATTATTTAAATTAGTTACTTATTATTCATTTGCGTCAGCTTATTACCAACAGGTACTGAAAAGTTATACCCATCATGTTGATCCCAGTTGATAGACCATGTCATCACGCCACCAAAATTAGTGTAATTAGAAGCCGGGATCACGGTTTCGCAAGAAGTTCTTTTCGTTAAGCAATCTAAAGCTCCAGTAATATTAGCAATAGGTGCTTGCCCTGAGTTTGCGGAGCTTGGCCCGGAAGGTAAACCAATTGCAACTTGATCATCACGTAACGGCGCAAATTGGGTTTTATCGGCTAATGTAAACCCTTCCACCAGCATCTTCGCTGATGCCACCATCATATCAATAGAGCCTTCAGGTGCTGATCCAGGCATATATGGGTTTGGTAATCCTCCATTGTTATATAATTGAACATGCAAAAGATCTAACGTATCACGCAGTTCATTGATCAATGGAATATACGCTCCCCAAATCCCCGTGTAGGCAATCATCCCCCCTTGAACATACGGATGCTCCGGGGCCATGGTTAAATACATGTCTCCCCCGGTATTAGCCTCGATCTGTTTTAACGCCCTTGGTAGGCGAGCTTGGATCTGAGAGCCATGTACTAGGTTAGAACCACTTTCTAAATCAACGTCGAGCCCATCAAACCCCCATTCTTTAATGATCTGAGTGAGGCTAGATACAAAATTAATTTCGTCTTGATCTGTATTTAACGTAATTGTCCCCTCTGCCCCACCAAGAGATAATACGATGATCTTACCTTGAGCACGCAGAGTGGCGACATCTTGTTTAAACTGAACAGGATCCAATGCTGGACAGGTACTGTGTATATCACCGGCATAGAGGTTAAAATGTACCGTACCATCACTATTGCGATCGTTATCGGCAAACGCAATATCTATGACGTCCCAAGCGGGTGAAATGTCTGCTAAGCGAATTGGGCAGCCAGAGCCATTGACAAAATTATGCCAATAACCGATCAACTGATGTTTTTTCGCTTGTTTTTCTACGACGTTTAATGTGACCGCTGAAGAGAGAGCACTATTTCCTTTTTCATCAATAGCTTGAGAAGATATAGAGTAAGCTCCAACCGATCCCGGAGTCCATTGGGCACTGTATGGTGATGTGGTGTCTGATGCAACTACGCTACCATTGACGAGAAAGTCGACCTGATTCACACGACCATTGAGTGCAGTGGCGTTGGCTTCCAGTGTTACCGCTTTGCCTAACGCTGCACTGGATCCTGTCGTTGGAGAGGTTAAGCTGATCACCAAAGGTTGATCGCTGACTTGAACTAAGGCTGTGGCATTCGCCGTGTTATTATCGTTATCCGTCGCGATGGCTTTTAACGCGGTCTCTCCGATCCCAGTTGCTTGCCAGTCTATTTGATAAGGTGCTGTGGTATCAATACCAAGGCTGCTATTTCCGACAAAGAATTCCACCTGGCTTACGCTGCCATCGGCATCAGCGGCTGAAGCGTGAATCGTGACAGTACTACCTGCTAATACGACGCTATTGTTGTCTGGTGATGTGATGTTCACTGTTGGTGGGGTCGTGCAGGCACCCAGTGGGCTCCAGGCCTCTTGCCAGTATTCCCCTTTACCTGGTTCATAGGCCCACGCAGAGTCGGAAGAACACCATCCTCCTACCTCACAGCGATATTTTTGGTTTTGATGTTGGATCAGATCATTGGCAGCGTACACACTGCCTGCCAGGTAGCTAGGTAAACCAGCACACCCTGCACCAGATTGTCCAGCAACGGTGATGGTATTGATATTACTAAAGGTGCTGGTTTCACTGTTATCGGTTGCTTTCGCTTTGATGGTGTGATCGCCAACTACAGCTGTCCAGTTGACCTCGTAGGGAGCGCTTGTGTCGCTGCCAACGTGCTGATCGTTAATATAAAAGTCCACTTGATTCACAACGCCGTCGGAATCACTTGCGTCAGCGGCTAACATGACGCTATCACCTGTGTTCGCTGTGCTGCCTGAGGTAGGCGCGGTGAGTTGAATGGTAGGCGGTACGTTATTAGTGGCGTTGGTCACTGTCATGACGACGCTGGCGCTGCTGGTGGCATTTAGGTTGTCTGTCGCTTTTACTTCCAGTGTGTGGTTGCCTTCTATAGCGGTCCAGTTAAGACGAAACGGTGAGGCTGTGAGTGTGCTAAGCACTGTGCCATTGAGTAAGAACTGGACTTGGGCAATACTACCATCACTGTCGCTGGCGTCGGCATTAAAGACAACATTATCTCCGGTGCTGAAAGACGCGTTATTAAGTGGGGAGATCACACTGATGGTTGGCGGCTGGTTGGTACCTGTGTCGCCACACACGCCTAACTCTTTCCACTCTTGCCATGGACCTGAGTGTGTGTGTGGGGAGTTTCCTTGGCTCCACCATTGTGCCTGATAGGCGCTATTGTTTTGTTGAACTTCACTACCGCTGGCATATTGCTCACTTGCTTGCCAGATCGGCAACGTAGAACAATCAATGGCATACGCGTTAGGCACTACACTGGCACACGCCGCCAAAGCGCAATAAATCAGTGACTTTTTCATTTGGCTCTCCCTGTGAGAATATTTCACGTTTTAGATATGGATAAATCACAGGGTAGGTTTAGTTGATAAAAAATACTTGAGTGGAAAGATTTGTAAATTTTAGCAAAATGATCAATAGGATATCACAAGCAAATACAATGTTGTTCATGACGGTTGCGGTGTTTTTGCGCGCACCTCACACTTTATTTATATCGATTATAAAGTGCCTATGGTTCTAAGAACACTCTGGTTTTTGGCTCCTTTGCCAATTTTTCGGGTGGTAGGTAAGTTATTTCTCGTCTCATGGACAAATATCACTTATGTGCCATGCTTGTTTTTTGATCGTTCTTACACCTTATGATTTCCTCTTTTCCTTGGGTTAATACTTGGACGTTTGTGGTGAACTAATACTCAGTAATTTCACAGTCATACTTTCTTTAGGTATGGCTTTCTTATTTTATTTATTAATAAGTTACACGATAAGAGCAGGTTTACCTTGACCCCAATCTGTTAACAATGTTTAAATATCGCCGCTTTACGATAGTGCCTTTAATCAGGCTAAGAGGGAATCAGGTGAAAACCCTGAACTGTACCCGCAACTGTGATCGATGAGCATGACGGTATCCACTGAGTGATCGGGAAGGGCGTTATGTGTTTTAGTCGAGAGTCAGGAGACCTGCTATCGATGGTTGCTTCTAGATACTGAGCGGGAACACTCAGTGATGAAGGTTGTCACTTTACTTCTCTTTTGCGGTGTCGTGCATTGGTTTATTACTTGACCGATGTTGGTACCTGTCTTCTAAGTAAAGACAATCATTTTGCTTATATCTAGCAGCTGTTGTTCTGTTAATGAGTATGCGTTATGACTGTTTTTATGCTATTTTATTTGGTTTTTTCCGCCGTACTGTTCCCGGTCGTGGTTGCTTTACGTCACCAGAACAGCAAGAGATTGACTGAGCCATGTCCTCATGTTGTGACGCCTACTTATCAACATCAAGCCTTCCACCTAAAGCGGCTGTTGTTTTACCATCTCACTTAACAACAGTGTCGTATTTGAACAATTGTCTTCACGTTATACTGATTGGAAACGCTAGGGATGGCTGAGCAAAAGCATAAGGAAATGAGATGAACGAAGTCGAAAAGCATTTACGTAAAGCAAAAAACCGTAAGGTCAAGGTCGATAAAGGTATTGCCAAAGCCAAAATTGAAAAAGGCATCATGTTGGTGATCACTGGTAATGGGAAAGGAAAGTCAACCGCAGGGTTTGGTAATGTGACACGTTGTGTTGGTCATGGCTATAAAGCCGCCGTAGTGCAGTTTATCAAAGGAAAATGGGACAGCGGTGAACGCAATTTACTGGAAAAGTCAGGCGTACCTTTTGCGGTAATGGGTACGGGTTTTACTTGGGAAACTCAGAACATGGAAACTGACATGGCGGCCGCGACAAAGGTGTGGCAGCAAGCCAAAGAGTTTTTGAAAGATCCTGATATTCACCTTGTCCTGCTTGATGAACTGACGTACATGCTGAGTTATAACTATTTGCCGAAAGAAGAAGTGTTATCCGCTTTACAAAATCGCCCAAAAGAGCAGTCGGTAGTGGTCACGGGTCGTCGTGCCATTGATGAGTTACTCGACATGGCGGATACTGTAAGTACCATTGAAGACACCAAACATGCTTTTCGAGCGGGCATTAAAGCACGGCAAGGGGTGGATTGGTGATCCGTTTCGTTTTTATTAGTGAATTATGGGTGTAGGAACGATCAGTTGATCGCTCCAGCACCTTAAACTGCCCTGAAATCTGGTTAATTTAGTTTGGCGAAAGCCTTCGCTAGTTTTTCTAACTCTGCGTCGGTTGGGATCCCAAAGCGAAGGGCATTTTGTTCATCACAGAGGCGGACATACACACCTTGTTGGCACAGCTGTTTAAAAAGTTCGGGGGCGTTGGGCAACAACACCGTCTTAAACAGCGAAGTACCGGAGACCGCAGTCTGGAAGGTATCCATCAGTAGATGTTCAAGGTTGTTGGATAAGCGCTGTAATTGCAGGCTTTGCTCAGATTGCCAGTTGAGATCTGTTAGGGCTTTTTCAGCAATGTATTGGGCGGGGCCATTTACCTGCCATGGACCAGTGGTGTTGGCTAAGGTGCTTAGCCAAATCGGGGCGGCGCTTAAAAAACCTAACCTGATCCCAGCTAAGCCAAAAAACTTACCCACGGAGCGTAAGACAAAAAGGTGAGGGTTATTGGTCAGCGAGGCGACTGACTGTGACGGTGTCACGCAGTCCATGAAAGCTTCATCCACAATAAGCCAGCCTTGCCGCTTTTCCACTTGCGTTAATAGTTGAGTCAGAGTGGATTGAGCAGTAAGAACGCCAGTTGGGTTGTTGGGGTTGATCACCACAACTATACAATGTGGAGTCAGCTCATCAGCGGAAGGTAATTGTGAATAGTGGTTAATGATAAATCCATGATCATGCCACGCTTTTTCATGCTCTTTATAGCCGACTTTTGGTAGCCATACGGTGGTGGTGGGCACAATATGTTGTATGAAAATGGAAGGCAATGTCTCAATGATACTTTGGCTACCACTGGTGGCAATCAGATTATCAGTTTTATAATATTGTTGAGCGGCTTTGAGTAACGTAGGGCTTGATTGTGGCAGCTGTTGCCAAACGGAGATGGGAATGGGGGGAACCGGATAACTGATTGGGCTGATCCCGGTGGATAAATCGAGCCACTCATCAATGGGAATCGCATAATGTTGAGCGATGGTGTGGAGCTGACCACCATGAATTAATTTCATTAACACAGCCTCATCTTATAAAACATAATTAAAAGAAACATGATAAAGAGTAATACAGAGAATAAAAATAAAAGCAGAATATTTAACTAGTAATAAAGAGCGTTGAATATCATTTCTTTGGACTTCTTTTCCGCATCCTAAATTAACCGATTGATGTACTTTACCATGATAAACAGCCTGGCCTCCTAATTTAAAATTTAAGACTGTTGCGCCAGCTGCCATCACCCAACCACCATTTAAACTTTTATATTGGCGGCCTTGAATATATGCATTTTTTAATGATTCAAGCATATTTCCCTGGCAGGAATATAATAATGAAGATATTTTTGCTGAAGGCCACCCTAAAATATCATCCATTCTTGCCGCGAACCAACCAAAATAGAGAAAGCGATCATTTTTATATCCCCACATGGCATCTAGGGTATTGGCTAATCGGTGTAAAATCACCAAAGGTGCGCCACCCATAATATACCAAACCAGCGAGGCGATCACCGCATCATGGCCATTTTCTAATACCGACTCTGTGGTTGCTCGCGCAATTTCTTGTTCCGATAATTGCGTTGTGTTTCTGCTTACTAAATAAGAGCAAAAGTGGCGCGCTTCATCCAGTTGGTTTTCATTTAGTGGTTTGAGTATTTGTAGCGCATGTTGAGCCAAACTTTTGTAGCCAATGGCCGCGTACACAATCATGGCATCGAGGCACCAGAATACCCAATTGTCTTGGCGAATAGCATAATATAAAAGAGGCATAGGGAGAGTAAGTGTACACCAACACAGTGCTCCGGACAGCTGACTTTGACGTGAGTTTGAAAATCGATTGGCAAGGCGCTCTAATTTTTGTGTGAGTAACCCAAAACCAACCAAGTAATGGTACTTTTTAGGCTCACCAAAGACGTGATCAAACACCAATGCGGCGGATAAAATGAATGGTTCAATCATGCGTCTGCCTTATTGTCTTCTTGGGTGTATAAACGATCATGTAGCTGAAAAGTTTGTTGATTATGGTGGAAGGTGAGGTGATAAACACCAGTGTTATCGAGTAAAGTTGTGGCGTTTACTTCTAATTTTAATGAAGAGAAACAGCGAATTGCGTCACCGTGGCTAATGATGAGAATGGTTTTGTTTGGATGGCGGTTGGCAATGTCTGTTAAACCTTGTTCAAAGCGCGTGGCACATGCAATTCCGGATTCTCCTAAAGGCGCAGACTGCGTATTTACTTGGTGAAAAACGGAGTGATAATCTGGGTGAGTGTGGAGCTCAGTCAGTGGTTTTTCTTGCCATTGCCCAAAGTGTCTTTCCATCAACGCCGGGTGAGTTTCCAGCTCAATATTTAGAGTTTGTTGGCAAAGGTTGGCGGTAGCCACGGCTCGACGTAAAGGTGACGTCACAATCAAATCGATGGTATGTGCACGACTTAATATTCTGGCCAGTTTGGTTGCTTGCTGTATTCCCTTATCGGTTAGGGAGCTATCGAGCTGGCCTTGCAGTTTTTGTTGGACATTCCACTCAGTTTCACCATGACGGGCGAGGAAAAAAGATGTCTTCATAATTAGTATATTAAATAAACTCCAAAATAACGTTGAGGATGTTTTCAATCTCGATTGTAAGCGTTCATTATATCTTTTAATGTTATTTATCTCAGGATTTGTTGATGTGAAGTTGGGTGCTTTCTTATTTATTCTAAAGATGAATGAGAAATATATGCACTTTAGTGTATTTATTCCTGTCATTTATGGTGTTTTATATTATTAGTTATTCCATGCTTTTATATCGCTAGAGTAACTTTAAAATAAAAAGAGCACATTGTTTGAAGTTATTTATATATTTTGGGGGCATTTAAGGAAGATAGCTTGAGTCATTATAGAGCGCATAGTAATATTTGCTTTGGTGATAGGATAATCACCATTATATGAAAAGGAACCACCATATTAACAAATGGTGTGATACATGGATGAATATAAAATTCTATGGGTCTTTTCTGCTTTTACTGTTTATAGATACTTGATTGAGAGAGCTAATGTTAATGCCTCAATTTCCATTCTGCGCTGTTTCAGGCCAGCAGCCGTTTAAATTGGCGCTTATTTTGGCCGCGATTAACCCGGCGATTGGTGGGGTGCTGGTGGCAGGGCCAAGAGGATCGGCCAAGTCAACCTTAGCCCGAGGGTTGGCAGATATTTTACCCAATGCAGACGCCCGTTTTGTGACTTTGCCTCTGGCGGCCACTGAAGAGATGGTGGTGGGAACGCTTGATTTACAACAAGTGCTGAGTGATGGAAACGTGAACTTTACTCCGGGGTTATTAGCCAAAGCGCATCACGGTGTATTGTACGTGGATGAGGTAAATTTACTGGCTGACAGCTTAGTGGATTTACTGCTCGATGTGTCCACCAGTGGTGTGAATCATGTGGAAAGAGATGGTATTAGCCACCAGCATGAGGCACTGTTTTTGTTGTTGGGCACCATGAACCCAGATGAAGGCGAAGTGCGCTCTCAGCTTCTTGACCGATTTGGTTTGTTTGTTAATTTAACCAACCATTACTCCATTGAAGAACGGATGGACATAGTTAAGCTCAGAGAAGAGTTTGAAACCGATCCTCAAGGTTTTTTACAACAATATCATCAGCAACAGCAGCAATTGCAAGCCTCGATTGTACAAGCTCGGAACGGGTTATCGAGTGTGACGTGCCCGGATGAATTACGACGCATGATCGCTGAGCGATGTTTTGCCGCGAATGTGGATGGCTTACGTGCTGATTTGGTTTGGTATCGAGCCGCACTGGCCCATGCTGCCTGGCAGCAACGAGCCGAAGTGTCGCAACAAGATGTATTGGCTGTGGAAGAGTTAGTATTACATCATCGTCGTCAAACACCACCTCCCCCGACGAAAAATGATCGCCCTAAACCGCCTCCGTTTCGTTGTCCACCACCTCCTGAAGCCGATTCTCCCAGCAATGATAGCAACACAAATGGTGATTGGGGAAGCATGGCTCCTGTGGAGCAGAAAACCGCTCAAAATATGAAAAGCGTGTTACTAACCTCATCTTCGCAGAAGAACACCGCTGATCTTAGCCAAATGTTGGTTTCAAAAAAAAAAGCAGGCCAGGTGATTGGGGGGAGCAAGAGCAGCCAGTTGCTGACCCATAAACCGGATTGGTTTGCGACGCTTGTCTCTTCTTTAGGGCAATGGCCACCAGCGCGTCTTTGTTATCAAAAAGCCAAAACAGGCCAGCCAGTATTGCATTTGGTGTTGTTAGATACCTCAGCATCCACCTTGAAAAAAATGCAGTTTTCTCAGGCTAAAGCCGTAGTGCTGCAAGTGGCTGAACGTGCGTATGTAGCGCGTGAGCAGATCTGTATTTTTGGTTTTGGTAATCAAGAGGTTAAGAAGCTGCTACCACAGCAAAAAGCCCCGAAGCGTATTTTACATTGGCTCGATAGCATCACAGCCGCTGGAGGCACGCCATTGCAGGAAGTACTGGCACAGGCGCGGAGTTATCAGCAGCAGTTGCTTAAGAAAATGCCCTCTTATGTGATGCAAAATTACCTTATTACCGATGGGCGGGTTTCTTCTTTTGATACTGGGGGAAAGCTGCACGGTGAAACCGTACTGATTGACGTGGAAGACAGTACTGTGAAACGTGGGCGAGGTAAACAAATTGCTCAGGCGCTGGACGCGGAATACATTGCCCTGCTGGCGTAGCGAGGGTGTAAAAGGCAACCGCTCCCAATTTTATTCAATAGTCTTATTTTATAGCCATGGATTGACGTTATGACCACCTTATTTTGCCCTGCTTTGATTCTCGCAGCCCCAGCTTCTGGCCAAGGAAAAACCACCATTACAGCGGCGTTGGCTTCAATGTTACGTCGCCAAGGAAAAGTCGTTCGAGTATTTAAAGTGGGCCCGGATTATCTTGACCCACAAATTTTGTCACAAGCATCAGCTCAACCTGTCGAGCAGTTGGATTTATGGATGGCGGGTGAAGCGTATTGTCAGAACAAAATGTACGAGGCGGCAAAAGTGGCGGACATCATCTTGGTGGAAGGGGCGATGGGGATCTTTGATGGTCAGCCATCCAGTGCCGATTTGGCGGCCAGATTTGGCATTCCGATCGCCATTGTGATGGACGTAAAAGGCATGGCGCAAACAGCAGCGGCTATTGCAATGGGGCTGGCGAATTACCGAGATGATTTTAAAACCGCGGGGCTGATTGCCAACAATTGTGGTAGCGAACGACACGCCCAGCTGATCAAAGAAGCGCTGCCCGATTCTTTACCACTGCTGGGCACGTTAAAGCGAACACCAGAGATCAGCTTACCAGAAAGACACCTTGGTTTAGTACAAGCCCAAGAGATCCGAGAAGAACTTGAGACTCGTTTATCGGCTGGCGCGGATTGGGTAGAAACGTCTGATCTTAGCAAGCTGCTTAATAAGCTGGAGCCTGTGGCCTTCCATCAGCCAGATCCAAAGCTATTGGCAGTAGTCCCTTCTGTTTTGACTGGGAAGGTGATTGCGGTGGCCAAAGACGATGCATTTAGTTTTATCTATGATGCAAATTTACGTCTGCTTGAAGAGTTGGGGGCCAGTTACCAGTTTTTCTCGCCGCTGCATGATGAAGTAATACCCAAGGCTGATGCCCTGTGGCTTCCGGGGGGGTACCCTGAGCTTCATGTTGAGGCATTGGCGAACAATACCAGCATGTTGACCTCCATTCGCGCCTTTTTTGCCAATGATAAGCCTGTGCTAGCAGAGTGTGGTGGGTTCTTGTATTGCCTTGAATCTTTGTCCAATTTAGAAGATCAGCAATATAAGATGCTTGGCTTGATGCAAGGCCATGGCAAGATGCGTACTCGTGGTGGTTGCCAAGGCATGCAAGCGGCAGTGCTTCCTGAAGGGGACGTTCGGGCTCACTCCCATCATCGATCCGTCAGTATTGAGACGCCAGAGCCGATCGCTCATGGTCGTCGTCAACGCCACCCTGCGCCGGGAGAAGCTATCTACCGAGTGGGCAGTTTAACGGCCAGCTATCTGCATTTGTTTTTTCCTTCTAACCCTGAGGCCGTCGGTCAGCTGTTTTTGTCTGCTACACTCGATGCAAACCTGATCACGAATCAAAATAATAAATAAACGTGCAATACAAATTGATCCCTTTCGTTTGGTGTATTAGGCGGCTAAGCCATGTGGCCTGAGAGTGAAGAAGCGCCCCGACCGCTGCGGACCGGATTGACCACTGGCTGTTGTGCGACCGCTTGCTGTGTGGCTGCGGCTCATTACTTGCTGGTAGGGACGCCCAGCGACTCGGTGAATGTGACCTTGCCACGGGGAGACGTGGTTGAGCTAGGCATCGTGGGTAATGAGCGTTTAAGTGACTGTACCGTTAAGTCGAGCACCATCAAAGACGCAGGAGATGATCCTGATGTGACACATGGCGCGACGGTTTTTGTGGAATTAACACTGACGGAACAGCTCGGCGTTGAGTTTAAGGCGGCAGCGGGCGTGGGTACTGTGACACGAGAAGGCTTGCCTTTGGCCATTGGTGAGCCTGCCATTAACCCAGTCCCTCGAAAAATGATGATGGATCACCTTGAAAGCTTGTCTGAGTTACACGGTTATAACGGGGGGTTTACGGTGAGTGTTGGGGTTGTTAATGGGGAACAAATTGCCTTAAAAACCATGAATGGCCGATTGGGGATTGTGGGTGGTTTATCGATCCTTGGTGTATCGGGTATCGTTCGGCCTTTTTCTTGCTCTGCTTATATTGCTTCCATTTATCAAGGGATCGATGTGGCCAACGCCAATGGTTGTGAGCACATCGCAGCCTCGACAGGCAACCGCAGTGAAGCCGCCATTAAAGCATATTATCAATTGCCCGACATGGCCCTGATTGAAATGGGGGATTTTGTTGGTGCAGTGGTCAATCATGTAAAAAAAGTGCCCGTCAAGAAACTGAGTCTGTGTGGTGGCTTTGGAAAGATCAGTAAATTGGCCATGGGAAAGTGGAATTTGCACAGCCAAGCTTCTTCCATTGATTTAGGTTTCTTAGCAACACTGGCCGAGAAACAAGGTGCTGACGACGCATTAAAAGAGAAAATTGTGGCGTCCAATACGTCCATTGAAGCGTTGAAACATTGTGATCAGCAAAACATCGATCTGGCGTTGGCGGTGTGTGAAGCGGCGCTTTTACAAGTGAGAAAAAAAATCAGCCCCCACACACAGTTAGAAGTATGGGTGATTAATCGTCAGGGTGACATGATAGGCCGAGCAGGAGATACAATGGCATGACGTTATTACTACTCGGTGGTACTGCCGATGCAAGAAAAATAGCGACCCAATTACATCAACAACATATACCGCTTATCTATAGCGTGGCGGGTTTAGTGCGAGTGCCTAATGTGGACTGCCCAGTAGTCAGTGGCGGTTTTCGTCAATTTGGTGGGTTAAAAAAGTACATCGCTCAACAGCAAATCCGTGCGATTTTGGATGTGACTCACCCGTACGCGGATACCATGAGTTCAACCGCCGCGTGCGTTGCCGCAGAATGCGGAATTCCCTATTGGCGTTTTCACCGGCCGGAGTGGCAAGCAAGTGATCAGGATACCTGGCACAGTGTGAGAGACTGGTCTCAATTACTGCCATTACTGGCCTCAAAGTCGTCGGTACTGCTGACGGTCGGTCAAATAGATCAATCAGAGATTGATGAACTGGCCGTTTTTCATCGCAATAATCATCAAACCCAAGTATTGCGAACCGCGGTTAAGCCCAAATCAACGTTGGCACCGAGCATGACTTGGGTAAAAGCCATCGGGCCTTTTGAACTTACCGATGAGCTGGCACTCATGAAGCAACATAAGATAGATGCACTCGTCACCAAAAACAGTGGTGGCAGCTCAACCATTGCGAAATTAGAAGCCGCCCGGCAGCTTACAATTCCTGTTTTTATGTTAGAGCGGCCGCCAATGCCAAGTGCAGATGCGCTTTTTTCTGATCTTGGCACCTGCCAAGCCTATGTACTTAACAATTTCCCCTTAATAAAGAAAATGGATATGTCTTTTAAATATGAAACAAACCCCCAGGCCATAGAGCAAGGCAGCTTTCGTCAAATTCGTGAGTTGACGGATCTTACGGGGTTGAGTCAAGAGCAGCAGCAAGTGGTGATGCGCATTGTTCACAGCATCGGCATGCCTGAAGTGGCTAGCCAAGTACGTTTTAGTGCCCAAGCTTGTGAGCGAGCATTGAGCGCGATTGATAACAAAAAAGCCATTTTATGTGATGTTGAAATGGTGCGACATGGGATCACCAAACGTATGGTGACTGGTGAGCCGTTGTGTTTTCTAAATGATCCACGGGTACCTGCATTAGCCAAAGAGCGCAGCGAGACACGCACCATGGCCGCGTTGCAGTTTTGGTATGAGCAATTAGAAGACAGCATTGTATTGATCGGTAATGCACCGACAGCCCTGTTTCGATTATTAGAGATGATTGAACAAGGAGCCAAAAAACCGGCGGTGATCATCGGCATGCCAGTGGGTTTTGTTGGGGCTGCGGAATCAAAAGAGGCATTGTGGCAGGTACATGAAAAGTTAGGCATTGAGTGCATTACTTTGCTTGGACGACAGGGGGGTAGTGCCGTGACCTCTGCAACGCTGAATGCATTGTTACGCTGTCACATAGGTGAGTGGTATTAATGAACGCACCGACGAAATTAGCAGGGTTAACTTCTACCATTGATGTGATTGGCCTTGGTGTGGCGGATAAAGCGCAGCTAAGTCATGAAGCCCAGCATGCTATTGAACAAGCCGACATTGTGATTGGCTCTGAGCGACAATTACAGGTGGTGAGTGAGTTACTGCAACCGAATCAAACTCAAGTGATGTTGCCGCCTTTGCGTGAGTTAAAAGCGCATCTGCTAGGGTATTGTGATAAACACGTGGTGGTGCTCGCATCAGGTGATCCCCTGTATTACGGCATTGGTCGTTGGCTAATAAATTGTTTTGGTCTCGGGCCTTTAACCTTTCATCCTGCGGTCTCCAGCATACAAGCCGCTTGTCACGGACTTGGCTTTTCATTGCAAGATGTTGAAGTGTTAAGTCTTCATGGTCGCCCTCTTGAAAAAATCCGTACTCGATTGAGAAAGAATCATCGGTTGGTGATCCTGACGGATAAACACAGTACTCCAGAGGCACTTGCTAATGAATGTGTGCAAGCGGGGTTTGCACAGTCGACGTTATGGGTGTGTGAGCGCCTAGGGTATCCCGAGCAGAAAATTCGTCGATTTACGGCTGAGCAGCTTGGTTTTCATAAGACAAAGGCTCTTCAAATAGAGGGGCACAAGACAAGTGGGCAAAAAACGGATGCTCAAGAGGCGACATACGACTTTGATCCGCTGCACGTCACCGTGATTGAAACTAAAGGTGCTGGTGGAGTTTTGCCTGAATTTCCGGGGATCGCCGATCATCAGTTTGTGACGGATAAAGAAGCGGGCAAAGGCATGATCACTAAACGTGAAGTGCGCTTGGCGATTTTGTCTTTATTGCAACCAAGTAATGAGGACGTTATTTGGGATATTGGTGCGGGTTGTGGCAGCGTTGCTGTTGAACTCTCATACTGGGCGGCCAATGCCAGTGTGTATGCTATTGAACATCACCCAGAGCGCTTGTCGTGTTTAGAACAAAACAGAGTGCGTTTTGGTGTGGTATCGAATTTATCGGTGATTGAAGGACGTGCACCACAGAAACTGATCGATTTACCTGCGGCCAACAAGATTTTTATTGGCGGCAGCGATGGTAATTTGGCTGAATTATTGAGTATCGGCTGGCAGCAGTTACCAGCGGGAGGCATGTTGGTGGCCAGTGCCGTCACGGAGAACACCAAATACCAGTTACATACCTTTGCCGCGACGTTAGCGCCAGAGCAAATAGAAACCATGCAAATCGCGGTTAGTAGAGGCGCGACATTGGCAGGGCAGCTCATGTATAAGCCCAATTTACCCGTCACTTTGTTCAAATTTATCAAGCCAAACGGGTGGACATAACAACCATGACAACAAAAGCAACTGGAAAACTGATTGGTGTGGGTGTCGGGCCTGGCGATCCTGAGCTTCTTACTCTAAAGGCATTCCGTGCTATTCAGCAAGCACCAGTATTAAGTTTTTTAACCAATGCTCAGCATCATTCACAGGCCAAAAGCATTGCGTGTGAAGCCATCGAATCAAGAAGAAGTGCGGCGATTGAGATTCCGCTGCCCATGCCGATGAGCACTGATCGCCGTTTCGCTAATAAGGTGTATGATGACGCGGCTGAGAAGATCAAACAGCAACTCTTATCAGGGCAGGATGTGGCTTTTCTTTGTGAAGGGGATCCGCTTTTTTTTGGCTCATTTATTTATCTATTGGAAAGGCTGCAAGATCAATTTGAGTGTGAGTCGATCCCGGGGATCGCCTCAATTAATGCCGCATCATCTTGTTTGGTCCAGCCATTAACCAAATTAACCGACTCGTTTGTGATCATGAGTGGTCGTCATAGTGATGATCAGTTATGCCAAGTCCTGCGGGATCATAATAGTGTCGTGATCATGAAGGCGGGCCAAGCGCGCGTTCGTATTTTAGATGCTCTGCAAAAAACAAATCGCACAGAAGAGGCGTGTTACCTTGAATATATCGGCCGACCTGAGCAAAAAGTCGAGCGTAAGGTCAGCACCCTTGCCCGTGAAGCGGGGCCGTATTTCTCTTTGTTTGTGATCAGTCGACAAACGGACACTCGCACATGATCCGTATTGTGGCGTTAACAGAAGCGGGCCGTCGTCTGGCGCTTCAGCTTCAATCCAATTTAACTGATGACTGTGAAGTCTGGTTTAAGCCTAAGCCTTTTACCGAGCGGCTACAGCAAGCGTTTGTTGCAGGGGATTCATTGTTACTCATTTGTGCCATAGGCATCGCTGTTCGTACTTTAGCGCCAGTTTTACAGCATAAAAACATTGATCCCCCTGTATTGGTGTTAGATGAAGCGGGTCAATTTGTGATCCCGTTATTATCTGGGCATGAAGGCGGTGCGAATGAATGGGCAAGCCAGATCTCACAGCTGATTTCGGCTCAGCTGGTGCTAACAACGGCCAATCCATATTTAGCACCAGTGTACAGTATTGGTATGGGCTGTGAGCGCCATTGTCCAGTTGAGAAATTAGAACGTTTACTACTAGATTGCTTAACCAAAGCCAACTTAACCCTTGATCACATCAGTCACATTAACAGCATTGATATTAAATCAGACGAAGTGGGTTTGATTGAGCTGGCGAAAAAAATTGATAAGCCTTTTTATACTTGGAGTAAGCAGCAACTGCGTCAGGTGGAAGATCAACTCAGTACCAAATCAGACTATGTGTACAGTGTGGTTGGGGTGTACGGCGTGGCGGAATCGGCCGCGTTGTTTGATGCCCAGAACATCACCCAGCAAAAGGCTGAGTTGGTTTTAAATAAACATAAGTCGGCAGTGGCGACCTGTGCCATTGCGCGATCCTATCCAAACTTAACCGTAAAAGAGACACAATGACAAAATTGTATTTAATTGGTGCAGGACCGGGTGATATTGATTTAGTCGCCCCAAGAGCCACCAAGGCCATTGAAAATAGCAGCGATTTGGTTGCTTATGGGTTGTACCTCAAATTATTAGGCTGTGTGTGTGACGGCAAAGTGCACCATGATTTACCGCTTGGTCAAGAAATAGACCGTGCCCGTTTAGCATTGGATCTCGCAGCCAGTGGCAAAACCACCGCGTTGATTTCCAGTGGGGACATTGGTGTTTATGCCATGGCTACCCTAGTGTTTGAATTATTGGATCGCCAGCTTCAAGGGGAAGAAGATCACCCTGAATGGTTGGATGTGGAGATTGAAACGGTGCCAGGGGTGTCCGCAATGCAGGCTGGATCCAGCCGAGCGGGGGCGCTACTGGGCCATGATTTTTGTACTATTTCTCTTTCCGATCTATTAACCCCTTGGCAAACCATTGAAAAACGCATTCATAGCTGTGGTACGGGGGATTTTGTGGTGTCGTTTTATAACCCGAAGTCCAAAAAACGTGATTGGCAGATCAATACTGCCCGCGATATTTTATTGCAGTACCGTCCGGCGAATACTCCTGTGTTGTTAGGCCGCCAGTTAACCCGTGAAGATGAAAGCATTACACTTACTACCTTAGAAAAGCTGCACAGTGATGATGTGGATATGTTTACTTTGGTGACGGTAGGGAACAGTGAATCGCGCCATATTATTAATGGCAATAAAGAGTGGATTTATACACCACGAGGGTATTCTAAAAAATTATGACCGTTTATTTTATTGGTGCAGGGCCTGGGGATCCGGATTTAATCACGGTAAAGGGCCATAAAAAAATGACCTCCAGCCCAGTGATATTGTATGCGGGCTCTTTGATCCCTCGACAGTTGTTGGCAGATGCAGAAGTCAGTGCCGAGCAAATTATTGATACGGCACCGCTGAACCTCGAAGAAATTGTGGATCACATTGCAACCGCGCATCAAGCAGGGAAAGACGTGGCTCGTTTACATTGTGGCGATCCTTCCGTGTATGGTGCCATTGGTGAACAAATGCGCCGATTGGATGAGCTTAACATTCCATATGAAGTGATCCCCGGCGTGACGGCCATGGCAGCTTCGGCGGCGTGGTTGCAAAAAGAGCTGACGTTATCGGGTGTTTCTCAAACGGTGATCATGACACGTTATGAAGGAAAAACCCCTTTCCCTGAGCGGGAGCGTTTACCGGCTTTAGCAGCGAGTGGGGCAACGTTAGCGATTCATCTTGGGGTTACAAAAATCGCTAAAATTGTGGAAGAGTTGATCCCCCATTATGGTGAAGATTGCCCGGTTGCGGTGTGTTATCGCACATCGTGGCCAGATCAAGACCGAGTGGTCGGTACGCTAAAAGACATTACTGAAAAAGTACGGGCGAAAAACTTTAAATTGACCTCGTTAATTTTAGTTGGGCGGGTGCTAGAGACTGATGAATTTAATGATTCTTACCTATACAGTAAAGATCAGCCCCACATTTTTCGTCCGCCAAAATCGGATGAATAACTGTGACTAAGTGGTTTTAAATAAATTAAAAAGCAAATAAAAAATGAGTTCACAGGAGGTTGTGAACTCACTTTTTTGGTTGTATAACCGTTTGGAATCGTTGCTAAAGGTTTAGTCCACTGCCAGCGCGAAATGCGTGTCCACAACCTCTGTTCTTAAATGTTTGATGGCCAGATAATCACTGGATGTTAAACAGGCCTTAAGCCGTTGCATGGAAGGAAAACGGACCACCGATATTTTCGCTTCTGCGCTTGGCCATTGTCCTTCTAATAAATCGATGGCTTGATCTGTTACTCCGGCTACCAATACTTCTGCACCATATGTTTGAAAGATCGGGTGAGCGGCTTTTGCGTATTCCATCAATGAGTCATTTTTCTCAGGGTATTGCGCCGATGAAACCAAATAGGCGGGCTTAGGCTGCTTCATAGTAACCTCCAACAGCATTAAATACGTGACCTGATTGATGGCCATTGAGGCTGGCATGGTAATAGGTTGCAACATCACGAGCCGCAATACCTGCACTACTGTCTACGCCCCACATCTCCATGGTTTCTTTTACCATACTTGGACTTACGGCATTGATGCGTTTGCCATCCGTTAGCTCAAGTGCAACCGTCGCCACAAAGGTATTGATCGCTGCTACACCCATGGCAATGGCGGCGGTTCCCGGCATAGGGTGGTTAGAAGCTTGGCCTGAGGTAAGGGTAATGGAGCCACCTTCATTGAGGTACTCAAGCCCAATACGAGCCACATTCACTTGGCCCATCACTTTGTTGTTTAAAACATTGTGATAGCCCGACTCTGGCATACTGTCGAAGCTGCCCATTTCGCCGTTACCCGCCATGCTGATAATGGCATCCACGTTTCCTACTTTTTCGAACAACGCTTGAATTGACGCTTTGCTTTCAATATCGACAGTATAATCACCTTGGCTGTGACCGACAGCGATCACTGAGTGTTCTTGTTGTAGATGCTTGACGGTAGCTTGACCAATCACACCATTGGCACCAATTGCTAAAATTTTCATAGGGTATCCTTATTAATATTGAGTTTGTTCTAACCAGTGGATCATGGTATCCGCCAGTTGTTTGGATTGATCTTCTTGTAAAAAATGTGACGCATTGGCTATCGTCATGTGGGGCTGATCTTGTGCGCCACTGAAATTATTTTGAAATTTAAGGTCGTATCCTTGCCCTGCCAAAAACGGGTCTTGATCGCTGAACAAGGTCAAAACGGGTTTATCCCACTGTTTGAGCTTTGCCCAGTCGGCGTTTACGTCATTCAACTCAGAAGCGACGATAGTAGGCATTTTTCTCGGTGCGGCATAAAACTCCGGACTCGGGAAAGGGGCATCGTAGGCCTGCATTTCTTCATGGCTGAGTGGTGTAGTTGTCAGCGTTTGAATAATTTTGCCAATTTCTAATTGCTTGGCGTGTTTGAAGTAGCCCGCCCAGTTGCCATAGTTAATTTTGTTGGCAAAGGTATCGAGGCTGGGTTTGCCCGCCATGGTCGCTAGCAGCTTTAATACTTTTGGAACTATGAATTTCTCCAGCCCTTTCATTTCCGCAAGGGCAGTATTGGCTACGACCAGTCTATCGAGCCATTCTGGTTGTTGTGCTAGTACTCGCAAACCAATCATGCCGCCCCAATCTTGCATAAAAGCCGCGGCGTTTTTTATGTTTAATTGTTCAACAAACTGCCCCATCCAACGCACGTGATTCGCGTACGTATGGGTGTCACTAGAGGCCGGCTTATCTGATTTACCAAAGCCGATTAAGTCTGGGGCAATCACTCGGTATCCAGCATCGACAAGCACGGGGATCATGTGTCGGTATAAATAGCTCCATGATGGCTGACCATGAAGCAAGAAAATGGTTTTTTCGTTGTATGACCCTTCATCGAGGTAGTGCATACGCATGCCGTCAACGTTCAAGTAATTGGCATTAAATGGGTAATCAGCTAAGTTCAAGAATGCGTTATCAGGTGTTCTTAGTATTTGCTGCTCCATAGCCTTGGCCCTCTTAATTGGTCTAATTTTTTGGCCTTAGCTATGTTGGTGATGACTGACATGCTTGGCCCTGTTGATGTAGATAACTTTAATCAAGAACCTTGGTCTAAAAAAGCATATACTTTTGAACTTCTTGGTCATATTATTAGTCCATGATTGCATTAGAACATTTGCACGTAATTAACGTGATCCACCAAGAAGGCAGTTTTCGTAAAGCCAGTGAGAAGCTATTTAAAGCGCGCTCTGCGGTGTCTTACTCTGTGAAACAGGTGGAAGAATATTATGATATTGAGATATTTAGTCGTGATACGTATCGGCCAGAGTTGACACGTAACGGCAAGATATTACTCAACAAAATTCAACATTTGCTGAATGAAGCGAACGACTTCGATGTGTTTGCACGTCAGATGAACAGCGAAGTGGAAGCTGAACTGCGTATCAGTATTAGTGCTATCTTCCCCATGGATAAAGTCACCGAATTATTAGGGAAATTAAAAGAAGTCTTTCCTAAAACCATCATTCACTTAGACATTGAAACGGCGTCTGGGGAGCGAATGCTATTAGATGGTTTAGTCGATATTGGAATTTATGGCGGACTAGAGCAAAGCGAGCAGGTTCAATATCGCTGTATTGAGCATTGTTTACTTCCTGTTTTTATTTCAGAGCACTTTCCCGTGGCGGATAAAAACAGCATAGGGAAAAAAGATCTCATTAAATATCCGCAAGTGGTTGTTAAATCTTCTTATAAAACCAGCCCAGATACAGGCATCGTCAAAGATGGTTTGCAATGGTATGTCTCGGATCATCATGCTAAACAAGCCTTGATCCGAAGTGGGCTGGGCTGGGGGCGTCTTCCTTTGCATGAAGTCACTCAAGAAATTCAAAATAAGCAATTAATTCAGCTCAGTAATCCAAAAGCCATGGAAGTCCCTATCTATGTGGCTAAACTAAAAGAAAAAGCGCTAGGTCCAGTTGGCATGATGATTTGGCATTTCTTTGCGGATTACACCCCACAGTAAAAATCATTTTTTGCCTTAATTGGCTTGAAAACAACGCAGGAGAGTCAATGGTGTTTTCTATTACATCTTGTTCATTGCCAGAAAATGCATTATTGGCTCGCTATCGGCAAGAGGGTGCTTATACGGATTGTTTTACAACCGAAATTGTGAAGGGGGTAAGCCATGAGCAATTCGTGCGTGCTTTTTATACGACGCCTATCTTTAAGTTAGAGAGGCTAATATTGACATGGGGGTTATCTAAGCCTTCTTCTGATGCTGACGTTAGGCAATTAGCACAAAGTAAAACGGAAACTTTTTCTGCTTGGCAGGTTGAACGCCGTAGTGAGAATCAGATTCTAATGTGTGATTACCTGGGTAAAACACGATCATGGCTTATGGTCGAGCCTTATGAAGACGGGCAACAAACAAAGACGAAGTTGTATTTTGGCTCAGCAGTGGTATCGGATAAGAAGAAAACGCAGTCACGGCTGGGGGCGAAATTGAATCCGCTACTGTGGTTTCACGTTTTCTACTCCGTTATTTTGTTAAGCTCGGCTAAAAGGCGACTTCAAGCTCTATAGGATTAGTTTGTTATTGGGGAAGGCACAATTAATTTATGAAGATAAAAAGCATGAAAAGAGTGGTTATCGCTGTTGCGATGCTATTTTCAACACCGATACTGGCTTCAGACAATGAAGTCGAGGTCATCCTCTCAGAGAAGCAAGCTGAAAAAATTCGTTTCGATCTTAGTCTGCTTAACTATGACGGTTTAATGGGGAACGCCGACAGCTTAGCGGCAGTGGATTATGAGTTTTGTATTCCCGCAAACGAGCAATATGTTGAAGAAGTTCGTTACCTTGATCCTTCCATAAAATTACACCAATCCTCCCCGGGTCGTATTGGTTGTAACAGCAATGAATATCTTATCATCGGTAATACGCATCAGCCGGATTTTAAAATGGTTCTGACAAACCTGGCTAAGTTAAGTTATGTCGAGCGTATTGAAAGGTGCTTTTGGGAATAGGTTTGAAGTGATGATGTATCAGTACTGATTTGGGTTAAATTCCCCTTGCCAGTAAAATACGCCAGTTTCATTATGTTCGTTTAAACACACATACATAATGTCTGTTTACCTAAACTTATGTGTATTGTGATGTTTTGTGCAGTTGGTTCTTGTCACTGTTATTAAAGCTATGGATACTCTGCTTTATTCCTAATTTTTATGATGCGTATATTAAAAGCGTTACACCTTTAAGTCAGATTTACCAGCTATCAAAAACGGTGTATTGATTGAATCTAATATACTTATTGGTATAGGGTTTTCTATATTGCAGTGGTGTGCTTTTATGGTTTTAATTAAGGTATAAGTGTGAAAATTTTAAAAAAAAAGGCTTTTATTTTTATTCTGTTTTTTCTCACTGTTGGTGGGCTGGGAAGCGGTATTTGGTACGAAAAAAACGGTAAGCCTCAGCGTCTTGAGGTTCCTAGTGAGCTAACACGTTATATAATCAATCACACTAATGGAGAGTAGGCCACACAAGGGGATACGGGCCTTTATCAAGAGGTTGCTTGTCAATAATCGTCAATGTTTACCTATATTATGAAAATATGTAGACAATTTGTGGGCATTATTTGAGGCGTGTGTAGTCATCGTTTTAGGTTGTAGAAAGGGTTCTTTGTGACTACATCTTCTAAGTGATCGGGAGATAGATGAGCATAGCGCATTGTTTGTTTTATATCGCTGTGGCCTAATACTTTTTGAAGCGCGATGATATTGCCACCGTTCATCATATAGTATGAAGCAAATGTATGACGTAGAACATGGGCCGCTTGCCGTTTTAGCCTCGGTACGTGTTTCACGATGAAACGATAAACAGTTGCATAAGCAATATTAAATAGTGGGCCAGATCCTTCCTTGTAAATCACATCATAAAGTTCAGGGCTGATAGGCACAGAACGATTCTTTTTTCCCTTCGTTTGTGTAAACGTGACTTTATATTTAACAACTTGTGCGCCAGTTAAACTTGCAGTTTCTTGGAATCGGCCGCCGGTCGCTAAACAAAGTTTAATTACTTTATGTAAATCTTCATGATGTTTGTGCTTTTCTGCTTTATCAATGAGTGTTTCCATCTCCTCAGTGGTAAGAAACTCCATCTCAGGTTCATGAAGCTTAAATTGTCGAACTTTCGAAAGAGGGTTCAGTCCTTTCCACTCTTCCATGCGTTGTAATTCAGCAATTACCGCATTAAGTAAACTTTGCTCAGAATTACAAGTACAAAAAGACACCTTAGCTTTTCGGCCATTTAGGTCTGCAACTTCACCCGCTAGGCGACGAGTGCGATATTCAGTAAACATAGTTGCTGTGAGTTTATGATAGAGCGGGTCGCCCATCGCTAAGCCAATAACTTTAAGTTTATTATATGTGTATTGGGCGTTGGTCAGTGATTGGCCGTGGCGTTCGTACCAAAGTTCAATCATATCTAATAAGCTGCGGTGTTCGATTTTCTCGCCTAACCATGGCTTATTATCCACTTCTTTGAGTACGAATTTCTCATAGGCAAGCGCTTCGCCTTTGGTGGCAAAGCGCTTTCGAATTCGTTTACCTTTTCGGCCTTGCGGGTACACATCGCAAAGCCAAGGTTTTTTATTTCCGTCTTCTAATTTTCGTACAGTCATAAAATCTGATTTATTGTATATATATACAGTCATTCTTGTTTGACTTTGTATTTATATCAAGAGGATAAGGTAAAATTATGAGAGAATAGACATATTATGAATAAGCATGATGAATTCACCTTGGCATATTGATATCATCCGCCATCATTTTTCAATTCTAACGATGAGTCATGAGCACTTTTAAAACAATTTCTGAAAATACACAATACTGGTTCATTAGAGCAGGACGCGATAGCGGAAAGTTTTTCTATAACTTTAAAGAGAACGGTGTTGTTGCGTTAGGTCATGCAGAGGACGTTGTACTTCCTATTTTTCACGATAATGCATTATCTGATGAAGAGAAAGAAATGGTGCTTATCTCTACTCAAACGGCATTGCAGAATCGTGAAGAGTCTAAGAGCCAAATATCTAATAAGGTAAATCAGATTCGTCGATTTATCGAAATCATGAAACCTGGTGATATTGTTATAACGATAAATGATACTAGCATAATGACTGGTCAAGTGACATCTGGAGTTTATTTTGGAAGTGTCGGTTTAACAAGTAATACTGAGCGTGATAAAGGCTCTAATGATACATGTTATTTCAATCTTCGTTGTAACGTAAATTGGGGGCGTATAAAAAATAGGAGCCTACTCCCGTCAGATATTGAAAAAATTTTTAGGTATACAGGTTCTATTCTTCAGCTTGATAAGCCAGAACAGATTAAATCTATAAATCATTGGCTTTATCCAATTCATTTTGTGGAAGATGAAGTTAGGTGTACATTAAAGATAAGTTCTAAAGAGGAGCTTTCAAATCGACAGCTTACAAAGTTATCTGGTGTTTTAGATGAATTAGAGTTACTGGCTGACTATCTATCGAATGAGATTGATAATAATGGTGCAATTAGCCATGACAAATATCTCACATATGCTACCGAGTATCGAGATAGCTATACATATACATTAAAGGCCCAACACCAATTTATGTCTCCTGGGCATCAGTTCTTGCAGCTTGATGGTTCTGAAACTAAGAAAGTAATTTTTGCTATACTATTACAACTTACTTTGTCTTCTGAAGTAACAGGCGCTTCACTTGATGATGTTGTGCCTGAGGGAGTTGATCTTCAAATGATTGAATCTATAGTGCAAAGTGTGAATGGTAGCAATGATGTTGCTGTAATTAAAGCGTCATTAGATGTTGGTTTATCTAAGCCTTCAGTGCCTGTTGAAGAAATTAGTGAAGCAGAACATAATATAGATGATGGTTGGGGCTCTGAGCCAAGTGAAAACTCAGCTCTATAAAGTAGATACAATGGTTTTTTATGAACGTCATATCTAGGATTTATGCTCACATAAAGGATTTTTTCTGCAGCCTTTTGGATATAGCGGAGAATTTTCATTACTTAATTCTAGCTATTGCTGTTTTGTTTGGTGGTGCTTGGACTCTGTATACGTTTGATGCTCTTAATCAAAAAGAGAAGGCACTTCAAGAATTAGATCAAACAGAACAGAATTTAAAGAAGGCTAAGTTAGAGCTAAAGGATTTACAAGATAAGATTGATGGTACTGATTCTAGCTTTATAGAAATATCTCATGAACAGATTAAACTCTCAAATGGAAATATTGGAGTCATAGTGAATGTATTGGTGCAAAATACAGGAACTAATGATGTAGATATGAAGTGGAAAAAGTCACCATTAAGTGTTTATAAAGTAGAAACTCGCAATGGTGATGAACAAAGGCTATCTAATGAGTTAACACCTAAAATTTATGATGATGTGTTTCCAAAGAAAAAATATCTACAGAATTTATACTTATTTGTAGGGGCAAAGAAACACTTGTCTTTCTATGTTGAACTATCAGATCCTGGATTATATTATTTAATGTTCAAGGCTAAAACAGACAAAGAATTATCAGACAAACTTAAAAAAGCTGGTAAATCTAATGGGATTTGGTTTTCATCTAAATATATATATTTAGATGTGTTAAAGGAAAATGTTAAAAAAACAAATTTGCCAAAGAAGATTACAATAAGTAAGCATTACAAAGACTTTTAAGTTTTCCTTATATAATACAAGGCTGAAATTTTATGTAATATCGTCTAATAATATTTTAGACGGTATTTTTTGTTTTTATTTTTATAAATATTTATTTTTTGGTATTCCATTTCCATTATCTCCAAACTTTTTGTCAAAGCTAGATTCTAACGAGAAAATCACTCCTAGTAATTTGATTGCAAGCAAACATGATGCGTATTTGTGAGCCATGACGAATACACAGCATGTTTCTTTTACTTTCCAGCGCTTCGGCCTACTTCAGCTAACTCTTTTACGCCTTCCATTCCGTAGAACACGATAAAAGCCCCCATGGCGGCAAGTATTAAAAAACGAAGTATTGGGCTCATTTATTTCTTTTTCATTTCCATCGCCACGCGGCCAAGTACTTTTATGTCGTCTACTTTTGCTTCGATACAAGAGTCGCCAATATTTATAGATAGCTTTTGCCCAGGTAAACGCTGAATGAAGTTAATTGATAGCTGCCCGTCTATATCAATTAAATAACTACCAGATGAAGGGTTGTTCGATTCTTTGTTGAGGTAATAAATACCAGCGTCATCCTCCACAACTAATGTGTATGACGGCTCTAACCCAAAGTCTTCTAATGTCGATAAATCTATTGTGCGTTGCTTGCTTTCGATGAGAGAACCATCAATAAGTTTGAAGGTTGCTAATGCGGCTGCTGGCTCTGATTGTTGATCGAAAGGTTCTCCTTCGCCTAAAGCCATGTAGCGGACGGAAGCACCTGTAGCTAGGTGCTCTCTAACTATTAGCTCAAAGCCTGTTCGGTTATGAGTATGCCAAGTAAGTAAGGTCGATTTTGGGATTCCAAAATAATCAGCAAGAATATTGTAGTTAGTGCTCCCTGTGACTTCTTTTAGCTTTTCAGTGAAGTTTTTGCCGCCTAAATAGTCAAATGGAGGCACTTTTGCTGGGATTTTGCCCATTGCTTAATGTCCTATAAAAATTTGATTGCTGTCTCATATTCGATCTAGGATGAGCTCGATAACAATTTATGTTTTAATTGAGCTTGAAAAGGTCGCAAATAAGATCAACAATATCTTATATTCAATTGATGCTGCCATCTTCTACCAATAAGCATCAACAAATCTCAAACAACTAGGATATCACTTATGGCATCTCTTCAAATAGCGGTTAATGCACCTTTTTGTACTAAAAAAGAGTTTATTAGAATGACTGGCTGGTCTTCATCTTCATTAGATCGTGCCATCGCTGCTGGCGACATACCCATTCTAGAAAAGAAGGGCGAACGCGGTAGCGTCCTGATTAATCTTGTTAAAGTCTTCCAGCGTTGTGCGGAGCAAGAAGTATGAGCCGCGCTATCCCACCTAAAACTAACCCCGCTTTACGCAGTAGCAAAAGCGGGGATTGGGAAGAAAAGCACCCTGAAAAATGCCCAGTTTGGTTAAACCTTATTGGCTGGTTATTCGTTCTCGTACCTTTCTTCTTTATTTGAGTATTAGTTATGGACGCAAATAACTCAATGTGCGGATTCTGTGAGCTCAAACAAAAGTCATTTGACGAAGCATGCTACGCGTTTGCGAGAACTGAGAACATGGAAGGGATTGCCCGAGTTCTGAATATGCCACCGGGCATGCTGCGTAACAAGCTGAACCCAGAGCAACCTCACGTGTTAAAGCCCGTCGAGCTTATTGCTGTTTCTAAGGTCAGCGGCAATTACACGTTACTTAATTGCCTTTTGTTTGAGCTTAATGTTGTTACTGCTCCGATTGAGAACTCGGATGAAGCCGAAACAATCTTGAGCCGCCTTTTAAAACATAACGTGAACGCTGGGGAAATTTCAGCATGGGCATTGGAGCACGGCAATACCCCACGCTTTTCGCGTACCAGCAAACACTCCCTGATTAAAAAAGCGCAAGAGGGCATTAGTAACCTTGTGCTGCTTATTAACGATGTCGAAAACCGCACTTCTGGCGCTTCCCCAATTTTGAGTATGGGCGTGGATTTAATTGCCAACGGTGCACCGATTCCCGGTTTCGCTTAAGGAGAAATGATGAGCCAGTTAGCTAGAAAACAGGAACAAGCGCCAGTACCTAATGCGCTAGAAAGCATTGCGGCGTGTAAGTCTCTTTTCACAGGTGAAGCGACCCGTTGCAAGTTAGAAAAAATGTTCAATGAACTGCCAGATAAAAGCCGTGGTTTGGTGCTTATCGCAGGTGGTTTACCAGCCCGAGATTATCAGCGTTCGTTCGATTCGTTTGATGATTTAGAGCTTCACAAAATCCGACGCGGAATGATGTATCTGAAAGAGATGATTGTTGGATTTGATAACACCCTCGGCGATGTTCGTCGCCTTAAGCATTACCAATTCAGTAGTACCCATTAAAACCTAGCCAACTTTGCCCCTGTTTCTTGGGGGCTTTTTTTTTCGTCTTAGCGTAGGAGCATAGAAGATGAGTGAATTAGAGCAAGCGGCAGAAATGCGTGAAGAAGCACGCCAGTTATTAAAACAATCAAACTCAAATTTAGAACAGTCAAAACGCTTTTCTGATTTGGCACTAACAAACCAACGCCGAATGTTATTTGCAATGAGTTCATTATTGCCGAAGCCAGTAGTAATGAACTTCGAGTTGTCCTCAGGTGATGATGTTCATCAGGCAGAACAAGTCGCTGATGCCGCAGAGGAGTTAAGGGCGCAGATGAAGAATAGGGAGGTGTTCGACATCGTTCATGCGATTAATGTGCTGGCAATGGCTAATACGGATGTGCTTCATGTCATGGTTCAATTTAGTGGGCACGTTAATACTATCGGTGTTAGAGCATACCCAAGCAGTACCAAGTATGAGGACGACACTCCACGCCAAACTCTTTTAGATGCTGACCTCTCTTTAGATTTCTTAAATGATGAAGAAATACTTTCTGAACTTCTTGCCATCGAAAGCCAATTAACTGAGCTGATCATCGAAGCCCGTGAAGCCGCCGAAACAGAAGAGGAGGTGGAGGCATGAACAATCTAAATCTCAATGAAGTAGCAACATTGATTGAATTATTACGTGACCGTTTAGAAGAAGCTTGCGATTGCATTGAAGCTGGATACGAGATTGTTCGTTCTTCTGGCCACTCCATTTCAGATTCCCAAATGACAGTGGAAGGTGGCCGTATGTTTATCGAAGAAGCGAATGAGTACTTAAATACGATTAAGGAAATCAAGTAATGGAATACGCAGCGATCATACTTGGGGCCGATGGCGGGATTGTTCGCCATAAAGACACGCAAGAAGTGTTGAATATGTTAGTCGGCGATTTTGATTCGATGGAAGACGCCATTGAAGGAGCTTGCGCAACGTTAGAGTGCAAGCATTTACACAAGGGAGTACTCAGTAAAGGAAAAGATCAAGGCGGTTATATGTTGGTAACAACGCAAGAGTTGGGGGAGGTATGAAATTAAATAGACAAGACATTAGATGCACTGAAGCATAAGTAATTATTGTGAACGTTCAGTCTTACTATCAAGCAGTAAAACCTCCTAAATTTCTATGGCAAGCCCCGTTAACTGAAGTTGACGAGGCTTGTTTTGCTGCACGCCGATACCACGACATTATTGAGCCTGATGGCCTTAGTGTTTTGGAACGTAAGCTTTTTGATGCGAACCCAGATGATTTTACCTGGACCAAAGCAAAAATTGACGTTCTGCCTGAATATTTGACTAAGTATTTTGTGACTCGTTACATCTCGGCTTTTGAAAAGAAAGGCCGTTATGTGGCGAATACTTTTTTGCGTGAACAAGCAGGCCCAGCCATTGAACGCGCACGATTAGTTTTACGTAAATATAAAAAGCTTCCTACTACTCAAAAGGTGGTTTCGCTAAGTGAAGAACATTGCGACACTGAGCAAAGCGACTTTACACACCAAGCCCAAACCAATTCGAAAGTTAATCAAATTTGTTTCGACTTCGACAAAGCTGAAGAAAACGCAAAGCCAGTAAAAAACCGTACTTTGGCCGAGTTAGAACAAGATGAGCTAAAGGAAATGGCGTTTAAGCTTTCTTCCATCATCATTAGCTACCAAGCAATGCTTACCTCAACCATTGAGTGTGATACTGAAGAAGGCAAAAGCATGGCTGCACTGATGGTTTACAGGCAGTGCGTTGAGCTTATCGAAAATTTTGGGATTAAAGCGCCAAGTGCAGGTAAAAAGCTCAATGCAGATAACATTTTTCCGTTCATATCTAAAATTCGCTGTGAGAAATGGTGGCTTGGCCGTTTAGTGACGGCTAGAAAAATCATGCGTGAGCACTTGGCCATTGCGATGGGGCAGGTCTCTTCTAAAGCGTCGCCGTATGCCTCTTGGGATTGTGTTCGAGAGCATAAAGAACAGCAAAACAGAAACTGGGAATACATTAAACAATGTGAGCTCTTTGATGAGGAAACGGAAGAAACGACAGAGTTAGAGGACATGGTTTTAAAAAGCGTGTCTAACCCTGCTATTCGTCGTCATGAGTTGATGGCCCGTTGTCGGGGTTGTGAAAACATTGGTAATGAATTGGGTTTACAAGGCCTGTTCTTAACGTTAACCACACCCTCTAAATATCACAACTCATACAAGAAAGGCGGCTTCATTGGCCACTGGAATGGGGCAAGCCCACGTGATGCACAAGCGTACCTTAATAATGTATGGCAGAGAATCCGCGCTAAGTTAGGCCGCGATGAAATTCGTTGGTTTGGTGTTCGTGTAGCTGAACCACATCATGATGGCACACCACATTGGCATTTATTGTTGTGGGTTAAGCCTGAAGAGGTGGGCCAAGTGCGTGATATTTTCATTTCTTATGCCACAAAAGAAGACCGAGATGAGCTGCTTTTATCTTTTGATCGCAATGATAAGCGCGCAGAGAAAAAGCAACATTTCCAAGGCCCGCTGAATTATCGCCCGCGTTGTGATTTTGGTTTCATCGATCCAGAAATTGGTTCAGCAACGGGCTACATTGCGAAATACATTTCTAAGAATATCGACGGCTTTGCGATGGACGATGAAGTGTCTGATGAAACAGGCAAGTCAGTGAAAGATATGGCGAAGAATGTGAGTGCTTGGAAAAGCCGTTGGAACATTCGCCAATTTCAATTCTTTGGTGGCGCGCCGGTTACCACTTACCGCGAACTGCGCCGTTTTGCTAACCAGAACAAAAAAGCCTTTATGGAATATTTGTTTATGCAAAGCCGTGTCGATTTACTCACCATTTATTCTATGTTGAACCGTGATTTGGTTGGTCCCATCAAACCAAGTAAGTTGATCACTAATGCGGAGTTAATGAAGGTAATTGGTGAGAGCTACGAATCGCGTATCGATACCAAACACGCCAGCATCTTAGGGACGATGAAAGCCGCTGACCATGGTAACTGGCAAGGCTACGTTATGGGGCAGGGGGGGCCTTTTGTTAAGCGTGATGATTTGCTGATCACAAATGTATATGAAGAGCTTCCTTTTGCTTCTTCGCATGGCGAGACGGTTCGCAAACTTGAAGGTTTTAAAACGCCCGAGTCGGTTGTGAAAACTCGCACTAAGGTTTGGACGATTAAGAAGAAATCAGAAAATAACGACGAAGCTGAAGCGGGGGCTCTTGCTCTTTCTGGAGCCTCTGGCTCCTCTCGGAGTTCTGTCAATAACTGTACGGAGCCTCGTGAAGTTAACGTTGGTGATCAGTTATCTAGGTTATTAACACCGGATGAAATATTAGGAAGTAACCCGCCCAATATTGATGGATTTGCCTTATCAGAATTGATGAAAGGCAGTTCAGTTCGAATAGATGACGATACTCGTATCAAAATCAGACCCCCAGAACTCGATGAAGATGGAAGTATACGGCCAGCGCAGCTCGTTGAAGTTAAGCGTGAGCTTGATGGCAACCTACGTTGGATGGATTTTGAAAGTTGGGACGAGGTTTTTACCCAATCAGAGACTGATGAATACCAACAACCAGACCTTTCGTTTTTCCCTGAGTTGGCAGGGAACCAACATACCAATACAAGGTGTTGATGAAGCTGCGAAAGTAGCAGGCGTAGTGTATTGGCAGGCTATGACAAGAATAGACAGAGCTTTTTTACAGGGTTTTGTTCTATTTTTGATGTGTATCGTTTAAACCCCTCCTATTTGTATGTACAATTCATAGCACATCTATGGCTGCATATGTTGTCTTGATCTGCGCTCGGTATATATGGTTCAAATCCGTATATCTCCCCAAATCACAGAGATATACGGAACTCGGCCATATAGTTTATGTTATGTTTTTAAGGAAAGTTCATATGTCGCGTGCAGTAACTGCTGACCACGTATTATTTGATGAGTGTATAAGTGCTTTTCGTAGTGATGGCGAAATAAGGTCTCACTTGGATGAAGGAAAAAGTATTTCTTATTTGCTAACACCTTTTGAACTTCCAATACCATGGGACTTTAAAGTCTGCAATGTCGAAACATCAGTGAAAGTTATGTTGCCTGGAGCATGTTCTGCATTTGTTTGTAAGGTAAATAACCCTGATCGAGTCGGGCCTCACAATAGTCATTTGTTCGGTATTGCTTTATCAGCAATAATTTCGTTTTCTACATTAAAATTGTGTAAATCGACGCGAGATGATTACTTATGCAATCGAGATCAATTATCTGAATCTGATTATAGTGAATTAGCTCTATACCACCCAGTACTAACAGCTGGACCGGGAGCTAACCATACTAGAATATCTGAAACTAAGCTGCTTGAAATGCACAGTGACCTTCAGAAGTTGATTTCAAAGTTACTTAGCGTTGATCAGAAAATGTACCTCTTAGTTATGCAAAGTATAAGAATGGTTCATTTATCTTTATTAGTAAAAAGAGATGACTTTGGTTTAGCATATTTACTTGTTGTGTCTGCGATTGAAGTAGTAGCACAGCATGCAATAAAACGAAGTAAAGTTAAAAAGAAGCACCCACAAGAAAATGAATGGAAGAAACGAGCTAAAGATGATTTGATGTTTAAAGAACTATTTGAATCATATTTAGAATCAAGAGGAAATAATCAATATTTAAGAGATAGGTTTGTACTGTTCCTTGAAACATATGCACCTGTTAAAGATTGGGCAAGTTATGTTGATCACCCAATGAGTGATCTTGCTGATAGTATTAGAAGTATTAACCCGGAACACAATGTTGATAATTTAATTAGTAAAGGCCGGTTTGAGAAATACCCAGAAGATTTAACATCGGAAGAAATAAGTTCAATTATATCTGATGCATATGTGCACAGGTCGTGTTTCATACATCGTGGTGAACAACCTCCTCATAACGACCCTAATCCATCATATCATCGATTTTTCCAAGATTATCGTTCTTATGATGGCTTTAAAATCGAGGAAAAGTTATTGCCTAATTATGAGCTTCTTGTTGGTTTAGCTAAGCACTCGATTATTAATTGGCTTAATACGAAATAAAAAACTTAACAAAGCAATCAAGGTGATGCTTTACACTCGCGGTTTTGGTATGGGGTTCAGTGGGGGCACACCTTATTGCAGACGTTAGCATCCCATCCAACAGAATAGAATACAAAATTATAGGTAGTAAATGGATAATCGAGACACGGTTAAAGAATTTATTGGCGGAGATTCAATAACATTTAAAACGCAACTCACGCCAGAACAGCATAGTATGATGAGGGAGTGGTCACTAAGTATCCCAACTTTGTTTATGCTCGATATTTGTGTTGTAAGTGCAACTAAACTCAATAGCGTTCAACTCCAGAGGAATCCACGAAAGGCAAAACTCGTTAACTATCTTCGTGAGTTAGACAGACCTAATAATTGCTTTTCATATCTTTTTGCGTTGTTGGAGAAGGTCAGCGACTCTCGTGGGGTTGATACAGACGAAGAATTAGAGGAGAAGATACTATCTGACCTAGCTTCTATAAGAAAGTTTTTCAATAAAGCTCGCATATATGAATCTGATGAGTTTGTTTTGGGGTTCCTTAAGGAACTACGAGGTAACCCTATTGAAGAAAAACGTTCTGATTACTTAGATTTTTTAAGAGTTTTAAACGATCAGTTCAAGCTCTGTAACCCGGTATCAAATAAACAACGATTAAAGGTAGCTGAAGAAATAATAGAACAAGCCGATCAATTCGATTTCAGTAGACAGCATCCTGTAGTGACTATTGGACTCGCATGTCTTTATGGTAATCCAGCGGCTAAAAAATTGATGAAATTCAGAGCGGACCCTAATAAATTTGATGCTGAGAACGTTTTAGCAGATATTATGCTAATAACTAGGTTTGCTGGTATTAAGCTTGAGGTTGAGCAGTTAGGTCGTGAAGGGAGAAGCGGGTATATTAGGTCGTTATTTATTACGGATGACAATGGGCTTATTGATATAATTAAATGTTTCACTCCTAAAGTTGTAAAACATATAAATAAGAATGATGGTCGAGAAACTCACACAACAATGACCGTTCAATTGAAAGACCTTCTCACAGATATACAAATAGAAGATTATGACAATTTAATTAACTTGTTAGAATAGTGTTGGAATGATAAAAATTTGCTTAAGAGGGATTCACAACGCATGGCATCATTGATTCATTCTGGTGCTGTTTTCATTCCACATACATCATTTCTGGGTATAGATTTAGACTCAAATCAGCCTTTCTTGTGACGATAGTTGCTTTTAACTTGTGAAGTTGGGCAGGAGGTTGCCCAACCTTATACTGATGAATATCAACAATCAGACCTTTCGTTCTTCCCTGAGTTGGAAAGGGAAGGACATGCCAATATTGCTATTAGTAATAGATCTGTAGTTTATATATAGTGATGATTTCTTCTTGTGCGTACTCGCTTATTCACACCTATTATTTGAATGTCCAATTAACTATGCGCCCATGACTTGGTTTGAGTTTTGTATATATGGTTTAAATCCGTATATCTTTTGACATCGCAGATATATACGGATCTCAGCCATATAGTTAATGTTATGTTTTAGTATCAGCCTCTTCGCTCACCAAGTCTGAACAGTAGATTTGAGAGAAACAGACCAATCCCCATATACAAAGGAGTCATTGCGACATGGAACCAGTCACTCAAGTAGAATGCACCGTAGTCATACCATATAGCTACCTTAATCTGATTGTACCGTTTGCCACTATCATCGCCGCAATCATAGGTGGTTGGTGGGTCGCTAAAATCAACAAGGCCAATTCTATTCGGACTGCAAAATATGACTTTCTCAGTTCCGTTTTGGTTTGTTTCGAGGGGGTATATCCGGCTAGGGCTGGGAGCAATCAAGAAATTTTCACCGTCCTAAGAAGCGCTTACCCCAAGCTCAATGTTGCCGTTCATAGATTTAGGTTTTATGTCCCTGCTAGCAGTATTACCAGCTATGACGATTCGTGGAATGAATACGAACAGTGGTATCAGAACAACAACGAACAAAGCATAACGGTTCATGCGTTTTATGGCGAAGGTGCCAGCCCTTATAAAAAACTTTGTGAGCATATCAAGACCTTGTTAAACCATGCAACATAACAAAACAATCAAGGTGATGCATTTTACTCGGCATTTTTTAGTGTGTAGTCCGGTTCGCTTTGCTGGTTCAACGGGGAACATTGGCGTTATGCTCAAAGTAACTGACATAAGAAAGAAGATGTTTAAAGGATTAAAGAGGTTAATACACTTCCTCTCTGTTTCGAAATTGAAAGAACCACATCCTTTAATTAGTTGGATATCTTTTTTTATTGGGATAATAGCATTTTGTATATCTATTTATTCGGTAATTCCTATTTTAAATGATGGAAGTATAAAACCGATAAAACAATATAAAAAGTCGGAGGAAATGGTTGAATTCGTCTTTGAAAATGGAAGGTACAGAGAAATAATGTCCATTCTTGGTAAAATAGAAATTGCCATAAAATATGATAAGGCCTTGCCTACTAATCTACCGGAAGAATTCTATGATTTTGAATGGTCGTGGGTATATGATAGAGGCTTTGAAATTGCCGAGATTTATAAAGAGGTAATGTATTGTGTAAAAACAGCAGTGTGTGATACCGATCATTTTCTTCCTTCTGGTTCAGACACTCTAATCGATTATACATTATGTGATTTAGTAAAGGGGGACTTTGACACTGTGCGATATTTGGCTAATTATTTTGTTCCTCCTCATGAAGAAAAGCAGCCAATCATGTTTGAACATACAAAAGGAGCTGCTCCTTGGATCGCTTTCGAAAAAATGTGCCAAAGAAAGCCGCAAGATTATTCATTTTATGATAATGAGTTTGAACAACTACGAAGTGAATACTGGAAAATAAAGAAGAGTGAATCCAAGTAGCATAATAAACGACCATAGTGTCAATAATTAACTGAATCTGTATATTTTCAGGTGCTGTGTGAATCCAACTCATAGCACCTTTATTGTCTGGCACTTAATCAAAGCTCATCAATGCACATCATGCTCTTTATTTCTTTATTGACGAGTATAGCCTTCATCCGCTAATCTACCCTTGCACTGGCAAAATCCAGTGCCGGGATTAGGACCCCGTTTTGATTTCCAAGGCGCATAGACGCCAGCTTTTTGCTGGTTTTTTTATGTGTGGCCTTAACGCATCTATACATAGACGTTTCGTATAAGAACCGTACTATCTAAATTATGGTGGGCTGGGCAAGGCAGCTTTATGCTGGCCGTATCCTTGGAAGCGGTAGTCCTAACCTTGCTCAGTTCACCACCCAAAGATTAGGACCTTTGTGTGGTGATTAATGCAATCATTCCAAGGAGGTCATTATGACCAATCAAATCACTATAACTTTAGACTCTTCTGATCTTGTATTTGAACACTCTGGCGAACTTGTCACTACATCTAAATTAGTTTCTCAAGCGTTTGGAAGACGACACAACGATGTTTGCCGAAGCATTAATAAACTAGATTGCTCGGAAGACTTTAGGTGTGCGAACTATTTCGCACACCCCAAAAAGAATGAGCAAAACGGTGAGTCTTACACTTTATGGGAGATGACCAAAGACGGCTTTATGTTCTTAGTAATGGGCTTTAATGGAAAGAAAGCAGCTGCCATAAAAGAGGCGTACATAAATGCTTTCAATCAAATGGCCAGCAAACTTCTCTCTAACTTACCGACCTTTCCTCCTTACTCTACTCCCCAGTTTCCAAATCAACGCTACCCTAATTTCTACGATTCCGGTTGGATTCCTGCTTTATATCGACGCAGCCAATCTGAAAGTCATTGGACTTATCACATAAAATTCAATGTAAGACCAAAAGGTGGAAAATTTTCAGCCACGTTTGAGCTTGGAATCGGTGGGAAAGATGCAGAGCAGCCTCAATTTTCATCGAGCGGAGCCCAGTTCGTAGACAGTAACTTCTATTTGGAGTATCGAGACTTAGATGAACTTTGGGAATACATTGAAAAAGTGCTCAGAAAATACGGGGCGAATTGTCCTTTTTAGTCACTCAATGATGGCCATTCATATAAAGCCCAGAAATTGAAGTGATAACATGGCGTCACTTAAAATAAAATGGAGATGGAATTTCTATGTATAGATTAATGCTTATATTGCTTATTTCAGGTAGTGCTAATGCGGCAAGTATTAAAGATAAAAACCATGGAACACTGACTGTGTCAGAGGTTACATCTATTTATGATGGTGATACGTTTCGAGCCAATATAAAAGATGTCCATTCACTGATTGGTGAGCGTATTGGGATCAGGGTTTCCGGTGTTGATACACCAGAAATTCGTGGAAAGTGTAAAAAAGAAAAGGCACTTGCTCAAAAAGCCAAGCAGCTAACAGTTAACTTCTTACGCTCAGCTAAGAAGGTGGAGCTTAAGAACGTTAAGCGTGGTAAATATTTTCGGATTGTCGCTGATGTTTATGCAGATAATGAAAGTTTGACGGAGGCCTTAATTGACTCTGGCTTAGCTGTCGCATATGACGGCGGTACTAAGGTAAAAAATTGGTGTGAGTAATAATAAAAGATAAATACTTATATGCAATGTAGTCTTTCACAAGAGGCCAGCCTGACCAGGTTGGCCTTTTTTATTTCCAACCAGACACTAAACTTCGTGAAGAATACATTCACGGTCATATTGTTATATTTCAAAAAATTGCTTTTTAACGGGTTGCGCGTTTAGCAACTTGTCATAACGTAGATATCAAGTTCGATGATTTTCTAGTTCTTGGTGAATGGATGCGATTAACTCTATCAAGTTGCTGCGGATATTAGCGGGAAGAGATTGAAGCAGGTTATGTTGTGATTCTCTCATTGCTTCATGGAGTGCTATGTGTGAGAAGGGAATGTTGAGGGCTTTGCAGAGTAACCGTATTTGGCAAATGTCGATTGGCCGACTGCCTTGCTCTAAACGTTGAATCATTCTGTATTCGATCCCTGTTAGGTGAGCGATTACTTTCTGTGTTTTACGTTGTCTTAATCGTTCTTGTATTAAAAACAACACGATAGGGTCTATTTCTTTCTTTTGGCCTGGCATAAAACTCCGTTAGAACACACCAAATATGGCGGGTTCATTACATAGGTATGCCAACTATGGTTAGTAAAATTGTGAGTTTGAAGCGTGTCACAACACCACTGCATTAGAGTTATTAGAGTTCGCCGTGGCTAGATAAATCAATCGCCTTTTCAGTATAGGCGAGAAACATAAGAAATAAATTTGTTACCTTAAAAATACTGTATTAATATACAGTAAAACGTCAGTTAGGAGGCTAAATGTCTGAACTACATCAGAAAGCAGAAGATTTTGTTTTGTGTGCGATGGCAGATGATACATGTGGCGATAGTGTGGAAAATCACGAGATTGGAGTTTTTGTTTTGTCGTTAATCCATAGCCATAAAAAAGGACAGCTAAGTGCTGCCCCTGTTGATGAACTCAATATTAAAACAATGCCAGTTGTTGTTTTAAGTCGTCGCGCTTGTCAGGAGTTAGAACTTTAATTAGGCATGTGGCCAAATCATTGGTATCCATTGATGATGGACTGAGTGTGTGACTGAAGTACAACGACATAACAAATTGATGCTCACACTCATGGTTTTTGCATTCACAATATAAATCAGCACAATCATTAGACAGGCGGTTAGTTTTCGTAATAATCGCCCGTTCTCCACAACCACAAAAGATACGACTACCCGCCAATATTGGCTTACTTGCCGCCCCCATACCTAAATGAATTTTAGATGGCTTTAAAGAATGCTTATAAGCAAGGCCACTGATAAAAGAGTGGCCACATCTTGGGTTTGTGCATGAGCATGCTAACTCTGATTCATGATCATTAGAGTAGCTGTGGCTTATTGCTGCTCGCTCTCCGCATTTACATAAAACTCGCATAAATCCCCTGATTATTCCTTGGCTGACGAGGAAATAATACGTTAATGGCTGTGTTTATGTACAGTTGGTTTTATGCTTAGTGTATGAAGTTATTGTCTATCTGTTATCAAATCTTAGACTCGGTGGAGTGTTTTCGTTTAACCAATCTATATCAGCGGATGTTACTGGGGTAGAGATACCAGCAGATACCCATGTTTTTATGAATGTGCCACTGGATATATCCCGGTTGATCTCAACATCTAAAAAACGGTCATGAGCATGGTTGCAGGTTATAGGAAATAGGTTACTTGGAAGTCCAATGCCTCCCAAGCTGTTATTAAGAAGGTGTCCCTTAATATGGGCAGATTGATAATCATTCATAGAAACATTTTTAAGAGTAGGCAGTACCGATGTGTGCGGACGTTTACAGTTAGTCATATATCTTCCTTGTATGAGATGTTTACTTCCTGAATTTAATGTAGGTGTTTTATTTTTATTGTAAATGAGTGAGCAAGGCTATTGTGATATTGATTGAGTATTGGTGGGCTCAAAGTCCATTACGGAAAGTACACGCGCGCGACGGAAAACGCACTCCTCCTCCCCACCTGCGACGTTTACGATCTAAAATTTTCGCAATTTTATTTCAGCGAAATTAAGCCACTTCAAAAAGACGCTATTAAGCCGCTAGCCCTTTAGGAATAACGGGGCTTAGCGAGTGTTAGCCCCGCTAAAAATGGCTTATAGGGCGGCTAGGAAAATTGCGAAGAGTGCAAAAAATTGCAAGAAATTGAAATTATGATGATCTCTAAAGATCTCATGGCTTTTTGTAAGTGTTTGATAAGTTGTTGTTTTTGTATTTTACGTCAGGTTTTTGGATGATCTGGCGTGTGTTTTAATGATCTGCTTTTAGGTTGTTCAGCCCTTATGGGGTAAGGGCTGAGCACTAATTGGAGGTTGAAAACAAAATTGCAAAAAATTTCAGTTCCATCTAAGCCGCTACGTTCGTTAAATCAAACTCAAGGTGCAGGTGTTTTGGCACTTCTGGGTCGTTGTTTACGGCATCCATGAACATTTCGCAGGCGGGGATAACCTCGTTTTTGCTGTATACATAATCAAATTTAATTGGGTCGCCACGGGTACCACCGTTTGGAATAATGGCCGCCAGTTCAACAGGGAATCGGTGGCCAGTGATCACCTCTTGCGCAGTGACGTTTTTGATTTTTTCGTATTCGTCTTTGGTGGCAATGTCGCCAACAGGAATTAATTGAATGCCTTTTTCATTGCCGTTTGGAATATTAATGAACATAGAACGGAAATTACCAACCCCACGGCTAGAGGCCATCTTTTTCTTTAAATCTTCTTCATCTTCGCGGCTGAGATTTGGATCCGTTGCGTAAAAAATGAAGCCCATGTGTAAGCCATTTTTGTAATAGCGTCGGCGGAACGTGGTGGAATCTTTACTGAGTAGGGCAGATTGAACACAGCCTAAATAATCTGGGCCACCATAAACTTGCTGCACCGGGTCATATTGCTTAATAAAAATGATGTCTTCTTTTTTGTAATTTCGCTGTTTGTCATCACGTTCTAAAAACGCAAAATCACCATTTTTACGCTTGCGAATATACATGGATGGCACAGGCCAAAGCCCAACCACTTTATTAAAATAATTACGGAGTTTCAGCACCGCCGTATCCCCAAACTCTAAGTAATCATGCACTGACGATTGGATTTGCTGTTTTTGCATTCCTCCTTTCACAAAGCGTCCAGAAATCATATTCCGCCGAGCCATTAAAATGGAACCATGGTAGGCATTAGCACGGGTCAGTTTATTCAGCCCAGCTCTATCCAGTGGTGGCTCCCAATAATCGCCATCGTCATTGTAATAAAGCTCGTTGTAATCGTAGTTGGTGAAATCTCTATTCATGATTTCAGGCTCACCAAAGCTAAACATGATGCTTTCATCATTAGGCTTATCTTGTGTTTGTGTCTCTTGTAAAGTTTGTTCTGTCATTGATTACATCTGCCAGGTTGATTTGCGTTTTGCCGTGTGATCGAGAGGCTCGTTGATAATGGCGTGAGAGATGGCCCAGAATGCATCGGCGTGGCCAGTTAATTCACTGCGCTCAGCTTTAAAGGTCATGTTGTTGCCACTATTGGTCGTCGCCCGTTTAATTGCCATAAAGGCCATTGCTATGTCTTTGTGCTCTGCATCAAATTGAATCCGGTTTGCTTCAACAACATCTATCATCTTCATCACTAAGCGGTTTTTACTTTCATTGCTGTAGGGAATGGCAACGGTCTCTCTTGGGTGTTTCACACTAAGAAGATCATAAACTCCGGCACCAATGCCAGTGGTGTCGATACCAAGGTAACTGACGTTGTAACGCTCGAAGACTTTAGAAACCTGAGTGGCTTGATACTGAAAATTAAGCCCCTTCCAATAGTGTTTTTCTAATACCCTGAACTTTTCTATCGCCACAAGAGGAGGCGCGATAACCACCAAACAGGCATTGTCTCGGGTTCGACTTGGATCATAACCAAGCCAAACTTCACGGCGCTCAAAAGGAAAATCAGCAGAAGGGTTGAAGTCTTGCCAGTGGCTGATGTCAATCATCGCCTTTTCGAGTGCAGAGAACTTAAATACGGAGCTGGCACCATCAACGAAAATACACATAAACAGATTATCGAAATCGTCTTTACTGTATTCGTCTCGAAGTTCTTCTATATCAAAAAGATCACAACCGCCTGCTGCGGCATCTTCAATCGTTACAACATATCGCCATTGCTTATCAGGGCAGAGCCGGCCGCCATCTCGGTATTCATCAAAGGTCGGAAATTCAATATTGGCTCGGGTATCGCGTCCACGTCGCCATTGGTCGCCCGTCCAAAATGGGTATGCTTGGTGCGTTTTGGCCGATGGGGTTGAAAAGTAAGTCTTACGCCATTTTTTATGCGTGGCCATGGCCGAAGCCAGTTTGTTCAGCTCATCAAATTTAGGTATCCAAAAATACTCATCCACATAAACGTGGCCATGATAACTTTGTGCGGTTTTAGAGTTGGTTGAGAGAAAGCGAAGTTCGGCCCCATTCGATAAAATGATCGGGTTACCCGTTAACTCAATACCTAAGAACTCTTCCGCAATGGCAATAATATAACTGCGGAACACTTCAGCCTGAGCGCGAGAAGCGGATAAAAATATTTGGTTATCGCCGGTTAAAACCGCGTTTTCTAACGCTTCACCACTGAAGTAATAGGTAGCACCAATTTGTCGTGACTTCAGAATATTACGAATGCGCTGATGTATGTTGTCGCGCATCGTATGCTGATATTCGAACAGTGAATCATGCCAGGTGGCAAAGTTCTCTTCTGTTAACTCTGAAATGTTATTCTTTTTGTTTTTCTTCTTTTTCGGCTTGTCGTCAGATTTGTTCGCCTGCGAGGTTTTGCCATTGCGTGTTGAAGGGGACTTTTTCTCTTGGGAAGGCGCGGGATTGACTTCAGAGCCGACGCCACCTTTCTGTTCTTGTGATCTGAATTTCTTCAGTTGTACATGGTGCTTAATCAGTCGATCAAGCATATCGAGCTGGCCTTTGGTTGGGTTCTCCAGCTCTAGCAAGGTTTCAATTCTGCGCGCTATTGATTCATCAACCGTTTGCTCGCGCAACATATCACGCCATCCGTATTTGTCAGCCCAGTGATAAAGAATACGGGTGCTGTTCAAACCTAATTCGGAAGCGATTTCTTTGGGTGTCCAAGCCTTTATATAAAGGGATCGGGCAGCGTGTCGAGTTTCATTTGAATATGCCATGCGCCAATCATACGCGCCAAAAACTTTCAAATAACAAGGTCGAATTCGGATGGATTCGGATATCGATTAAATCCGAATTTCCCGCTATTGAAGTGGCTGAAAGCACTCATTCAAAAGCGTATTGTTTGAGCCAAGACATACCTGACTGACAAATTAATATTAGGTAAATGACTCAAATGGCAAAAACCAGTGGTTGGAAAATTGTAGCGACAGAAGGTGCGACGGTAGATAAGCGCATCATCTCTGCTACGTGGATTAAGGATATGGCGGAAACCTATTCTCATGACAAATCCACAGCATTGATATGGCCTGAACATTACAAGGGTGATACGCCTTGGGGGCCATATGAAGGCAAGAACTGGGGTGTAGTTGAAGAACTGAAAGCTGAGAAGCGAGCAGGAAAACTTCGGTTACTCGCAAAGTTAACGCCAAATCACTATTTGCTATCGGCGAACAAAGACGGACAGAAGCTTTTCACCTCAGTTGAAGTTGACCCTGATTATTTAGGTACGGGTCGTTGTTACCTGCGTGGCTTGGCTGTAACAGATAAACCAGCAAGCACAGGAACAACGCGCCTCGCTTTCTCAACCGCGGAAGGTGAAGAGATTATTCGTGAAGTTAGCCAACTGGAAGAGCTGGATTTTTCAGAGTGTCAGTCTAAACCGAATTCATTGAGCAATTTCTTTTCTGCATTAGCGAGTCTGGCAATGCGTGGTGAGTTGCCTGGTGAATTGACAGCGTCAGAACAAGAACCAACTCCTAGTGAGGAAGAAGAAATGAAGCCAGAGCAATTTAGTGAGCTCATGGGAAAGCTTGACAGTATTGAATCCAAGCAGAACGCCCAAGAAACTAAAATCAGTGATCTTGCTGGGAAAGTTGAAGGTTTTTCAACTGAAGGCAAAAGCCCAGAAGAAGATAAAGACAAAGACTTCTCTGTGCAGCTATTCAGTGACGAACTGACAAAGCAGCTTTCACCAGTAATGGAAGAAGTACGTAGTCTTAAAACTCAGTTCGCCGAGCTAAAAGGTGAAAAGCCAGGCCAAAAGCCAGGTGAAGAAGGCGCTGATTCTGAAGTAATGGAGGTGGTGTAAGTGCTGAATGCTACTTCTACTCAATATTTAGAAGCCTATTGTCAAGCCGTTGCTAAAGCCGCAGGGGTTGAGGACGCTTCTAAGCAATTTAATATTACGCCAGTCATGGAGACAAAACTTCGCCAGGCCATTGTTGAATCCGATGCATTCTTGAATCGCATATCAAATATTCTTGTGGATCAGATCAAAGGCCAAGTGATTGATGTGGGCGACAGCGGCCTGCTGACCGGGCGAGTGAAAGACGGGCGATTTACGGCATCGTTAGATCAAAGTGGCAATACCTATGAGCTGTTCGAAACGGATTCTGGTGCACACATAAACTGGATAACCATGACCATTTGGGCAAACTCAGGTGGTAAAGGCCAGTGGACGAAGCTGATGAACAATGCCATCACACGGAACTTTGCGTTAGACAAATTGCGCATTGGTTTCCATGGCACTTCTGTTGCGGGTGAAAACACCGATCCAGTCGCGAATCCAATGGGGCAAGATGTCAACAAAGGCTGGTTGCAGCTGGCCAAGGAAAAAGCCTCATCACAAGTATTACTGAGCGCAAAATTAGATCCGACAGGCACAACGCCAGAGTCGTATAAAAATTTGGATTCACTCGTGAATGATTTGGTGAACACCACCATTCATGAAGTGCACCAAGGGGATCCGGATTTAATTGTCCTGATTGGCCGCAATTTGGTCGCCGCCGAGCAGCACCGTCTATTGGAGTCCGCCGAAGTCCCAACAGAGCATAAAGCGGCGCAAAGCCTCGCGAAAACCGTGGCAGGTAAAACGGTGTATACACCACCATTTTTCCCTCCTAACAGCATTTGGGTCACTAACCTGACGAACTTGCAGATATTGACGCAAAAAGGGACGCAGTGGCGTAAATCGCGTAACGAAGAAGATCGCAAACGTTTTGAAACGTCATATCTACGAATGGAAGGTTACGCGGTGGGGAACTACCACAAGTTTGCCGCTATCGAAGACGTGACCGTTGTCGAAGCAGCCGCATAAGGGGAAAGTACATGGTGAGCCCATTAGCTCGACAACGCCAGCAGATTATTAACCAGCAAGCGCAGGAAAAAGCCACCGTAATAACTGTGGCTAACACGAACAGCTTGCATCTATTACTGGCGGAATTAGAAACCGATGAAAAAGTCCTGAAAGGCTTGAATCGTATTGATGAAAAGGTGGCGCACAAACGTGATGTGTTGGTGCCTAAATACCGCGAGGCCATTGAAGCGTACTTAGCCGGTGAAGACACCTTTGATAACCCACTGCTCGCCAAAATGGTGATCTGGTTATTTGATATCGGGGATTTAGAGACCGCCATCAAGTGGTGTGATATCGCCATCGAACGGGAGTTAGATACACCGGAGCGATTTAAGCGCGATTTTGCCACGTTCTGTGCCGATGAAGTCTTGGCCTGGTCAGAAAAAATGGCCGCTCAAGGGCACTCCGTTGAGCCGTATTTCACCACCGTGTTCAATAAAGTTCGCCATGAGTGGCGTATCCACGAAAAGCCCACCGCGAAGTGGTTTAAGTTTGCGGGCTTAAGGCTATTGAATGATGACAAAGGCAAACCCGTGGCGTCATCCGTTGGCAGTGTGGAAACCTTAAACGAAGCTCTGGCTTTGCTGACCGAAGCAAATAATCAATATGCGGCCATTGGTGTGACGACTCACATCGACAAAATTCATCAGCGTATCCGAGCGCTGGAATCGAGCAACAATCTGTAACAGCTCCTACGCCACCGCGCCTCGGCTGGCAAGAGTGCAATAGCAACAGCTCATTGTGACTCGTTGACCAGTGGCCAGAGGCGCACCTATTAAGGAGGTTGAATGTTTAACGGCAAACCGACCAGCAGTTATCAGGACACCGAAATCGACAATGATGGCTTTTGGCCCAATTTGAATGTCGGTGATTTTGAAAAACGCCGTGGTATTCCAGCGGACATGGATGCCGAAAGCGTGGCGTTTTCTCTGGCGGCCGCGGTGAGCCAAATCAACATTGAATTAACCACCGTGAAAGCGGGGTATCAGGCCGAAGGCATTCAGAGCGCCGCCGACATCCCAGGGCTGCCTAAAGTACTCGGCAAGAATAATGTCGTTATCTTGTATGAAAAAGCGGTGTTTGCTCGTGCTAAAGCCGACATGGTGTCGGAGTTCGCCAGCGTGCAAACCAAAGAGGCGGGGGATCGACTGTCGGAAAATGAGCGCGACATTACCGACCGCTTATTGGCCGAAAGCCAGCAACACATTCGCGCCATGAGTGGCCACAGTCGCTGTGGAATAGGGTTGTTATAACGAGGGCTGATGGTGAGCGAACCCCTGAATCAGGCACAAGCGGGTTACATGTTGCAGCTGTTGAACTTGCATTTAAGTAACACCACCGATGCGCGTTTGCATCAGCACATGGAATGTTGGATGGAAGATGTCGAGCTGACACTCGCGCCAAAGCATCAAGGCCATGGCATGGACATCGGTTTTATGCGTTACAACGCGGTGTTTAGTTTTGAGCGTTTTCCTTTTAAAAAGCAGAGCCCAGCGGTGGTGATGGCCAATGTCATGGCCTGGTTAGACGACCACGATGAATATTTTGAAAAGTTTGAGTTAGCCAAGCCCAGTTTTGATATTGAACCGGAAAGTGATGACACCGTGGTGATGACCATCGAAGTGGAGTTGATGGAACGACTTTCTGTGGTGGAAGCGCCAGATGGGGAGATTCATTGGCGAAATAAGCGATGGACCAATGCGCCTTACGACGTGTGGTACGCCGAGAACATTGCGATTTACAGCAAGACCAATCCACCCAGTTTGGTGACGCCAGATGATCAAAATTAATGTGGATAAGCAATCGGAAGTCAGCACAAAAAATTGGCTGAAGTCGTTGATGATGACCAAGCCACAGCGAAAAAAAGCACTGCAAAAAATAGCGCAAGCCAATATTCGTAAATCAAGAGCGAATCGATTTAGACAAAAAGATCCAGATGGCCAAGTGTGGAAAAAAAGGAAGCGTCAGCCTTCAAGGCAAATGCAAGCCTCTTTAGGTCGCTTTATTGGGGTGACACAAAACAATGGCCATACCGCCACCATTAGTTGGCGGAACCGAAGGTCCGCACAAGTCGCGTACATCCATCACCATGGGGTGCGGCTCAAAGGCAATAGAGCACAAGCCATCAATGCTCTTAATGCGGAAAAAACAGAGTCAATCAAGACAGAGCAAGGCGATACGGTTCAAGGCTGTACCAAGCATCAAGCTTTGAAGTTGAGAAGGTTGGGGTTTTCTATTTGGTCTGCTCGTCTTAACCCTAAAGCGCCAAAAGGCAAGCGCACCAAGCCCAATGCGACGTGGATTTATCAACATGTGAGCATGCAGGAAGCGAGTGTAGCCTTGCGTCACTTGAAGGGGAATGAGGGTAAATCAACATGGGATATTCCAATGCCTAAACGCCCATTTGTTGAGGTTAACCATAAGGTGTCACAGAAAGCCACCATGAAACATGTCTTTGGACAACAATAAGAGGGATCACCATGGCGTGGCCAATCGTACAAATTAATGCCCAAAACCAGAAACAAGGGCCCGTGACCGAAGTCGAACGTCACTTTCTCTTTGTTGGGGTGGGCACCAAGAACGCGGGTCAATTACTTTCGGTCAATACCCAATCAGAACTGGCCGCGTTGCTGGATGAGGGCTCAGCCCTCAAAGCCAATGTGGAAGCGGCGATGTTGAACGCGGGCCAAAACTGGAGTGCGGCGGTGTATGTGCTGTCGGCCCCTGAAAATTGGGTGGACGCAGTGCACCTTGCTCAGCAAACCCAAAGTTTTGAAGCGGTGGTGTTAACGGTACCCACCACTGAGCAAGCCACCATTACGGCGGCCCAAGCCTTGTACCATGAATTGATCGCCAAATACGGTCGATGGACTTTCATGATGTTGTGCTCGCCAGGCATCGATGCCAACACCCAAACGTGGGCCGATTACGAAGCCGCCACCGTGGCGATTCAGGACACCATAGCCGCCGATGGCGTGATGCTGGTACCACAACTTTTCCCAGATGCACTGGGGAAATTGGCAGGTCGATTGTGTAGCAGAGCCGTGTCCATTGCCGATACGCCTATGCGGGTGAAAACTGGGCCATTGATTGGGGACGTCACTTTACCAGTGGACAGCTCGGGAGCGGTACTGACCACCGCCACATTGCAAACTTTAGAGCAAAATCGGTTGTCGGTTCCAGCGTGGTTTCCGGATTATGAGGGCATTTACTGGGCCGATGGCCGCATGTTGGACGTGGAAGGCGGGGATTTTCAAGTGGTGGAATACCGCCGCATCATCGACAAAATCGCCCGTCGTATTCGTTTGATTGCTCTCGCTGATGTCGGGGACCGAGCTTTCAACAGCACCCCAGCCAGTACGGCGCGAGCCAAAGCGCGTTATTGCCGCCCACTGCGTGAAATGGCGGTGTCAGCCACGGTGAGGGATGTGGTGTTCCCTGGGGAAATCGAATCACCCAGCTCCGACGACATTTCGATTGTGTGGGAAAACAAGCAATCGGTGGGGATTTACATGCAGGCCAAACCCAAAGATTGCCCCAAAACCATCACTGCCAATTTGATGCTGGATTTGAGTAACCCAGGAGAAAGCCAATGAACAAACGGATTTCAGGCTTAAGTTTTGATGTGGACATTCACGGCACCCTCATCCATGTCGAAAAAGCGTCCGTGTCCATTTCGGATGAGAGCACCGCCGCCCAAACTCGCGGGGTGCCGGATGGTTATACCGACGGTGCGGTGAGCGCCGATGTGGAATACGAACTTGATACAAAAAACTTCAAGCTACTGGGGGAAGCGGCCAAAAAAGCAGGCAGTTGGCGCGCGATTGACCCTCATGATTGCCTGTTTTATGCCAATACGGGCAAAGACGAATTAGAAATTGAAGTGTTTGGGGTCAAATTGCTCATCGACAGTTTGCTTGATCTCGACCCATCTTCCACCGACAAATCGAAACACAAAATCAAAGGCATCGTGACCAGCCCAAGTTTTATCGAGATTGACGGGGTGCCTTATTTGAGCAAACAAGACACGCGCAACTTACTGGATTAACAGGGGGATAAATGGATGTTCTCGACAGAGCCAGCGAGATTGAAGCCAAACAGCGCCAAATGGCGATCGCCCGCCATCGGAAAAATCAGGTGCCGTCGTCACAAACGAGTGCCAAAACGTGCCAAGAATGTGACGTGGCCATTCCTGTAAAACGCCAAGAACTGGTGCCTGGCTGCCAGCATTGCGCTCGCTGCCAGAGTTTGATTGAACAAGGAGCTTTATGAAATCGTTTATCTTAAAACGTCGTTACTTTGAACACGGTACCTTTTCGACCTTGCATCGACCGGACGGCAGTCAAGTCTGTGTGGTGTTAGAACGATCATGGCAGAACAACCAGCCCAATGTGTCGTGTATTCCAGAAGGCACCTATCACATGCTGCCTCATCACAGCCCTAAGTTTGGCGATTGTTATGCCTTAGAAGAAGCCAAGTTAGGCGTGACCCGTTTTGGCCCTAGCACGCGCACCCATGTGCTGATGCACAAAGCCAATAAAGTGTCGCAGTTGCAAGGCTGTTTGGCCCCCGGTGTGGCGTTTGGGGTACTCGATGGTGAGTGGGCGGTACTCAATTCAACCAGTGCTTTTAATTGTGTTATGGCGGAGCTGGATGGCGAGCCATGTTTATTAACCATCGTGAAGGATTAACCATGAATTTTGTAACCAGTGTTTTACTGAAAACCTTATATGAAGTGCTAAAAAGCCTCGTAACGTCGCTGTCCTGGACCGTGATAGTGGAGCGTTTTGCCACGCGGTTGGTGATATGGGGGCTGGAAAAGCTCAAGAACTTAACCACCAATGATGTGGTGCAAGACACCGTGGATGATGTGATTGCGTCCTTGCAAGGCAAACGACTGAAAGAGATTCCACCACGGGAGTAGCCATGGAACCAGATTGGATAAATGCCAGCGTGGGGGTCATTTCCCTCGTGATCATATTGGCGGGTTTGGTGTTCAAACAGGCGAAAGAGCTGTCGGACTACAAAACCCACGTGGCGGAAACCTACGCCACCAAAGAAGAAGTGAAAGACTTAACCGAGCGGTTAGAGCGACAAATTGAAACGGGCTTTAACCGCGTGTATGAAATCCTCAGTAAAAGAGAAACCGCATGACTAAAAGAATTATTGTACTCGGCGTAGCAGGTATGGATATTCGTTTTGAACCAACCCTAGCGGCGTTCAATAAACTCACCAATGAAACCACGCCTTTCGATAAGGTTGCCCCAGCCACTAACTATTTGCGCCGCATCGTGCACAAAGACGATAAAGACGCTTTAGATGACGCCCTGAAATTGCCAGGGGCCGTGATGGCGCTGGCAGGAAAAATTAATGAACAATTCCAAGGTGATTTGGACATCGAAGTAAAGAACTGATCCGCCACGCCGAGGCGATAGAGCACAACGAGCTTGAGCAGGTATTGGCGCTGAAAGCCCATTACCTGCCACACGAACCCGACACCACCGAAAATCTCGCCCGCGCCTTATGGCTTTCCAAACACAACGCCCTTGTGGTGGCACAAGGCATCGCTAAAGCGTTTAACCCAGAGGACTGATCCTGAGTGAATTCGGTTGAAAAATTAATGATGCAAATTGGTCTGCAAGACTATGCGACCAAACCACTTCAAGGGATCCAAAAAACGGTCACGCAAACGGCCGATATTGGGCGCGAGAGCTGGGAAAGCATCGCCGGAGGCGCGGCGGGGTTGGTGGCTTCGGGGTTTGCCATTCAACAGGCGCTCATGCCCGCCATTGAAATGGACCGCGTGTTGGGGGAAGTGAAAGCCCTTGGCGTGATGGATGACGATTTACAGTCGCTGCAAAAAACCGCTTTAGACTTCTCCACTAAATACGGTCAGTCGGCCACGGAATTTGTGAATCACAGTGGCTTGATGTTAGATGCGTTGGGGGAGATGAGTGGCGACGTTCTGGCGGACGTGACGCAAAACTCGGCCACCTTGGCGGTGGCGATGAAGTCGGATGCGGACACCGTCAGCAACTACATGAAAACGGTTTACGGCAATTACAAATCGGACGCCGAAGCCATGGGCAAAGGCCAATTTACGGCGGTGGTCGCGGGAATGACGGCGGAAGCCAAAAACCTGTATGGCATTGGCATGTCGGAAATCGAGGGCATGGTGGATGGCATGCATTCATTAACGTCCAGCCTCGGGGTGGATTTTTCTGAGCAACTGGCGGTGTTTGGTGTCTTGCGTGGCCAGATGTCAGAAGGGGACGCCGTAACCCAATACACCAACTACTTAGAAGGGGTGGCGGGGGCGCAAGAGAAGCTGGGGATCAGCTTTACCAATACCGAAGGTAAGCTTCTGCCCATGGTGGATGTGCTGGGTAAAATCGAAGCGCTAACGAGTGGCATGTCGGGGTTAGAAGCACGTGCGTTTTTGGATGATGCTGGGTTGGGGGACGGCAGTTTGATGCTCATGAGCCTGATCAAAGAAAAAGCGCAATTTCAGCAGGGCTTAACCCGGTTTAATGCGGTTCAAGGCGTGGCACCCGCCAGCGACATGGCCGGGACCATGACAGATCAATGGGAGCGCCTTGAAGCCAGTTGGTTTGCTGTTCGTGCAGGGGCGTTTGGCCTGATTTTACCCGCCATTAATGGCGTCGTGGGGGCCATGGCCGATGGGCTGGCCACCGTGACTCACTGGACGGAAGCGTTTCCGACTTTAACCAGTTATTTGGGCTATGCGTCCCTCGTCATTATTGGCGGGGCTGCGGTGTACGGTGCCTACAGTTTGGCCATGGGAACCAGTAAGTTGGCCATGCAAGCACTGAAAGTGCCTTTGTTGTTGACCAAAACCAGTGTGCTGAAAGTCAGCGGAGCGTACACCAAAGCCAAATGGTCATTGTGGGCGTTTAACTACAGCCTGTTAAAGCAAGGGGTGTACGTCAAAGGGGCGTCATTGGCCAACAAAGCTTACGCTGTTTCCACTTTCTTAGTGGATAAAGCACTGATGGCGGCGTCCGGTGGCTTGAAAGCGTTTGGCCTTACCGCACTGAAAAGTACCGCCATGATGCTGGCCAACCCGCTTTTTTGGATCCCTGCTGCCATTGTGGCGGTTGGGGTGGCGGCGTACGCGTTAATCACCCATTGGGATGCGTTGGTTTCTGCACTGAGTGATTGGTATGTCTTCCAGCAGTTGGGGGTATTGGTCAACGAGCTGAGCCACTATTTTGAAGTGGGGTTTGCCTATATTGGCACGGTGTGGGATGACGTGACCGACAGCATTGCCAGTAACCCCGTTTTTCAAATGGTGGTTTCCGAGCTGGATTGGTTCATGAGCCGAGCGTCGGGTGTCTTTCAAGGCATGGTTTTGGTGGGCAAAGGCGCTTGGAAATTACTGGGGGCAGCGGTGCAGTGGTTTATCACCCCTTTCCTTGCTGCCTGGGACGTTGGTCGAGGCTTTATGGCGTTTCTCAAAGACGGGCCAGAAGCTGCGATGCAAATTTGGGGCAACATCCCAGCCCGTTTCGGGGCCATTTGGCAGCAAGTGGGGGACGGATTTGGGCTGGTATACGATGGCATTTGTCTGTTCGTGGATGCCGGACTGGACGTGTTGCAGATGCTGGGGTCGCCGTTTCTGTGGCTGCAAGATCTCGGCCTGTCCTTGTTTGATGGTTTAGTACAAGGTTGGGCACAGTTCTCGGAGTATTTAGCCAGCATGTCACCGTTTGATGTGGTGGGCGATGGCATTGATTTTCTCATCGACAAAATCAACTTATTGCCTGGCATTCACATTGGCTCTGACGTGGATTCACCTGTGTTGCCAAGTCACCAAGCCATTGAAGACGAAAGGCGACGAACCGAGCGTAACCGACCGATCTCAAATTACCTTAACGGTGGTAAAGGTACCTCGCCTAACGTGTTCGGTTATCTCGGTCAGATGGCGGGCAACACTCACACGGACAACAGCAAAACCCAGCACGTGGGGGACGTCTACATTACTCAGCAGCAACCGTTTACCCGCAGCGAATTGTCAGAATGGATGGAGCTCGATACCCCATGAGTCAGAAATACACCGATCTCTTGGTTAACGATGGCGGCATTGACTTTGATGCGGGCCAGCAGCCTGTGTACACCAGTGACGTGAACAGCATTGCGCAAGATGTGAAACACGCCATCTTAGAAAGTGGCCTACTGAGAGAGTTACAGGCGGAGCGTAACCGCACCTTGCGAGCCGATGTATTAACGCGCATTGAAATGCTGATTGAAACCGACAAACGTATTGTGCCTGGCACCGCCGAAGTGGCCGAGCAGTCAGCAGAGCAGCTTTGGCTATTTGCCAACACGCTGGAGTACGGACACATTAAGATGGACATACCACAATGAATCAGCGTCCTGAGATTGATTTTACTCAATTGATTGCCAATGAAGGCATTCCCACCACGGAAGAAGCCATTGCCATCGAACTGGAAAAAGAGGTGGTGGCCGCAGGCAGTAAAGTATCAAACGACAGCCGAATGTCGCCGTTTTGGCGTTTGGTCAAAGCGGTGGTGATCACCCCCACACAGTGGTTGATTGATACATTATTGGCCAATCATGTGTTGCCCAATACGTTTGCGGCCACCGCACAAGGCATGTACCTCGACTTAAAAGCCTGGGATGTGGATTTAGAGCGCAAAGCCGCCACAAAAACGCGGGGGATGATCACGTTCTTTAAGGCCGTGCCTGACAACCCCATTGTGATCCCCAAAGGCACGGTGGTGGAAACCGACCGGATTGAAGACACCATTTATCGTTTGGTGGTCATCAATGATGTGTTGATCGAGGCTAACCAGCCAAGCGGGCAGGTGGTGTGTGAAGCCGAGTTCGCGGGCAGCGGGTATAACTTACCTGCGGGGTATTACGCCATTTTACCTGTGGGGGTGTCGGGCATTACCCATGCTGTCAACCAAGCGGATTGGATCACCGCACCTGGCTCGGATTTGGAAGACGATGAAGCCTTGTCGTTGCGCATTCGTAATCAGTTCAGTGTGGTGGGGCGTTATCACATCGATGCGATTTATCGTTCGATGTTGGCGTCTGTGGCGGGGGTCAGAAGCGATCAGATTTATTTTTTGCACGATGCACCGCGTGGGCCAGGGACCGCCAATGCCTATATTTTGATGGATGTCGGGCCAACCCCAAGCCATTTGTTGGAGCAGCTGAATCAATATGTGATGACCGATGGCAATCACGGCCACGGCGATGACGTGTTGTGCTTGGCGTTGCCAGACACCTTTCATACGGTCACGGTGACCATTTGGGCCAAACCCAATGTCAGTGACGCGCGCAAAGCCGCGTTGAAAACGGAAGTGGAAAACCGCATACGGGCGGCATTTCGGGAGAGCGACAGTTATCAATCGGTGACGCGGACCTATCCGGCCTCAACGTTTTCTTTCAGTAAATTAACGGAAGAAATTCACACCCCATTAAACACGGATTTATTGAGCGTGAGTTTTGAAAATGCAGACATTGTCAGTGCGCTGGATGTCCCAAGATTGACCAAGGTGGTGGTGAACGATGGCTGAGAACCCGAACCATGAGGAGAAGGCACCGCCACTGGGGAGCGCATCCGTGCCATGGTGGATGGACGGGCGCACTCTGGCTGACACGCTCAAAGAGCCGCACTTTTTAACAGAGGGCATCATGGGATTTTGGGCCCGCCTTCGTGGTTGGTTGTTGTATCCCTTATCTCAACTCGATCCCATGACGTGCAGTGAAACGGTTTTGGATGTTCTGGCGTGGGACCGAGATGTGACCCGATTCACTGACGAGCCCGTGAGTTTGTTTCGTAAGCGAGTGAAATACGCCTTTTTGAATGCCCGAGACGCCGGTGAAAAAAAGGGCTTCATTCGGATTTTTCAGCGCCTTGGTGTCGGTGTGGTGGAAATTGACGAACGGACCCCAGGCCGAGATTGGGACATCATCACCATTCGCTTAAGCGATTCCCAACTGTCAGAGAATTACGCGCTGCTCGAACAATTGTTGCAGCAATACGGGCGAACCTGTCGCCGTTATGAATATCAGGTGATCAGCACCACCCCATTGCACATGCACTCGTCCCTGATGGACTGGGAGCATCAATGTACCGTCGTGACCTTAGAGGAGTAACCATGGCGCAAAGTATCATTACCTTAGCGTTTGAAACTTACAAAGCACAGCAAGAAGCGCTGGCGACGTCTGTTGAACTCAATGAATTTGTCTTGGCGTTGGTGCCCAACCAAACCCCAAACGCCCCGATAGACCGCAATGAAACCGTACCGCCCTCACATCAAATCGTGCACGTGGCCGAGGTGACACAAACCGGATTCGTGAACCCGAACGCGGTGGTGTACTCCCTGATTATGGATACCCGAGTGGGGGATTTTGAATTTAACTGGGTGGGGCTGCGTAATAAGCAAAGCGGCGTGCTGGCCGCCATCTTACACATTCCAACCGTCTCCAAATTCAAATCCATTCCTGGTGTTCAAAATGGTAACTCTGTCACCCGCTCTATTTTAATGAGTTACGAGGGAGCGCAGCAGGCCACGGGCATCACGGTGGATGCGTCTACCTGGCAGATTGATTTTACGGCTCGGCTGTTTGGTATCGATGAAGCCGAGCGATTGGCGAATGCGGATTTATATGGTCCGGCTGCGTTTTTATCGGATGGTTTTAAGATCACGAAATCGGGCTCTGTGTATCGAGCCAATCAAGGTTGCGGTTATGTGGGTGGGCTGCGTTGTCCTCTAGAGCAGGACGTGACGTTATCTCACGTGACGCCCTCGACGGGCATTTATCTGGATGCCAGCTGGCAAGGCCACTTGACCAGTCAATGGCAAACGGTGTGTGAGCTCAAAGTCAGTGCCACGCCGCTCACGAATTACGTGGACAGCGATGGGTACCCACATTACGTGACGAAAGTGGCCGATATTGATGGCGCGGGTAACGTGATTGACCGTCGTCATGTGGAAGGCTTTGCGCAGTATTACCCAAAGAATGAAGCGGATGAATTGCTGAGCAAAAAAGTGGATAAAGCGTCCATTACCGACAGTGTTACGTCGGTATCCAGTGTGCTGGTTGCCTCGGCTAAGGCGCTTAAGACCACTTATGATAAAGCGGTATCTGCGTACAATTTGGCCAGCTCAAAGTGGACTTACGCGGTGGCGACCACCACTTCTTATGGCGCTACTATGCTGTCGGGCTCTGTTGCATCGGGGGATACCACGGTAGCCGCGACATCAAGCGCCGTGAAAGCCGCGTTTGACAAAGCGGTATCCGCGTACAATTTGGCCAGCTCAAAGTGGACTTACGCGGTGGCGACCACCACTTCATATGGTGCCACGATGCTGTCGGGCTCTGTTGCATCGGGTGACACGACGGTTGCTGCGACGTCGAGTGCCGTGAAAGCCGCGTTTGACAAAGCGGTAGAAGCGTACAACCTTGCTCATTCAAAATGGAATTACACGGTAGCCACCACGTACGTCTACGGGGTAACAAAATTATCTGGATCCGTCTCTTCAGGCAGCACGACACTGGCCGCGACGTCAAGTGCGGTGAAGGCGGCTTATGATCTCGCTGCCACGAAGATCACCAAAGCCCAAGGCGATATGTATTACTTAGGTCGAAACAATAAAGCTATCGCTGCACAACAGGCTGACACCATTAGGGTTCAAGAAGCCAACTCAGACACCTTTTATAATCTGACATGGCACAACGGCAACGCTCTGTATTCATGCGCATCGGGTGAGGGGTTTAATTATCGTCCCAGTGATGGTTTTTCAAAGGTTAAGCACGGTTATATTGCGGGCACTTATCTCTATCATCAAAGTGACGGCAAGGTGGTCGCGCACAATACCAACAAGCGCAGTTCGGGTTTATATGGAATCTTTGATTCGCACAGAATCGATCATATTTGGTCGATGGGCATCGCGTATACCATTGATGACGATGGAGCCAGCTTTGGTAACTTGTATGGGCTGGCTTATAAGAACATCAACAACCCGACGGGTGGCGAAATGGCCGGAGGCCATCAAGCGGTGTGGTGTGAAAATGGCCAGCCTAAAGCGGCCATGGGGCAGGATGGGTTATGGGGACGATATGTGTATGACGGCCCTGGCGACAACCGACAACGAGTGTACAGCCCAAGTAATAAACCGTTGTCCGTTAAGTTATGGGAAGGCAGTGCAACCACGGTGACGTTGAGTGAATCCATCACAACATACCGACTTCTTTACATCAGGATAGGCACGTTTGTGTGGGCGTCTTACCCCATGACCAGTTTACTGCCGACGGCGGATATCCTAGGAAAAACGATTAACTTGGCTTCGGGATCCGACGGTGCAACGTCATACCAAATGGGCGTTACGGTTAGCGGTGATGGGAAGACCATCAGTGCTTTTTCTCGCGGCAGCATTCAAGCAATTTATGGGGTAATTTAATGGTTAAGTATGAAAAAGAAGCGCATCAGAAATTCATTTATGGCGCGATGAATGAGCAAGTCTTCCCCCATGTTCTTATTACTTCTGATCCTGTGGTTATCGTTGATGCATTAGAAGACGTGTCAAACAAGAAGATAGTCGAGGGTGAGCTGATCGATAAAAATGAGATCGAAAAGCAGCAGGAACAGCGCACAGAGCGCACTCATATCGAAACCCTGTGGCGTGATACTGAGTTGACCAAAGTGCTAAACCGCATTGACCAATATGAAAAAGACCAAGGCTATCCGCCAGAGCTGCGCACCTCTCCGATCCAAAATGAAGAGGACTTTCTTCGTTTGTTGAAAGACAGAAAGTTACTGAGCGATTACCCGCAATGCGAGGGGTTTCCTTTTGGGGCCCGTCCTTCTTTATCTGGGGTTGCCACATGAGTTGGCAAACGGCTTCGTTTCAGTGGCCAAATTCAGCGCAATCCATCCAAGCGGGTTGTGAGTCGGTATTGGATCAGCTTCCTAGCACAACGGCCACCGCCACCACACGATTGCACACTGTCTCTGGCAAAGTGAGTTTCAATCGCCATCCGTTGAGTGAGTCAGCCCAGGCGCACTTGGGGCTTCGTCAGCAGCTGGATACTTTATTGTGCCAAGGACAGGTTTTATCGGTGCATCCGTATCAGTATCAAGTGGGGCATCAGGTGGCATCCGGCCATCACTTGTCGCCGGATAGGGCCGTGAGCATCTTGGCCGATAAGCTGCTGGATACGAACGATAAACACAAACCCATAGGCCAGTGTCATGCGCTCGGATGGATGATAGCTGAAAGCTCCTTGGCTCAATTTGCCAAGTGCACTCAAACCTTGTTTGAGGTGGTGAATATCCCTGAACTTGGCATGGTGGCGAGGCGGTTAGCCAAAGAGCAGCAGCTGCAGAGTGATAAATTCACTCAGCCTCACGCGGTTTTTCAGCCTCGTTTTATGCCTAACGCCAATATTCACTCCGCACTATTGCGTGAGGCAATGGCTTGGCAAGGAGCACAAGTGGCACAACTGGAATCACTGGCCGCCGACAGGCAAACCCCCGTCGATAAGCTCAGTCAGTTGGCTCAAAAACGCGGGCAGCGGTTACACGACTGGCAACGTGCCATCAACCAGTTGAAAGACAGCTCTGTACCGTTATTAACATTTGAAGCCACAGGAACGCCAGATGTGCTGGCCACCTTACTCAAACAATCACAGCCACCCAGCCGGGAACACAGTTATACCTTTGCGGCTTTGTTTCTAAGTACTGAGCCCTTAACTTTTTTATCGGAGTTGTTTGCATGACCCAAATTGCCCTTGATGCTGAGATCATCCCCATGAAATCCCCTCGCATTAGTCTGGCCATGGAGCTCAAAGAAGAAGACATGAGCGGCCAAACATCGGGTACCGATGGCAGTGAGCAGGGGGACAAAGGCATTGTGTTGTCGGTCACGGGCCTCATTCCGTTTAAAGAACCCCATGTGCTCAAACGCTTGGTGGTGTTATCACGACAAAAGCGCGATAAAAAACGGGTGATTTACCGGATTGGTAATGAGTTGGCCAAAAGCATGACCATCCGCCAGGTTCGTTTCATGGGGCGGATCACCGCCGATGAGCAAGAAAACCTGATGGCGTGGAAGATCAGCTTTCAATTACGGGAATACCTCTCGTCTTCAGAAGCAACCGAGCAGCAAGAGCGTGAGCAAGAGAACGAACCGCAACAAGACAGTACCGAGCAGACGGCAGTTGTAACGCCCAAAGCCCATGCCGCCGTGAGTAATGACACCGAGTCCACCGCACCGACCCGATTTGAAGCCGCATTACGACAAAAAGAAAGGCAATTAGCATGAAGTTGGATAAGCGTTTGTACATTGATGGCCAGTTACGAGTGTTGGCGGAAGAGCAACTCATTCTTGAACTGTCAGCCGGAGGACGTGCCACCTTTGTGGTGCAAGGAGAAGCCAAAGAAAATCAGCTGGTTGAGTTACACATGGGCTACCAAGGTGAACTAAAACGCTACTTTGATGGCTTCATTACCAAAGCGCAGTCCGCCCAGAATGGTTACACCCGTTTTGTGGCGCGTGAGCGAGCGGGATTATTGGCCGCTCGCTGGCCTATTAGCATTCAGCACCCGACCGTCGGCGAAGTGATTGAACAGTTGAGCTTCGATACAGGGCTGGCCTTTGTATTGCCCAATGATGCCGATTATGTGTTTGAGCGTATCCCCAATTTCACCTCACAAGGCACCGGCTATCAGCTGCTGAATAATCTGGGCCGAGCGTTTAATATTCCTGATTTTTGTTGGTATCAGCAAACGGACGGCACCATTTATGTGGGTAGCTTTGCCCACAGTCGCTGGGTCTCTCGACCCATTGAGTTAGATAACCAGTTTTCAAGTACTCAACGTGGTGGCAACAGCATGACCTTATCCGTCATGCCATCGGTGCGCCCTGGTGTGGTGGTCAACGGTCAGCGCATTACTCAAGTACAGTGTGAAAAAGATCAAATGACCCTGTATTGGCAACAAGGCGAAACGGCCGAAAAGCGCAAAATGCATTACTTGTTTCCAGAGCTGGCAGCAGGGCATCACTTACCACGATTTGGCCGAGTGGAAGCCGTGACCGATGGCAGTGACGCAGGGCATGAGCACAACCCATTCCGGCCCCGTTATGCGGTGGATGTTCAGTTGCTTGATGAGCATGGCCAAGTGGATGCTTTAGTTCCCATTTACAAAGCGGTGCCGTTGCCTGTTGCTATGGCAGGGGCGGAGCAAGGCCAGTTCGCCACGCCCAAAGAAGGCAGCATTGTGGAAATTGCGTTTGCGTATGGTCGCAGTGATAAACCGTTTATTCGCACTGTTTTAGGTGAAGGGTGGTCATTGCCTGGCGTCGAACCCGATGAGCAGCTCATCCAACAACGGGCCGAAGTATTTACTAAAACCGATGCCGCTGGAAATCACATTCAGGCCACCGACCAACACAGGCACATCCAAGCGTTTGAAGAATTGCATGACGTTGATCGCTACTTGGCTGAGTTTGGGTGTCATGACATCAACGTGAGCCAGCACAGCAAAGAGCACATTGCCGGACAAAAGTTAATTGAAACTTTAGGCCATTTTGAAGTGATGGCGGGGGATGATTTAGCGCTAGGCTCACTTGGCAACATGCACCAGGTGACCGCAGGCGATTACGTTCAAGTGATTGGCCAGTTGCGCGACATGGTGATTGGGTTAAACGACCAAGTGACCGTACTCAAAGATAGAATCCACACCATAGAGCAAAATGACACCTTAACCGTGGGCGGTCAGCAGCAAATCAGCATTGCTAAAGACAGAATCATTAAAGCTCAAAACATCACAGAAGACGCCGACACCATCAAACTCAATGGCGGTACAGGGGTGATCACCTGTGAAAGTATCTGTCCGTTCACAGGTAAGCCTCATGTGGATGGCTCAACCACCGTATTTGCAGGGAAATAACATGGCACTGAGTAAAGAATCGCTAAAAAACAGAATTGAAGATGAGCTTAAAGCGCAAGGCATCGTGCTCGATGGAGAACATGCCAGAGCTAACATCATTGCCATTGCGGTGGCCAACGCGGTAGTGGATGAAATTAATCAAAATGCAGAAGTGGCCGTGAACAGTGGCAGCTCAGCGGGCAGTTATAAAGTGAGTTAAAAAGGACGTTTATGGGAACACAAAAAGTAAAGCTTCAAAGAACGATATCCAGCTGTGCCTCATAACCAAGATAAGACCGAATATCTCATCTGCGGAGAAGGGCCACTGAACGAAAAACAAATGATGTTACATAAAGAAAATGACCCACTGTGGTAAATTATGTTTTTTGTGTAGTCATTTTGTCGACATCCTTTTGATTTTTAAATATTAAATATTTGATTTTAATTGGTTTATTTGGATTTGGTTAAGTTCGTTATATAATCAATCATCTCTCCGCGATACGCCAGTGTAAAGGTGAAATCCAAGGAGATTGGGTCGTATTAAATAATGTGAGAGTCGAGCATCGTTCTATTGAGTGGGATAATCAGTACTGTGATTTGCTGGATGAGAGCATATTAGCGAGAAAAAAGCAGCGAAATATAAAATACGCTGAACACTTTCCTTTAGTTAGAATGGCACATGATGAGGTATCTGGCTTATTTGTGTTTAGGACTTCATCTCCATATTACTACTCGGCATGTTCCGATATGATGAAGGGTATCTATGGGAGTATACGAACAAGCGCCTATTGCAAGCAAATCATCCGTGGTGACTTGAGTGAGACTCAAAAATACAAAATTAGTCCTCTGTCTGATGAAGAGTTAAGGAAATATCGCGAGGACCTTTCTGAACAGAATGCCGGCTTATCAAACTATACCTATCAGTTTGTTTACCAGCTTGACCCTGACACCAGAACCATTAGTTTATTTTCACCCCAATCTTCGGAACTAGCACAAAACGTGCTAAGAGGGTTTGCCAGAAACTGGGGTTCCTATTGGCGCTGGCTTGATGTGATCTTAAATCATGACGGTGGTCATCTCTATCTAAATAAGTTGGATGAGCCTATTTTTGCTGTTGTACAAGAAGAAAAGAATGGTGAGCTTTCCCTAAAGGTTGCTCCATTAGATCGGGACTCTTACTATTCGGTGGAGAAGATCTATTCCGTTATTGAAATGAGTAAAGTGGCGCAGGTATTTACCTGGTAGTGCATATCCTTTTAATCAATGTTGTAGTGTGTGAGCCCCTGTGATGAAGAATATTACAGGGGCTTATTCTTTTCGTACGCAAGGAAAGTCTGCAAAGTTTTTTCAGATAGCTTTCTTAGGAACAACCGTTCATTAAAGCGGTGACATATTCAGTTCAGTTATATTTACTTTCTGTATGTTTCATTATCAATACATAGCAGTGATGTTAAACGTATCGAAAGGTGCTTTTGGCAGTAGGTACGATAGTATTGATTGCTTTGCAGATAACAATTGGTGGCTATAATTCAATCGATCTAATTTTGTACACCATTTCTTTATTAAATACTTTGCTGTGCGTCACATTTATCTAATGAATGGGTTACTAATGGCTATGAAGTTGCTACCTTGCCGCCGCTTTTATAAATCGGAAGGTAGTAATGAAAAATTTAAAAATAATGGTTGGCTTGTTTTGTACACTCATTTTGAGTGGCTGTGCTTCTCAGCAGGCGATTAACATGCCTGATAATTTTTGGGATGATGCTAGCAGTAAAAAAATTGCTATCGCTTTTGTTAAGCAACCTGAAATGTATGCTCACCGTTCTGGGGGCCAAGGTTTACTTGATCTGGCTATTAATGAAATGGTAACAAGTAGCGTTGAAGACCACATCAATACAATATCTCACGAGAAGTTTGAAAACGGTAAATCGCGTATTGCTGAAGTGATTAAAGCAAAGGGTGGAGAAGCGGTTATTTTACCTGTGTATTATGATGCAAGTGAAGCAACGGAACTGCCTAAAGAGCAGCGTAAAAAGGGTTATTTCTCTTACGATGCTTCAGCGGTAAAAGAAAATTACAATGCGACACATTTGATGGTAATCCAAACTATTGCAGCAGGGACGATGCGTGATTACTACGGCATCATTCCATTGAGTAAGCCACGAGGCTACATTAATGCCGATGTAACTTTGGTTGATCTTGCGGATAATCGTATCACCATGAAGAAAAAAATCATTGAAGAAGTGCACTTACCAGAGGGTGTAGATTGGGATGATGCAGAGAATAATTATCCAGAAATCACCAAAATTGTGCACTCAGCATTAGAAAATGCAGCAGACAAGCTGACAGAAAATCTATAACCACGACCTAGCATTTTATGTAGCAGTATTCTTCGGGGCGTGGTGTTGGGACTGTGTGAACAATTTCAGCGAATAATAAGACCGAGTGTATTTCAGATACATTCGGTTTTTTTATGCTTAAAAGCGATAACGCTGATATTTTGAACACCATCATCATGTTGTTGAGGCCAGCCTAGTTGATACAGAGCGTTTATCTTCAAATTTTGTTTCTTTGCTGAGTTGGAAGGGATCCAACAAACAATACAAGGTGTTGATGAAAACGAAAGGTCATCGGCTTAGTATCTGATAGGCTATGACAAGAATAAAAGGCTAATGGTAGGTCGAATCTTTACAGGGTCATGACTATTGGTTAATTAGTGCCATGATTTTTTCCTCAGATGAATAAGAGAAACAATCCTATCTATTATTCATGTGCTAGTATTGGCAAAATTGAATTTTTTGAGCGGCGCAAGCCTGTATGATCTCAAAATCAGTTGACAGACTAATTATTTAGCTATTCATACCGAAAAAACCGCCCTGATGGGCGGTTTTTTTCGGGGGTGAATATTTGATTAAGGGGTTGTTGTTTCCCATCGTACAGTGACGGCATCTTTTTCAGAGAAATTACACATTAAAATCCCATTTAATTGTCGATCTTTAGTTGCGATTTTTTGTAATCCACGTTTATCTGCAGTAGCAACAGCACACATGTACTGATCTTCAATTTTCCAAGCCCAAATTGTTGATTTATGAATATCTGCTTTTGGTCTATTTTGAAAACAAAGACCACTTCTTGTTCCCTGATCTAAATATAGATTATCATCAAAAATCTTAAAATAATAAGCATCTTCAATACTATCATGAGAAATTAAGTAGAACTTTGTAGCATCTCTTTTATCTTCAGAAGCTACAAATCCTTTATTTAAACCTTTTTCATTTCTCTTAACCCAAGAGGTTCCTTGCTCTGTTTTTATCTGAATATTAACTAAAGTATGATGTAAAGACATATATAACACTCCATTAATGCATTAAAAGTAATATTGATTAAATTACAGCAATATTAATTCTTTAGCTCTTTATACATCATCAAACTTGAATCTCGGCTGGCTTTTTTACTTGGTGTCCATACTTCGCAAATGGTTTGTTTGTTAATAATGATACGTGAGTACCAAATGCCGTTGTCTTTGGTTACAGTGGGCTCAGTTTGGGTGGCCAACTTCATAAAAGCGGTAAAAAACGCCCAACAGACTTATTTAAGCTTGTTGCTGAACAATTTGGCTTACAAGCTGAAAAGCGCCGTCTACCGCATTCTGTTGGAGGCGAGACAGTTTGATACTTCGATTCACAATCATGGTCCATGATGGACGAGAGAAACAGCGACCAAGTTGGTGAATGTGCCCTTGGAATGGGCGAAAACCTTGCTGAACGAAGAAGAACAAACCATTTTCCCCAGTGGGAGGATGAAGCTGCGCGACTTGTGCATGGTACTTCGCGACCAGTACGTAATGGATAAGGCCCACGAACTAACCCAAGGGGAGTTCAATCGCCTCAAGAATTGGGAACCAGTGGGGATGTGATGCACAGTTTTCTGTATTATATTGTACGCATTTAATTGATGGTTTGGATATACGGATTTCAACCATATAGTTACCGTTATGTGTCTGAAGGAATCTCGTGGATAAGTACGAAAAATGGAAGCTAATCGAAGTTGAACTGATGGCTGCTTATGCACTATTGCCAAAAGGTATCATCGAGTCTGGTGATGGATATTGTGAAGAAGATTTTCTTACTTATATTGAGCACAACGAATTATTGATGGCAATGGAAGAGTTGGATAGTGTAATAGTAGATAACGGTATACCACCAAAACAATTTTGGACTCATTTAATTAGAGCTGCGAATATTATGGGGCATGGGCATGCTGAACGGTATAAATCCATACGCAGTGCAGCCACATAACAAACGCTGCAACAAAGGACGTTATGTATTTCCACCTTGTAAATCTGAATGAAGAATCAATGAAACATAGTAAAACTATTGAGTTAGAGTTCAACAGAGACAACTTAATCACTTTGTTAGAACAAGGTGCAGGTATCCGTGATCAAATTTTTAGTCACAAGCAGATAGCTGACTGGTGTGAAGTGTTTTGGCTTCAATACTCTGATGTTGATGCTATAGATTCAATCGAAAAGCTTATGCCAGTTTTAGCTGACGTAGAAACCCAATGGGACTTATATTTAGCAAGCACCTTTACTTTGGAAGATCTCCACACGTTAGATTTTGAGCGAGTTGCATTACTACAAGAGTGGTTTAAAGATTGGTTAGGTCAACTATATACATAACAATTGCTTAAACCTGACTGCCAACCTGTGGCATTTTTGGTTCGGTTTGGCATATGTGATTACGGTGGCCTGTTTGGGTTTGGTGCAGTTGGCAGCAAGTTAAGCGGGCGTTAAGGCACACGCTCTTGGTTAGGTATCTATGAAACTGAAAGTTGAGTCATTAAATCGACTACAAATTCCGGCAGATAATGTACGGTTCATTTCAGCTATAGAGAATGAACTTAATGAATTTATAAAGGTTTGCGAGGGTTATTGCGATAGTGGTAGCTCCAAAAGGGACAAACAGAATCTGAACCGTTTAATCGATCTGTATGAGAACGATTCATATCATTTTATGAAGAAACGCTTTGATAAATTGAGTGAAGAATGCAAACACAGCCTTTGCAACATGACGATAAATTTCCACGAGAATGGTCTTAGTTTCGAACCATCTGACTTTGATGGAAATGAAGCGCTGTTCTACAGTGCGGCAAAGATTTTGGTTCACTGTAAGGCAAATAAAAAGTACTACTCTACGTTTCGTGCGCTTGAAAGCTTTTGGGGTTTTTTGAACTATAAGTATCCTTCAGAGACCCTCTATGATAGATACAAGTTTGTATCTGAATTAATCGAATTAACTGAAGTAGAAAACTTAGATTCAGTACAAAGATCATTTAGACGTTACAAAAATAGGTAAAATGTGCCTTTTTGTCCGTTATTTTTCTACTGCAGTTGGATAACCTCTTCTCAGCAAATTAGAGAGGAGAGCGTATGTTAAGTACTATTGAAATAATGCTATCTGCAAGCCCGCAGCATCTGGTTTTGATTTTCATTATACTCGTGCTTGTTACAATTAACAGGATGATTTGAGTTCAGTGCCTTAACAAGCATTTAAGAGTGATTCCCAACGCTTGGCATTTTTCATTCCATCGTTGGGTTTCGTGTTTACGGTGGTATGGTTAAGTTTCGTGGTAGCGTTGCTCACATATATGGTCTCCCCCAGTTTTGCAAGTCAGTAGTCTGATAAAAAGCGCAGGTTAACTACCCTATATACGGCCTGTTTTAGCGGCTATTGCCTTGGCCAAGATGAGGCAGTCGAACATGTCGTCCTAATCACCTTATCGATTTCGAGAACCACGGTGAGCAGAAGGTTTTCAACATGTAGGATTTAT
>NZ_JAKRGH010000028.1 GCF_022347565.1 Vibrio sp. Of7-15
TGGCTCAGAAATCGCAGGTGGTGTAAATAGAATGCTGAGGCTGACCAGTAATAGACGGTGAAGCAGCATATAGCCTCCTACAAGACATAAAAACGGCATGATGTCAGTGTAGATTATATATGTTGTTTTGAGAAAAAGAGCGATTGGATCAGTCAGTTTTCTTATAAACGAATTTCTTCAGGGTCGATTGGTTTTTCTTTTTTGAATTGCATGAAGAACTTACGTGTTAAATGAGGAATAAGCAGTTTCAGTGGCATTCTTTTTAAATGTCCGCGCAAGTAAAGAAAGGTTTCTGTTTGAACGTGCCCTAGCTGCTTATCTGGTGGAAAACTACAGCAAAATATTCGAGTAAACGCAAGATCTAGCATCATTTGGTAGGCTGAGTTCGCGCTAAATTGTTGGTAGTGGGATATGACGTGCGCTGGGACGGAGAGATGAAAAATAGACGCACAATAGCGTAAGGCGATAAAAATAGCGTCGCCGTTATCTAGCTCATCGGTGGTTTGAATAAGGTTGTGCCAAAAGCTAGGGTCTTTTTGAAATCGGGTAAATAATAGATATAAATCGTACAGATCTCGGGTGCCTTTGTGGTATTCGCTTTCATAAAAAAGGTGGATGGCACTGTGCAATACCATGGCTTCCGGTTTTAATATTCGGCAGTTGGGGTTGCTGTCTGAAAGCGGGATGGAATGATTGAGCCATATTTCTCCAGGGCGTGATTGTTTAAGCGTTTTTGGCAAAATATTAAAGTGAACATCCAGCTCAGTACCTCGCTCAAGATGTTTTAAGGGTGGGATCTCCTGAGAGTACTCTCGGTAAAACTTGTTGTCATAGCTGTTTATTTTTGTGGTGATCCAGCCTGATCCCATCAAGACTTTTTCAGTTCGGGGGAGGGATTCCTCTGATATTAAAATATCGATGTCACCGATAAAACGACCGGAGAACTCTTCAAAGCCTGCTAGGTGGTAAGCTGCCCCTTTTAAATACACAAAGGGGTGTGTGATAGGTGTTAATAAATCTGACAACTGTTGATGCTCTAATTTCAGTTGTAGGACTTGGTTCTGAAATTGCAGGTCACTGCTGTGCAAGTGGGTTAGGAATTTATGGGGGAGTATTGATTTTAGTTCGTGCTGGTTGAGAATGCAGCTAAGCTGGCTCAGCATGTTATGGAATCTAGCTTCACAAATCAGATCCGACAATTGATGTGTTGTTAAATGCGTTATTTTTTCTGGGTTACGCATAACTTCTAGTAGTTGGGCCATATTTTGTCCACGCATCCTTGTGTGGTGATCAGTTCACTTGAGCAAGTGTTTGTGCCAGCTGTGCCTCACAGCGCTGCAAGTTATTATATTCAATATAGACAGTTTGGGTTGTATTAATCAATTCTTTAGCGCACACAAAACCTTCAGTGCCTAATACCCCGATATTAAAACTGTTTTTTATTAACTCCATTAAAGCATGGCTTGGTTTTACGGGTTCAATATAACAGCTCTCGCTTGGCTGGTAGTTAACAAAAACGAGTAATTTGGGGGAAACCCCTTGTTTTAAATTAATGGAAGGGAGGTGGTTTGGAGCCAGCAGACATACTGATCCTTTGTGAGTGTCTTTGGCAACTGTACTGAAGCTTTTATTTTCATAATATGGCTTCATTATTTCAATGGATCTGTTTTTTAAACTGATCGGTCTTCCGGTTCCATACAGGGTTAATGATTTAGGGCAAACAAGAGCCAATTCATCGGACAATAAATTCCAGCCCTGAGAAGCTAAATAAGCACATAAGGTACTTTTTCCTGATCCAGAAGGGGCTGAAATAATGATGCCTTTACCATTTTTTTCTAAGGTTGCTGCGTGAATAATAAGATACTGGTGTGCTTGAGTAGAGAGCACCCAGTTCATTCCCCATTCCATCATTGCATGAGCTTGATCTGAAGGAAGGGGTTTAAAGGGCTGGCGGTGATTAAACGAGAAACAAACCTGAGGACGTATGATGGAGCGCGGAAACGGGCTTGGGGTGAGTGCAATATGAAAATCGACAAAAGTGTCGTCATTTGGAGGCACAATATTATGCTGATAGTGGCTCTCAAGGTATTGATGTAAATGAGGAAGTGGGCTTTCGACGTGAAAGGTGATAGGCCCAACATCAAGTAAATAGCTTTTATTGTTGTTTATCATAGGCAGCAATCACTTCCATGGAGATCAGCTTATTGATTAACTCAGGGGAGCACCTAGCGAGAGCGTCCTGCTCATCATTACTGTCAATAATCGCACTGTTTGTGTTGGTTTTGCTTTCTAGAAGGTGCAGCAGAGGCAGTAAACTGGTATTGCACAGCATAGTTTCTCTGTTGGCGGGGCTGAACAAGACGAGTTCTTCCCCACAAACGAAGGTGCAATCAGAAACAGTAAATAAAGGGTTCAGGTGGTATTGCATTGCTTCCATGTAATGTAGCTCCTGTTAATCCCAAGTGTTCAGTAAATCTCGAAATGTTGGTAAATGTGTGATTCCACTAGCGGATGCTGCTGAAAGAGCTACACCATCATCTACTATGGTATCAATGATAGCCATTGCCGTATTGTTAAATGCGGTAAGCGCTGATAATTGTACACTGGATGAAGTGTATGGGTAGTTAATGATAGATGGTGAGAGTAAGCTATTAAAATAACCAGCCACAATGAATCTTTGTATATTGGGTTCATTGACGTATATGGTTGGGCATGATCCTCCGCCAATTTTTTTTATTTTAATTGGAATTTTTATCTTAGGGTTATTAGGTGGCATCGTTTGCCGAAAGTTTGGGTTTGGTGAAGCTGAACTTTTGAATTTGAACTTATAACCTCGGTATGTTTGAAAACTAAATGCGCCACTAAAAAAGAAGCTATCAAAAGATGTTGTGCCATCTACACCTAAGGCTTGCAGTGCCTCTAAAACAGGGTATTTACTGTCCCCAGATGATGCATCAAGAACGGTGTGCCAATACCCCGGTGATTTCGCTGCTGCCGAAGAGCAAGCATGAGGGTGAGAGGCGTTACCTGATAAGAGCGTGGTAACACTACAATCATGTGGTTCGGCCCAAGCCAGTGGGCTTTTGATTGACATTAAAATAGGAGACACAGTAGCGGATGTCTGCAGGAAGCGTCGCCTAGAGAAGCGAGAGCTTTCTTTAGGTTGTCGAAGCCCCGACTCTGGTTGAGATTTTTCGGGCTGTTCATAGTCCTTCATTTTTTTTCCTCAAGTCGTCACTTAAGAATTACAAGCGCACTATGTACGCTCTTCATGCTTATTCCTTAAGCAAGAAGCAATCCACCACAAGAGCGGAATATTTAATGTTTTACTATCAGTTGTTTAGAGCTTTTTCTATTTAATATTATGACTTCTGATAAGTCTCCTTGTAAAAAAAGCTGACAGCTGCAGCCAGTTATCTAGAGCGTCCGTAATTCGAAAATATAGTTGGAAGGAGTAGATTATTTACCTATCAGCAACATCCCAGAATAAGTCTAGTACAAAAATTGGCGCAGTGGGGAAAGAGATTAAATTAGTTTCGTTCAGATTTTATTGGGCAGAAGCCCCGATTGAGAAATAGCTGCTATAACTTACGTTACTGACCAATCAATCAGTCATAAAGAAGCTCTTTTATGATGTGATAATCTGCTGCAACGTAAATAGAGGGGAGAACATGAACGCTTCGAGTAACGTTGAGATTCTTAAAGAAGCTTATCAAAAATGGAACGATAACAAACAAGACAGTTTTCAACATTGGATGGATCTGATGGCTGATAACGTTCAATTAAACTCAATTTCTAATGGTGAGCCAGGAATGGAGTTTACTCGCACCTGTCACGGTAAAAAGGATGTTCTTCGTTATTTCACAGAGCTTGCTGAGGTATGGGAAATGCTTCATTACACTGCAGAGGAGTTTATTTCCGAAGGAGAGAGGGTTGTAATGATTGGCCGCTGTGCGTGGAAACATCGTCATACGGGGAAAGTAGTGGAAACCCCTAAAGTGGACATTATTAGAATGAGAGACTCGAAGATTGTCGAGTTCTACGAGCTTTTTGATACAGAAAAAGCTCGTAGTGCCACATTAGAGTGATTCTACTAACGCGCTATATTCGTGGATGATTTGTGATGTTATGGGATCGTTGTTTTTATTCCTACGCTGATAATGTTCCACTGTTTTTGTAAGGTAGTCATTATCTTCTTTTCGAGTGAAGTCCCACATAAGGGAGCCGACGGGTGAGAGGCTTTTATTGCTGAAGGTTGATACGTGGAGTACTTCATAAAAGCGTTTATTATCATGTACTAAACTTTCATCAATTAACCCAAACCCGAGCTGGATTAAAGCATGGCGTACTTTGTAATTATGGTGTACCGGACATAACAAAAATTCGAGTCCACGATTTGGATACTTATCTAAAATAGATTGTACTAGTTGGATGAGTAAATCCCCTCCAACACCTGCGATGATAATTAGGTTTTTCTGGCTACAGTCGTTAAGCAATGGGATGCTTGCAACGTCAGAGCAGTGCACTTTCCAATGACTGTTTGATGTTGTAAGACCTTCAAGGCGCTGTTGTAAATCACGCATCAAAGGTTCAACAATATCAACAAAATGAATAGTATCAGCGGCGGACCTTGCTAAAAGAGTCTGACCAAGTAAACCGTGATCGCAGCAGCAATCCCAGATGTGGTCGTAGTGTTTGGTGATCATTTGATTGATTTTTTGGAGGCGTTTGCTGATTTTCAAAAGGGCTATCTTTAGTTCTGAGGTGTTTTGCGCGGCATGATAGCAAAAACTTTGATTTTATTTGAGTGGAGGAGTTAATGATTATTGCTGCGAAAAAGAAGGTGGGCAGGTGAACACCTTCTTTGTGCTGGTGGTGACTAATAGTGTGGCTTAATAGTATAAGTAGCCAGTTAGCTTGGAGTAGATATCTTCATTTCGCCAATTGAGGTAGCCTGTTTCTGAGCGCAAGCTCCACTGAGAGTTTGGAGACCATTGCCAGCTTGCTGTAATTTTACTGTGATGATCCACATTTGAGTCGAGCAAATAAGCACTGCTTGCTGCAATAGCTAACTTGTTATTTGATGTTGCTTGCCAGACAACGCCTGTTTCTAGCCCTAACCCAATTTCAACATCGTTGTGGGTAATATCTCCTGTATTCAACTCTGTTGAGCCCAGCATGTAGCCATGCAGTTTGTTTGGGTTGCCCCATGATTTACCGTAGCCACCTTGAATAAACCAACGGCTTGATCGGCGCTTCGAATCGGGCTGGCGATCGTAGCCAGAGCGAATATTCCAAGACCAGCTATCAAAAACACGGTTGTCTGAAGCTAAAGACATCGCATCGAGTAGATATAGGCGTTCTAATCGAGTTGTGCCATGTTCCGTTACGCTCAGCTCTGTATCTAAAAAGCTAATTTGAGCACCAGGAATAAAGCCTTGTGGTGCATCTAATAAGTCATGGTAAGAAGCACGCCAAGTTAGATTAAGTGTGTTGTCGCTTTCTTTACTGTGTGAGTAAGCTACACCAAGTCTTGCTGAACCATGGCCTTGCTCTGGGGATACTTCAGGTTTTATTACAGGTTCAAAGGGTGAGCGTACTTGCAGTTTACTGCGTTCACGTAAGAGATCGGTAAGCTGGGGCGCTGTAACTTCACGATCTAAACCTTCATCGTAAAATTTAAAGTTCAGCCATTCATAGGCCATTTCTAAAATAGCGGCTTGCTCTTGCAGTGAATACTGATCCTCTGATGGGTAATTACCGTTCATCGCCTCTTTTACTGCTGCAAGGTTATGGTCATCCATTTGATCTGAATAATGAAGCAGCTTGGTTCCAAAGGCTGCGCGATAATTTGGCTCATCCAGAAGCCCCTTGTCTCGTAATACTGCGACAGTATCGGATGGTATCGCTTGTAGTGGGAACTCACCTGTTAAATCAAGATCTTCTTTAGCTAGTTGTAATAGGGCAAGAAGTTGGTATGAGCAATTTTCATCAAGGAAGTAATAATCAAAGCGAGCGTGCTGCAATTCCCATAAATGAAGTAATATGTTTTCGACTTCTTGTTCTGAGAAATTCAGTTTATATTCCCAAATATCGCGAGACTCTAGATCATTATATTCGCGCACCTTACGGTAATAAGGCATCAGTGAGAAAGCGCCAGGGTATTGGCCTATTAAACCTTTAATCGCAAATAAGGCGGCATTGTCTGTGCTGTCTGGCTCTGCGGCAAAATTTACTGCAAATGCAACTAGCTCTTTATTTCTCGTCTGATCTTTTGCATCGATTCTAATTAAGGTATGGCCAAACATAGAAGAAGGGCTGTTCATAAAGGCAGTCGGGAAGACGAGTGTCATGCCTTTAGGATCAATAATTCTTTTCCATTGCTCCATCTCTGGGCAAGAGGGTTCTTTCCAGTTTGTTCCTAACTTCTTTTTGAGCCATTTGAAACGAGCAGGGTATTGGCAGGCGGCTGTTTGAAATTGTGTTGGATCTGTTTGATTAAATGCGTCAAGCGTGGCATTTAGCTCTGCTGCTGGGTTTCGTTTACCTATTGGAGACAAAAAGAATTCAAGGCTGTCGACTTCACTTTTCCATTCAGACGTAACGGCTGGACGATAATGACCGAGCTGCAACCAATATGGATCGTTAGCTATATCATTTTTAGAAAAAGAATCGGCATGAGATGGGCTACTAAAAAGAGCAGCGGGAAGCAGGAGAGAAAGTAATTTTTTAGACATCATAACCACAAACAAAAGTGCTCCTGTAATAGGAGCACTTTATTTCATCTACATTAAGCGAAATTAAGACAGAGTATAAGTCGCTAGAGCTGCATCTTGTGCAATTAGAGCGTTCAGGTTAGTTAGAACGTCTTGAGAGTTAACATCACCAGAAGTGAATACTTCAGAGAAGTTAGCTTGAGCAAGATTAGAGAATGCAGCTTGGTCTTCAGCTTGGATACCCCAAACTTCAGATAGAGTTGCAAGAGTCTCGCCTTCGCCTTTAGCGATATCACGAGCTAGGTTATCCATGTTGCCATCGATGAACATAGCTAGTTTTTCACGAGATGTGATTTCACCGTCTGCAGAACAACCAAGAGTACCAAACGTGATACCGAAAGTTTGGTTACCAGAAGTACCGTTAGTAGTAGCACCTAGAACTTTTGATGCTAAGCCTGACTTACCTTCGAAGATCATAGTACCAAGACCACAACCAATGTCTTGGTCAGCCATTGCATTTGAGAAAGGAAGGAAAGAAATCGCAGCCACTGCTAGTAATTTTTTCATTATTTAAGTCCCTTTACCCGAATAGTTTGCGGGTATTAAAGTAAATTTCATTCTTTTTATGTGCTGTCAGATAAAGTTATCTGACCAGCTAATTAGGCACGAATATGCGGCACTAATCAATATCTAATATGTAATAAGGTTGTATTTATTAGGTTTTATAGCAATAAGTTTGCATTTTAGTGTCAATATGAAGGAAATATTCAGTAACAGGCTGTCTATTAAGCCATTTAAATAGTGAGCCTAAATCTTCATAAAGTGAACTGGATCGATTTATAAAATTTATTAATGACAAACAAGGATAGATCGTCTATATAATCCGCTCTTATTAACAGTGTTTTATTTACTCCATTACAAAATAAGTTATTACTAAATCAATAATGAAGGGAACCGGATGAAAATTGGGTTAGGTCAGGGTAAAATAGCTGTTTTGCCTGTGAGAAAAACCGTAGTTGCGACAGCTTTATTACTCGCATTAGCAGGATGTAATAGTGGGGGCGGAGATTCCGCACAAGTACCGAGTATATCTGCATTAAATAATGCCCCTGTTATCACTCTAGGTGAAGATAAAACCGTGGGGGGTAATGTCTCAGTAGTGCTATTAGCAACCGCAACTGATTCGGATGGCCATATTGTTAGTACTAAGTGGCTCCAGACTGGTGGTACATCAGTTTCTATATTTAATGAGGATAATCAAGCTGCATCCTTTACTTCACCAGTTGTCGGTGTCGAAGAAGTATTAACTTTTGAGTTTAAAGCGACCGATAATAAAGGTAAAACATCTACGGCTTCGACAAAAATCACCGTAGTACCAAAAGTGAATGTACCTCCCGTAGTAACAGTAAATGCAGATAAAACGGTAGAGAGTGGTGTTTCAGTAACTTTGCGAGCAACTGCAACTGATTCGGATGGTCACATTAAGAGTACTAAATGGGTGCAAACCAGTGGTACCGCGGTCTCAATATCGAACGAAGATAACTTAATTGCAGCGTTTACGTCGCCTATTGTCAGTGCTGATGAAGTATTAACCTTTGAGTTTAAAGCGACGGATGATAAAGGTGAAGTGTCTTCAGCTTCGACAAATATAACAGTAGCTAAAAAAGAAAATACACCGCCTGTTGTGAATGCAGGTGCTGATCAGAATGTTACAGAAGGGAATATCGTTACGTTATCAGGTTCAGCCACAGATGTTGATAACAATATTGCATCTTATCAATGGAAACAAATCTCAGGCCGGGCGGTAACTTTACGTGATGCCAGCGCACAATCATCGACATTTACCGCCCCAGATTTGATAGCTGATGAAACGTTAGAATTTGAATTTACCGTTACAGATAAAGAGGGGGCAAGCCATTCTGATCGTGTTCAGGTTCATGTTTCAGCTATTTCTGTACCTTCCATTAATGCTTCGTTGTCTGGCAGTTACCGGGTAGGCTCAAAGGTGTACGTAGATAGTGATATTAATGATCCACTGTCATCAGATAATATCGCTAATAACAGTTTCTCTGAAGCTCAACGGATTCCTAATTTTTCTGTTGTGAATGGCTTTTCGACTAAGGAAGGCACAGGTAAACAAGGTGACCGTTTGTCTAGCATTGGGGATCGCTCAGATGTTTACAGCGCTACTTTACAAAAAGATCAAACGATCACATTGAAAGTTATTGATGCTAGATATGGCGAGTCATACTCAGGAGATTTGGATTTATACCTTTATAACTCAGATTTGGATCAAGTAGCTAGTTCTGTACGTGTGAGGAATGATGAACTTATTACAGTTCCTAAAGATGGTGAGTATTATATTGAAGTCTCCGCATATTCTGGGGGCTCAAGGTATGTATTGTCTTTAGAGCAAGTTAGCACCACCGAAGTAAACAGAAGAGGAAATGCGGACTTTAAAGCGGGTGAAGCGATAGTCCAACTTAACCAAGGCGTTTCAAGCTATGCCGCTGCGTCTAATTCTGATGTGAAAGTGAATCTCTCTAATTCTTCAGAAGTTCAGCTAGTGAATTTTGAGTTCTCAAAAAATCAAGTTCAGGTTCAATCTAGCACAGCAGAAAAGAGTGTAGAGCAAGAGTTATTAGCGAAGAACCCAGAAAGTTGGGAAAAGAGAAAGACGTTAGAGCATATAAAACGTTTAAATCAGCAGGCAGGAGTAAAATTAGCAGAGCCTAACTATATTGTTCAGCCGTTAGCGATTCCTAATGACGCTTTATATTCACAGCAATGGCATTATCCGGCGATTAATCTTCCTGCTGCATGGGATATTACGACAGGGTCACGTGCAAGCAACGACGTTATTGTTGCTGTTGCAGATACTGGTGTATTTTTGGATCATCCCGAGTTCGCTGGTCAGCTCGTTCCAGGTTATGACTTTATTAAAGATACGAAAACATCGAATGACGGTGATGGGATAGACAATAATCCAGATGATCCTGGTGATGATGACGGTAGACGTGGAGACAGCTGGCATGGCACCCACGTTGCAGGAACCGTTGCAGCAAAAACAAATAACAACAGTGATATTGCTGGCGTGGCTTGGAACGCGAAGATCATGCCGTTACGTGTACTTGGTATTGGTGGTGGCACAACTTACGATATCGTTCAGTCAGTACTCTTTGCTGCGGGTTTAGAAAATGACAGTGGAACAGTACCACAGCAAAAAGCTGACATTCTTAACATGAGTTTGGGTGGGTACGGTTACAGTTTTTTTGCTCAGGAAGCGTATACTAAGGCGCGAAACGCTGGCGTTATTATCGTTGCGGCCTCTGGTAATGATAATACGAGTAGACACTTTTACCCTGCCTCTTATGATGGTGTTATTTCTGTTGGCGCGACAGACAGAAATAATAACAGATCGTGGTATTCAAATTATGGTACTGCGCTTGATATCGCTGCCCCTGGAGGTGATACGAATAAAGACTTAGATTTCAACGGTCACGTTGATGGGGTATTAAGTACCTTAGTCACGAAAGTGGCGGGGCATCGTGCTGCGACGACGTCATACTACGACGGGACTTCGATGGCCACACCACACGTTGCGGGTGTATTAGCACTGATGCGTGCTGTGCACCCAAGTATCACCCCAGATCAAGTTGATAGACTTATCTCTTCTGGTCAGATAACAACAGATTTAGGTAATGCAGGACGTGACGATTTGTATGGTCATGGGCTTATTGATGCCTTTAAAGCGGTTCGAGAAGCACAAAAGCTAGCAAATGGTGGAACCTTGCCAGAATTGCCAGCCAAATTTGTTGTTTCGCCACCTGTTTTCAATATGGGTGTGGGGTCAACGGAAGCGTCGTTTGTTATTAGTAACGAAGGCGAGGCAATATCTGCTGTATCTAATATTACCAGTGATGCAAATTGGTTAAGTGTTAGCCCTGTTAATGTTGATGTAAATGGTTTAGGTGAATATAAAACCGTGGTTGATCGTTCTGGTTTAAGTAACGCTAATTATCAAGGGACAGTGACCATTAACTTTGATAATGGCGATAAGCTGACGGTTTCTGTACAGATGCAGGTTCAGGATTCAACACAACCTGGTGTCAGTGCGAAAGCTTATGTTCTGCTATTAAACTCTGAGAACAGTGTCGTGGCACAAATAGCTGCGATTAAGCAGGATAGTGGAGAATACAATTTCAGCTTCTCTAATATTGATGTAGGTTCATATAATATTGTCGCTGGGAGCGATGTTGATAATGACGCTAAGATCTGCCAGCTAGGTGAAACGTGTGGTGGTTATCCATTACTGGATGGTCTAGGCACAATCCAAGTTATTGATAAGGATATTACAGGTTTAGATTTTATATTAGATATGACCAATGAAACTCAGAGTAAACGTATTGGTGAGGCTGGTTACCAGAGGTTATATACAGATAGATAGTTTTTAGCTGATCTCTTCCTCTATTAGCCCCAATGCCGTAGTAGGTGTTGGGGCTTTTTTACGATGGAGTATCGATGATTTCATTTGATAGTAACGTGGTTAGGTCTTGGTTTTTTGGTTTGATAAAAGGCAGTATCGTCTATTATTAATAGATAAAATTAGACGGCAGCTTTAACCTTTAAGCTGATGTGGATGCATATGAAATATAAAGCATTAGTTATTATTCTCACATGTTTATTCATGCCCTTAAAAGGCTTTACTCATAGTGCTCACTGTGAAGACACGAAATTAAATCGTTTAATGGAGGATATGAAGTTTCAACTTAAAGCTTACACAGAAGCATTTAAACAAGATGATACGAAGTTAATGCAGGAGTCATTATTAAAGTTAGAAGAATATACGATCAAATCAAAAGATTATATCCCTCTGAAAATCCTTAATAATATGGACTCTAATACCACAACAATAATGGATCTCACCGAAATACAGCTGGAAGACTTTAAAAATTACGAGCATGAAATAAATCGGCTTCTCACTTATATAGAGCGGCTTAAGCGTACATCAGACAAAAGTACAATAAAGTCAACATTGAAGACGATCAAAAAGCACAGTAAAAAAAGCCATAAGCTATTCTTAAAAGACTGCCACTGATCATTGAGGTAGTTAGATGGAAAAGGTAAAAGTTTGGGATCGCTTCATTCGTTTCTATCACTGGTTTCAAGTTGCCCTTTTAGTTGCCTTGTGGTGGACGGCTGAAGAAGGTGAGATAGAATGGCACTTCTTGTTAGCTTATGTTTTACTATGTCTTTGGATAACTCGCATTATATGGGGTTGTTTTGGTAGTGATACAGCCAAGTTTAATGAGTTTATTCATCATCCTATTGAAGTCCTTTCTCATGCTAGAGATATTCATCGAGGAGAGCATTCGCATTATGCTGGGCACACTCCATTAGGTGGCTACATGGTGGCGCTAATGCTGTTTCTCTTAGGTGTGCAGTTAATTACCGGTTTATTCAGTTGTGATGATGTTATGACGGAAGGACCCCTCTATTCCTATGTGAGTGAAGAGGTCGCTGATTTTATGCTTCAAACTCACATTAAAAATTTTGATGTACTGGTTGTTTTAGCCGTACTTCATATTATCGTTATCTTTGCCTATTTATCTAAGCAGCATAATCTGATTATCCCTATGTTATGGGGCTCTAAAAAACTCCCTAAAGGAACAGAAGTAAACTTAAAAGGCTGCTGGGTTGCATTTGTTATTTTTTTCATTTTAACTTCTATTGTGTTATTTATTTTTACACCTGATTTGATGATGTAAAAAATAAGGCGTACATCGATGATATACGCCTTTATTTTATTGTTTAGGTACTTTTCTTTTAGTCGTGGTCATGCACGCGGTATTGATACTGTACCATCACAGCAGCTTGGTAAAGCATAACACCAGGGCCCGTTGAATATTCTCTAACAGTGACTTCTTGATAGTTTATTTTAAATGAACCAGGGTCAATATCATCATCATGCACTTTTAACATTGTGCGTAAATCTTTAGAGGATTTGCTGTTTAATGACTGCATAATCGAATAGCCGCGATCATACGCCGTTGATTTACTATTAACCGACTCTGATTTTAAAATTGTTGTGCTGGTTCTGCTACCAAAATTATGAGCTAACGCTTGGGCACTAAACAAGGATAAAGCAATGACAGTGCAGAGTGCTTTTTTCATGATTATCTCCAGTGTGCTTTATTATCATATATGATTTTAGGAAAATAAGCTGACACCTAACTGACAGCCAGATTACAAAACTGTCAGCTTTTATAACCTATTGGAATGTATTAGGTTGAATTTATTTTGGAAGTTTAACGAAAAAAATAGTGGCCTTGTTATTTGAATGAAGCGTGATGTGTCCTTTCATTGCATTTACGATAGAGCGAACAATGGTTAAGCCAACACCGATATGTATCTCATTTGTGTTGGAAGGTGTATGCACTTTTGATTGATATTTCCACTCAAAAATCATTGATTGTTCAGCCTGAGGAATGGGAGCACCGTGATTCAATACTGCAATTTGAATGGAAGACTTATTCTCTGTGAGGATGATTTTTACTGTGCTTTCTTGATTGGCATAGCAGATTGCATTTGAAAGAAGGTTTCCAATAATTTGCCTCAGTAGCCCTGAATCGCTCAGACAGGTAACTTGTCCTATGACGCTAATAGAGACGGATTTTTGATCGGCCAGAAGTTGGTAATATTCAGAAACTTTTTGGGATAATTTATTAAGATTAATTTGTTCTGTTTTTATGGCCAGTTGATTGCTTTCTGCCTTTGCAATTAACAACATATCTGTAATCGTTTTTGATAAATATTCCAGCTCTTCAAGATTTGAGGTGAGGGTTTCTCGGTAATCTTGTGGCGTACGTTCGCCTGTAAGCATGATCTGATTATGAAGTGTCATGGAAGAAAGGGGGGTACGCAGTTCGTGAGCTAAATTGGTCGAGAAAAAAGACAGTTTATTAAAGGATGACTCTAGCCGAGAAAGCATATTATTAAGGGCGGCAATTAAAGGTTGCAGTTCGACAGGGGCTTTATCGTTGCTTAAACGAGTTGATAAAGAAGTGACATTAATGCTGTTGGCATCTTTACCTAATTTTCGTACAGGCTTTAACCCTCGCCATGAAATCCAGTAACCAATTACAGTTAAAGAGATAAGTGCGATAGTGAAGACTTTAAATAGAGAGTGGGTCAGTTCGGTGATAAAAAACTGATGTTTACTGGTATCCATAATAATAATCGCTGTGAGTAGGCCGTGATAGGTTGTTTTCTGAGAAAGTGTGATGCCGCGATAATAGTTGGTGCCATCTTTCCAGTCGGTGATGAGCCCATCTGAGGCAAACACTTGAATGGAAGGGTAGGGATAATGGGGACCTTTATGGTAAATTTCAGTTTCTTCTTCGTTTAATAGGTATAAAGCGAGGTCGTCGGTATTGCCTATTAGAGTATCTAGAAATAATGTGGCTTCCTCAACACTTAAATTTTCAATGATTGAGAGCGTTGAAACAAGCTTCGAACTTAAGGCATCTTGATCATGTTTATCTATATATTCATAGGTATAGCTAAAAACAACTTTGGCAGTAGTAATAATAATAACGATGATACTGATAGCAAATAAGCTCGCTATATTTGCAGTTAAAGAGGGCTGAAGCTTTAGCATCGGTACTCCATTACATAACCCATGCCTCTAACCGTATGTATGAGCTTATGTTGAAAGCCGTCATCAATCCTTTTTCTTAATCTTTTAACGGCGACCTCGATAACATTCGTATCACTGTGGAAATTTATATCCCATATTTTACTGGCGATGAGTGTCTTTGATAAAATTTCGCCTTCGTGTTGCATAAAAAATTCGAGTAAAGCTAATTCCTTAGGGGTTAATTCGATTTTTTCTTTTGAACGAGTCACTTTTCGTTTTATTTGATCAAGCTCCAGATCGGCTACAATAAGTGTTGTCGGCTTCTTCTCACCGCTAATTTTTCTGAATTGGTTTCGAATTCTTGCAACTAACTCGCTGAATGAAAAAGGCTTGACTAAGTAATCATCAGCGCCAAGCTCAAGTCCCATGACTCTATCATCCACGCTGTCTCTGGCAGTTAAAATGATGACTAATTGAGTTGGATCGTATTTACGAACCTGTTTTAGTATTTCCCAACCATTGATATTTGGCAGCATGATATCAAGCAAGATCAGATCATAATCTGGAGAGAGTGCGAGATTTAAGCCTTCAACCCCATCAAAAACAAGGTCTATGACAAAGCCTGTTTCCGTTAGTCCTTGTTTTAAATACAGCCCGAGTTTTTTTTCATCCTCAATAATTAATATTTTCATAAAATAACCAACATCATAGTCGTGCATAAAAAGCTTAGTTTAAGTAAAGCGCTTTTCCTAATAGCATGAATTTTTCTTACCTTATTGAAGTGATAGAACAGGATGTTGCCTAAACTTGAACAGATTACGCAAGATCTGGTCAGCCAACCATACGCTGTAATTAGTCATTGAAAGTTCTATTTTTTATCAAATAAGAGGGAAAGAGATGGAAAGTTTCCACATACTGGCTATTGATCACGTAGTTCTACGTACTAAACGAGTTGATGCCATGATTGAGTTTTACTGCGATAAGCTTGGCTGTAATGTTGAAAGAACGTTGGAAAAAGAAGGGTTAATTCAGCTAAGAGCTGGACATGCTTTGATTGATTTAGTTGATGTGGAGGGAATGCTAGGAAAGAGAGGAGGTAAGCCTCCTGAGGAAACAGGTCATAATATGGACCATTTTTGTTTGCTGATTTCTCCAATTGAGCCAGAAGCGTTATTTACGTACCTTAAAAGTAAAGACCTTCGTCTAGATGAGATGCAAACACGGTATGGTGCAACTGGATTTGGTTTATCTGTTTATCTTAACGATCCAGATGGTAATACCGTAGAATTAAAGCCGAGTAAATAATAGTGGAATGCGGTGTCACATCACGGGTAGACTGCACCAAAAAATAATGAGCAACTCTTTATGAACATTACTATTCGCCGTGCAAAAATGTCAGATCTTGAATCATTAGAACAGATGATGTTTGAATTGCACGACTACCATCATCAAGCTTGTCCTGAGCACTTTAAATCGGCTGAAGAGATCCAAAATGAAAAAAGCATCATTTCTTATCTAGATCATCCTGAATGTATTGTGTATGTCGCTGAATTAGCGGATGAGCTGGTGGGGTTTGTTACTGGTCAATTTAGTGAACTGGTATCGGTGGTGAGTAAACCGGTCATGATGGCTTCGGTGGATGAACTGTTTGTTATTGAGCGTTTAAGGAGTACCGGTGTTGCTCAGCAGTTATTTAGCACTATTGAGTCAGAATTCGAAGATTATGGTGTTAAGCAGCTTTTTGTTGAAGTATGGGACTTTAATAAGCCCGCGACTTATTTTTATAAAAAGCAGGGGTTACATTCTCATATCAACTGGCTTAGAAAACCATTGGGTGGTGGGAAAGAGTAAGACTTCCTAACAAATCAAGCGTTAAGATAATCCCCTAAAATAGAGTACACTGATACCACCATTATCGTTAGGGTAAAATCTGTGAGTATCAAACGTCCGATTATCATTTCTCTACTGTTAAGCTGGTTGCTTCTTTTTAGCAGCTATGCCTTTGCCGAGACTGCTTCTGAAAATAATGCATTCAGTGGTGCAGCTTGTGTTATTCATCAAGGGCAAAAAGTGGTTGTGATCCATGAAGTGATCACAAAGAAACTATCGATTCCTGGAGGAGGTATCGATAGTGGTGAAACGCCTCGACAAGCTGCTGAGCGTGAAACCTGGGAAGAAACCGGGCTAGTAGTGACTGCGAAAGAGGAGTTACACCGAGATAAGAGTGCGATTGTTTTCTCGTGCGTTTCTGATTCCGATATTTTAGCGACCGAATATCAACAAAAGGATGGTTTTCACATTATTCCATCTTGGTTTGCTCCTCATTATGGTAGCGAAGTGCGTGACGTCTATTTAGTTGATTGGGATCTGGTACAAGAACGTGAATACCGCTTTCCAAAGCAATACCCTCATATAGCGGGTTGGCTTGAAAATGGTGAAGAAAGTCACGTTGATTATTATGAAGAGCTCTATCAAGCCGCTTTACCATTGCATCAAGCAGAAATCCCTTATATTTATGCGTTTCAACAAGCGGTGTTTGATTTACCAGAATGGATGCAACAAGGGTTCTCAGCGGCTTTCTTTTTATTGAACTTACCTGGGGAAGAGAAATTCTTATACGCATTGGTGCCGTTCGTTTTTGTATTTTTTGGTCGGGCACGAGGGCTAACTTTATTGTTTGCGATTGTGGCTAGCACAGTGATTTCATTACTGGCAAAGCAGGGCATGGGCTGGCCAAGGCCTTTTGTATATGTTCCAGATCTCAAGCAGGCGGAAGCGTATGGCTTTGGCATGCCAAGTGGCCACACCATGATGGCCGCAACGGTTTATGGTTTATTATGGATTGAGCTAGTAAAAGCCAAAGGCAAAGAGTGGGCTAATACGTATTTACCTATCATTATTGCGCTGATTTTTGGTCAAGCCGTTGCTCGTGTGTGGCTCGGCGTTCATTTCATTACGGATACCCTTGCTGGCATGTTTTTAGGCTTTTTAATGGTCTGGCATTTTTATCGATTGGAAATGAAATCACCAAATACGGTCGCTTCTATTATTGATTCTAAAAGTTTTTGGTGGGGAATTACGGGGATATTATTTGTGCTCTCTGTTGTGATGCAGTTGCCTTATCTCATCTATATGTTTGCTTTAGTATTAGGAGTGAGCATTGCATTGCCATTGTTTCCACCTCAGGCAGTAATTCAATGCAGTAAAGAGAAAGCAAAAACATTGCTATTATGCTGTGTTGGTATAGGTGCCATCTTCATTGGTTTAAGTTTCATTATCAAGTTATTTGTATCGAGCACCTTACTTGCCTTAGGAGTGAAATCATTAAGTTATGCGCTAATGCCTATGCTTGTTTTTATACTTACAGCCCAGCGCCGATCTTAAAATATAGTAGAAAATAGAGTGCCTTATGGTTGCGTAAGGCACTCTTATTTTTATCTTGTTTATTTGATTTTTAACTTTCAATGAATGTATTAATACCACTTTTGGGTATATGGAAATAGTTTCTTATTTCTACTACTTTAAACAAGAGAGACACAGAGGTTATATAAATAGAATAAGGCCGAGGTGCTGATATGGATATTGGGGTTCTCAATTCAGTTATTGATATTACTTCACAACGAGATATGGACTCTTTGGAAAATAGTCTCATCGCCACCTTAGTTGAAATGGCACCAATAAGCCAACTCTCCTTAGTTAAAAATAACCCTGTTACAGGGGAAGTGACAGATCTAATTTGCTTGAAAGTTGAAAGCCATTCTGCCTCTGGGGACTATACGGTTTCAGAAATTACTAGCCAGAAGAAAATCAATGAATTAGATGGGAATGATAAAAACATTGCTAGTACGATAACTCGAAAAAAAGATGGCACGATGGAAATTATCGTACCTGTGGTATTTAGTGAGGTACTACAACGTAAAATTATTGTAGAAAGTCAAGAAGATATATCAGGTTACCTTTCCTTAATACAAAGCTTTGTCAAAATATATGAAAATTATTTATTCATACTTAATGAGAGTGATCATGATCAGCTCACAGGGCTTCTAAATAGAAGGGCTTTTGATCGTAAAGTGAAATCATTAGTTCAAGATAAAAAACTATATTCTCCTTACTCACGTGCCTCAGTTACTTACTCTCAAAAAGATAAGCACAGGAGTTATTGGCTAGTGGTTATCGATATTGACCACTTTAAGAAAGTGAATGACAAATACGGCCATTTATACGGTGATGAGGTATTGTTGAAATTTTCTCAATTAATGGGCGAGTACTTTTCGAATACTGAACTGTTATTTCGATATGGTGGCGAAGAATTTATTCTTATATTAGAAGGCAATGATCGGGGACTGATTTACGATCAGATTGAAGGCTTTCGCTATTTTATTGAATCCACGGCCTTTCCATTAGTAGGCCAAATTACCGTCAGTATTGGTTATGAAGAAGTAAAACCGCGTGATTACCCACCAATAAAGCTGGAACTGGCAGACAAAGCCTTGTATTACGTGAAAAACCATGGACGCAATCAAGTATGCAATTATGCTCAACTGGTGGCTGAAGGTAAGCTTTCGACACCTCATTTCCATGATGGGGTTGATCTTTTTTAGTTTAACAAACAGATTTATTACTTGGATTCTTGCATATTATTGTTTCCATAAGTGACTTAATTGGATGTTTGAGAAACTTTCCATTCTTAGTTAACTTAATGTAATTAAATGAAAAACACTTATCCTTCCGATGTTGTACATCACATTCTCTCATCTATTTGTTCGTATTAGTGATTTAATAAGGCTCGTTTTTTCATCTTAGGGCTTATATTATTAACGAAATGGCAACAAATAAGGCGTCGTCCTTAACGATAATTAAGCCAGTGAGCAAGGTGAAAATCATGAAGGTTAACTTTTTTGTGACCTGTTTGTGCGATGTGGTGAAATCTGAAGTCGCGAAAAAAACAGTGTTACTCCTAGAAGATCTAGGGTGCGAAATTCTGTTCCCAAAAGAGCAGGGATGTTGTGGGCAGCCATCACTAAATAGTGGGTATATTGAATCCAGCAAGCCTGCAATGAAGTCATTAATTTGTGCTTTTGAAGGCAATGATTTCCCAATCGTTACCCCAGCTGGGTCATGTGCGGCTTCGGTAAAAAAATACCCTGAATATTTAGCTGATGAACCAGAATGGGCGGAGCGTGCTCAAAAAGTAGCAGACAGGTTGTTTGAGTTAACACAATTTATTGTTAATCACCTTGGTATAAAAAATGTTGGTGCTCGTTTAGAAGGCAAAGCAGTTTATCACCCGTCATGCAGTTTAATTCGTAAATTAGGTGTGCGTGAAGAACCACTGGATTTATTGTCTCAAGTCGAGGGATTAGACATGCTGCCTATTGAAAACCAAGAAACCTGTTGTGGTTTTGGTGGAACGTTTTCGATAAAAATGTCTGAAATTTCAGGGGAAATGGTAAAAGAAAAGGTGCGTCATATTAGTACCGCACAGCCTGATTATTTAATTGGTGCCGACATTAGCTGTTTGATGAATATTGGCGGGCGTATGCAACGTGAAGGCAAACCCGTAAAAGTAATGCACATTGTTGATGTGTTGATGAGCCGATAGGAGAGCAACATGTCAATGAAAACCAGTGATGTGATTTTTAAGCAGCGCATTAAGCATCAAATGCAAGACAGCTTCATGAGAAAGTCGGTCGCGAATGCTCAAGAACGTATGTTTACTAACCGTCAAATAGCCGCAGATAGGTTGGGCAATTGGGATCAATGGCGTGAAATGGGGATGGATATCCGTAATCACGTATTAGAGCATTTAGATTACTACCTGCATCAATTGAGTGAAAACGTGCAAAAAAATGGTGGCCATGTCTTTTTCGCAGAAACAGCGGAAGAGGCCACTGATTACGTAGAAAAAATCGTTCAGCAGAAAAACGCCAAAAAAGTCGTGAAATCGAAATCCATGGTCACGGAAGAGATCGGTTTAAATGGTGTGATCCAAAGAAATCAGTGTGAAGTGATTGAAACCGATTTGGGTGAGTACATTTTGCAAGTGGATGACTGTGATCCTCCCTCGCACATTGTCGTACCTGCGTTACATAAAAACCGTGAGCAGATCCGAGACGTGTTTGAAGACAAACTGGGTTATAAAGGCACTTCTGATCCTGAAAAAATGACTCGTTTTGTTCGTGAGCATATCAGACATGATTTTTTAGAAGCAGACATCGGCATTACAGGTTGTAACTTTGCTGTGGCAGAGTCGGGCTCTATCAGTTTAGTGACGAATGAAGGTAATGCGCGCTTAGCGACGACGTTGCCGAAAACGCACATTGCCGTAATGGGAATGGAGCGACTGGTCCCGACGTTTGAAGAGCTTGATATTATGGTCAGCCTGTTATGCCGAAGTGCTGTAGGTTTGCCATTAACTGGATATGTAACGGCACTGACTGGGCCACGTGAGCAAGGCCACATTGACGGCCCTGAAGAATTCCACTTAGTGATTTTGGATAATGGCCGTTCTGATATTTTGGCCTCTGAGTTTAAAGATATTCTACGCTGTATCCGTTGTGCTGCTTGTGTGAATACGTGCCCGGCTTACCGTCATATCGGTGGTCAGTCGTATGGCTCTATTTATTCTGGCCCGATTGGGGCTGTGCTATCTCCTCTGTTAGGTGGGTATGATGACTTTCAGGATCTGCCTTATGCGTGTACTTTGTGTCAGGGCTGTAATGATGTGTGTCCGGTTAAGATCCCATTATCAGATCTGCTTTTAAAGCATCGCACGAAAATGGTGGTCAATAAGATCACGCCACTAAGTGAGCGAGCGACTGTCGCAGCTTTTAATCATTTAAATGCCAGCCCTAAGCTGTGGAACTTAGGAGTAAAAGTCGGGGCTGCTGTCGGCGGGAAAGTGATTAAAAATGGCAAGATGCCCGTCAATCTTGGTGCGATAGCAGAATGGACTGAAGCGCGTGATTTGCCACAGCCAGATGGTCAATCATTCCGTTCTTGGTTTGAAAACCGTGAGCCATCAGCGAAGAAAAAGACATCTTCGGAGGAAAAATAATGTCTACGACCATTTATAACCGAGATGAATTTTTAACTAATTTGGCCAATAAGCTTGGACGAGAACGATCAAAAGAGCCAGTAACAAGGCCGAAATTGAAATACTCTTGTCACCATGAGGTAATGGCTAACTTTAATCAACAAGAGCTTTCATTGTGGCTATTAGAGTACGCAAAATCTAGTCTGGGAGTATTGGCAATTGAATGTACTCAAGCTGAGCTGTCTGATTCGTTGGAGCGAATTTGTACGAATTATGATGCTGGGAAAATTGTGCTGTCATCAGACCCTCGCATGAAAGCGTTAAACGTGTTTGATTCACTAAAAGCACAATTTGATGATGTGTACTGCTGGGACGTTGAACAAAGTTATCAGAACAATATTGCTCAAGCTGAAAAAGCAAAAGTGGGCATTGTGTACGCAGAACAAGCACTCGCGGAATCGGGGACCATGGTGTTGCACAGTAACCCAGAACAAGGCCGAGCGATCAGCTTATTACCAGAAGCGTCAGTGTTTATTATTCCACAAAGTAAAATCGTGCCTCGTATGACACAAGCGGCGAGCGAATTACATCAAATGGCGCAGCGTGGTGAGCGTTTACCTTCGTGTGTGAACTTTATTTCTGGGCCGAGCTCAACGGCTGACATTGAATTAATTAAAGTTGTTGGGGTACATGGACCGGTTCATGCTGCCTATGTGGTTGTTTCCGACTTATAATAAGCGTATATGACAGTACGATAAAAGAGTATGAGATGCCACAAGTTGACGATTTGGTTTTATTTACACAGGTGATCGATTTAGGTTCATTTAGCAAGGTGGCTGAAATGAATAAAGTAACTAAATCGGTGGTGAGTAAGCGTATCAGTCGTTTAGAAGAGGAGTTAGGCGTTCAGCTAATTTATCGCACAACGCGAAGGCTAACCTTAACTGAAGCAGGGGAGATGTTGTATCACCGATCCAAGGGGATTGCACAGACAGCACAAAGTGCCTTCGATGCTGTAACGGGGTACAGCGAAACATTAGCTGGACATATTCGAATGTCGGTTCCTACTATTTCTGGGGAGCTATTGTTAGCAGAAGCGGTTTCTGAGTTTTGTGATAAACACCCAGGCTTAACCGTTGATATGCAAATGGATAATGATTTCGTAGACTTAGTAGCAGATGGCTACGATTTGGTTGTCAGAACAGGGCATTTGGAAGATTCCAGCCTAATTGCAAGGCACATTGCTAATTCTCAGTGGGTGATTTGCTCTTCGGCTGATTACATTAGCAAGAACGGTGAACCGCAATCTCCGGAGGATTTGGTTCACCATAATTGCCTAGGTTATACCTATCAAACCGCTGGTGCTTACAATTGGTTGTTTATTCGAGATGGAAAGCCATTGACGGTAAAAGTATCTGGCAATTTTAGTTCGAATAACTCAGTGGCATTGAAAAAAGCGGTAATGGCAGGGCGGGGTTTGGCTTATTTACCAAAATGCTTGGTGTACGATGAACTACAACAAGGATCATTGATGGAGGTGCTGCCTCAGCAAACTGGAAAAATGATCGGTATTTATGCGGTGTATCCATATACTCGAAAACCAGCGAAAAAGATCCAAGCGTTAATCGAACATATTCGAGAATCTTATTTGTCGATGAAAGAATATTTCTAGCTATTGGCTGAATAAAAAAGCTCTGCGGTATGGAGCCGGCAGAGCTTTAGGTAAATTGGTAACGAGGGGAGCTACTGGCTTGCTTCATCCACCAAATACAATATGGATTGATATGGAACCCCAGAGTGATGGGATAGGCCAATTTCGCACGTGCGGCTGTTACTAAAACCACGAGAACAATCTGATGGTACTTGGGATTTTAGTGGTGATACTGCGGCTTCGTTAAGCTCAGGGGTGGTAAAGCCTTTATCACCAGCCCAGCCACAGCATTGAATATGTTCAGGGAGAACGACGTTTTTGGCACACGCTTTGGCTAATTTGAGCATGGTATTTTCTAGCCCCATACGCCTTGAGCTACAAGTTACATGTAACATAACCGTTTCATCGATTGGGGTAACAGCAAGCTTATCTAGCAAGTAGTCTGCTGTAAATTTAGCGGGTTCATAAATAGCTAAAGGCTGGCTAAATTGTTCGATGCTGCGTTTAGCGCAGGGGCTTGTATCCATTAAAATAGGCCATTTACCTTGTTCAGAAGCTTGCCAGAGTACTTCTTCAAGTTGCTGAGACTTTTCGGTAGCGATGTCTGTCATTCCTTTGCTGTCATAAGGCATGCCACAGCACTGGCTATTGAGCTGATTGGGTTGAATGATTTCATAGCCAGCCTTCTCAAGTAGTGACATTGTCACTTCGGTTAAGGGGCGCTGATCAACATTATCGGCTTGTTGACCCATGGTTCGGCTTGCACAAGAGGGCATATACACTACTTTTTGCTTTGCTTTCAGACTTGGTTGTTTCTTACTGTGGTTGGCAGTGGGTAACTCTGGGATCCATTTTGGGGTCGATCCTTTGGTTAGCTTACGTGTTCCGTTCACGACATTAGAAAGCAGTTTGTCACCGAGTAGGCTTTGTGCGTGTTTGTTAATGGATAAGCCAATGCTGGTGGCTGTGGTGATGCCCGCAAAGTGATCGGCAGTCCATTTAGCAATGGATTGATAACTTTGATAGTGCTGGGTTCTTAGTTGCTTTACCAAATCGCCCGTATTGATGCCAACAGGGCAGCGGTCGGCACAGAGTCCTGTGGCAGCACAGGTATCTATTCCTTGGTATTTGAACAGTTTATACAGCTCTTCTGTTTTTTGAGGATCTTCATTTGACGCTTTTTGGCGTTGGATCTCTCGGTAGAGGACAATTCGCTGGCGAGGGGAAAGAGTCAGTGTTCGAGAAGGGCAGACAGGTTCGCAAAAGCCACATTCAATGCAACGATCCACAAGATCATCGGCAGCAGGCATAGGTTTTAGGTGGGTGATGTGTGCGTTTTTATCATCATTGATGATCACGCCCGGATTGAGTATTCCAGTTGGGTCCATGATCTTTTTGATCTTTTGCATGAGCTGATACCCATCTTTCCCCCATTCCAGTTCAACATAAGGGGCCATATTACGGCCTGTACCGTGTTCTGCTTTGAGTGAACCTTGGTACTTGACGGCAACGAGCTGGGATACCTCATCCATAAACTGGCCATAACGTGTAATTTCATCTTGGCTTTCAAACCCCTGGGTGAAGACGAAGTGCAGGTTTCCTTCAAGAGCATGGCCAAAAATAATGGCTTCGTCATAGTGGAATTGATCAAACAGAGCTTGGAGATCACGTACGCCTGCCGCTAGGCTCTCAACCGGAAAAGCCACATCTTCAATGATGACACTGGTACCAACTTCGCGAACTGCACCGACAGCAGGAAATAGCCCTTTTCGAATGCCCCATAAATTAGCAATGACATCAGGATCTGTGGTAAAGGGGATAGACTCAAGCAGCGGGTATTCGCTGATCGCCGCCATAATGCTTTCGTTTTGTTGTTGAAGTTGTTCGTGGTTACTGGCACGAGTCTCAACAAGTAAGGCTGTGGCGTCTAAATCAAGTGTTTTGATAAAAGCAGGCATACCCGCTTTATTGGCAACAGAGTGAAGCGCTCGGCCATCCATCATTTCTACGGCATCGACAGGGGTTTTGGTCAGCAGAGTAACGGCGTGACTGGCGGTTTCTATGTCTTTAAAAACCAGTAGCGTAGACGCTTTATATGGGTGCTCAACGACTGTGTTGTAGGTGATCTCTGCAATGAACCCAAGGGTGCCTTCTGAGCCAACCATTAAATGTTTAAGTGCATCAATGGGATCGGTAAAATCAACTAGGGCATTGAGGCTATAACCCGTGGTATTTTTTAAACGGTATTTATGAGAAATGCGTTGAGCAAGTTCTGTATTTTTCTGAGTTTCTTCACACAGTTGCTGTAGTTCTGAATATAAAGTGGAGTGAGACTGCTTGAAGCTGTTAATGCTGTGCTGGCAACTCGTATCCAGCAGCGTACCGTCACTAAGTACAACTTTCATACTAGAAACGGTCTTGTAAGTGTTATGAGCGGTGCCACAGCACATTCCTGATGCATTATTCGCAGCAATGCCACCAATTTTACACGTATTGATTGAAGCGGGATCTGGTCCTATTTTTCGCCCATAGGGGGCTAAGTAGCGGTTTGCATCGGCACCAATGACTCCGGGCTGCAATTGAATTTTTTCTCCGCCATCAAGAATTGTGTGGCCTCTCCAGTCGTCGGTTAGGGTAATTAATACCGAATCTGAAATCGCTTGCCCTGAAAGGCTGGTGCCAGCTGCACGAAAAGTGCAGGGGATGCTTAGTTGATAACAGGTTTTTACGGCAAGAATGACTTCATCAAGGGAAGTGAGTTGTAAAACGATTTTAGGAGTTAAGCGATAAAAGCTTGCATCGGTTCCGTAGGCTAAGCATTTTGTGCTATCAGTAATGATGCGTTTGGGATCGACAGTTTGTGATAACTGATCAATGAATTGTTTGTAGTTGGTGTCCATAGTGCTTCCTAGTGAAATGTCGAGCTTGTATTTTTATGTTTTAGGCCAGCGTTGTGCGCTGGCCTGCTCGTTATTTATTTAGCTTACTAAGTTATGACTAAAGGGTCTGTGATACCTAATACATAGATGGCAATCAAACCTATAATGCCTGTAATGATCAAATAGTAAGTGGTTGGAATAATGGTTTTTCTTAGGGTTGTGCCCTCACGCCCTAATAAGCCAACTGTTGCAGAAGCTGCCACGACATTATGGATTGCAATCATATTACCTGCAGCAGCACCTACCGCCTGTAGAGAAACAACCATTACACTGGAAATACTTAAGGTTTGTGCAACTTCGTATTGGAATTGGCTAAACATCATATTAGATACAGTGTTTGAGCCCGCAATAAAGGCACCCAGAGCACCAATTACAGCACTTAATGCAGGGAAAAAGTCCCCAACAATGCCGGATGCAAAGTTCGCAGTCGTTACAGGCATACTGGCTAAATCAGCGCCATTAATACCTGAGTTGATAAAAATACGAACCATAGGAATCGTGAAGATAAGTACAAAGCCGGCACCAATTAGCGTTTTACTTGATTCACTAAACGCTTTTGCCATTGGCTTAACAGAACCAGATTGAAACAGTACCGCAATCAGGGCCACAAAAACTAAGATGCCACCAGGTAAATATAAGGGTTGGATGCTGGCGCTGATGCCTGTTTCACCTAGAATATTGCTGAATTTAACGCTGATGCTGGTCAAGAAGCCTTTGAACTCAGGGCTTACTCGGCTTGCCACTAGTACAACGGCCAGCAGCACGTAAGGAGTCCACGCTTTGGTTAAGCTCATTGATTTTGTATTGGTATTGTCTAAATCAATTTTTAGTGAACCTAGCCATTCCTGTGGCCATTTATCTTCAGGTTCAAAGTCCCATGTTGTTTTTGGCACCAAGAAGCCTTTTTTAGCAGCAGTAACCACAATGGCAAGACCGAACAAACCACCGATTAAGGAAGGAAATTCTGGCCCTAAAAATACACCGGTTAATGCATAAGGAATAGTAAAAGAGATGCCTGCGAATAGGGCAAAAGGTAAAATATCTAATCCTTCTTTCCAGCTGCGGTTTTTACCAAAGAAGCGCGTTAGCATCATTGCCATCAAGACTGGGATCAATGTACCGACAATAGCGTGGATAACAGCAACACTTGAGGTAATTTGTTGCAGATAAACTTCCCAACTACTGCCATTGGCAATCAATGCTTCAGAAATGTTGTGGGTATCAAGACCTTTGTTAACACCAACGATGATTGGTGTGCCAACCGCACCAAAAGAAACAGGTGTGGACTGTATCATCATGCCTATTAATACGGCCGCTAACGCTGGGAAGCCAATTGCTACGAGTAGAGGAGCGGCAATAGCAGCAGGCGTACCAAAACCTGAAGCCCCTTCAATAAAAGAGCCAAAGCACCAAGCAATAATAATGGCTTGCACACGTCTGTCTGAAGAAATGCCTGTGAAACCATTACGTATGGTGGTAATCGCCCCTGTATGCTTCAAGGTATTCAGTAAAAAAATCGCACCAAATACAATCCAGAGAACTGACGCTGTAATAGCTAGCCCCTGTAAACTGGATGCAATTAGGCGGGTAGCGCTCATGTCCCATACTGTGAAGCCGATCAGTACCGTTAAAATAAAGGCTAGAGGCATGGCTTTTTTTGCTGGCCATTGCAGACCGACTAAGAGTATTGCCGCGAGGACAATGGGTGAAAAGGCAATTAACGCCAGTAAGGATTCACTCATAATTCTGTCTTCCATGTTTAGCACTTTCATGGAGTGCTATTGTTATCGTAATGATGTTCTTGGTTGTTAATGGGGTGTAACGATATACACATTGATTGTTTCTATATATGGGTGAAATGAAAAAGACAGTTTCCATTGATGGTATAATTAATGTGAATAAAGAAACTTTGAATTTAAGTATAGATGAATAAGTATTTTCTAAATTATATCTTATTCTTTTTTATTTATTAAATATCAATTGTTTATGATTATGTCTGTTTTTGTTGGACTATAGAGATAATTAATATTATCGTCGATAATGAAACAAAAAGATTTGATAGAACTGCTTTCTAAAAGACGCTGTTTTGTTAAAAATGAGATCTGAAGCAAGGGTGGATAAAGCGAAAATTACTCATATATGTATGTCGCTTTACTTTTTTTTACAGAAAAAGAGGTGTAACCGCCTTCACTTCATGGCATAAATACAATCAAACAGAACAATTAACCATAATAAGACAGTAAACATTTGCTGCTAACAAAAGGTAAAGTCATGACTCCTCAAGAAAAAGAACTGATTCAGAATGTTGCTAACAAACTAAAGCAAAGCCCTGAAGTAAAAAAAGACGCAGACGCTGAGCAATTGATTAGCCAAGAAATTTCCGCTCAGAACGATGCGGTTTATAAACTAACTCAAGCGGTTCTAGTGCAAGAGATGGCACTAAAAGAGCTAAAAGAGAAAAACGACTACCTAGAAAAAGCGGTAGCGCACCATAAAGAAGAGTCTAAGCGTGGCACATTAAGCAAAATGATGGGTGGTCAACGTCCTGAGCCACAACCACCACAGCCTGCTCGTCAGTCTGGTGCGTTCGGTAGTTTCATGCAAACAGCGGCAAGTGTTGCTGTAGGTATGGTTGCAGGTAACATGATCAGTAATGCTCTGTTTGGTGATGAGCCAGCAGCAGACATGGCAGCCGCTGAAGCAGAAGGTGCTATGGATGAAGGTCTAGCTTCAGCAGAGGATGCAGCAAGCGAAGGTGGTTTCTTAGGTGGTGATTCGGGCTTTGCATCTGAATACACAGAAACGTCTGGTGGTTTTGGTGACTCAGGCTTTGGTGATGCTGGTTTCCAAGAAGCAGGTTTTGAAGAGTCAGGCGATGAAGGTGGTTTCTTCGACGGTGGTGATGATTTCGGTGGATTCGACGACGAAATCTAATCTGGTTTGAATACTCACCTCGTTTAAATATTGTTATCAACCCAGTAGTGCTACACAGTACTGCTGGGTTTTTTATTAAGGCTGCCTAATTGGTGGCTTTTTTATGAGCATTTTGTGCGTATAAACGGTGTTAGATACTACGTTGTTGCTTCGGCGTGCAAATCTTTTCAGCTAGGTTTCTGACCACAGGTATCACGAGTACATTGAGTGATAAAGCGATTGGCCAAGCAATAGAAAAGCTTCTCATCCAGCGAGTGATGAGTTCTGAATCAACTCCTGTGTTAATGGTCACAATAATGCCTGACATAATCAGCGCCATTACAGAGGATGTCATGACAGCAGTTGTCCAAAATAGTTTTTTATTCATCATTATTTCTCATTGTTCTTTGATGTTTTTAGTCTAATATCTGTCATTATTAAAAAATATACTTATAAATTGAATTATGGATTCCATATTTGGAAATTTAGACGATCTATATCTGTTTTGCAGAGTTGTGGATGCGGGCTCTTTGCTAAAAGCATCAGAGCAGTTGCAATTGCCCGTATCGACGATGTCACGGCGTTTAACTTCATTAGAGAAACGTATTGGGGTGCGATTGCTTGAGAGGCAGGGGCGTGAATTATCAGCGACAGAAACAGGGCAAGTGTTTTATGCGCGTATGGGCAGCGAGTTGTCGCAAATAGAGCTGGATTTGCACCAGCTACTTTCAGATGAGAAGCAAGTAAAAGGAAATGTTAGGTTAGTTGTTCCTTACACTATGTATCAGTCTTTTGTCGGTGATGTTGTGCAAGAGTTTATGCTTACTTACCCTGAAGTAACAATTGATGTGAAGCTGAGCTTAGATGATTCCATGCCAGAAACAGACAGAGATCTCGTTGTTGGGTTTAATCTAGGTAGAAGTACTGATTTGATCGCCCGTCCTTACTTTATGGCTCGTGATGTATTGTATGCCAGTTGTGATTACATAGAAAAACATGGAATGCCGACTTCGATAGAAGAAAGTTTAAACCGTGATTGGGTTGGGTTAGAGTCGAGTCGAGAGCTGCATTTTATGCAAGATAATGGACAAAGTGTATCTTGTCATATGAAGCCAAGGATGGTGGTGAATGATGTAAAAATGTTGGTAAAAGCGGTGTCCGCAGGAATTGGAATTGGTGCGATCCCTCGTCATCATGTTCCTTCTGATGATCCTACCTTAGTTAAAGTTTTACCAGAACTTCAATTGCATCGCCGCCAGGCTTTTCTGTATTACAAGCGGCGGGAGCACCAACCTAAAGCCCTGTCTTTATTAATTCAAATGCTCTTAGAGCGTGCACCAAAATTAAAAAATTAGCTCGATAAAGCTTTTGTTGAGAGTATTTCTTATTTATTTTCTTATAAAAAATAAAAGAGTCTATTTATTTTTAGGCGGTTAACAATGCGAGCTTATTTGTAGAATAAATGAGCTCTTTTTACTCTAAAAAGAATTAATGCGGCAAGTGTCATGTTGTTATAAAGCATGGTGGTGAATAACAATCTTAACTAATGATAAGATAATTCACACAGTAAAATATATTTCATATATTGCCACTTATTTTATAAAGCAGGAAGTTTTATGAGTATTAAAAGCCGGTTATTTATTCTCACTTGCATTGCTGTTATTGGGATTGGTGTTTTGATGGGCTACTCATCGAAGATTGCATCTGATTCTGAACGGCTTGCTCAATCTCGTCTTGAACTTGCTAAATTAGAAATATCATTACTTAATTTACGCCGAAATGAGAAAGACTTTTTAATCCGTTTGGATACGAAATATTTAAATACTTTCAAAGGGAATGCTACGAACTTTGCTAATACAAGCGATCTTCTTGTTGAAGATCTGAAACACTTTGGCATTGAACTAAGTGGTAAAGATGAAACTCGTCAATCATTAGATCGTTATGTTAGTGTTTTTACTGCTTTAGTTCAGCAGCATGAAGTGCTCGGTCTTAGTTTTACGCAAGGTTTGCAAGGGAAGTATTTCCTACTAAGGGACAAATTATTTAACCAAGCTATCCATTCTAGCGACATCGATATTCTTGAAGCGATTGCTTTTTTAGATAAACAGGTCGCGAAAGGTGAGTTATTCCCTAAAGATGGCTATCGTGGTGATTTACAGCGCTTAGCAGATAATGCCAGTCATGTTATTCAGCAAAAGCAGCGGCTGGGGCTGAGTTATCAAGATGGCTTACAAGGCGAAGTTCGTAATATATCGGCTGAGGTAGAGCAAGGCTTTATTCTATTAGCACAAGATTTAGAGTCGCAAGTCAATGACCATATCGATTCAGTGCTTATACAAAAATATCTAATCTCAACGTTAATCATTGTTGTTATTCTAGGATCATCATTAGCGATTGCATTGCTTATCAGTCGCCGTATTGATGCTCAAGTTGAGGTGATGGATCAAATTGCACAAACGAATAACATTGGCTTACGTGCCGATGTTATTGGTAATGATGAGATTGCTAAGATTGGTACTAGTTTTAATCAGCTTTTAGAACAAATTGAAACGCTTGTGGTTGGCTCCCAGCAACAGTCGACTCAGTTGTCGAATAGCTCTGATAATATGCAGAGACAGCTTAAATCTGTCTTAAAAGGTTTTGATGCACAAACAGAACATACAGCGATGCTTGCTACGGCCGTAAATCAAATGTCGTCGACCATTGCGGAAATTGCGAGCAATACTGAAAATGCGGCAGCGAACGCCGATCAAACTAACCGTCATGCGCAGTCAGGTCAGGCAGTGGTTCAGCAAGCTAGTGAGAAAATTGTGTGTTTGTCTGAGACATTAAGCAGCAGTCAGACTGAAATTGATTCGCTTGATTCACTCGTTCAGCAAATTGATAGTGTTGTGACTATGATACAAGGCATTGCTGAGCAAACGAATCTTTTGGCATTAAATGCAGCAATTGAAGCGGCAAGGGCAGGAGAACAAGGGCGAGGGTTTGCGGTTGTTGCGGATGAAGTTCGCTCACTTGCAACACGTACACAAACGTCAACAGAAGAAATCAGTACCATCGTTGAGTCGATTCAAATGCAAACTCAAAAAGTAGTTAATGACATTGTAGATTGTGGTCAGCAAAGTGCTTCATCGGTTGAGCAAGCAAAGTTAGCGGAATCGATTTTAGTAAAAATTATTGAGGATGTTTCTCACAGCCACGACAGTTCAATCCAAATTGCAGCAGCGATTGAAGAGCAAAACTCCGTGGCTGAAGAGGTGAGTTCAACCATTACTCACTTGAAAGATCTCAATGATAATAATGTAGAGGCAGCACACTCTTGCTTAAAAGAGATCACTCAAGTGGCTCTGCAATCCGATGAGCTTAAACATTCCGTTGCGCAGTTTCGTGTAACACAGAAATAAACCGAGTTGTATTAAACCGTTATTGGCAGGCTATGTTTCATAGCCTGCCGTTTTATTGCTATTTAAAAGCCACTGCCTACCGATAAATAGAAGGAAGAATTCCCCTCATTACTATGGCCGTAACCTAAAAACACAGGGCCAATAATAGAGTCGACTCCCAAATAAATACTACCAGAGGTAAACGTTGAGCTTTGGTTTATGTCTGCGCCGCTGTCCCACACGCCACCTTGTTCGACCGAGCCACCCAAATAAATTGGGGAGGAGAATAAACCAAAGTCATTGTCTAATAATCGATATCGGTAAATCATGGCGGCAAACAAACTATAACGTCCGTTAAGCTCATATCGGTTAAATCCGGAAAGGTTATGAAGCCCTCCCAAATCTTGCAGGTAAGTAGGAAGCAGTTCGTCAGAATTTGACCCTCCCCCCGATGCTTTTATAGTAAAGGTATGACGGTTAAAAGTAATGGGCTTAATAAGGGAAGCTGAGTAGTACAGAACATCATCATTGATGCTTGAGTTATTGTATTCTGTTGTATTACTAGTAAATCCAACTTGGCTATCAAAAGAGATGCCTTTACTTGGGAAGAAAAAGTTATCTAAGTTATCAAAAGTAAACTGAGCGTATGGGCCATGGCCATAAACGTCTTGTTCAAAATTAACGCTTCGGGCGTGGTAGTGACCCGATAACCCTAAATAACCAAACGTTAAAGCACCAGAGTTATGCCAATTCCAGTCTAGGCCAATATGAATTTTGTTTTGATCATAGTCCACATCACTTTCAAAGGTCGCACCACCACGAGGGGAGTTAAATATGTTATCGCTTGAGAAATAGAATTGCCTTACTTCTTGCGTTAGCTCTGCGCCTGTGGTGATCGCCCACTTTTGGCTGACATCAACGGGAAAGTAGAGTTCAGTAGAGAGTTTTTTCCAGCTACCTGCTAAGAATGCTGTGGTCCATTCGCCTCCTAAGTCTGTGATATTAGTGAGCGTATATTGGGCACCAATGCCATATTCTGAGCGGTTGGAAAAGTTATCTTCTAAACCAAATTTAAAGTTTAGGAAGCCTGGCCCCCACGATTTTTCTTTGATGACCATGTTCAATACCGTTTCATCGCCTTCTTCATCAATGGTGTAGGTGACCTTTTCAAAGTCATTACGGGCATACAGTTTTTTTACTGCGGTTTCAATTTCTGCGGTGGTAATGGCTTTGTTTTCTTCAAGAGAAAGTAATTCACGGATCAAAGACTCGTTTAATTGCGAGCGATTATCCAGCTGGATTTTATCGATGAAATAAGCATCTCTGATGAACAGTTTGGTGCGCTTTTTGGCTTTTTGTATTTTATAGCTGTCGTATTGCTGCTGGGTCAATTGGTATCTTTTTAGTGACTCTATTTGAGCAAGTGCAACGTTACGGCCAGCTTCATAAGCTTGTTGCATCTTATCGAAGTCAGGGGCGGTCATGAAAGACAGCTCTGGTTGTAAGTAGGTGTCTCTTTCCGGTTGTAGGTAGCTAACTTGTTTGTCTGAGCTGGAATTGGTCATGTAAGTTGTTAACTGTTCAACAACCGCTAAAACAGACTTTAGCTCATTGGTATGGTAAAGAGGGTCTCGAAGATCAATGGCGATGATATGATCGGCACCCATTTCCAAAGCTACATCGACGGGCATGTTGTTCACAATGCCACCATCAACGAGGTATTTTCCTTCCCATTCAACACCTTTTAAGGCACCAGGTACCGACATAGAAGCTTGCATTGCTTGGGTAAGATCGCCACTGGCTAAGATGACAGGAGAGACAGATTCCATGTCTGTCGCTACAGCACGGTATGGGATAGGCAGTTTATCAAAGGAAGCGAACTGAGCAGGGTGCCGAGTGGCTTGGCGGAGCAGTGCAGCCATGGTTTGCCCAAGTACGGCTCCCGGCTTAGGTTTGTATTCACCCGATGGGGTTATGCCGACTTCGGCTCTGAGCTGGTAGTCGTCCTCATTACGTTTTTTGCGCAGCAGTAATTCATTACGATCGGATTTGTCAATGTAGCCTTGGTTCCAATCGATATCAAATGTTCTCTCTTTGATTTCGGTGGCAGAGAGGCCAAGAGCAGCCATGCCACCTACGTAAGCACCCATGCTAGTTCCCGTTACAATATCAACGGGGATACGATGTTCTTCCAAAACCTCTAAAACGCCAATGTGTGCAGCCCCTTTTGCTCCGCCGCCGCTCAACACTAGCCCAATTTGTGGGCGCTGAGAGGTTGTCGTGCTTTCAGTGGCATAGGCAGTATCACTAAGAAGGACGAGAAAACTTATTAAAGCGAGAGATAAAAATCGATGATTCGACATGTTAAGTTCCACACAAATAGGCAAAGAGAACGGTTACCAGTTAAACGAAGTCTGCCTAATTTGTGTGAAGATGTCATTAATAAATATGCTAAATATTAGCCAAGTATTGTTTAATTGTCTCAGCGACTTCAGCTGGCGTCGTGTGACTGGTATCTACGCTTAAATGATAGTGAAAATGTTGATGCACCTTATTAAATTGCCACTCGGCTTCACCTATATTCCGATCTCCTCGGTTAATTTCTCGTTGCTTGAGGATCTCTAAATCACAATGTATACCAATCAGAATTAGTTTATGAGGGGAAAGCAGTGTTAAAACCGCATCAGCCAATTTTGCATCCACGACGGCGGTATCCATTATGACTAAGTTATCCTCAGCTAAGGTTGCTGCGGTTTTGATGTAACTGATCTCTAGCTCACTATAATTTAAGTCTGAAATGTCTTGACCTGTGATCATCCTTTGGAGGGCTGAATTTGGTAGCCCATACAAAATTGAATCGATAGAAAAGTTAATAAAAACTTGAGGGAGCAGGGATTCTTGCAACTCTTTAATAATGGATGTTTTACCAGAACTTGATGTTCCGTTTAAAAATAAAATCATAAAGCCTCCTGTTTGTAGGGTTAATTATCCGAGAAGGCTGTGATGAGTCAGAGTTGGATTTACAGAAACTGCGAGTGAGTTTGTTGAAATAAATAAGAAAGTACTTTTGAACAAGATGGGCGGGCAAACTAGCTGGGTTTACCCGCGTATAACGACATAAATGTAAGCTTGTTATAGAGGCGCTATTCTACAGAGCTACAAACGGTCATGCCTTTAGCGATTGCAGGGCGAGCAAGTAACGATTCTACCCAGCGGTTAACATTCGGACAGTTAGCGAGCTCAAGTACTTCAGTCGCTTCATAAAATTTATCTAAGCATACAACCCATGGCATGATAGCAAAATCAGCAATGGTAAGTTCATCGCCAATAATGTATTGCTTACCTTCAAGTTGCTTTTCTAGCACAGCCAGTAAACGTTTAGCTTCTTTAGTGTAGCGTTCCTGCCCGTAAGTTAAGTCGTGCTCGGTAGAGGCGTAACGTGTGAAGTGGCCGAATTGACCAAACATTGGCCCAAGTCCTGCAACTTGCCAAAACAGCCACTGTAACGTTTGACTACGTTTTGTTGGATTAATCGGCATGAACTTACCTGTTTTTTCGGCTAGATGAAGTAAGATTGCACCAGACTCCATGATTGCCAGTGGAGCACCATCATCAGCCAGAGGATCTACGATAGCAGGGATTTTTGAGTTTGGATTAATGCGAATGAACTCATCAGAGAATTGGTCTCCTTCTGAAATATCAATACGGTGCGCATCATAGGCGATTCCCATCTCTTCTAAAGCAATAGAAACCTTTTGGCCGTTAGGTGTTGCAAGGGAGTAGAGCTGAATATTACTGTTCATGAAATGTCCTATAGCGTGATAGCAAGAATGAGGCGGTTCATGCTGCCTCTAATATGCGCATATTACAATATGAAAATGAGTAAATTTTGAAACTATCGATAGAGTGCAGGTGTCTTTTGTTCATATTACAATCAATATCGTTTTTTCAATCTTGAAACAAGCAGTTAGAAGGTAAGAACCCCTTGTAAATAATAAAGGCATTGTTACTTCTTACTTATCTTTAACTCTTAGTTATAGTGCAAATTCTGAAACCCAAGTATGGTGGTGGTTCATATTTTAGTCATTGGTGTTATTTATATCTATTTGATGCATTGGCTATATTTTTTGAAGGTAATTCTGGGAAAAGTAGCCATTGCTATGATTTAGATACTATAAGGGAATTGCTGACTAGGTTATCATTATGTGAGTTGGGTCATGGTGACATGACCGAATAATTTTGTTTTTGGAAAAGGAAGAATTAGCAATTATGGTGGCTAATAAGCGTGTACTAGTGGTTGATGATGATCAGGAAATTCGTGAGCTGTTGGATGAATACCTGACAAAACATAATTACGATGTGACATTAGCAGCAGAAGGGGAGGAGATGAAGCAGAAGCTGAATGAATCTTATCCTGATTTGATTTTGTTGGATGTCATGATGCCAGGTGATGACGGCTTTACGTTGTGTCAGCATATTCGTAAAAGCTCTAATGTGCCGATTATTATGCTTACTGCTGTTTCTGACGAAATGGATCAAATCATCGGTTTAGAAATTGGTGCAGATGATTACATTGCGAAACCATTTAGCCCACGCCAATTAATTGCGCGTATTAAGGCTTTGTTGCGTCGAACACAGCACAGTAATGAGTCCACTCAGGCGCAGGTTATTCGCTTTGGTAACTGGCGTTTAGACACCATGACGCAAAAGTTAACCGATGTGAATTGCGGGGCGACTTATGAACTCACTGGCAGTGACTTTAACTTGCTGATGTTATTTCTAAAGCGCCCGAATGAAATTTTAGACCGAGATACTATTTCTACTGGAACCCGTGGCCGAGAGATGTTGCCCCACGAACGTGGTATTGACGTACAGCTAAGCCGCCTTCGTCAGCGTTTAGGTGATAAAGGTTCACACCCGAAATTCATCAAAACCATTCGTGGTACGGGGTATATTTTTATCGCTGAAGTTATGTATGAAGCATAGATTGTCTCGTTTAATAAATACTTACACCGCTGTCATTATTCGTCATCTTCCACGCTCTTTGGTATCAAGAACACTGTGGTTGACTTTGCTGTCGGTGATTCTCGCTCAAGGCATCGCAACCACTATTTGGTATGGGCAGTCAAAACAGCGTGAGTTGGAAGGGTTAACCTCAACCTCAACCAGTATGGCGCTGAACTTTGCTTCAACGGTAAAGTTTTTTCAGTCTTTGCCACTTCAGTATCGCCATATCGTGCTTGATCAGCTACGTAATATGGGTGGAACGCGCTTTTTTGTGTCATTTAATACAGAAGAAATCTTGATTGACCCTATTCCAGAATCTGAGCTCAAAAGAACCGCAGTCAGTACTTTTGAAGAGGTTTTGAAAGAGAAATTACCAAGACAAGATGTGATTAAAGTTGAGTTTTCAAGACCTGAAAATCTCCACGTACTTAAAAATGATATTTTGTTGAGTGATTTGCCAAAGTCATGGGCGCACTACAGTCTGCAATTCGAACCTTTTAATCCTCCTATTTTAGTGGTGCAGATTGAGTTAGCGACCGATGAATGGCTTTATATTGCGGCGATTCTTCCATCGCCACATATGATGCTTGAAGATGAAATTTTATCCGCTCAGCAGGTGATGTTTATCGTTTCTATTACGGCATTGTTGATGATTTTTACTTACGTCATGGTAAAGCGTCAAACACGTCCTCTAAAACGGTTAGCACAAGCCGCTAATGAATTAAGTCTGGATATTGAGCAGCCACCATTGATAGAAGAAGGGGCAACAGAGCTTGTAACGGCCACTCAAGCTTTTAACCGAATGCAAATGCGTTTACGTCGTTATATAGAGGATCGAGAACATTTATTTAGTGCGATCTCTCATGATTTAAAAACGCCGATCACCCGGCTTCGATTGCGTGTTGAGCTGATTGATGATGAGCGTCAAATCACCAAGTTTACTCAAGATTTAGATGAATTAGAGTTAATGGTAAAAGGGGCTCTTCAATGTGTGAAAGATACGGATATTCATGAAAATGTCAGTGAAGTGGATATGACAACCATGCTGAACTCCATTGCCGAACAACATAATATTGAACATGAAAAAGTGTCTATTATTTCAGGCTATTCCGTGTTGATGTTTTGTAAACCATTGGCGATGAAACGCTGTTTATCAAATTTGATTAATAATGGTGTTAAGTATGGTGAGTGTGTTGAAGTCTTGATCAAAGAAAATAAACACAGCATTGACTTTATTATTCAAGATGAAGGCCCAGGTATTCCAGAATCACAGCAAGAGCGAGTATTTGAGCCTTACGTCCGTTTAGCCTCTGATGATGAAGGGCATGGTCTCGGTATGGGGATTTCAAAAAATATTATTCATGCACATGGCGGTGATTTAACCTTATGCAATAGAGATGAAAAAGGGTTAGAAATAAAGATTTCCATACCGAAAATGTCTCATCGTGGTGGATAGCGAATGAAAAAGTGGAAAGTTTGGCCTGCATGGGTGCTGGCGGGTCTGTTTACTAGTTTTATGAGTAAAGCGGGTGAAGTTGAAGTGCTGCACTGGTGGACCTCTGGCGGTGAAATGAAGTCTGCCGAAGTACTGAAAAGCATGATCGAAGAGCAAGGCAATACTTGGCGTGATTTTGCTATCGCTGGTGGTGGTGGTGAAAGTGCCATGACGGTATTAAAAATGCGGGCAGTGTCTGGTAACCCTCCTTCAGCTGCGCAGATTAAAGGGCCTCCGATTCAAGAATGGGGGAACTTGGGCTTTCTTACCTCATTAAATAAAGTCGCCAAAGCAGAAGAGTGGGATAACATATTACCTACGGTCGTGGCCAATATCATGAAACATAGAGGGGAATATGTTGCTGTACCCTTTAATGTTCACCGTGTAAATTGGCTTTGGGCAAACCCAAGTGTATTTGAAAAATCAAATGCGAAAATACCAACGACGTTAGAAGAATTTTTTGAGTCGGCTGAAAAGATCAAAGCAGCGGGTTATATTCCATTGGCTCATGGTGGGCAGCCTTGGCAGGATGCAACTTTGTTTGAAGTGGTAGCGTTAGAGCGTTTAGGGGCTGATCTATATACCAAAGCGTTTGTTGAGCTTGATATGAATGTGCTGGCAAGCCGCGAAATGGTGGATGTGTTCACCCAGTTTAAAAAAATGCGCAATTATATTGATGAGCAATCCCCAGCTCGTGATTGGAATGTGACTACTTCTATGGTACTTAATGGTGAAGCCGCCATGCAGATCATGGGGGACTGGGCAAAAGGTGAGTTTGCAGCCGCAGGAAAAGTACCTGGTCGAGATTATGTGTGTACTGCTGCGTTTGGAACCGAAAATCAATTTATTTTTAATATAGATAGCTTTGTATTTTTTAAATTATTGGATGCAGAGAACAAACAAGCACAACAAGATTTGGCTCGGGCGATACTGACAAAAGAGTTTCAAACAGTATTTAATTTAAGTAAAGGGTCTATTCCTGTGCGGTTAGACATGGAAATGAAGCAGTTTGATCAGTGTGCGCTAGATTCCATGGCCGCTTTTAAAGCCAGTGCGAAAAGCCAAGATTTAGTGCCAAGTATGGCTCAGGGGTTAGCAACAACCAGTTATGTGCAAACGGCCATTTATGATGTGGTTACCAACTTCTTTAATGATAAAGATTCAGATCCTTATGTTGCCGTCAGTCGTTTAGCCAGAGCCGTAAATGCTGCTAAATAACGACTAAACTAACGTGTATAGATGGACGAACAATACGCCATAACTTGGACTGAATATGAACTTAATACAATAGTGAGTCATGCAAAGCACAAGGAAGATTGAGGTAGTGATTGCAAATGCATAGTTTAAGCTTAGAAATAGCGACAAAAATTTACTCTGATCGTAGGGTAGATGCGATTGCGATTAGAAGAGCTAAAATCATCGATGTCGCCTTATCTGAGAACCTTGAACCTAATCAGCTTCATCTTGAGTTTTTGGATGCTTATCAGTTGTATCGTAACTCAGAGTTTGAACGGGCTTTAGAGCAATTTATGCTGTTGTTGCAACAATGCGAAGACCTGAATGAACTCATTTTGAGCCAGTATATTCGGGTTCATATCGGCACTATCTACGCGATCATGAGTAACTTTCCGAGGGCTTTGCACTTTTTTCTTACTGCGGAAAAAAGCCAGTACCACCACGACTATGCGTTTGATGCCTTATTGCAAATCAACCTTGCAGATACGTACATTCGCTTAGAAAAATACACTTCGGCCATTGAACACGCTCAGCTCGCCCTTGATGTCATTAACCATTTGGATGACGACTCTTCTCATGCACTCGCTGCAATGAATATAGGAACAGCTTATCGTATGCTTGGTGATTTATCGCAAGCAGAAGAGTGGTTTCATAAAGCGTTAAGTGTGGCGACAAGGGGGCAGTGTCCTAGAAGTATTCCTTTGTCGATGCAATGCCTTGCTCAGCTTGAAGCTCAGAAAGGCAATTCAGAAACCGCAGAAAAGTATTTTCTAAAATGCATGGAAGACTTTCAGAATATAGGAGACCCGGACTCTTTAGTTGGAACTGGGGTCGCTTATCTGAACTTTTTGTATGACATGAATCGGTATGAGGAAGCGCTTTCGTACTGTGAACGTATATTAGCGATGCCATATGCTTCTGCTGATGTCATAAAGATGTTCCAAACGTATCGGGTAAAGGCGTTAAGTCTGCAAGCATTAGGGCAACAAGAAAATGCACAAAAAATCATTGAAGTTCAGTTAGCATACGCAGAAGAGCAGTTAAAGAAATCACGTAGCCGAGAGCTAAGCTATTTTGATTCAGCATTAAAATTGGGTAGGCAACAAAAAAGTAAAAATAATGCGGAAGTAGTGAGCTCTTATCTGGAGTCTTTAAACCATCTCGGCCAAAAAATGGCAACATCGCCAGATTTACAAGCAGACTTACCCGTGATTTTTGAAGATATTCAAAATATTCTGCCAGCCTCTTTTCTCAGTATTGCTTTCTATCTTCCCGAAACAAACCAGCTTAATTACGCTCATATTATTGAAGATGAAGGTATTGTCGAGCCTTTTACCGTGAGCTGCGACAACGTTGATCGATTAGGGGTGTATTGTTGTCGGTATCGTAAGACTATCTTGCTGAACACATCCAGTGAAAGTGAGATACAACCTTATTTAGAAACAGATAGAATTGATCTTTGGATAGGTAATAAAGACAGTTGCTCTCGCTCTGCACTTTATACTCCTATTCTGTTAAATGATGAGCTACTGGGTATGATTAGCACTCAGCATGTTGATTCGTATGTGTACAAACATTATCACAAACAGTTGTTAGAGCAGTTAGCTCGATATATTGCAGTGGCAGTAAAAAACATTAAGCAACGCCAAGAGCTGATTAAAAAGCAAATAGCCCTTGAATTGACCAATCAAAAACTGGCGTACATATCGAAGATTGATCCGCTTACTAAAGCGTTGAATCGGCATGAGTTAGATAAGTTAGCACCGCGCTTTATTTTGCATTCTGAAGAACAAAATGTACCGTTATCCTCCATGATGATCGATATTGATTATTACAAAGGGTATAACGATTACTATGGTCATGACGCAGGGGACAACATCTTGCGTCAGCTTGCTTCGATTTTTCAAAAAGGCCTCAATGAACAAACCGATTATTTGTTCCGTTATGGTGGCGATGAGTTTTTTGTGTTGATGCTAAACAGCGATGAACAAGAGGTTTTGGCCATGGCTCACCGAGTTCAAGAATTGGTTAGAGAAGCTGAAATCGAACACAAAACCTCACCAATATCGGATTTTGTGACGTTAACCGTTGGTGTACAAACGTGCTATTGCCAGGAAGAAGAGGGGACGGATTTGTCGGTTCTTATCCAACGTACTGATTTAGCTCTGTATCAAGGTAAGCGAGATAACCGTAATACCGTCTCTGCTTTTAAAATGATGGGAACATAAACTACGTTCAGTTCCCGTCATCTCTTTTGTATTTAGCTCTCTGTTAGTAATTGAGTCACTTGCTGTTGCAGTTTTTCTGCGGTGACTTCATGCGCTGGTATCGCCTTGGTCGCAGAAAGTGTCACTCGTGACCAGAAGCGCTTTGGTAACGTACTAAAAGCAATTCCGCCTTGGTGGCTAAAGAAAGAGCCCCATAGCCCATCTAGCGCCATTGGAATAACAGGTGCAGGGTTACGTTTTATTATTAGCTCAATGCCACGTTTAAAGGTGTTGATTTCACCTGTTTTTGTTAGTTTTCCTTCTGGGAAAATACACACGACTTGATCATCTGCCAGCTCTTCACTGATTTTGTCAAAGGCCGCACGAAATGTTGTCGGATCTTTATGCTCAGCACTGATCGGAATTGCTTTCACACCACGGAATACGTATTTCAGAAGTGGCAGTTCAGAGATCCCTTTATCCATGACAAATCGAACAGGGCGACGGCATGCTCCAGCAATAAGTAATGCATCCATGTAGCTAACGTGATTACACACCAATACCACAGGGCCTGTTTCAGGTATGTTTTGTAGGCCTTTGTGTTTTACACGATAGATAGTGTGGCTTAACATCCAAATGATAAAGCGGAATGCAAATTCAGGTACTTGGCTATAAATATAACCAGCAACAATAATATTACCGACAGCTAATACGAGAAAGAGCTGAGGGATAGTTAGCTCAAGTACAGTGAGTAAAACAATTGCTAGAATTGCGCTAAGAACCATAAATAGTGCATTAAATACATTGTTAGCTGCGATCACTCTTGCTCTGTTTTCTTCGTCACTCTTAATTTGGATTAAAGCGTTTAATGGTACTACGTACATGCCGCCAAATAAGCTGATAAGGGCGAGATCAATCAGTAAACGCCAGTGCTGAGGTTCAGAAATAAAAGCAACAAGATCTGTACCGTGAGATAAAACGACGTTCTGGCTGGCAAAGTATAAATCGATGCCAAAAATACTCATGCCAATGGAGCCAAATGGAATGATGCCAAGCTCTACTTTTTTATCTGAAAGCCATTCACACAATAAAGAACCAACCGCAATGCCCACAGAGAAAACCGTTAATAACAGCGTCACTAATTGTGGGTTTCCACCTAGGTAATCACGCGCGTAAATAGGTAACTGAGTTAAATAGCTAGCCCCTAAAAACCAGAACCAACTGATCGCAAGAATAGATTGAAAAAGCGTTTTATTCGGCTTAACGGCTTTGACTGTTTGGCTTAAACTTGTCAGTGGGTTCCAATTAATCTTCAAGCTTGGGTTACTGCTTGGTGCAACAGGTATGTAGCGGCTACTGATGTAACCCAAAACAGAAAATAAAATCACAGCGATGGCGACAAGGCGCATGGGCTCAGTAAAATCAAATAAGATGCCTGCTGCAATGGTACCGAGTAAAATGGCTAAAAAGGTGCCCATTTCTATTAAGGCATTACCACCAATGATTTCGGTTGGCTTTAAATGCTGGGGGAGCAGAGCAAACTTCACAGGGCCGAAAAACGCCGATTGGGCTCCCATTAAGAACAGGAAAGCCAGCAGCATAGGTGTACTTTCAAACCATAGCGCAACCCCTGCAAAACACATGAGGGCGATTTCAACCAGCTTGATGATGCGAATTAAACGAGACTTTTCCATTTTATCGGCAATTTGCCCGCCCAGTGGCGATAAGAAAAAAAACGGGAAAATGAACAGACCAGCAGCGATGTTCGTCAGTAAAGCACGTTGCTCTTGGGAGTAGATAGCAGAGAACGCAACCATAAGCAGCAGTGCATTTTTGAATAAATTATCGTTAAACGCCCCGAGTGCTTGGGTTAGGAAGTAGGGTAAAAACCGCTTTGTCTTCAGTAGTGAAAATTGGTTCGTCTCCTTCATGCTCTATCTCCTTAGGCTTCAAATATCAATCGAACAGTGTTTTATTTGTGTTTATCATACCGATCAAAAATGACTTGTCTAGTGTTAATTTCTTTATAAACGAGATTTGAAATGAAAACAGGGACGTAAAAAAGCCAGTGAAGTTTGTTCTACACTGGCAAATGTAAGGTATTGGTTTCGTGCTTATACTGCTCTAAGTTGAGTAATCGCTTGTTTTTCTCCTGTGAGTCGCTGCTGCGATTTATTATCAAACACATGCACGTTGTTCGGCTTAACATCTAGATGGATAAATTGCCCTTCAACCACACTAGCGTGTCCTTCCATGCGAACTACAATCGGGGTTTGGGTTCCTGCAAGTACGCAATAGACAAGTAAATCTGCCCCTAATGATTCAATCATTTCCACCTTGGCTTGTAAGCCTGTTTTGTAGTCTGAAACGATTAAGTGCTCAGGTCGAAGGCCAAGTTTGACTTTCTTTATGTTGCTGTCGTAGCTTTTTTTAGTGGAGACTTGGTGGCCGCCATTGAGCGTAAAGTGGTGGCCATTATAGCTGGCACTTAAAATGTTCATGGACGGTGAGCCGATGAAGGTCGCGACAAAAACACTGGCGGGTTTATCATACACTTCTTGTGGTGTGCCAATTTGTTCAACATTGCCTCCATTTAGTACAACTAATCTGTCGGCTAAGGTCATGGCCTCAACTTGATCATGAGTAACGTAAACCGAGGTTGTGTTCAATTTGCGTTGTAGCTTTTTGATCTCTAGGCGCATTTGCACTCGTAATTTTGCGTCTAGGTTGGATAGGGGCTCATCGAATAAAAATACTTTTGGGTGCCGAACAATGGCTCGACCCATAGCAACGCGTTGGCGCTGGCCGCCGGAAAGCTGCTTGGGTTTGCGATCCAGCAGGTGATCCAACTCCAGCATCTTGGCAGCTTGCGTGACTTTTTTCTCTATCTCTTTTTTGGGTGTTTTCCGGTTTTTTAAGCCATAGGCCATGTTGTCGTACACGGACATATGGGGGTAAAGCGCGTAGTTTTGAAATACCATGGCAATATCTCGGTTGCCCGGTTCTGTGTCATTGACTCGTCTGCCATCGATGCTCATGTCACCGCTGGACACGGTTTCAAGGCCAGCCATCATACGAAGCAGTGTTGATTTACCGCAGCCACTGGGGCCAACCAGAACAATCATTTCGCCATGATTAATATCGAGATCGATGCCGTGAATGGCTTTAAACCCATTTGGGTACGTTTTTTCAATTTGGTTTAACGTTAACGTTGCCATGTTATTTCTCCGTCTCGACAAGGCCTTTTACAAAAAATTTCTGCATGCCTACCACCACAATAACAGGGGGCAGCATGGCGAGCAGGGTAGTCGCCATCACTCGGTTCCATTCCACTTCACCATCGGGTACGGACAGCATATGTTTGATGGCCATGACAATGGTGTAATAACTATCATCTGTGGTGATTAATAGAGGCCATAAATACTGGTTCCAGCCATAAATAAAGGTGATCACAAACAAAGCAGCAATATTAGTGCGTGAGAGTGGCAATAAGATGTCTTTAAAAAACTTCATTGGTCCTGCACCATCAATACGAGCCGCTTCGATAAGCTCGTGAGGGATGGTTAAAAAGAACTGCCTGAATAAGAAGGTGGCCGTTGCACTGGCGATCAAAGGAATCGTTAATCCGCCGAATGAGTTGAGCATTTCTAGGTTTGCGATGACTTGGAAAGTAGGCATGATTCGTACTTCAACAGGCAGCATGAGTGTCATGAAGATCAGCCAAAATGCCAACATGCGACCGGGAAAGCGGAAAAACACCACCGCATAAGCCGATAAAATGGAAATAGATAATTTACCTAAGGTAATGCCAAACGCCATGATGGCAGAGTTAACCATCATGCTGGCCACAGATACTGTGGAAGTGCTGGAGGCATCACTGGTAAGCACATCGTAAAAAATTGAAAACCCCAAATCACCGAACCACAGCGGAGTGACTCCTGATACAAAGGTTTGGTTATCGTGGGTAGCTGCCGTTAGGGCAACCCATACCGGCAGAATGACAGTGAGCACACCCAATATAAGCATTAAGTGAGAAAATAGAGTCAGAAAAGGTCTACGTTCAACCATTAGTAGGCCACCTTTTTTTCAACGTATTTAAATTGGATAACGGTCAGCAAGCCAACTAACGCCATTAGTACGACAGACTGTGCCGCAGACGCACCAAGGTTAAGGCCAACAAATCCATCGGCATACACTTTGTAGACAAGAGTTGAGGTCGAGGTGCCTGGGCCACCTTGTGTCATGGCGTGGATGATCCCGAAAGTATCAAAGAAGGCATACACTAAATTCACCACCAGCAAGAAAAATGTGGTGGGGGAAAGCAGGGGAAAAATGATGGTCCAGAAGCGTTTGGCAGGGCCTGCGCCATCAATGGCTGCGGCTTCAATTAAGGATTTAGGAACCGATTGTAGCCCAGCAAGGAAGAACAAAAAGTTGTAGCTGATTTGTTTCCATGTTGCGGCAAGCACCACCATCCACATGGCATCAGACTCATTAAGGTAAGGGTTCCAGTCGATGCCGGTATTTTTGAGCCAGTGAGCTAAAATGCCAACGGTTGGGTTAAACATAAAGAGCCATAAAACCCCGGCCACAACAGGCGCAACAGCGTAAGGCCAAATCAGAAACGTTTTATAAACCCCCGCGCCATGAATCACGCGATCTGCAAGGGTGGCAAAAAACAGTGAACTTGCCAGCGCAATAAAGGCAACCGCGAAGCTGAATTTTAAGGTGATTAAAAAAGAATCAAAATAAAGTTGGTCTGCAAAAAGAGTCAAAAAGTTTTCGCTGCCAACAAATTCCACACTTAACCCAAAGGCGTCTTCCATCTGGGTTGATTGATAGATGGCTTGTCCTGCTGGCCAAATGAAAAAAATCAGAGTAATGAATAACTGCGGAGTCAGCAGAAGGGCAGGTAACCATTTATGATTAAATGACGTCTGGTTGTCCATGACATCTCCGAAAAGAGGGAGCACACAACGCTCCCTGTAGTAAAAATAATGGTGAAGTTTTAGCTATTTTATGAGCTTACACGTTCGAAGCGTTTTAGCAGTTTGTTTGATCGCTCAACCGCTTTGTCTAGGGCTTGCTGGGCTGTTTTCTTACCCATCCAAACTGCTTCAAGCTCTTCGTTGATTACATCGCGGATCTGAACAAAGTTACCTAAGCGAATGCCTTTTGAGTTTTCTGTTGTGGCCACACTGGTCATTTGCTTAATGGCTTCTTCCGTACCTGGATTTTTACTGTAAAACCCTTGTGATTTAGTGAGTTGATACGCTTTTTCTGTAATTGGAAGATAGCCTGTAAACTGATGCCAATCGGCTTGAACTTCGGCACTGGAAAGGTAAGAGAAGAATTCAGCGACGCCTTTGTATTCTTCTTTTTTGTGGCCTTGTAATACCCATAAAGATGCTCCACCGATAATGGAGTTCTGGGGTTTTTGAATGATGTCTTTCCAATAAGGTAGTTGGGCGACACCCACTTCTGTGCCTTTCATGTTTTCATTAACGCCAGCGTAACCTGCTGATGAGTTCATGTACATTGCGCATTCGCCGCTATAGAACAGAGGGGCTGCATCAGAAGCGCGGCCACCGTATTTGAATAGCCCTGCTTTTTTCCATTCCGCCATTTTTGAAATATGCTTTACAAAAGCGGGCTGGTTGATCAGCATTTCTGTATTAGAGCCACTAAAACCATTGTTGTTGCTCGCGAGTGGTAAGTTTTGGCGCGCCGCAAAGTTCTCGACTTGTACCCAAGATTGATAGCCAGTCGTAAAGCCACATTGTGCACCGCTTGCGACGATTTTCTTCGCTGCTGTTTCAAGCTCTTCCCAAGTTTGTGGTGGCTTGTTGGCATCTAGCCCCGCTTTTTCAAACATGGCTTTGTTGTAGTACAGAACAGGGGTTGAACTATTAAATGGCATGGAAAGCATGTGGCCATCTTGATCGGTGTAGTAGCCTGTTACTGAAGACAAATAAGTTGCTGGGTCAAAAGATTGTTTTGTGTCTGTCATTAGCTGATGAACAGGGTAGATGGCTTTATCTGCCGTCATCATTGTTGCAGTTCCTACTTCAAACACTTGCACGATGTGAGGCTGCTTTTTGGCGCGAAAAGCCGCAATTGCCCCTGTCATGGTTTCTGGGTAGCTGCCTTTATAGACAGGCTTAACTGTAAAATCGGTTTGGCTGGCATTAAATCCTGCCGCAATTTCATTTACTTTTTCACCTAATGATCCACCCATGGCATGCCACCATTCGATTTCGGTCGCTGCATTTGCTTGAGCAGACATCATGATTGCTGCCGTGGTTAAACCGATTACGCCTTTCATTGCCATCTTTTATCTCCTTGATAGATAGTGGCGAACTAACTGTATGACCTGACACAAAAAATGTGTTGGGCATATAGTGAATTGCTCAAATGAACGTCAAATGAAACAAGCGTGACTATTTGATTAAGGAGTGATGACGCTTATATGACGGTGCTTATTGATTTGGTGATTTAATGGATATGAGTAAAAGCTCTTAAAGTCATTGTCATAAAGCGTCAGTAGGCTGTGTGGCTGTTAAATAAACCTAATGCTCATTTGAAAAGGAAAGTGACATGAAATTAATGAGTCATCGCGGTGTGGCTAGCTTAGCATCAGAATGTGCTATCAAGGTAGAAAATACAACTCAAGCTCAGCTGTGCTTGCTGTATGTGAAAGGATCGAAATAAAAGGGGCAACAATGCGTGTAAGTGAAAGGCAGCAAGGGATTTTACATCGGCTGCGAGATCAAACCTATTTGCAGATAGATGAGTTAGCCAATGAATTCGAAGTGACAACCCAAACAATCCGTCGTGATATCAATCAACTGTGTGATATGGGGCTAGCAAGGCGTCATCATGGCGGTGTTGGGTTACCTATTTCAATGAGTAATCAAAACTATCGAGTTCGTGAAATCGCTCAACGAGTAGAAAAGCAAACATTGGCACAAAGAGTGGTACAGAATATTCCGGAAGGCTCAACAATAATGCTGGGCATTGGCACGACCATCGCTGCCATTGCTGAGCACCTTATTCATAAATCATCATTAAGAGTGATCACCAATAACTTTCAAGTGGCGGCTATTTTGGGGCAAGCTCCTCATATTGAAGTATGGTTAGCCGGAGGTAAGCTGAGAGCTAATGATCAGGACATTGTTGGCCATTCTGCTTTGTCTTTTATGGGGCAATTTTCAGCTGACATTGGGATCGTAGGCTGTGCCAGTGTAGAAGTAGCAGAAAATAATATTGAGTGCGCAATGGAATTTAAGCCTGATGAGGCGAGACTAAGCCAATGTATCTTATCAAATACTCGGCAAAGCTGGTTGGTAGCGGATAAAGAAAAATGGAACCGTTTAGCATGTGTAAAAGTCGCGTTACTCAAAGACTTTGATAAGGTCTTTACTTAATGTACGCCTCTTTTGAGTGTCATCTGCTTATAACAGGTGATCTTTAAGTTACGCTGAACTAAACGCCGTACTTTATTTATGAACTATTCGATTAAGGTAACATATTTAACGTCAAGAGTGTGATTGATAGAGGGTTGTCTCCATCTTTAATGTGATATTTTTGTTAAATTAAATTCAACCTTGAAGTCTGGGGACTATATGCTAAAGACAAAATCTGCGGTATTAATGGGGAGCTTCTCATTAATGATTTTGGGTTCTGGTAGTGCCGCTGCAAGTGATAGTATTTCAGTGGCTACACTTCATGATTATGCGCCATATTGCTTTCTTGATGGTGAAAGTTTATCAGAACAAGAAATGCATAGTGGAATCAAGCCGGGTGAAGATTCAACAATTTTACTGGGGTATAGTTGGGATATTTTACGAGAAAGCTTTCATCAGCAAAATTATACTCTTGATCTTTTGATTGCCCCTTGGATCCGAGCCAAGAGAGAAGTTGATAACGGTAATGTAGACGTCTTGTTTCCTGCTGGAAAAAATGAAGAGAGAAGCAAAAGGTATTACTACTCAAAAGAGTCCATTAACGATGTTAAGTTTGTTTTGTATGTGCGACAAGATAGCCATTTTGAGTGGGATGGTTTTGATAGCTTATCGGGGTTAGTGATTGGTCAGATACATGGTTACAACTTTGGTGACCAATGGGAAAGGGTATCCGATGTTAGAAAAATAGAGCTAAAAACCATCGAGCAAGGGTTTAAGATGCTTAATAGCGGTCGTATTGATGGTTTTGCCGGGTATGAGTTGAATTGGGATTTAACATTAGCCCGTTTAGGCTGGAGTGAAAAATTTCGGAAATTGCCATCATTTGGGGCAAGCTCAGAGCATGTCGCCGTGCTAAAAACTAATCCAAGAGCTCAAGAAATTCTATCTGCATTTGATGCTGGCAAAAGAGCGCTTGAAAAAAATGGCAAGCTCGCAGAGATTCAAATGGCTTGGAAAGGTAAAGCGCAAACGTTGAATGAAGAAAAAGCAGAAGAGATGATGCCGTAGCTTTTGCAACCACACGCTCATTCACTAGCTGAACGTGTGGTCACTTCGGATTATTTTTCAAAATAGCGATAGGTATTGTCGACATCGATTGGGCAATCACCAATACCTTGAACAACACTTTTAGCGCTGTTAATGGTGGTATAACTGCATGCAATACCATAGATATCTGTCACTGGATACTCATTACCATTTTGATCTCTAAAGTTAATAATCCAACCCGTAGAGAGGGTATCATGAGTAATGTGTACCGATTGAAATTGTCTGTCGGCAAACATTTCCCGACACTCAGAGAGGACCATGCCTTACCTCCTCTTTTCTAGCCTGTTGCCTTTTAATTATTGCCTCAAATTAGTCGTTTTAAAAGTGATGCGCTTTCTATACTTGAAGTAATGTCTGAAGTAAGAGGATATGAAATGAGTATTTCTGCGAAAATGGGTACATATTTAGACAATTCTGGCGTTCATTATGAACTGTTAGAACATACTCATAGTTACAGTTCATTAAGTACCGCCATTACTGCCAATATACCACCATGCCAGATTGCGAAGGCCGTTGTGCTTGAAGATCATGAAGGCAGGAAGATGATGGCAGTATTACCTGCAAGTAATAAAATTCGGTTTAGCAAGCTTAATGAATATTTTCACCGTGATTTTCATTTAATGAAAGAAGAATCGGTATACCAGCTATTTCAAGATTGTGAAGAAGGGGCGATCCCTCCTCTGGCTCAGGCATACAATATGGATGTGGTTTATGATGATCGCCTCAGTAGTGAATCCGATGTGTACTTAGAGGGGGGAGATCATGTCTATATGGTGCATTTAAAAGGCAGCGAGTTTTCTGAATTAATGAAAGGGACAAAACATATGCGCTTTAGTCACCAAGCGTACCATTAATGTCGTTTTTAAATGGCCAAGTCCGCTTAAAGTGGCTTCATTAGTGGCCACTGCTGCAAACATTTGTACTGAACTGAAGATTTACTTTTACTATGGACGGTTTCAGAGCAGTACAAACCAAAGTTCGTAAACGTAAAATTAATGGGGTCACTGAGTTGGTTTTGTGAAGGTGGGGTGGTCACGTTTTTTTTGAGGGTGAAATGAGGAGTATAACGTCTGCTTTCTTGAGGAAGGCCAGATGCTATCGCAACCTCTTTTAAATCTTTAGCTAACATAGCTAAAGGGCTTGGAATGAAATCACAGCCTAACCAAACGACTTTGCTTTGTTTCCAGTAATTAAGGGATTGGCACTGAAGCTGAATATAGGGATGTTGAATCTCTTTTGTTTTTAGGATGAGTAGCTGTTTCTGTTGGTGAGTGACTTGTCCTAAAAAGGCGAGCGTAATATGCAGGTTGCCCTGTGGCACTGAATAGCCATTGCCATCAAGGTGCTCGGAGAGTTGACAAAGCGCAGTAAAACTGTGTTGTTGCTCTTTAGTCAGTGGAGCTTCAAAGCCTAAGGCAAAAAACAAACGTTCAGAGGAATGATTCATTAGGTGGTGTCTCTAGTGGTTTTGTTTAGTCGTTATAAAACTACTGCATATTGTCTTTTTTATTTGGGAATAATGTTGTGCTTTTTAATAATGGCATCGAAGGTACCATCATTAATAATACGTTCTAGCCCTTGATTAAAATCTTGTACAAGCTGTTTAGAGTTTTCTGCTTTTTTGGAAATTAATAAGTAAATAGCCCTAATATCGTCATTCATTTTAAGTGGGGTCAGAGAGTTAATCTCCTGTGGGAAGTGCTTTTTTAGGCTCATGTAAACGACTTCTTCTGTGCCGATTAGAAGGTCAATTCGGCCCGTTAATAGTTGTTTAATGTTAATGCGAGTGCTGTAGGCGCTCAGTTTATTTAAATAGGTGGCATGATCAAACTCTTCAGTATAGCGATATGAAGAAATCACACCGATTTTATAGGGAATTAAATCTTCCAGTTTCTGAAAGCGGATGCCCCTATCTTTTAAAGCAAAGAGGGCAACACGGCTTTCTACTATTGGGTTGGGAAATTTAAAATGCTTGGCGCGCTCTTTTGTATAGTATGCTCCGAGTAAACCATCATAATGCCCTGCTTTGGATTCCCGGATAGCTCGCTCCCATGATGTGTAATTCACTAAACAGTCATACCCCATGCGTTTAAAAGCAGTGGTGACGATCTCAGTAACATAGCCGCCATTTTCTAAATCCATACCAATATATGGCTCCCAAGGCTCGGTCACTAAACTGACAGATTTGGGCTGACTAAGAGCATGAACAGGTAAGACAATTGATTGAAGAGCAAGACAAAGAGCCATTAAAACGAATGAACGTATCTTCATTGTTTGACCCTCTTTACTTCATTATATTAAATGTATAGATAGTGCTATCTGTAATAGCAAGCCATTAAAACAATTAGGTGAACCCTTGTTAGTGTTATTAGTTGAAGACGATATTGATCTTTCTGAATTAATTATTGAATTTCTAGAGTCTGAATCTATCGAGTGTGATTTAGCGTATCACGGAGAAATGGCTTTAGAGTTGGTTCAGCAAACTCAGTTTGATGTCATTATTACCGATGTCATGATGCCGAAAATGGATGGGCATGCATTTTGTACTGAGCTGCGTAATTTGGGTATTACAACACCATGTTTAATGCTGACAGCGCAAAGTGCATTAGAAGACAAACTAACAGGCTTTGATAAAGGAGCCGATGATTATATGGTGAAGCCGTTTGAGTTATTGGAGCTTAAGGCGCGCATATTGGCTCTTGCTCGACGTCATTCAAATGATACCCATTTACTTAAAGTGTCAAATTTGGTGCTAAACACGAAGACACATCAAGCAAGTTTAGGTAATGATCCTCTTAATTTAGGGCCTATTGAGTGGAAAATTTTAGAGTATTTAATGAGAAATAGCCCAAATGTAGTCAGCCGAGAAAAATTAGAAACTATGATTTGGCCCGATGAGCCGCCTTCTTCAGATGCCTTGAAAATGCAGTTGTATCGTCTAAGAAAAATCATTAATAAAAACGAGGTATTACTTCACACCGTTCGTGGAATGGGTATAGCGTTAAGAGCAGAAGATTGAGGTTCACATGAATGATCAATTTGCCAATGATGAGCAGTCTAAAAAAGGATCTCACATAGGTATCGGCCGTTATCTCACCATGCAAGCCGTCATGATGGTGGTAGTGGTTTCTTTTATCAGTGCGTTTACGATCAAAACCGCCTACCAGTGGGGCACGTACGACACCAGCCATTATTTCATGAGCTTGCTAGCAGAGGACATGATAGGAAGCGAGGGCTGGTATGACGACCACTATATCGAAGTTTTTCGTGATTGGGAAAAAATACCTTACCTTGGCTCAGAGTTAACCGAAGCTCCAATGGATATGATCATCAAAGAGATGAACCACGATGTTCTCTATGTGTTGCCTTTCCTTGACACAACAACAGGGGAGCAAGCTTATGCGGTTCATCGTTATCGTGGGTTAGAGGATGACTACGAAACGGATTTAGAACTGATTGATTTACAGCTCTTACTGGGGATCGGAACGTTACTTGTGGTTGCCACCCTGCTGGCGGGTTTTTTCTACTCTATTGCCAAACCTATTCGTTTATTAGGCCAATGGGTGAGTGTGGTGCCCACATCTTCAACTTCTGTAAAACTGAATCGTAATAAATTGAAGTTCTCAGAATTGTGCCGGGTTGCTGAGCAGTTTGAACAAGCCATTACAACCATTGAGCAAAAAAACACGGAAGAGAAACAGTATTTAAAAGCCTTGAGTCATGAACTCAGGACTCCACTGGCGGTGACGAAAGCCTCATTGGACTTATTAGAAAAATTCCCAGACAAGCAGGTGAAAGAGCAAAATAATAAGCTGATTAAGTTAAGGCGAGCAAATAATAATATGCTGTCTACAACCGATTGTTTGCTCTGGCTATGGGCTGATAATGAAAGGAAGGTTGCCACTGAAAAGATAGAAGTAAAACGGGCTATTGAGGACATCAGTGAGCGCTACGATTACATTTTACTGCGTAAATCGGTATCCATTGATTTCAGTATTGACCCAGAGCTCGTTATGAATATGGAGCGTGGCTTTTTCGATATTGTGTGTGGCAACTTAATACGTAATGCATTTCAGTACACAGACGATGGCACTATTTCTATTGTGGTTGATGAGCGCTTCTTTCGTGTTATTAACCCTATCGACATGACAGTGAAGCAAGGTGAAAGCACGGATTATGGTTATGGTGTTGGACTTTTTCTTGTCGAAAAACTTTGCCAACACAAAGGGTGGTTGTTAGAAATAAATACCAATGAAAACAGCTACTCAGTGTCCATTCAGTATGCTGAGGTATGGCCAGATAAATAAAAAATTGTCGAAATAAACATTGACTGAGCTTGCTTGTTACCTAGCTGTTACCTTGGCTTTGTTACTTTAGATTTGTGTTCAGGGAGGCGGTAAGAGCTATAGCTATAACATTAAGTAACGAGGACAAGGTCATGTTTAATCAATTAACGAATAAAGCTTGCGTAAAAACCCTTCTAGCAACGTCGATTACAGTGGCAACGCTCAGTCTTGCCGGGTGTTCGGCAAATGCATCAAATTACGATGATGGGGAGTACGACCGAAACACTGAATATGGAGAGAGCAACGGTGTTGTTATCTATAAAAACGGGGCCATTTATACAGTAAATCCAGAACAACCGTGGGCAGAAGCCATGGTGATTAAAGATGGTGTCATTACCTATGTTGGCTCAGACGCGAACGTAGAAGAGTTTGAAATGGGTGACGTCAAGGTGGTGGATTTAGACGGCAAAATGGTGATGCCAGGATTTCATGATGTTCATATTCATGCGTTAGAATCCGGCTCTGATAATAATCATTTCGAGCTTGAGATAGAAGAAACTGATCCAGAAAAATACATCAGTGTTATTAAGCAGGCCGCAAAAGACTTTCCTGACACCGAGTGGCTTATTGGCTACGGACATGATTTACATACCTTACTGGAAGCAGAGCGAAACCCCGTTGAAATATTGGATGAAGCGGTATCTGATCGCCCTGTGATTATTATGGAGCATACGTCCCATTCCATGTGGGTTAACTCCAAAGCATTGGAGCTGGCTGGGTTTGACCAACATACAGATAATCCGATAGGTGGCGTCATCATGCGTGATGAGGAAACCGGAAAGCCAAATGGTTTGCTGATGGATAATGCAGGCGAAATAGTCATGAATATCGCGATGGCACCGAATACTCAAGCCATGCAAAATGATTACGATGGCTTGGTAGACTACACGCTACCGGAGCTAGCCAAACATGGAATTACGTCTATTGCGGATGCCAGAGCATATTGGAAGCGTGGTTATCATAAAACTTGGCAGAAAGCAGAACAAAATGATGATCTTACCGCACGTGTTGTCCTTGGTTTATGGGCATACCCAGAAGAGAACGACGAAGTGCAACTAGAAATGCTGAAATCGTTGTACACCAATGATCAAGACAGCTTGTTACGCATTAACCAAATTAAACTATACAGTGATGGGATCACCAGCAACACGACCGCGGCATTGCATGATCCGTATGAAATTGATTTACTCGGCATTGATGGTAACAAAGGGCTGAACTATTTTACTGAACAACGCTTATCTAATTACATTGCTGAGCTTGAAGAAGTTGGGTTTGATTTTCATATCCATGGTATTGGTGAGCGAGGAATTCACGAAGCTCTGAATGCCGTTGAAGAATCAGGCAGTAAGCAAGGACGTCATCGTATCACCCATGTTGAAATGGTGAATCCGCAAGACTTGCCGCGATTTGCAGAACTGAATGTAACCGCAGATGCTCAAGTCGCCGGAGGATTTACTCACCCACATCATTGGTCTGAGCATTCAGAGTTAGTGGGCCATGAAAAATCAGATAATTTAATCCCGCTGCGAAGTTTGGCAGATGCGGATGCGCGAATCACACTCAGCAGCGATTGGAGTGTGAGTCCATATAATCCATTTATTGGCTTACAAAACGCGGTTACTCGTTATCCACAAAACCTAACGCTCTCAGAAGCTATAGCGGCTTATACCTTGGATGCCGCTTATGTGATGAGACAAGAACAATTAGTTGGCTCTATCGAAGTAGGCAAAGAGGCGGATATTATTGTGCTTAGTCAAAATGTCTTTGAAATATCGCCACAAAGTATTAATCAAACTAAGGTGCTTCAGACGTTACTTGCTGGCGAAGAAATTTACCGCTCAGCACAGTTTGATAAGAGATAGAAGGGATTACCTAAATCAACGACTTCGTATAGAGGTACGCTTTTTAAGGTGCCTCTATACTTCAAAGTATTTACTGTACGACTTACTCAACGACCAATCATTTTAATGGACAACTCACGGTCATTCTGAGGGATAAAAAATGAAATCACCAATGTACTTAGATAAGTGTTCCAATAAGTTTTTAAATAGCGCTGGTTTCGTCATGCTAATGGCATGCAGTGGCTTGGCGAATGCTTTAGAGGCTGATACGGTATTGATTAATGCCAAAGTATACACGGCGAATGCCTCACAAAGTTATAGTGATGCCATTGCAATTAAGAATGGAAAGATTATTGCACTTGGCCAAGCGGATGTGGATAAGGTTACGGGGTATTCAAGCGAAGTCATCGACTTAGAAGGCTTACAGGTATTACCGGGTTTTATAGATAACCATAACCATGTGTTTGAAGCCGCATCGGAAGCGGGTGGTAACTGTGAATTAGAGCCAGAGTTATTGCCAAAAGAGCAGTTGAAGTATTTCAAACAATGCCTTTTCCAAAACAGAAACTCATCGGATGAATGGATCATTGGTTGGGGGCATACCATCAGTGAAACGTTAAGTGAAGACGCTGAATATTCCCCACTTGAAGTAATTGACAGTGTGATTAAAAACAAACCAGCTATTTTTATGGAGCAAACCTCGCACTCCATGTGGGTGAACTCTAAGGCTCTTGAGGTGGCAGGCATCACGGTCGATAGTAAAGACCCTGCTGGTGGCATCATCATGAAAGATGAAGACAGTGGGGAATTGTTAGGTATCTTAATTGATAACGCTGGCGATATTGTGATGGAAAAAGCGTGGAACAGCCTAAACAATAAATTTGAACAAAGCTATGAAGGCTTACTCAATGGTTTATCCGAAGCGGCACAGCACGGTGTGACGACCATTGGTGATGGCCGGTTGTACTGGAAGCGTGGTTGGTATGATGTGTGGCAAGCGGTAAAAGATGATGATGAGCTGACAGCACGCGTGTCTGTTCGTCCGTGGATTTACCCTCATGTGAATAAATCAGAGCAGCTGCGTTTTTTGAAGAAGATTCAAAGCTCAGACAAAAATGACTTACTCATTGTGGATCAGGTCAAGATGTACAGCGACGGTATTATTGTGAATGGTTCGGCTAAAACATTAGCACCTTATAATTTTACTTATTTCCCAGCTTCACCGTACGGCCTGAACTATATTCCTGAAAACGAAATGGCAGACTGGCTGATAAGCTTAGATAAATTAGGATATGGTGCACATATACATGCGATTGGCGATGGTGGTGTACAAGACAGCCTCAATGCCATTGAAAATGCGAGAAAATCAGGCTCGAAGCAGAAGTACAATATGACTCACTTGGAAATGATTTCAGCCTCAGATCTTCCACGTTTTAAAAGTCTCGATGTTGATGCCGATTTTCAGCTGGGCTCAGATTATATTGCAGAGGCGGATCATAGCTGGGCTGAACCACTGATTGGTAAAAAGCGCGCTCATGCTTTGATGCCTATTCGTAAAGTGTACGATACTGGAGCAAACGTAACACTCAGCAGTGACTGGAACGTCAACAGCATTAATCCACTTGCTGGTATTGCTAATGCGGTGAAGTTACGTTCGAAAGGGTTACCCAATGTAAATGCCGCAGTGAATGCGTACACCATTAATGCAGCCAGAGCTCTTGGCTTAGAAGACGTAACAGGCAGCTTGGAGGTCGGGAAATCGGCTGATTTAGTGGTACTGGATCGAAATATCATGCAGGGGTCAGTCAATGATATTCGCCGAGCCACGGTGTTAATGACAATGCTACAAGGTGAGTTGGTGTTCGAGCTAGAGTAAGTAGGTGGTGGATGAGCATGAAGCTGGAAAAGGTATTTTTAATTGAGGTCGTGGTAAAGAATATAGCCTGTATTGTGGTGTTTATTACTTTGCTGTTGCCTGGCATTAATTATGAATTTGAGGCGTTGAAAACCTCTGAACAGGGAAGTGTGTTAACGGTATTAGGGTTCTTGATGGCAGCCAGTATTATTGGCGCTTTTGAACTTTCCTATGCGAAAACACACTTGAATAGTTTAATGCATCGCATGCTAGCGCATAGTTGTAAGTTTATGGTGTATTTGGCGGTGTGCTCGTTGCTTTGGATAGCCCATAAAACCATGGAAGTGTCTGATGGGTATTTCACTGAGTGGATCTCTTTATCCAGCTTACTGATTTTTGTTTCTTTGGTTCTTTATGATTTTTGGGATTCGTGTGGGGCGTTAAAACCAAAAAGTTAGTATGACTGTCCTCTCATTGACGATATGTTTTATTCTCAGTGTGGTTTTAGGCAGCCAGTGGGGTGAATATTCGTAGTAAAATCTTTAGCTTATGTGATTATTTGAAGTCTTCTTTCATGCTATATGGAGTTTGATATGAAAGTGGTGATTGCCCCTGATTCATTTAAAGAGAGCTTAACTGCTCAACAAGTATGCGATGCCATTCAAGCTGGCTTTCAGCGTGTATTACCACACGCTGAGTACAGTTTGGTTCCTGTTGCTGATGGAGGAGAAGGGACAGTACAGTCACTGGTGGATGCGACTCATGGCTGTGTGAATTATGTGACAGTAGAAGGCCCTTTAGGTGCTGATGTAAACGCTTTTTATGGATTGTTGGGTCGAAGCAGCATTGAATCAGACCGACTTTCTGAACCTGACTTCATCCCCAAAACGGCTGTCATTGAAGTGGCGGCGGCGAGTGGATTGCACCATGTCCCTAGGGCTTTAAGAGACCCCAAATGTACTAGTACCATTGGCACTGGGCAGCTGATTACATCGGCTTTAGATGCAGGCATTACAAAGCTGATCATAGGGCTTGGTGGCAGCGCAACCAATGATGGTGGTATTGGTATGATGGCAGAATTAGGCGTGAAATTTTTAGATGTTCACGGTCAAATGGTGCCATTAACAGGGGCTGGCTTGATTCACATTGACTCGATTGATACATCAAATCTACATCCGGGTTTGGAGAACTGTGAAATCTTAATTGCCTGTGATGTGGATAATCCACTGTGTGGCGAAAAAGGGGCATCAGCGGTTTTTGGTCCGCAAAAAGGGGCAACCGAATCGGATGTTCAATTACTGGATAGTGGCTTGAAGCATTACAGCCAGAAGTTGTATGAAGCGACAGGAAAAAAGGTCGCTCAACAACCGGGTTCGGGTGCCGCAGGAGGCATGGGGGCGGCTTTATTAGCATTTACCAATGCCATTATGAAGCCCGGAACAGAGATTGTGCTAGAAACTGTACAGTTATCGGAGCGTGTAAAGGGCGCGGATTTAGTGATTACAGGAGAGGGGCGTATTGATGGGCAAACGGTTTATGGCAAAACCCCGATGGGGGTGGCAAAAGTAGCGAAAGCCTATGATATTCCAGTTATTGGGATTGCGGGTTGTTTAGGGGCTAATCATCAAGTTGTGTACCAATGTGGTATTGATGCGGTCTTTGCCGCGACGCCAAACGCCATGAGCCTCGATGAAGCATTTGAGAAAGCAGGGGAAAATGTCACAAATCTTGCTGAGAATATCGCTCGAATGTGGCAGCTTAAACGTTAATTCACTAATAGAACTGTGTCCTTGCTATCTAGGACACAGTAGTTGGGCACTATAGCTGCATCTATTATCATTCTCTGTCGGGTACAGTCTTTTCCTGTACAACTTATCTTTAAAAAGCTAAAAAGCTAAAAAGTTACGAAGAGACAGAAGACTCTAGAAAGTTTTCTTTAAAGTGCACTAATGCCTCATGTAAGGCTTTCTCTTTTATGGGTTTAGTCAGAATGTAGTTAGCTCCTGCGTCTAAAAAGGCCTGCTTCGTATTATCAAAAGCATCGGCAGTATAAGCATAAATAGGTGTCGAGATTTGCAGGTGGTTTCTGATCCTCTGACTGGTTTCTATGCCATCTAACATTGGCATTTGGTTGTCCATCATGATCAGGTCGTATGATTGATGTGCTAGTTTATCAAGAGCAGAGATGCCATTTTCAACCCAGTCAACATTTAAGTTGTATTTCATGCAGTAAGCTTTTGCGATATAAGCGTTAGACTTATTGTCTTCTACTAAAAGTACTTTCACTTCTCTATCAAATAAGTCGTGAGTCAGCTTTGGTTTTTGTAATTCAACCTGAGGTTTGGAATGAACCAAAGTGATAGGTAGATGTACTGTAAATTCTGAACCTGTTCCAATATGGCTTTCCAACTCAATGGATCCACTCAGCATATCCAGTAAGTGTTTTACAATGGACAAGCCAAGGCCACTACCACCGTATTCACGAGTGGTTGTCGATTCAGCCTGCACAAAAGGTTCAAATAAATGCAATTGGCGTTCAGGTAAAATCCCAATTCCAGAGTCTTTAATCGCCATTTTTAATGCCGTTTGGCCATTAGGTTGGCTCACAAGCGTAAAGTGAGCTGAGATCTCCCCTTTAGAAGTAAACTTCACTGCGTTGCTTAATAAGTTAAACAAAATCTGAGTAAGTCTAACCTGATCGGTTGAAATGGTTTGATCCTTGGGTACTTTACTTTCTATTAGTAATTGAACGTTCTTTTCTTCACAAAGCGGGCGGTAAATACTTTCTAGTGTATAGATAACATCAGACAAGCGGAACTCATTGATTTCAATGTTCAGTTTCCCTTGTTCAATCTTAGAAAAGTCGAGAATATCATTCAGCACCGCCAACAGGTGTTCACTGCTGCGGTGAAGAATATCGACTTGCACTTGGTTTTGAGGACAATCCATCGAGTTTTTTAAAAGTTGGGTCGTGCCTAAGATTCCATTAAGGGGAGTACGAATCTCGTGGCTGACACGAGCCAAGAAATCGTCTTTTGCTTTTACAGAAGCTTGAGCGGCAATTTCTGCTTTACGGCTCTGTTTCTCGGCATTGATCAGTGAAGTGATGTCCAAACCCTGACCGATAATGGTGTGTACGACGCCATCATTTTCTAGAGGTGATAAGTTCCAGCGAAATACCCGATCATACACTTCGATGTTGATGTCGGTTAGCGTGCCATACTGAAGAACATATTCGAGGTTTGCTTTTACTTTATGCTCAAATTCGCTGAACAAGCACTGGCCAGTTTTGTTTTTGCGTAAATAATGAAGTTGTTTTTCTGCTGCTGGGTTTATCTTTATGATTTTAAGGTTGCGATCCCATGCGATAATAGGAGATATCGCATAGTGGAAAAGATCTTGGAGAGATTGTTCTTTTTCAATTAATTCAGAAAAGGCCAGCTCAAGCTTTTGACCGATATGATTAAACTCTAAAATTTCAGAACCTTGGAACTGACTAAACGTTGTTTTATCTGAAGCTGAACGCGTGTAATCCATTAATGTATTTAGGCCACTGAGTACCCGTTTTTTAATTTCGTTTCTGACGATGAAAGCCAGTATGCTCAGAGCTAAACATGAAATTAAGAATCCCCAGAGCAGCTGTTTTTGCAGGTTAGAAATATTCTCTTTTTCCTGAATGGAGATGATACTTAGAGAGCTTTGGCGCCCATTTAGCTTCAGTGGTACGAGGTTAAGTAGCTTATTTTCATGGTCAAAGTATTGATCCGTGATGCGAGTTGAGATCTCGTGATAAGTGAGGTTGGCTTGAGTAATACTGCTTGCAATGATTTCGCTGTCATTTACGATGAAAATATCTTCAGTATTGCTAGCAGATTTTAATTGGCTAATTAAAGAAAGGTTATTGTTGAGAACAATGGCAGTATACAAGCACCCCTTCATTTGGCCTGTATCAGACATGACAATAGCGGTTCGGCGCATTAAAACGTGCGCCTTACCGATTACTGTCTGAACGGTTTTATAGTGCCAGCTGTCTTTGGAAAAATTAGTGCTAATTAGTTGTTCAAGTGCGATTTCATCAACACCTAAAAAAAGATTATTACCATCAAACCAAGACAGTTTCCCATCTACTTCGATAAAACGGAAATCAGGTGAGTTTTGGGGATCTTTCTGGTTTAAATCAACGAAAAACTGGTCAAGACTGTCTGACTCTTTACCACGAACGACATTTTGTAGCTGTAAACTGCTTGCTGCGGCATCTTGGCCAATTTGTAGAGTAGCTAAGCGATAATCAAGCAGGTTTTGAAGTAATCGAGATGTTTGCTCTAAGCTACGATCAACTTCTTGGTTCACTGCTCGGGAGCTCAAATGATAAGTTTGAATGATAATCCCCATCGTTAGTACGCTAAATACCACGATGATCAATCTGAAAATTAAGTCAGCAAGGGAGAGTTGTTTATCTTCCAGTTTTTCTGTCATTTATTTCATATCCGAATATCTAAAAGCTCTGGCTTTCAATCGTTCGAGATTTTCTTTGGTTATTTCTTTGGTGACAATCTCAAAATCACCGGAAAACACGGTAGCCGTTTTTTTACCTTGTAAGTCCATTTTTATGGCTTCCGCAATGGCAATGGCAGTATCATCGTTCATGCGCATCACCGTGACATCCATTTCCCCTTTTTCAAGAGCTTCTAGCTCAGCAGAGCCTCCGCCCCAGCCATTCACCTCAATGTGATGGGCGTTATTTTCGAGTAGTGCGTCTTTTGCCCCTAACGAAATATCAGTAGACGATGCATATATAAAATCAAGGTCAGGGTACTCCTTGATGGCACTGACAGTAGAGCGATAACTAGAAGAGTAATCGACCTTAGTGTAATAAGCCGTTTGCAACGTGTATTTCTCTTTTTGTCTCATCGCCTCTATGAATGTATCACCGCGAGCCGCACTTAAATACCCCTGTGAATAATAGAGTAGGGCATATTTTGCGCCATCTGGAAAGCGTTCTTGATAATATTGGGCAAGCGCTCTGGTGCCTAAAAGGTGATCAAAGCCCACATACATGAAGGGTTGGTGTCCATGCCAAGCTTTAATTGGCGTTGTAATATTTTGTAAGATTAGTTTGGTATCTGGGTTTTGCAGAACATGCTCGATAAATTTACGATGTTTGCTGGTGTTTAAAGTGAAGATTAAATAATCTGCTTTATTCTTTATGGCTGCTAAAAGTGACGAGCTCTGTTCTCTAATGTCTAAGTGTAAACGGGTAGATACTCGATTCAGTTCATATTTAATACCAAGATATTGTAAACGGCGCTCCAGAGCAACAACGCTACGACGCCAGTAGTCAGAAGCTTGCTCCCCAGGGTGGATAACTGAAATTCGGATTGGCCTTTTTTGGGGCTCACTTAAAGGAACTGGAGGTGCCATAACGATGGCGCGAAGCTCTTCAACTAACTGCTTTTGCTCAGGAAATTCGTTAAGGTATTCATCATACTCCCAAAAGCTGTATAGCAAAGGAATTGCTTTTACTTGGAAGGTGGACAGTATGAGTAAAGCAGTCAAAATGACCTGAATACGTTTTTTCATATGCAATGGTAACTTATAATAGTCTGATATCAGTCGTCAGCAGTATCAGAATGTGTGAATACTTATTGGAATGATTGCTGGTAAATTGTACCAGTGAAAATAAATAGTGTCAGATAATTATCTTCTATTTTTATATCGCCTCTCAAATTTATTGATGAATCGGGTGTTTTCTTTTTGTAAGTAAAATTAAAAGTGACTGAAATTCAACCTCTTTTAATAGCAATTAAGAATGAATGGGTATTAATGACGATCAACTTAACTTTTATTGCTATAAATCTATATATACTGTTGTTCATATATTGTTGCTGTGATAACTTCGCGGCATATATTGTTATTGGAATGTGACTCGTTGATAAATAAGATTAATAGTTCAAATAAGATGATGGTGTTAGCCATGATTTTTGCGATCTTATTTAAAGTGTATTTGTCTGCGGTCGTGGTTTTGAACCCAAGTGCGTATTCCACAGCAAACTCTATTTTTTCAGTCAACGCAGATGAAAAAGTATTGATATGTACAACCACTGGCCTTAAATGGGTTAACGTAGCCGATTTATTATCAGAAAATAAACAATCGTCGCCTGGTGATGCTCATTTTCAGCTGCATTGCCCAATATTAAAAAACAATAATCAGTACTCTTTTCAAGTTGTTGTCGCTCATTTTCTCCCATATCTCTCTATAGCGCCATTTAAGTACACGTTCGCCGCTATTCCGGCTCAGTTTAGTGGTTCTAAAAAGTACTTAGAGTTTGCACCAAAACAATCACCACCTGCATTGGTTATCTCTTAACTATTACTTTTAATAACAGTGCAAAAAGGCCAATAAAAGCCCGCACGAGTTTACTATTTTAGGATAAAAAGATGAACAAATTTACACGTGGAATCATTACAGCAGCGGCATTAACTTTTTCTTTTGGTGCATTCTCACTCAGCGCAAATGCGTGTGGTTATAATGTTGGAAAATTGGAAATTGAGCATCCGTGGTCACGTGAAACACCGCCTAACGCGACAGTGGCAGGGGCCTTTTTAAAGGTAAAGAATCAGGGTGATGTAGAAGACACTTTGGTGAGTGCGGAATCACCTATTGCTGAAAAAGTAGAATTACATGCTCATGTTCATGAAAATGGCATGATGAAAATGCGTCAGGTTGAAGGTATTGCTATTCCGGCTAATGGAAGTGAAGTCTTAAAGCCAGGTAGCTATCATGTGATGCTGTTTGGGATGAAAGAAGCACCACGTGACGGCGAAACTTTCCCGATGACGTTAAACTTTGAAAAGTCAGGTAGTGTGGATATTCAGGTGTCAGTGAAAAAAGTGGTAAAAAGTGATACGAAAAAAGACAAAATGCACCATCATCACTAAGTAGCTGCATAGTCTTACAGACAACCATTTTTTCGGTTTTATTTACTTAAGCCTCATCATTATCAGTGAGGCTTTTTTATATCATCTCATTTTACAAAGCTTTTTAGTAACTCTGCGTTTTGTACACCCGTTATGATAAATAACGACCAAATAAAGTATTGCATTTTGATTCGACTTACTTTGCAATGGTTTTGTTAGTCTGTTTGTGTGAAGGTTTATGTAGAAGAAAATAAGCATGGAGTTGGTTATGGATCGACCGTTGGTATTATTGCGCGGCTTAATACGTGAGCAGCGTCATTGGGGACGTATATTAACACTACTGGATGAGCGATTATCAAAACGGATCATTTGTATCGACATTCCGGGCAATGGCCAATATTTTAAAGAAGACTCTCCAGAAACAATTCAAGCTATGACGGATTGGGTCACGAATGAGCTGGATCGTTATGGTGTCGAGGAAGCCATTGATATTTTGAGTATTTCGATGGGAGGGATGATAGCGGCAGACATGATGGAGCGTTACCCATCCAAGGTAAACAGTGCGGTATTAATTAACTCTTCTATGAAGCCTTATTCGCCTTTTTACTATCGACTAAAAGTACGTATTTATCCAAAGATCATCAGGGCTTTATTTTCAAAAGCCAGTCAACGTGAAAAGCTTATTTTATCTATGACGTCCAACCGTTATTGCGAAAATCACTTGGTACAAAAAAAGTGGGTTGACTGGCAAAAAGAGTGCCCAGTTAAACAAGAAAATGTACTGCGTCAGCTAAGAGCAGCAGCCCAGTTTAAGTGTGTTCATAAGCCTAAGCAGCCTGTTTTGATTCTTAGTTCAGTGAAGGATCAAATGGTTAATCATGAGTGCAGTGTCGCATTAGCACGTGCTTGGCAAGTTGATATTCATACTCACCAGTCAGCAGGGCATGATATTCCACTAGACGATCCTGAGTGGGTATTAGAGCAGGTAGTCTGTTGGCTGGAAAAACAAAGCGTAGGTGATGTCCTTAATTCAAATGCTGCTTCATCGTGCGTAGTTTAGTTTCTCTTCTAAAATTAGGAATACAGAAAATATGACTTTCAGGATAGGAGTAAGAAAGTGATTAATAAGTGTATTCTAGTACTGTTTTTATGTTGTTCATTTATGGCGCACGGCGCTGGGAAGTTAATTCAGTACGATGTTGATAATAACCTTTATGAAGGGTACTGGACGAAAGCCAAGCAGGGAGCACCACTTGTTTTGCTAGTGCATGATTGGGATGGTCTAACGGAATATGAGAAAAAACGTTCTGATATGCTGGCAGAAATGGGGTATAACGTTTTTGCAGCTGATTTGTTCGGGGCTGGTGTTAGACCAACTAAGGTAGAAGATAAGCGCCAGCATACGGGAGAGTTGTATAAAGATCGCAAAAAGATGAGGCAACTCATGAATGAAGCGCTAAGTACGGCTTACCTCCTTAACGGTACTAATACTGATGTGGTCGTAATGGGGTATTGTTTTGGTGGGGCTGCTGTTTTGGAAATGGCACGTTCAGGTGTTGATGCGAAGGGGTTTGTTACTTTTCATGGTGGATTAAAAACACCAGACAATCAAAGTTATGACCAAACGAAAGGGAAAGTACTGGTTTTTCATGGCAGTGCAGATACAGCTATTCCTTTGTCGCAGTTTTCTGATTTGGCCAGTGAGTTAGAAAATCATCAAGTTGACCATGAAATGGTAACTTATAGCGGAGCACCGCATGCGTTTACGGTGTTTGGCTCTAAACGTTATCATCAAGAAGCAGATAAGCAGTCATGGGCACGTTTTACCACTTTCTTATCTGAAGTGACTGTTTTGGCAAAATAAAAAAGCCAGTTTTAGCAAGGTTACAAATGGTAAAAATATTGTAAACATCAATTGAACAGCGTGCATAATCGTGCTTTACTTTATCTAAAATAAAGATTGTATTGGATGTATTCAAATAGGGATAAAAAATGCGTTTGCTCCGGTTACTAAAAAATGATTTAGCCCAAGAAACCGCAGAATGGGTGAAAGATGATATTATTTCAGAATCCCAGGCAGAGGTGATATGCCAGCGGTATGGCGCGGATTATCATCAGAGAAATAACCGAAGTTTGGGATATAACGTGCTGGTGGCCTTGGGGTATTTATTCATTGGTTTGTCGGTTATTACCTTATTAGGAGCTAATTGGGAGCAGATACCAAGAGGCGTGCGGATGTCAGGCTTGATTGCCTTGACAATGTGTACTCAGCTCGTTGCTGTAAAGAAGTATACGTCAGGAAAAACCAGCGCCGCAACGGGAATCTTCCTGCTGGGAAATTTATTTTATGGCGCATCCATTATTTTAATCGCGCAGATTTACCATTTAGGTGAACACATGCCTGATGGTGTTTTTTGGTGGGCGTTGGGTTGTTTACTAATTGCGGTTACGACCCGTAGCCCGTGGATTATGCTGCAAACTCTTTTGTTGGCCTTAATTTGGTTTTTCACGGAAGTTGATCTGGGCTTTTATCCGATCGCTTTTCCTTTGTTCTTAGTCGGTTCGTTATGGGTTCTGATGAGGGGCTCTTCAAGTCTATTGTTGTTCTTCTTAACGGTAGTTAGTTTTGTGTTTTATGCGGAGTATTCGTTAGCTAAATTTTGGAGTGTGGATCGCTACTATTTCTTTGGCCACGAAAATGCCGTCGTCAGTATTAGTTTTTTCATACTGATGTATGCATTTAGCCATTGGTTACACCAACGAAACTCTGTCGCAGCAAAAGACTATGCTTCCTTATTGTCTGTATGGAGCTTACGATTTGGCTTGCTGTTAATGCTGGTTTTAAGCTTTGAGTGGCCGTGGGAGGAGTTAATTAAAACATACTGGGATCATAAACAATCCATGTTGCTTTTAGTTGCCTTCTTTTTAACAGCTGCGCTTGGTTTAGCTGTTTTAACGCAGAAGATTCAAATGGTACTGGTGGCTGTGATCGGTTTTTTAATTCCTTTGTTTGCCGTCATCACCATCGACGATCCAAGTCTGGCCACCTATTTGCAGGTAATGAGCAATTTAGCGCTGATCATCTGGGGAGGCTGGCTTATTTTAAAAGGCATCCAATTGGGGATCTCACACTACTTTTTCTTAGGTCTGTGCGCGATTTTAATTACTGCTTTGATTCGTTATATCGCCTTGATTGGGGATTATATTGGTGGCGCAGTACTGTTCTTAGCATTTGCAGGTTTGTTGTTAGGGGCCGCGAAATATTGGAAAAAAACGCAATTTAAAGAGGCTAAAGCATGAAAAATCGTTTAGTGATTGGTTTAGTTGCCGTTGTGTGTTTTCAGTTGTTGGTATTGGTGGGGATGTACGTGAAAGCAGCACTGCCTATTTGGACTGGAGATGAGGTCAAAGTACAAACCATTCCTGTGGATCCGAGATCCATGTTTCGTGGTAACTACGCGTTGTTACGTTATGAGTTTTCCGAATTAGACACTGAAATCAACTCGATTTCACAAGATCTTCGCCATGGTGAAATTGTGTATGTTGCCCTGAAGAAAAATGCTGAAAATGATTTGTATGAATTTAGTCAACTCTTACTCGATAAACCAGAAGAAGGGGTTTTTATTCGGGGAAGGGCGCAAGGATTTCGATATTCAGGGCAGCAGCATCTTAGGATAAAATATGGTATAGAAGCGTTTTTTGCACCTAAAGAAAAAGCCTTAGCCCTTGAGAAAGAGTTAGCGGATGGTGGTGTCGCAATGTTAATGATTGCTAAAGATGGTAGGGCTAGAGTTATTGACGTATTACCAAACGAGTAAGAAAAAGCCAGATCTAATGGTTAGATCTGGCTTTGATTGTTAATGGTTTGAGAGATTATGTGCTGTTACTGGCACACTCCGGTTTCACTCCACACTCCCCATTGGCCTGTTGTACCTGGTTCTTCTCCAGTCGTCCACCATTTGGCAGTGTACAGTTTGCCTTTATGAGAGACTTGGCTGTCTTTTAAGTAAATAGCCGTTGGGTTCCAAGCTGCAACTGAACATTGACCTGTTCCTTTTGTAACCGAAACTGTTTGGCTAACAGAGTGGCTTAGCCCTTCCGCATCTTTTACTTCTAAAATAACAGAGTAAGAACCTTCTGTGGAATAAGTGTGACTTGGGTTTTGTTGAGTAGATGTTTGCCCATCACCAAAACGCCAGTAATGACTTACAACCGCATTATCGTCAGTTGATGTATTGTTAAAGCTGACCGTCAGTTGATTCGTTTGGCTTGTAAATGCAGCCACAGGTGCTTCGTTACCTGGGCCTCCTGAGCAGTGCTGACCTGTTTTACTGCCTGCATTGACACCTACGCCAGAAAAAGCGGTGACAACATCATCCACACAGTACCCTAGATCGCTCGCAGCTTTAGCAACACCAACACCGCCCTGATCAAACGTAGAACGTGCATTCCAGTACAGTTGGTTTGCTCTTACCCATACATCGAATGCTTTACGAATATTCCATTTTGGTGCTGTTGATAACAAGTAAAAAGCACGGTTATAAATCCCGGATGAATAATGTACATTTAAACTGTCGTTGTAACTGCGTGTATGATCGATAGAGCGGCCATCGCGGCTTGGTTGATCCATATAACGCATTGCCCCAGCACCTTTTTTAATGCGGTCGCCAATTTTCCAGTTAAAGCTGCCTTCATAGAAATAGATAGCAGCGGCACCGGCAGCATCAGAAAAGGCTTCGTTCATGCCACCAGACTGGCCTCTATATTCTAAATTTGAGTTCTGCTGAGTAAAACCGTGGCTGACTTCATGGCTGACAACATCGAGGCTAACAAGGGGGTAAAAAGTGTTTTTTCCATCGCCAAATGTCATTTGTTGGCCATCCCAAAACGCGTTTTCATAGTTACTGTCGTAGTGTACACGCATTTTAAGTTTTTGAGTCAGTGGTGACTTTTTGTACCATTCACGATACATATCAAACACGACTTGACCAAAGGCATGAGCATCATTGAGAGGCGAATAAGCACCATTTACCGCACGTTCACTGTTTTCATAACAGTTGAATTGGTGGATGCTGCCCCCAGACTTTTTGTGTTTCATGTCGATAGTTTCAACATTGGCACTGTTTAAGTAACAAAGGCCACCAGACTCCTGGACTTCGAAGCTTGGGTTATCAGTACCAAAATGATAGCGCCCAACGCGACCGTTACCACCAGGACCACTGCCTTTTGCATAAGCGAGACCATCCCAGCTTTCGAGTAGTTTGCCATTTTGTGCATCGACAAACCCGGTCGGTCGACTTGGTTCATCCCCATAAACCACATAAGACAGTTGCCAAGCAAGGTGAGCAACATCTGAATCATCTAACCAGATAACCAGCTTTCTTTCAGGGTGACTGACTTGAATAAGTTCATGCTGCCATGTGTTAGCCAGTGTTTGAAGAGCTTCATTTTGGCTGATGTTTGGTTTTGTCGAAGCAATGTCTTGCTGAATTTCAGAGATAAATTCACCACTGAAATTACTGAGCATTCCTCGCTCATTTTGGTTCGCAACAAAGCTTTCCCCATACACGGGTATACCTTGATAAGTTTGTTGAACTCTGACTTTTGCATCGCCTTGTGCATCTAGTACAGCACTGCCGGCAATAAACTCTTGTTGATCTAAGGTACTTTGCATAAGAGATTGCTGAGAAACAAAGCCCTGTTGATCTAAGTTTGTTCTTACGGCTGCTTCCAATGGTAACGCAAGGACAGAAGCAACAGACATTGCGATAACCGACAGTTTATTTTTAAGGTGCATGAAACACTCCATAATTCATTCACAATTAATTGCTCATCATGGCAATTTGTAGGTGGAATACCTGATTACTGACAGGCACTAAGTGCAGTGAATTTCAATTGGCTTTCTTTACCTCAACAACACCATACCGCTTGGCTCACTACGCCTTTGTTGTAGTTAACTCTTAGGTTGTTAGGCAAGCTAGGTTTCATTTTTCTGATTGGATCTTTGTTTTGCGCCGAAATATTTATTTACATTTACTTACATTCGGCATTTTTGTTGCGATGAGTATCTTATTTTTATGGTATTAACAGAGCACTGTTTTGGTGTTTGGTTCTGCTTATGATCTGTTTGCTAGAGTTAACATCTAATTTAGATTTGAAAATAGAGATTAACTATCGTATTGGTCTCAATTTTATAAACTGAGAGAGTCATTATTTGAGCTAATTTTTATAAGTAAATAGTTATGGTATAGAGTTCATATTTTGTTCTAAGAATCATTAAAAAATAGAAATAGGGTAATGTATTAATAAATATAGATTTTTTAGTTTAATTGTAAGAAATTAATATGAAACTAATTGTCAATGGTTTTTCACCATGGCCGAGGAGGGTAAATATTGGCATAGGGTGGATACGGTTGAACCTTATCGTGACTTTATCGTTAAGGAAGGTCATTGTTGCAAGATGAGGTTCGGGTATCTTATCTCTTCTTTCGTGTCGTTTTATCTTATCGTTGAATTGGTCAAGGACTGCAGTAACATAGTGCTAGAATTTCATTTAAAGTATTTATGTATTATGGATATAGCATCAGACGTAAAGTTGAAACTCCTTAACGCGACACAAGCGCAGTCGATATCTCGAATAGAATGTATCCAAGATTTATGGGGTGGGTATGGGCAGTTGTTTCGTGCCTATTTAACAGGGAGTGTCTATCCGTCTGTGGTGGTCAAGCATATTAAGTTTCCTCAGCCAGATCATCACCCAAGAGGTTGGAATACAAGCTTGTCGCACCAGCGTAAACTGAAATCTTATCAAGTAGAGGTTAATTGGTATCAAACATATTCTCACTTTACTGACCGACATAGTTTTGTTCCTAACTGCTTACAAGTTGAAAGTAGTGAAGAGGAAGTTTTACTGATACTAGAGGATTTGCATCAAGCGGGTTTTCCTGTTGTAAAAAAAGCCGCTGATCTTGTAGAAATTAAGGCATGTATTCATTGGATTGCTAGCTTTCATGCTCTGCATATGCATAGAAAGCCGGATGGATTATGGCCTGTTGGCACTTACTGGCATCTAGAGACTAGGCCTGATGAGTTGGCCGTCCTGGGTGATGAAAAATTAAAAAAAGCGGCACCATTGATCGATCAAGTCTTAAACCAATGTCAGTATCAGACCCTTGTTCATGGTGATGCAAAATTGGCGAATTTTTGTTTTTCAGAAGAGGGAAATAAAGTCGCCGCAGTAGACTTTCAATACATTGGCCAAGGCTGCGGCATGAAAGATCTTATCCTTTTCATTAGCAGCTGTGTTTCTGAGCAGGACAGTGAGCGATTAGAGACAGAACTAATAGATTATTATTTTGATGTTTTAACTTTTGAGTTACAACGTCACAATAAGAGTGTGAAACCTCAGGCGGTAGAAAAAGAGTGGAGACCATTGTTTGCCGTAGCTTGGGCTGATTTTCATCGTTTTGTGAAAGGTTGGTGTCCAGATCATTGGAAAATTAATGGGTATACAGAAGGGTTAGCGCAGCAAGCACTACAACAGTTAGAGGCGGTTGAACGTAATGAAGCTGACTAATGAGCAATTAAAAAGTTTGTTGAAATTAGCTGTCGATGCAGCGGAACAGGCGGGTGGTTATATCCGTGCTGTGGATCGTGAAGATTTACATGTTAATGGTAAATCGACGGGGAGCAGTTTAAGCACACAAGTAGTGACAGACGTTGATTTAGCGTGTGAAAAGATCATTTTATCCATTTTGCAGCCTACGATTGAACAGTACAGTATCGCGATGTTAAGTGAAGAAAATGCTTATCAGAAAGAGGCAAACCAACATGCTCGCTTAACTCAAGACTATTTCTGGTGTGTGGATCCCTTAGATGGCACGTTACCGTTTATTGAAGGTGTTGATGGGTTTGCTGTGTCAATTGCTTTAGTCGAACGATCGGGTTATCCATTAATCGGCGTGGTACATAACCCAATTACTGGCAAGACTTACCAAGCCTTGAATGAGCCATTATTAGATTCATCACTTGGCAGCCATTATTTAAAAAGTTGGCAAGAATGTACATTATCGCTACCAGGCTCAGATTCATTATTGAGTTTCTTTACCGATCGCAGTTTTGAAAGTCATCCATTGTATGCTCAAGTTATTGAAAAATTGGAGATGATAGCCGAACAATTTGGCTACCAAGGCGTGCGTATTGTGGTAGGGCAAGGGGCCGTCATGAGTGCGATTGGTGTACTTGAACATGCGCCTGCCTGTTACTTTAAATTTCCAAAAGAGGCTGAGGGAGGAGGCAGTCTGTGGGATTTCAGTGCAACGGCGGCGTGTGCTATTTCTGCTAAAGCATGGGTAACAAATATTCATGGGCAAGCGTTAGATCTGAATCGTAAAGACTCTAACTTTATGAATCATCAAGGTGTTATTTATGCTAGTGATCCTCTAATTGCTCAAAAAATTATGGACCTTTATAAGTCAATAGCTTGCTAAAGCAGTAGAGAATCAATAGAAGCATCAGATCAAGCTTCAAGTGGCTGATGCTTTTCGGAGATTTATTAAATCTTCAGATACGAAAAAGCCTGCAATAATGCAGGCTTTAGATGTGGTGCCCGCTACTGGACTCGAACCAGTGACACCTTGCATGTCATGCAAGTACTCTAACCAACTGAGCTAAGCGGGCAAATTGTTTTTTGATACTAAACAGAGCTTAATATCTGAAATTGGTGCCCGCTACTGGACTCGAACCAGTGACACCTTGCATGTCATGCAAGTACTCTAACCAACTGAGCTAAGCGGGCAAATTGTTTTTTGCTACTAAGCAGAGCTTAATAT
>NZ_JAKRGH010000029.1 GCF_022347565.1 Vibrio sp. Of7-15
CGAAACAAATGCGGAAGTGGCGGAATTGGTAGACGCACCAGATTTAGGTTCTGGCGCCGCAAGGTGTGAGAGTTCAAGTCTCTCCTTCCGCACCATATTAGAAACCCACTCTTTAGTGGGTTTTCTTTTATCTGCTATTCACACCATTCAATATAACCATAAACCTTATCACCTCTTTAATCTGCTGTTTTCCCATTTTCCTTGAAATATAAAAAAGGCCACCGAAGTGACCTTATTCATTTATGAATATTTCCGGTTAATTATAACCCCATCGCATACTTCAGTACTTGATGTTTTAGCGGACCAGATGACTCTGCCAATTTCAGCGCAGCGTTTCGCATTATCTTTAACGGTAAAATGTCATTACTGAACGTGGTATAGAAAAAATCCATTCCTGACTGCATCAATAAATTATCTTTTCTTCTTGCACGCTGATACTCAACCAATGACGCTTCTAAGGCCCATTCACTGCCTTTATCTGCAACAATATCTAACAATGCACTCACGTCTTTAAAGCCTAGGTTAACCCCCTGACCCGCTAATGGGTTAATAGTATGAGCAGCATCCCCTAATAAAATGCAGCGATGAGAAAAATACTGTTGTGCGTGGCGGCGGGTTAAAGGAAAACTGCCCCACTGTTCGACTGAAAATTCTCCTAACTCATCAGGAAAATAACTCTGGATCTCATCATGCAACTGCCCTTTGCTCATTTGGCTTAACTGCTTAATTCGCTCAGGACTGTCGTACCACACTAATGATCCTTTTTTCCCCGTTAATGGAAGAAAAGATCGTGGTCCAGTCGGGGTAAACCACTGCCATGTTATATCTTGTTGTTCGGATTCCGTTGTAATATTAATCAACATACAATGCTGACGATAATCCCAAGCGGTAATGCCTATTCCTGCTTGCTGACGAACTTGAGAGTTCGCCCCATCGGCTCCAACGACCCAACTAGCTTTTAGCTTTTGGCCATCATCCAACTCAACAACATTATATCCATGACCCAAATTAATCCTTTTAAGACGAGAAGGACAAAACAAAGATAGATTAGGAAATTGCTCAAACTGCTTCCACAGCCCCAGTTGAATCAAACGATTTTCAACAATAAAACCCAACTGCTGCATATCCAATGCGTCGGAATGAAAGCGCGTCCGACATTCAGGATGCTCCCACGTTTCCAAACGGCGATATGGGCATACTCTCATCGCTTCAATCTCTGACCATGCGCCTAAACTTTGTAACAAATTTACTGATGCTTGAGAAATGGCTGAGACACGCAAATCCATAGCTTGATTAACGTCATAATCAACTGGAGCATGGCCTTCAACAACCGCAACGCTTTTTCCTTGTTTGGCAAAACCAATCGCAGCAGCTGCACCAACCATGCCACCACCAATAATCACAATATCAAACTGTTCCATATTTCGCCTGTAATACTATCTCGTTGTTTTACGAATCATTCTGCCTTGTAGTTTACTCCGACTGTAAATTATTGCGATATCGAGTTCGCCAAATTCAGAAAAACCACATAATATTCGTGGTGGTGAACAACTAGTCAGATACGCTTGAAAGCAGTACAATACGCGGCTTGCTATCATTTATAGTTCTGACAACAACTCTATTAAATGATAAAGCATGTTAGACAGAACCAATTTTAAATTACGAGCGAAGAGTTAAATGGCTAAGAAACTGCTAATTAGAACCTGGGGCTGCCAGATGAACGAATACGATTCATCTAAAATGGCCGATCTGCTTAATGCCGCAAATGGTTATGAGCTAACGGAAGAACCAGAGGAAGCAGATGTTCTGCTGCTTAACACCTGTTCGATCCGTGAAAAAGCACAAGAAAAAGTATTCCACCAGCTAGGCCGTTGGAAAAACTTAAAAGATAAGAAGCCAGGCCTTGTAATCGGTGTTGGTGGCTGTGTGGCAACCCAAGAAGGTGCTCACATTCGCCAACGTGCTCCTTACGTTGATGTAATTTTTGGCCCGCAAACCTTGCACCGCTTGCCTGAAATGATCAAGCAATCGCAAAACGATGATGCGCCGATCATGGATATCTCTTTCCCTGAGATTGAAAAATTTGATCGCCTACCTGAGCCACGTGCTGAAGGCCCTACCGCATTCGTATCCATCATGGAAGGCTGCTCTAAATACTGTACTTACTGCGTAGTACCATACACTCGTGGTGAAGAAGTGAGTCGCCCAATGGATGATGTACTATTTGAAGTTGCTCAACTTGCAGAGCAAGGCGTACGTGAAGTAAATCTTCTTGGTCAGAACGTAAACGCATATCGTGGCGACATGCACGACGGCGACATCTGTACTTTTGCAGAATTATTACGCCTAGTTGCAGCGATTGACGGTATCGACCGTATTCGTTTTACAACCAGTCACCCACTGGAGTTTACTGATGACATCGTTGCGGTTTATGAAGACACTCCAGAATTAGTTAGCTTCCTTCACTTACCAGTGCAAAGTGGTTCAGACCGTATTCTAACCATGATGAAGCGCCCGCACACGGCCATCGAATATAAGTCGATTATTCGTAAACTGCGTAAAGCACGTCCTGATATTCAAATCAGTTCAGACTTTATTGTTGCATTCCCTGGTGAATCTGATCAAGACTTCCAAGCAACGATGAAATTAATCCGCGACGTTGATTTTGATATGAGCTTTAGCTTTATCTTCTCAGCACGCCCTGGTACGCCAGCAGCGGATTACCCATGTGATTTGCCAGAGCAAGTGAAGAAAGATCGTCTATCTGAGCTACAGCAACAAGTAAACTCGCAAGCAATGCGCTACTCTCGTCAAATGCTAGATACTGAGCAACGTATTCTTGTTGAAGGCCCATCGAAGAAAAACCTAATGGAACTTCGAGGCCGTACTGAAAATAGCCGTGTCGTTAACTTCGAAGGCTCAGCGGATCTTATTGGTCAATTTGTTGATGTGAAAATTACGGAAGTTTTCCCTAATTCACTTCGTGGTGAACTGATCCGCACAGAAGCAGAAATGAACCTGCGTGTGGCGATGTCGCCTGCTGAAGTTATTGAGAAAACTCGAAAAGAAGATGAGCTAGGTGTAGCTACCTTTACACCTTAACGCTCAATAACCTATGCCGCTTGTGGTTTATTTCCACAGGCGGCAATACTGTGAGGCACCCTTGAGCACAAAAATCACAACATTAGACGTTACTCTCGAACCCGCAGATAATCGTCGCCTTTCTACCCTTTGTGGCCCTTTCGATGACAACATTAAACTCCTTGAACGCCGTTTAGGTGTTGAGATTAACCACCGAGATAATAAGTTCAGTGTTGTTGGCAAACCTCATACTGTATCTGCAGCTGCCGATATTTTAAAAAGACTGTATGTTGAAACCGCGCCAGTAAAAAATCAGTTCCCAGATCTTGAGCCTGAACAAGTTCACCTTGCTATCAAAGAATCTGGTGTACTAGAGCAAAACCACGACAGCAGCACGATTGGTTACGGTAAAGAAATTTTTATCAAAACCAAAAAGGGCGTCATCAAGCCCCGTACTGAAAACCAAGCTCAGTACGTCTCCAACATGGTCACTCATGATATTAGCTTTGGTATTGGTCCAGCGGGTACTGGTAAAACATACCTTGCTGTTGCGGCCGCTGTAGATGCCTTAGAGCGCCAAGAAATTCGTCGCATTTTACTGACTCGCCCAGCCGTTGAGGCCGGTGAAAAGTTAGGTTTCCTACCTGGTGATTTAAGCCAAAAAGTCGACCCGTATTTACGTCCTCTTTACGATGCTCTATTTGAAATGCTGGGCTTTGAACGTGTTGAAAAGCTGATTGAACGTAATGTGATTGAAGTGGCCCCACTTGCCTATATGCGTGGCCGAACATTAAATGATGCATTTATTATTCTGGATGAAAGCCAAAACACCACGGTTGAACAAATGAAAATGTTCCTCACTCGGATTGGCTTTAACTCACGAGCAGTGATCACCGGGGACGTAACCCAAATAGATTTACCTCGTCATACGAAATCAGGCTTACGTCATGCCATTGAAGTGCTGTCTGAGGTGGATGAAATCAGCTTTAATTTCTTCATTGCTGACGATGTTGTTCGCCACCCGGTGGTTGCACGAATCGTGAATGCCTATGAGAAATGGGAAGTAAAAGATCAAAAAGAGAAAAAATTAGCAGAACAACGTCGACGAGAGCAACAAGAAGCAAAACTTTTGCAGTCTAATGTAGTCGAAAGTAATGAAGGTAAATAAATGAGTATCGAGCTCGATTTACAGCTGGTAAGCGAAAGCACTGAAGGCTTACCAACTGAGCAACAATTTCAACACTGGCTAAATACAACCATTACACAGTTTCAGCCGCAAGCAGAAGTGACGGTTCGTATTGTCGATGTCGAAGAAAGCCACCAGCTAAACAATGAATACCGTGGTAAAGATAAGCCAACCAACGTGTTGTCTTTTCCATTTGAAGCACCACCAGGCATTGAGCTCGATTTACTAGGTGATTTAATTATTTGCCGACAAGTAGTAGAGCAAGAAGCTAAAGAGCAAAATAAAACCTTATTAGCACATTGGGCTCATATGGTTGTACATGGAAGTCTCCATCTGCTAGGTTATGATCATATCGATGATGCTGAAGCAGAAGAGATGGAAGCTTTGGAAACCGAAATCATGATGGGCATGGACTTTCCAGACCCATATGCGGATGACAAAGCATACTAATACAAGCTATTTCGCTCATAGCCAATAGTTTGATTTCAATCATTTAATATAGAAAACGATGAACGACGATAATTCTCAAAATTCTGAAGGTCCGAGTAGAAAGTCCTTCTTTGAACGCCTAGGTCAACTATTTCAAGGAGACCCTAAAGACCGCCAAGAGTTGGTGGATGTTTTTAGAGACTCAGAAGAAAATGACCTGATTAACCACGACACCCGCGACATGCTTGAAGGTGTTATGGCAATCGCCGAAATGCGAGTAAGAGACATCATGATCCCTCGCTCGCAAATGGTTACAGTCGAACGCTCACAAGAGCTGGATGCGCTGATTGACATCATTATTGATGCTTCTCACTCTCGCTACCCAGTAATTAGCGAAGACAAAGACCATGTGGAAGGCATTCTACTAGCGAAGGACTTAATCCGGTATTTAGGCTCCAATAGTGAACCATTCGATATAGAAGAAGTCATACGTCCTGCTGTGGTTGTTCCAGAAAGCAAGCGTGTCGACAAACTTCTAAAAGAATTCAGAGAAGAGCGCTATCACATGGCCATTGTGGTTGATGAGTTTGGCGGTGTCTCTGGCTTAATCACCATTGAAGATATTCTCGAACAAATTGTTGGGGAAATTGAAGATGAATTCGATGACGAAGAAGAAGAAGATATTCGTCAGCTCAGTAAACACACCTTTGCTGTGAAAGCACTGACCACCATTGAAGAGTTTAATGAAACGTTCTCGACTCGCTTCAGTGATGATGAAGTCGACACAGTAGGCGGAATGGTAATGACCAGCTTTGGCCACTTACCAAGCCGAGGTGAAACCGTTGAAATCGAAGGCTATAGCTTTAAGGTAACCGCAGCAGACAATCGTCGGGTAGTGCAACTACAAGTCACCGTCCCTGATCAAAATGTTCCTGTATCTGCGACTACATAATTAATGAACCATTCTAAATTATTGACTTTCAAGCGGCCTTTATTGGCCGCTTTTGTTGGAGCAAGCACAACACTGGCTTTTGCTCCATTTAGTATTTGGCCTCTTGCCATTATTTCTCCCCTATTATTTTTTCTACTGCTTAATAAACAAAGCACAAAAAAAGCCGCATACATTGGCTTTGCTTGGGGCTTAGGTCTATTTGGTAGCGGAGTAAGCTGGGTACACGTTAGCATTGACAACTTTGGTGGCATGCCTAAAGTTGCTGGCTTATTCTTAATGCTGTCCTTAATAAGCTACCTTTCACTGTTTCCAGCCCTATTTGCAGGATTGCTTAACCGCTTCTTCCCCACAGCATCGTATTCACGCCTAGTCTTGGCTGCGCCTATTTTATGGCTAGTTATTGATTGGCTTCGCGGCTGGTTATTCACGGGCTTTCCGTGGCTATGGCTGGGGTACAGCCAAATTAATAGTCCCCTTGCAGCTTTTGGCCCAGTATTAGGTGTTGAAGGCATAACACTGATGATGGTGCTAAGTGCTGGCTCTGTTGCCCTCACGCTTCTCACAAAGCAGCGTTTGCCTTTAATGCTTCCCATCGTTATCGCCCTCTCAAACTGGGGCTTAATGTCACAAACTTGGGTAACCCCAATTAAAGAGCGCACAACAGAATTCGCTCTCATTCAAGGCAACATTCCTCAAGAATTAAAGTGGATTCCAAGTCAGCGCTGGCCAACCATCATGAAATACACGGATTTAAGCCGTGAGAACTGGGATGCAGACTTAATCATTTGGCCAGAAGCAGCAATTCCAGCCCTTGAAGACGAAATCCCAAGCTTTTTGAATAACCTTGATAATGCCGCACGAATGAACAATTCAGCCATTATTACAGGCATCATAGATCAAAAAGACAATGGCGAGTATTTCAATAACATTATTGCTCTTGGTATCAACCAAGATGGTGAATACCTGTATCAAGACAAAAGTCGCTACAGTAAACACCACTTACTGCCGTTTGGTGAATTTGTCCCTTTTGAAGATCTGCTTCGCCCACTAGCACCACTGTTTAATCTGCCCATGTCTTCATTTAGCCGTGGTGACTTTGTTCAACCTAATTTAGATGCCAATAATACGCAGCTTGCACCTGCATTATGTTATGAAGTCGCCTTTAGTGAACAAGTACGTCAAAGCATTAACGAGCAAACGGACTTTATTTTGACTCTCTCTAACGACGCTTGGTTTGGTGACTCCATCGGGCCGCTACAGCATATGGAGATAGCTCAAATGCGTGCACTGGAGCTTGGTAAGCCTTTGATCCGTTCTACCAATAATGGGGTGACCGCCATCACCGACCATTTCGGAAAAATCACGGCACAGATACCACAATTTGAAACGGCGGTTTTACGTGGTAGCGTGACCCCAACCAACGGCATGACGCCCTACCGACAATACGGGTCTTGGCCACTGTATATCTTTGCAATTCTTGGCCTAGTAGTGGCCATCGTTCGACAAAGAACAAAGCAGTAGTTTTATCGCTAACTAAACAGAAGAGGCACACCACCTCTTCTGTTTCTTTTTATGGACGCAAAGACTGGCGAGTAAACTGATCATGCCCGCATTTCGTGCAAGGCGTAATAATGCAAGCATGATTATACTCTGTTTTATTCGCGCACTTTTCACACTCTAATATGCCAAGGCCAATCACTTCTCCTGCCTGAAAAATCCCTTGATGATCTAACTCTTCAAACGTTTCAAACCATTCAATACGAGTTTTATCCGTGATCTCAGCTAAGCCCTGCCAAATAGAATCGGCAATCAAGCGATAAAATGGGCTATCAGGAAAAGTTTCTTTACTCTGCTCATAATTATCAGAAAACTCTTTGAGATCGCGCTTTAGGTACACCGCAATCAATGCCCACTCATCTTTAGTCATGTCACTAGCAGCATCTAAATAGTTTTCCGATGTTTCAACCCAGTTTTTCACTTCATCAGGGCTGTGCTTTAAGTTCTCAGTTACTTGCTCAAATAGGGCTTCATAACCCTCTTTTTGCTTAGACATAGGCGACCTCCTAATATTCTCTATTGTTGAGTCTCTTCCCTTTGGTTATTCTATGCGGATCAATTACTATCTGATCTAACCGATCTCACAAATCTAGAGTGAAAAGTCTCTGGATCTACTACACAGCCGGGTATCATCGATGCAAGAACAATACAATCCGCAGGATATTGAACAAAAAGTTCAAAAACATTGGGACGACAATAAAACCTTTATTGTTAGTGAAGACTCAAACAAAGAAAAATTCTACTGTCTCTCCATGTTCCCATACCCAAGTGGCCGACTGCACATGGGACACGTTCGTAACTACACCATCGGTGATGTGATCTCTCGTTACCAGCGTCTGCAAGGTAAAAATGTAATGCAACCAATCGGTTGGGATGCATTTGGTTTACCTGCAGAAAACGCAGCAGTAAAAAACAACACTGCACCAGCACCATGGACTTACGAAAACATTGAGTACATGAAAAACCAATTAAAATTACTTGGTTTTGGCTACGACTGGAATCGTGAATTCGCAACTTGTACTCCTGAGTACTACCGCTGGGAGCAAGAGTTCTTCACTAAACTGTACAACAAAGGTTTAGTGTACAAAAAAACCTCTTCTGTAAACTGGTGTCCAAACGACCAAACCGTTCTGGCTAATGAGCAGGTTGAAGATGGCTGCTGCTGGCGCTGTGACACACCTGTTGAACAAAAAGAAATCCCACAGTGGTTCATTAAAATCACTGAATACGCTCAAGAGCTTCTAGACGATCTAGACAACCTAGACGGTTGGCCTGAAATGGTTAAGACCATGCAGCGCAACTGGATTGGCCGCTCTGAAGGTGTTGAGCTGTCTTTTGCTGTTAATGGTGAAGACGCTCCATTAGAAGTGTACACAACTCGCCCTGACACGCTAATGGGTGTTTCTTACGTTGGTATCGCCGCAGGTCACCCACTTGCAGAGAAAGCCTCAAAGAACAACCCAGAGCTTGCTGCATTCGTTGAGGAATGTCGTAACACTAAAGTTGCTGAAGCAGAACTAGCAACGATGGAAAAGAAAGGCATGGATACTGGCTTAACGGCTATCCACCCTCTTAACGGTCGTGTTGTTCCTGTTTACGTAGCAAACTTCGTTCTTATGGATTACGGCACAGGTGCGGTAATGGCGGTTCCTGCTCACGATCAACGTGACTACGAGTTCGCAACGAAGTACGGCATCGATATCATTCCAGTAATCAAGCCAGAAGACGGTTCTGAGTTAGATATTTCTGAAGCGGCTTACACTGAGAAAGGTGTACTGTTCGATTCTGGTGAATTTGATGGCCTTGCTTTCCAAGAGGCATTCGACGCAATCGCTGCGAAGCTAGAAGCAGAAGGTAAAGGTAAGAAGACAGTAAACTTCCGTCTACGTGACTGGGGTGTATCTCGTCAGCGCTACTGGGGCGCACCTATTCCAATGGTAACGACGGAAGACGGTGAAGTTCACCCAGTACCAGCGGATCAACTGCCTGTTATTCTTCCTGAAGATGTAGTAATGGATGGCGTGACTAGTCCAATCAAAGCTGACAAAGAGTGGGCGAAGACCACATTTAATGGCGAACCAGCTCTACGTGAAACCGATACGTTTGATACTTTCATGGAATCATCTTGGTACTACGCACGTTACTGTTCACCACAAGCAGATGACATCCTAGATCCAGAAAAAGCAAACTACTGGCTACCTGTAGACCAATACGTTGGTGGTATTGAGCATGCATGTATGCACTTATTGTACTCTCGCTTCTTCCACAAACTGCTTCGTGATGCTGGCTACGTAACATCTGACGAGCCATTCAAACAGCTTCTATGTCAAGGCATGGTACTGTCTGATGCGTTCTTCCACACTAACGACAAAGGCACAAAAGAGTGGATCGCTCCGTCTGATGTGACTCTAGAGCGTGACGCAAAAGGTCGTATAGCTTCAGCAACAGACAACCAAGGCCGTGACGTTACCCACTCAGGCATGATCAAAATGTCTAAGTCGAAGAACAATGGTATCGATCCACAAGAAATGGTAGACAAGTACGGCGCTGACACAGTACGTCTATTCATGATGTTCGCGTCTCCAGCAGACATGACTCTTGAATGGCAAGAGTCTGGTGTTGAAGGAGCTAACCGTTTCCTTAAGCGTGTTTGGAAACTGGTTCATACTCACTCTTCTAAAGGTGCTGCTGAATCTGTTGATGCTTCTGCTCTGTCTGGTGACCAAAAAGCGCTGCGTCGTGATATCCACAAGACTATCGCGAAAGTAACGGACGATATTGGTCGTCGCCAAACGTTCAACACCGCAATCGCGGCTATCATGGAACTGATGAACAAGCTAGCGAAAGCACCTCAAGAATCAGTACAAGATCGTGCAATTCTTGATGAAGCGTTAAAAGCTGTTGTGACTATGCTGTACCCGATGACTCCTCATGCAAGTTTTGAAATGTGGGAAGCGCTAGGCGGTACTAACGTAGATAGCGCTGACTGGCCTACGGTTGACGAAAAAGCACTGGTTGAAGACGAGAAGCTGATCATTGTTCAGGTGAACGGTAAACTTCGTGCCAAACTGACTGTGGCTGCTGACGCATCAAAAGAGCAAGTTGAAGAGCTTGGTCTTTCTGATGAAAACGTAACTAAATTCACAGACGGCAAAACAATCCGTAAAGTGATTTACGTTCCAGGTAAACTACTCAACATTGTAGCGAACTAATTTAGTGCATTGAGCAAACACACAGTAGGGCTTATCATGCATGAGCCCTATTTTTTCACCCTCAAACGCATAAAAATATCGACCTAATCAAAAGGAGCAGACTCGGTGAACAGCATGTTTTCCATTAAAACAGCACTCCGAACCCTGCTTGTTGCGGCTGTTATCATGACAACCGCTTCTTGCGGATTCCACCTACGCGGTAACTACCTTCTTCCCGAAGAACTTACCGAGCTTTCTTTAACAAGCTTTGACCAATACGGTGATCTTACCCGTGATGTGCGCGACCAATTTCGCCTTCATGGAATTAATGAAGTGCCTCCCTCTCCAACCACACCTAACCTCCACTTAATCAGTGAAAGTACTAGCTCACAAACGTTATCTTTATACCAAAACAGTCGTGCTGCGGAATATGAGTTAACGTATACAGCAAGGTACCGAGTGGTTGTTCCAGAGAAAGAAAATCAAACTTATACAACATCGGTAAACCGTAGCTACCTAGATAACCCGTTAACAGCACTAGCAAAGTCAGTAGAAAGGGATCTCATCACCAGTGAAATGCGTGAGCAAGCTGCCCGTCAAATTCTTCGTCAAATGGCTCGCCTAAAAGCCCCTTTAGAAGAAGAAAACAACGACTTTAACATCACCACTGAAACTGTTGATGATGCAAAAGCTGGCCAAAATATAGATACTTCAGCTCAATAATGCGTGTATTTCCCGAACAATTGGTGCAACAACTGAATAAAGGGTTGCACCAAACTTACCTTCTTTGTGGTAATGAACCACTGTTAAAGCAAGAGACTCACGATCAAATTCGTCAGGCAGCCGGTAATGCTGGCTTTGACGAAAAGCATCGCTTCACGATCGACAACCAGCTTGACTGGAACTTAGTCTTTGACTGTTGCCAAGCACTGAGCTTATTTTCCTCTCGCCAGATTATTGAACTAGATGTCCCTGATACTGGTTTATCTACCACGCATATTAATCAGCTTAAACAGCTGCAACCCATGCTGCACAGTGATGTTCTGCTCATTCTGATAGGACCTCGCTTAAATAAGGCTCAAGAGAATACTCAATGGTTTAAGTTGCTTACACAGCAAGGGCTATACGTGCCCTGTAATACACCCGATAATCAACGTTTGCCTCACTTTGTGCAAATGCGCTGTGCTCAGCTCAAGTTATCTCCAGATCCAGAAGCGGTACAAATGTTAGCGCAATGGCACGAAGGTAATCTATTGGCTCTGGCTCAAAGTCTAGAAAAACTCTCTTTACTTTACCCCGATGGCAAACTGACACTAATTCGAATTGAAGAGGCACTCAGCCGTAATAACCACTTCACACCTTTCCAATTGGTGGATGCCTTGCTTGCAGGCCAAGCCAAACGAGTGCAACGCATTTTGCGCCAGTTAAACTCCGAAGGTACTGAAATCATCATCTTGTTAAGAACCATTCAAAAAGAACTGATGCTTCTTTATAAAATGCATGAGGAATTACATCAAGGTCAACGTTACCACCAAGTGTTTGATAAGCATCGAATTTGGCAAAACAAGCGAGAAATATACACATTAGCTCTGCAACGATTGTCCATTCACAGAGTCAGACAATTAATAGGTCAACTCAGCCAGATTGAAATCAGTTCAAAAACTGACTTTGACAGCCAAGGCTGGCCAATGTTGACGCTATTGGGTATTGATATGTGCAGTATTCAACCATTAACGCTGCCAACACACTGATCCAAGCTTGCCTCACACCAGAACTGCCGTGATATACTGATTAGCTACATAAGGAAAAGGGGTACGTACTCCTTAACCAAAACGATTCAAAGGTGAATACTTTGCAACAGCAAGAATTACATGATTTCCTGATCGACAAAGTCGATGACATGAAAGCAGAAGATATTGTTACTGTCGATGTACGTGATAAATCCAGCATTACTGATTACATGATTGTTTGTACTGGTAATTCCAAACGACACGTCGCTTCTATTGCAGAAAACGTAGCAAGTGAATCTAAAGAAGCGGGCATTGAACCTTACGGCATTAACGGTGAAGCCGAAGGTGAATGGGTTGTACTCGATATGGGGGATGTCATGGTCCATGTTATGCAGGAAGAATACCGAGAACTGTACCAGCTTGAAAAACTGTGGAGCTAACGCGTGAAATTACAGCTCATCGCCGTTGGTAACAAGATGCCGAAATGGATTGAAGAAGGCTATAAAGAATATAGCCGTCGCTTTCCAAAAGACATGCCACTAGAACTGATCGAAATCCCTGCGGGTAAGCGCGGCAAGAATGCCGATATTGCTCGTATTCTTCAAAAAGAAGGGGAAGCCATGCTGGCGGCGGTGCCTAAAGGTAACCGTATTGTGACGCTGGATATTCCAGGTAAGCGCTGGGATACCGAACAACTGGCTCAGCAACTGGAAAGTTGGAAGTTAGATGCACGTGACGTATCCATTTTAATTGGTGGCCCAGAAGGGTTAGCACCAGCCTGTAAAGCAGCAGCAGAGCAGAGTTGGTCTTTGTCGCCACTCACGCTACCTCACCCTCTGGTTCGTGTTGTGATGGCTGAGAGCTTATATCGAGCATGGAGTATTACCGCCAACCACCCGTACCACAGAGAATAAACCGCAATGAGACACAAGCGTACCCAAATCCGTGATTATAATGCGGAGTCTAGACTGTTCGCTCGGCGCGCTATAGTCTCTTTTGCAGGTATTATCGTATTGGTTAGCATATTGATTGTTAACCTTTACAATCTTCAAATTAATAACTTTCAAGACTATAAAACCCGCTCGAACGACAACCGCATCAAGGTGGTTCCTATCGCGCCAAACCGCGGTTTAATCTACGATCGCAATGGCGTATTACTGGCTGAAAACCGCCCTGTTTTCAATTTAGAAATCACCCCTGAAAAAGTAAAAAAACTCGATGATACGATCCTTCGTCTTAAGGACATATTACCGATCACTGACGCAAATGTTGAGAGCTTTCAAAGAGAGAGACGTAGAACTCGACGCTTCAAATCTGTTCCTCTTCTTACTCAGCTGACCCAAGAACAAGTCGCCGCTTTTTCCGTTAATCAATACAAATTTCCAGGCGTTGAAGTTAAAGCCTACTTAAAGCGTTATTACCCTTACAACTCCGCCTTAACTCATGTATTAGGCTACGTTGCTAAAATTAATGACCGCGATCTTCAGCGTCTTGCCCGTGAAGAAAAATCCGCTAATTATCAAGCAACTCGCGACATTGGTAAGCTTGGTATTGAACGCTTCTATGAAGATTTGCTTCATGGCACAGCAGGCTATCAAGAGGTGGAAGTCAACAACCGTGGACGAGTGATCCGTACTTTAAAATACGTACCACCGATTCCAGGCAAAGACATCACCTTAAACCTAGATATTGAGCTGCAACTGTATGTCACTAAGCTGCTCGATAATCGACGTGGTGCAGCCGTTATTCTCGATCCAAAAGACAATGGTGTCCTCGCCATGGTGTCTAGCCCGAGTTACGATCCAAACCTATTTGTACACGGAATCTCAAGTAAAGCTTATAAAGACCTGCTCAACGACAATGATCGGCCACTGGTCAACCGAGCCACGTTGGGCATTTACCCACCAGCCTCAACCATTAAACCCTTTATTGCCGTTGCTGCATTGGAAGAAGGAGTTGCCACGCCCTATACCACTCGTAATGACCCTGGGTACTGGAAACTGCCTAATTCAAAAACCAAGCCATTTAGAGATTGGAAACGTTGGGGCCACGGCCGAGTTAACTTAAAACAATCCATTGAAGAATCTGTCGATACTTTCTTTTATCAAATTGCTTTTGATATGGGCATCGATCGCCTCTCAAGCTGGATGATGAAGTTTGGTTTTGGTGATTACACTGGCATTGATATTCGTGAAGAAAGTCGAGCGAACATGCCAACCCGAGACTGGAAAATGTCCCGCCACCGTACTCCTTGGTATCAAGGAGACACCATTCCCGTCGGCATCGGACAAGGTTACTGGACAGCAACACCAATGCAAATCGCAAAAGCTACCTCAGTGCTTGTCAATCATGGTCAAGTCATTGCGCCTCATTTACTTCGCAGTATGGAAGAAAGCGAAGGAAAACAAGAACTAATTCAACCTGAACTTTACCCACCCATCATGGGGGTCAATGAGAAATATTGGGAGCTGGCCATTGATGGCATGCGTTTAGTTAACCATGGCAGAAAAGGAACCGCCCGACGCGCGTTTATGAATACGCCTTACGTATCAGCAGGGAAATCAGGTACTGCCCAAGTCTTTGGCTTAAAAGAGAATGAAAAGTACAACGCAGAAGAACTTGCTGAGCACTTACGAGATCACGCTTTATTTACGGGCTTTGCTCCAGTGGAAGATCCTCAAGTCATTATCTCGATGGTATTAGAAAATGCTGGTGGTGGTTCATCGAATGGTGGCCCAGTCGTAAGAAGAGTCTTTGATCATATTCTGCTCAAAGACAAGCAAGAACAATCCAAGGACAAGCAATGAAAATAGCTGAAACCTCTGGGCAGAGAAAATCTTTTTTCGATCGTATTCATATCGATCTTCCGTTGCTCATGGGCATCCTAGTACTAATGGGATTTGCCTTAATGGTCATGTACAGCGCCAGCGGTAAAAGCATGGCGATGATGGACCGACAAGCCATGCGCATGGTGTTATCCCTTGGCGTCATGTTTATTTTGGCACAAATCCCACCCAGACAGTATGAAGGTTGGGCACCCTACCTATACTGCGTGGGGGTTTTACTGTTGGTTGCCGTATTACTGGTAGGAGAAACCTCAAAAGGAGCTCAGCGCTGGCTCGATCTTGGCTTTGTACGTTTCCAGCCTTCCGAACTTTTAAAGCTCGCCGTGCCACTCATGGTCGCTCGCTTTATTGGTAACCAGCCTCTCCCACCAAAGTTAAAAACCCTGTTTATTGCTCTTATTATGGTGTTTGTTCCTACCATTTTAATTGCAAAACAGCCTGATTTAGGCACCTCTATTTTGATCGCCGCCTCTGGTATTTTTGTGATCTTTCTTGCTGGGATCAGTTGGAAAATCATTTTCATGGCAGCCATTGCTGTGGGGGGCTTTATCCCCATCTTGTGGTTTTTCTTAATGCGTGAATACCAAAAAACCCGAGTCATGACACTGTTTAACCCAGAATCAGATCCTCTTGGTGCAGGCTATCACATCATCCAATCCAAGATAGCCATCGGCTCAGGCGGTATTTTAGGAAAAGGCTGGTTACAGGGTACTCAGTCACAACTTGAGTTTTTACCCGAACGACACACCGACTTTATTTTTGCGGTGATCGCTGAAGAATGGGGGCTCGTTGGGGTTCTGGCTTTACTGGCCTTGTACCTTTTCATTATTGCTAGAGGTCTCATTCTTGCCAGTCGAGCCCAAACTGCATTTGGCCGAATGATGGCTGGCAGTATTGTTCTCAGCTTTTTTGTATATATTTTCGTAAATATCGGAATGGTAAGCGGTATTTTACCTGTGGTTGGCGTACCATTACCACTCGTCAGCTATGGCGGTACATCCATGGTCACCTTGATGGCTGGATTTGGCATTCTAATGTCGATTCACACCCATAGAAAAATGCTCTCTAAGGCTAATTAATAATGCGTTATCTGTTTTTTATTGCGATATCTCTGCTCTTAGCAGCGTGTGGTTCCACTCCGACCACTGAGCGCTACCAAATTGACAGCGATATTGCCCCAGACACTCCTATTTCGGTGCACCACTTAGAAGATGCTCAGCCTCGCTATGAAGCCTACAGCTTAGCTGGCAACAAAGATTACACTCTCAGAGGGGTTAACTACACCATTGTGGAAAAGCCAGAAGGCTTTACACAAGAAGGTATTGCCTCTTGGTATGGTGAGAAGTTCCATGGCCATAAAACGTCAAACGGTGAAGTGTACGACATGTACTCCATGTCAGCGGCCCATAAAACCTTGCCACTACCAAGCTTTGTAAAAGTGATCAACAAAGACAATGGTAAAACCGCGATCGTTAGAATCAATGATCGTGGCCCTTTTCATACTGGCCGAATTATTGATCTGAGTTTTTCTGCGGCCAAAAAGCTGGATGTCATAAAAACTGGCACTGCCAATGTAAAAATAGAAGTCATCACAACAAAAAAGCCAAGCGATCCAAATGAATGGTACTCTGCTAACCCAAACCTCTACTTCATTCAGATGGCAGCAGTAAAAAATTCAGACACCGCGCGAACTTTAAGTCAAACTTTGAGTCAAAAGTTCTCAGCCCCTACCGACATCAAAGCCGCTAATTCTGTGCTGCGTGTTCGACTAGGCCCATTTATCGATCGTGATGTAGCTATGGAACTACTTAATAAAGTCAAAGCATCACAATACAGATCTGCATTTATCAGCCAAGAAAAAAGGCAGTTACCAGATAAATAACCTTGTTAATAGATAAACAATGTCATGCGCATCTAGCTCAATCTTTTCAATCTGCTATGATGGGCACAGTTTTCGCGATATAAAAAAGAGTACAAGTAAACATCATCATGAAAAATTCTGTTAAATACTTCAAGACTCTGATCTTTTCTTCATTGATGGCAGCAACTGCTTCCGTCTCTGCAGCTCCGGCTGTTGTTCCTGATGCCCCTCAAATTGCCGCTAAAGGCTACGTTTTGATGGATTACCACTCAGGAAAAATCCTAGCTGAAAATAATATAGATAAACAACTTCACCCAGCAAGTTTAACCAAAATGATGACAAGCTACGTCATCGGCCAAGAACTTGAACGTGGTAACATCTCACTTGATGACGATGTGGTTATTAGTAAAAATGCGTGGGCAAAAAACTTCCCTGGCTCATCTAAGATGTTCATTGAAGTTGGCACCACCGTTAAGGTGGCCGACCTAAACCGAGGTGTCATTATCCAATCAGGTAACGATGCCTGTGTTGCTATGGCTGAACATGTTGCAGGCTCTGAAGATGCTTTCGTTGATCTCATGAACGCTTGGGCTAAAACCATTGGCATGACAAAAACCCATTTTGCCAACGTTCACGGTTTAGACAACGATAATCTATACACAACACCATATGACATGGCAATTCTGGGACAAGCGTTAATTCGTGATGTACCAGATGAATACGCCATCTACTCTGAAAAATCATTCACTTACAATGATATTACCCAATACAACCGTAACGGTTTACTTTGGGACAAGAGCATGAATGTCGATGGCATGAAAACTGGCCATACAGACAAAGCAGGCTACAGCTTAGTAAGCTCAGCCACTGAAGGTAAAATGCGCCTAATTGCTGTTGTAATGGGAGCAAAAAACGCTAACTCACGTAAAGCAGAAAGCAAAAAGCTGCTTAATTACGGCTTCCGTTTTTTTGAAACATTATCTCCACACAAAGCCAACGATACCTTCGTAAAAGAGAAAGTATGGATGGGTGATACCGATGAGATTTCTCTAGGTGTTGCTGAAGATACGTTTGTAACACTACCACGCGGCCAAACGAAAAAGCTAACCGCTAACTTTGTACTAGAAAAAGAGCTACAAGCACCGATCAGTAAAGGTGATGTAGTAGGTAAACTGTTCTACCAAGTTGACGGTGAAGACATTGCTGAATACCCACTGCTTGCTCTTAATGATGTAAAAGAAGGCAGCTTATTCAGTCGTTTAATTGACTATGTGGTTATGCTATTCAAAAGCTGGTTAGGATAGTAGACACCCAATACAAACAAAAGGCGGTTTCTGACCGCCTTTTTTGATCCCCTCAAAGCTTGTGTTCACTAATCTCACGAAGTAATATCCCCTCTTTTAGAATTACACACCATTCTCGGAGTTAGTATGCAAGAGCAGCCAAAGCTAAAAGATTTATTAGAGTTCCCATGTAAATTTAGCTACAAAGTTATGGGATACGCTAAGCCTGAGCTTCCTGAACTTGTATTGGAAGTAATCCAGCGCCACGCACCAGGCGACTATAGTCCAACAGTTAAGCCAAGTGGTAAAGGCACGTATCACGCAGTATCTGTTACGATTACCGCTACGTCTATTGAGCAAGTGGAAACTCTGTATAAAGAGTTAGGCGAAATCGACATCGTACGCATGGTTCTTTAATAACCAGATACCGAGTAATATCCCTACTTTTCATATGATTACAGAATCATAATAGAGAAGTTTTAAAGAGAGGCGCGAATAGTGCTTCTCTTGACTCAGATTGATATTATAATGCCCCATAAACTTGTCATATGGGTGTTACATCCTTGCAGAACCAACTAATCATTAAAGATCTCGGTCGTCGTGACTACCTGCCAGTATGGCAAGCTATGCATGACTTCACAGACTCTCGAACTGAAGATACCCTCGACGAAATCTGGCTTGTTGAACACAACCCAGTTTTTACTCAAGGGCAAGCAGGAAAAGCAGAGCACGTTCTCACACCAGGAGATATTCCTGTTGTACAAAGTGATCGTGGTGGCCAGGTTACCTACCATGGCCCGGGACAGCTTGTAGCTTATGTCTTAATTAATCTACGTAGACAAAAGCTAGGTGTGAGAGATTTAGTTACTCACATTGAAAACACGGTTATTAATACGCTCAGCCAGTTTGATATTGAGTCCGCTGCAAGGCCGGATGCCCCTGGCGTTTATGTTAATAATAAAAAAATCTGCTCTCTTGGGCTTCGCATCCGTAAAGGCTGTTCGTTCCACGGACTAGCGCTGAATGTAGATATGGACCTAACTCCTTTTCTACGTATTAATCCATGTGGTTATGCGGGAATGGAGATGACGCAAGTGAGCCAGCAAGGCGGCCCAGAACAACTATCAACCGTTCAATCAGTTCTAGTAGCCGAATTAACGAAGTTACTTGGCTATGAGCACATCGAATACACAACGGAAAGCAATGAATCATGAGTAAACCAATCCAAATGGAAAAAGGCGTCAAATACCGTGACGCAGACAAAATGGCTCTGATCCCGGTAAAAAACATGCCGACCGAGCAAAAAGAGATGCTGCGCAAACCTGACTGGATGAAAATCAAGCTTCCTTCTGACAGCAAGCGAATTAAAGAAATTAAGTCTGCATTGCGTAAAAACAATCTGCACTCTGTTTGTGAAGAAGCATCGTGCCCGAACTTAGCAGAGTGTTTTAACCACGGTACAGCTACCTTCATGATTCTTGGTGCTATCTGTACTCGTCGTTGCCCATTCTGTGATGTTGCTCATGGCCGACCAATTACACCTGATGAGAACGAGCCAAAAAAATTGGCCAAAACCATCAAAGACATGAAGCTTAAGTATGTCGTAATTACTTCTGTTGACCGTGATGACTTACGTGATGGTGGCGCTCAGCACTTTGCGGACTGTAACCGTGAAATTCGAGCAATGAACCCTTCAATTCACATTGAAACACTGGTCCCTGACTTCCGTGGCCGTATGGACACAGCACTGGAATTACTAAAAGACAATCCACCAGATGTGTTCAACCACAACCTTGAAACTGCGCCTCGCCTTTACCGTAAGGCTCGCCCAGGAGCAAACTATAAGTGGTCACTGGATCTACTGAAGAAGTTCAAAGAAATGCACCCAAATGTACCAACAAAATCGGGTGTAATGATGGGTCTTGGTGAGACCAAAGAAGAGATTATCCAAGTTCTCAAAGACCTACGTGAACACGGCGTGACCATGCTGACACTGGGGCAATACTTAGCACCAAGTCGTCACCATTTACCGGTTGAACGTTACGTACCGCCAGAAGAGTTTGATGAACTAAAAGAAATCGCTCTAGAACTTGGCTTTACTCACGCAGCTTGTGGACCATTTGTCCGTTCTTCGTACCATGCAGACATGCAAGCACAAGGCATCGAAGTTAAATAAACGAACTTCTCTAGGCCGAAAAACAAAAAAGGGGGGATAACGAACATATTCGTTATCCCCCCTTTTACTTTACCTTATCCCATTCAAAAGATGCACCTACTAGGTTCGAATCAGGTAATCCGCTTTACCAACCCATTTATAGCTAGTGAGCTCCTCTAACCCCATAGGGCCACGAGCGTGCAATTTCTGAGTAGACACTGCCACCTCAGCACCTAAACCAAATTGTGCACCATCTGTAAAACGCGTTGAAGCATTAACATACACAGCCGCCGATCCCGCTGAGTTAATAAACTTCTCAGCAGAAGCAATGTCATTGGTCATAATCGCATCAGAATGACTCGCGTTATGCACACGCATGTGTTCAATGGCTTCATTCACATCGGAAACCACTTTAACGCCTAACGTGAAACTTAACCATTCAGTATCAAAATCGCCTTGCTCTGCCGCTTTCAGATCTTTTATACCTGTTGACGTTAAAATATCATGCGCTTTTTGCTCAGCAACCAAAGATACTTTCTGGCTTACACGCTCTGCTAGCATAGGAATAAATTCCGCAGCAATCGCTTCGTGGATCAATAAAGTATCCAACGCATTACACGCTGATGGACGCTGTACTTTTGAGTTTTCTACCACATCCAGTGCTTTTACTAAATCAGCACTTTGATCCACAAACACATGGCTGATACCAAAACCACCAATGATCACCGGAATATTACTGTTCTCTTTGCACATTTTATGCAAACCAGCACCACCACGAGGAATGATCATGTCCACGTAGTCATCCATTTTCAGTAACTCAGAAACCAATTCACGATCTGGTTTTTCAATGTATTGAACTGAAGCTGCTGGCAAGCCTGCTTTTTCTAACGCAACTTGAATAACTTTTACCAACTCCATGTTCGAATGGAATGTTTCTTTGCCGCCACGCAAAATACTTGCATTGCCTGTTTTTAGACACAGTGCTGCAATATCAATAGTGACATTCGGGCGCGCTTCATAAATAACCCCAATCACACCAATTGGCACACGGCGACGAGATAAAGACATGCCGTTTTCTAATACTTTACTATCAACTTCACTGCCAACAGGATCGTTCAAACTGATCACATTGCGAACATCATTAGCAATACCAGCTAAACGTTCTTCGTTCAATAACAAGCGATCTTGCATTGCGGCAGGTAAGCCTGCTTCTTGTGCAGCATTAATGTCTTTTGCATTGGCAGCTAGAATAGCCGCTTGGTTGGCTTCCAGCTCGTCGGCAATAATGGCAAGAGCTTGGTTCTTTTGTGCTGTCGCTGCTGTTGCAAGTTCAAATGCTGCTTGTTGGGCTTGTTGCCCCATAGATGTTAAGTTCAAAATTAATCCTTTTAAATCAATACTAAATCGTCTCGATGAATGGCAACAGGCCCATATTCATAACCTAATACCTGGTGAATATCTTGGCTGTGTTTACCTAACACTTTCGTCAGGTCTTGACTTGAATAACGAGACAAACCTCTTGCGATAAGGGTACCTTTCTTATCACAAATTCGAGCCACTTCACCGCGATGGAATTCCCCTTTCACAGAGATAATGCCTTTAGATAACAAGCTGCTACCTCGCTCTTGCACTGCAGCCACAGCACCATCATCAATAATAACGTCGCCCGCAGGTGGAGGCCCGGCTAAAATCCAACGCTTACGGCTCTCTAATGGTGATTCTAAAGGTAAGAAACGCGTTCCTTGAGGTTGAGACTCTACAGCCTCCAGAATCACATTATGGCTACTGCCTGCAGCAATGATCACTTCAATGCCCGCACGGCGCGCGACGTCTGCCGCCTGAAGTTTTGTTGCCATACCACCCGTACCTAACGTGGTACCGCTACCGCCAGCGATTTTTCGTAACGTTTCATCAATGGTATGAACTTCACGGATAAGCTCTGCATTTGGGTCTTTACGTGGGTCAGCGCTAAATAAGCCAGGCTGATCGGTCAAGAGCAATAACTTATCGGCTCCGGCAAGAATACCAACTAAGGCAGATAAATTATCATTATCACCGACTTTGATCTCAGTCGTTGCCACGGCATCATTTTCATTTACAACAGGCACAATATTATTATCAAGTAGAGCTTTTAACATATCGCGAGCATTTAAGTAGCGTTCGCGATCATCAAGATCAGCTCGCGTTAGTAGCATTTGTCCTACATGGATACCATAAATATTAAACAGGCTTTCCCACGCCTGAATCAGACAGCTTTGCCCCACTGCAGCCAGCATTTGTTTGCTCGCCATGGTGTTGGGCAATTCGGGGTAGTTAAGGTGTTCACGGCCAGCTGCTATCGCTCCAGAAGTAACAACGATAACTTGATGTCCTTGTTTCTTTAGTTCTGCACATTGACGAACCAATTCAACCATATGTGCTCTGTCTAGCTGTAAAGTGCCGCCAGTCAGAACACTTGTCCCTAACTTAACCACAATCGTCTGGCTTTTCTCACTTGCCACCGATTGTTCTGCTTCTTTTATATTTGCCATGAATTAACTTAACTTTGAAGTAATAACGGTATGTCTTTTTTTTATCAATCTAAGCGCAAAATCACAAGAAAAAAGGCATCATTAGACGCCTTTTATTATTAATTTCGTATAAAACAGCTATTTTACTCAAGAATGGTTTCTTGTAAGTCTTGATGTGCCATGACTGATAAAGAAAAATCAGTGGTCAGTAATGTAGTGAGCTTGGCATAAAAACTATTTAATGTGCTCACCACTTCTTCTTGATGCTTTGTGGGAACAGCCTCAGAAACCCATTCACCTGACTCATCATAGCGCCCAAAGTGATACACATACAAAAAGCCGTCTTCATGAGAAGTAAGCTCTAACCACCAGCCCCAAAACTCCCGCTCTTCTGGTGATTTTTTCGCGTCAACACAAACAGATAAGCTATCAAAAAAGTACTTACCTTCACTTGATTTCTTATTTCTTAAATATGGCCCAATTGCAGCAAAACGAGTCAATAAACGGTTGTGTGATGGTGCTACTGTTGTCGTTGTCATAATTGGTCTCCCATCCGTAGTGACTTTCTATTTTTTAACAACTTAACAACAAAAAGCCAAGAAAAAGTAACGTTTAAATTTTCTCTTTCTAACCTAGCTCATTTTTTATCCATTTAATCGCACTGACTAAAGATTTGTGATAACCATCGTATAAAGGCTTCGATGGAATGATCATCGCTTTACCGCTTTGGCTGTACATGGCTACCAAATTGTTATCTGACACTGACGATATTGGATCCCCTTCCAAACCTAAGGCTAAAATTGGAACCGATGTTCGACGCCCTACTAAAAAGCCCTGCATCTTCAACGACCACGCTTGCATTTGTGTCGTCATGCTTCGTACATCCACCGTTTTTTTCCCCAGCCGTGAAGCAATAGTATCCAAGTACATTTTGGGCATGGTTGCCAATCGAGAAGGATCGGACAAGATACTATGAACTGGCGCGCCAAGAGCAACACAAGCCTTAATCTTATTAGGTTCAAGAAAAGACAACCGAACCGCAGCGTGCCCGCCTAAGCGAAAGCCAAGTAACGACACTTTATGATGATCGACCCACGGTACATTAGGTAACTCATCCAAAATCGCTTGATGTAAACAACTTGAATCTTCCGTCAGTGACCAATGTAAACTGTGTCCTAACGACGGCATATCTAGAGTTAACATGGCGAAATTTTCAGGCACTAGGTAATCTTGAAATAAACGCCACATGTCTGATTGCAATGTATCCAACCCCGCACTGACCATAACAACCGGGAGAGGGTTCTGAGTATGAGGTAGATGTAAAAAAGCCTTAATGGTTTTTCCTTTATAAGGCACTTCAATGGTTTTTACAGTGTACGAAGAGTGTTGGTTCGCTTCTTGATATGCTTTGTTCGCCAACACTTGTGCCTGAACTGCCAATGAGTCCCCTTTTAAGTGCGGGTAGCCTGCAATACTGTAATACAAGCTGGCCATGTATAGCGCATGGGCTGCTTTTTCTCCCTCTAGCTCTTTGGCTCTTTTTTGATGCTGCATACCTGCTGCCGTCCACTCATAAGCCCAGTTCCCCGGTCGATAACCAATCACAGTATCCAGTAATGCTGATGAACTGCGATGATGGGAAGAGTGTGCCATATTCGCTAAGATCTCTTCCATCTCGATTGGGTCGACACCTTGCCAGATCCATTGCGTACGACGAAGAACCCGATACCAAGAACTGTTGTCTTCATCAAGCTGGCCACAACCTCCATCTGCACGAGGAGGGCTAGACATATAGTGAACTAACGTCGAGGTTTCTTTAGCCTGCTTATGGCTTTTAAACAGAGTGATTGAAAGGTTTTGCTCTTGAGATTCCGTCATGTTTGGCTCCAATGCTCAACGTTAAGTCCATTATACCAATCGAATTTGGTAAATGACCTCTTAATCTGTTTACAAAGATACCAAGTATGGCTTTATGACAATTAGGTGAGAGTCAAAGAGTTTAGAAATAACCTTAAAAAATAAATGGCCCAAATTAGGGCCATTTATTCAAAGGTTCTGCAAGATAATAAACTTATTTTGCTTTATGTACTGGGTCAACAAATGTCACTGCCATATCCCATGGTTGTTCAATCCATGTGTCTTGAGGGATATCGACAACATAATCATCAACTAGGTGTTTGCCAGCAGGCTTTGCACATACCGTAACAAATTTTCCTTTCGGATACATTTCACGGATCTTCTCAGCAGTCCCGCCTGTATCAACCAAATCATCAACAATCAAGAAGCCTTCGCCGTCACCCTCAGCCGCTTTAACGACACTCAGTTCATGCTGATGATCATGATCGTAACTGACAATGCACACTGTATCTACGTAACGAATACCCAATTCACGAGCCAGAATTGCAGCAGGAACCAAACCACCACGACTCACCGCAATAATACCTTTCCACTGCTCAGCAGGAAGTTGACGCTCCGCAAGCTGGCGCGTGTACATTTGAATATTATCCCAAGTGATTACAAACTTATTACTCATATTCTGACAAACCTCTAAAGCATTGAATGCTCTACTATAAATTAAACCATGAAAACAAACTTTAAGATAAACAGAGCAGCAAGAATCCATACGCTGATGTGTACATCACGGCCTTTACCACTGAACAATTTAATTGCAGCAAAAGAAATAAAACCAAGCGCAATGCCATGCGCAATAGAGAACGTGAGTGGCATTAACAAACAAACCACAACAACAGGAGCTGCTTCTGTTAAATCACGCCAATCAATATTAACGAGACCAGACATCATCAAAATAGCAACGTAGAAAAGCGCACCTGCTGTCGCATAAGCTGGGACCATTCCTGCTAATGGCGAGAAGAATAGAGCAAGTAAGAATAAAAAGCCAACCACAACTGCTGTTAAGCCCGTACGACCACCAGCAGACACACCTGAAACACTTTCAATGTACGACGTTGTACTTGAAGTACCTAACACAGCACCGACTGATGTCGCCGTACTATCCGCAAGTAGTGCGCGGTTCAAACGCGGTATTTTGCCATCTTTACCCATCAAATCGGCACGCTGTGCAACACCGACCAATGTACCTGCAGTATCAAAAAGATCGACAAAAAGGAATGCAAAAACAACGGATAACAAACCAACTTCAAGTGCACCAGAAAAATCCAACTGCATAAAAGTAGGCGCTAGACTTGGTGGCGTAGAAACAATGCCCGCGTATTGGATATCACCAAAAATCAAACCGAGTACCGTAACAGCTAAGATGGCAATCATTACAGCGGCTTTATAACCACGGTGAACTAACGCAATAGTTAGAAAAAAGCCCAGTGCAGCCATCACTGCTGGAAACTGAGTAATATCACCCATTGATACTAACGTCGCAGGGTTATCAACCACAATGCCTGAGTTTTTCAATGCGATCAAAGCTAGGAATAAACCAATACCTGCCGAAATACCAGTACGAAGGGCAAGTGGGATCGCGTTGATGATCAACTCTCTGATCTTAAAAATACTCAGTAAAATAAACAGGACACCCGACATAAAGACTGCAGCTAATGCAACTTGCCATGTATGCCCCATCCCTAATACGACCGTATATGTAAAAAAGGCATTGAGCCCCATGCCTGGAGCTTGAGCAATTGGGTAGTTGGCAACAAAACCCATAATGAAACAGCCAATTGCTGCTGCTAAACACGTTGCAACAAAAACAGCTCCTCTGTCCATGCCAGCATCAGCCAAAATCGCAGGGTTAACAAAAATGATGTAAGCCATGGTTAAGAAGGTCGTAACCCCGGCAATAAATTCAGTACGAAAGTCAGTATTATTGGCTTTCAGTTGAAATAACTTTTCAAGCATTGTTCTCGGTTCCTAGAGAAATAGATGAGGTGGCTTCAACACAATTAAACGATTGCGTAATCGTTTACGGCGGCAAGTATAAGGATTACAAAATGTAAATTCCAGTAAATTAGCGCTGGTTATATCAATAAACCTATTCACCAACTATTTTTGAACCTTTAGAGTCAAGCTTCTAAATCACTAATGATTAGATAACAGTAAGTTAGGACTATTTTTAAATTAAATTCAGTGTGTATAAAACAAACAACCAAAAAATATTCAACCAAATGCAGGTAAGATTATTGTGAACTTAGATGTAGAAAACAGAGGCTGGACAATGTAATCGAATACATGTCAGGTAAAAGATAAAAAAACGCCACTCAATGGTGAGTGGCGGCAGAATATAGATAACCCAAATGGTTATAAAAGAATTCTAATCATAGGGGGTGAACAAATCATTGTTCAGAAACACAACTAAAGCTGTCTTTCGAAATTAGTAACCGAAGCAAGTTGGGTAACGGAAATCTGAAGTATAAACAGAGCGTACATTCCAAAACTTCGCAGAAATTAAACCTTTCATAGATATCACCTTCTAAATCAATTGTCTTTTTGGTTGAACATAATGTTCAGTTGATCTCAGTTCCTTGGAGGCGAATTACGGACTCATCCTTTGAGCATTTCATTCTTCTCTTGAAGATGTGGTCACTATACCACCAAGAAATAAAATTACAACATTTTTTTGAACCACATCACATATAGGTGAGTTATGAGATATCAATCACTATTATTCCGTAATTTTATTTCAATCAATAAGCATAAAGTATGAGCCACTGCGCAGGCGTTTTTATAAACAACCATGTTAAGATGAGGTTAAGTCTTATACAAAAGACATTAACATGCGATTTATGAACTAATAAAAAAGAATAACTAAGGATAGACCATGACGTTGTTACAGCTTAGAGCCTTGTCAATCAGTAAACGTTTATATTTGCTAACGTTTGTTGTGACACTACTGACCCTAATCCCCCTTTTTCTGGTGATGAATGATTTTAAGATTGGCTTAATGGAAGAGAAACGTTTAAAAACCAAGAATCTGGTTGAAACTGCTCACACACTCCTCGCCCATTACCACTCTTTAGAAACATCAAACGCTTTATCCAAAGAAGAAGCACAACTGCAAGCCAAAAATGCAATTAAAGCCCTACGCTATGAAGGCCAAGATTATTTTTGGATCAACAACTCTAAGCCGGACATGATCATGCACCCCATCAAACCTCAACTTGATGGGACACACCTTGGTGAAATAAAAGACAAAGCGGGTAACTTCTTATTTAGCGACATGGCCAAAGTGGTTCAACAACAAGGCCGTGGGTTTGTGAATTATTTTTGGGCCAAACCTGGACACGAAGATCCCGTTGCTAAGATCTCGTATGTGATTGGCTTTCAGCCTTGGGACTGGATCGTCGGCTCAGGGATCTATGTTGATGATGTAGAAAAGATCTACCAACAAGAAGTCAAACAAATTGCCTTTATACTGAGTATTTGTTTGATCATCATGCTGACCATCGCTTGGGCATTAGGCCGCACTATCGTCAAACCAAGTGAAGAAGCGCTGCTTGCAATGGAAGACATCGCCCAAGGGGATGGCGATTTAACCCACCGCCTTTCTCAAAAAGGCAATGACGAGCTCAGTAAAATATCCACCGCCTTTAATACCTTTGCCAGTAAACTCGCCGATATGATCCGAGAAATGACACCAGTAAGTGCGCATATCAGCGCGGCAGCTACACAGTTAAATGGCGTCGCTTCAGAAACCGCAGAAAGCGCAAACCAACAGCATCATGGTGTCGATAGTGTAGCAGCAGCCATGAATCAGCTTTTAGCCAGTAACCAAGAAGTTGCCTCTTCAGCCCAACAAGCAGCTATCGCAGCAGAAGAAGCCAATAACAAAAGTCAGCAAGGCATGATTGTCGTAAAACAAGCCTCTAATGAAATGGCGTCACTGTCTAGTTTATTAGAAGAAACAGCAAAAGGGGCTGACGCACTGGCCGCCGATTCACAAACCATTGGCTCTGTATTAGATGTGATTCGGGGTATTGCTGAACAAACCAATTTATTAGCCCTAAATGCAGCCATCGAAGCGGCACGGGCTGGCGAACAAGGACGTGGATTTGCTGTTGTTGCTGATGAAGTGCGAACCTTAGCCACACGAACACAAACCAGCACCGATGAAATCGAGCAAATTATTCGTAGCTTACAATCCAAAGCCAAAGACGTAACTGGGGCTATTGTTCAAACAAGAGAGCAATCCGCCAACACAGCACAACACGCTCAACAAGCTGGCGTGGTGCTCGATGAAATCGGAGAGCAAGTCAACCTCATTACCTCTTTAAACCATCAAATTGCCGAGGCATGCTCTCAACAAACCGATGCAACTGGTGAAATAAATCAAAACTTAAATCACCTCACCGAGCACAGCCATAACTCCATTTTACAAGGTGAGCAAATTGCCGCAGCTAGTGAGCAACTGCTTACAAGTGGCCAACGGCTACAACAATTGATCTCCCACTTCAAAGTTTAAGGCGCTTTTTATCCACACAGCAGCAACGTGGTAGTGATACTTTAATAACATAATTTGCCTCTGCAACATTGCAGGGGCTTTTTTCATAAACACAATTTCTTCATAGTCACATTTACAATAATTCCTCACTCAAAAAACGCTTTTCTCTATTCCTCTATCCTACTTGAGTGGTATGCTTCAGAAAGACGAGTTATCGTAATAGATCTCATAAGAAAATATGTTAATGAAGCAAACATTATCCTGTTTCATAACATTTCTTTAGTTTTTTAAAGGAGAAATCCGTGTCTGAAATCAGTCAACTATCACCACAGCCTGTATGGCAGTTCTTTGATAAAATCTGTTCAATCCCTCACCCATCAAAGCATGAAGAAGCGCTTGCTCAGTACATCATTGAGTGGGCTCAGTCTGAAGGGCTAGCGGTTCGTCGTGATGAAATCGGTAACGTATTCATTAAGAAACCCGCGACAGCAGGCATGGAAAACCGTAAAGGTGTGGTATTACAAGCCCACATCGACATGGTTCCACAGAAAAACGAAGACACTGTTCACGACTTCACAAAAGATCCTATTCAACCTTACATTGATGGCGACTGGGTAACAGCTAAAGGTACGACACTAGGTGCGGATAACGGCATGGGCATGGCTTCATGTTTAGCTGTATTAGCCTCAAAAAACATCAAACATGGTCCTTTAGAAGTACTATTAACCATCGATGAAGAAGCGGGCATGACAGGTGCATTTGGCCTTGAAGCCGGCTGGTTAGAAGGTGATATTCTTCTGAATACCGATTCTGAGCAACACGGTGAAATTTACATGGGTTGTGCTGGCGGTGTAGACGGTGCTATCACACTAGACATTACACGTGAAGCAATTCCAGCGGGTTACGTAACGCGCAAAATCATCTTAAAAGGGTTGAAAGGTGGCCACTCGGGTTGTGATATTCACACTGGTCGTGGTAATGCCAACAAACTACTTGGTCGTTTCCTATATGGCCATGCCACTGAACTGGATCTGCGTTTAGTTGAATTCTGCGGTGGTAGCCTACGTAACGCCATTCCTCGCGAAGCATTTGCTGTAGTCGCTGTGCCTGCTGAAAATGCAGATAAGCTTGCCGAGCTATTCAGCTTCTACAATACGCTATTAAGTGAAGAGCTGGGCCGCATAGAAACAGACGTGGTAACTTTCACTGAAGAAATTACGACAGATGCTCAAGTCTTTGCAAGTGCGCCTCAAGCTACCTTCTTAGCGACTCTGAATGCGTGCCCGAATGGTGTGATCCGCATGAGTGATGACATTGAAGGTGTCGTGGAAACTTCACTGAACGTTGGAGTGATCACAACAGCTGAAAACAGCGTTGAGATCTTATGCTTAATCCGTTCGTTAATGGATTCAGGCCGCTCAATGGTTGAAGGCATGCTGTCTTCGGTTGCAGAGCTTGCTGGTGCTTCATGTGAATTTTCGGGTGCATACCCTGGCTGGAAACCAGATGCAGATTCTGAAATCATGCATGTATTCCGTGATGTTTACGAAGGCATTTATGGCAATAAACCAAACATCATGGTCATCCATGCTGGTCTTGAGTGTGGCCTGTTTAAAAAGCCATACCCAAACATGGATATGATCTCTTTTGGTCCAACCATCAAATTCCCTCATTCTCCTGATGAGAAGGTCGAAATTAAAACCGTTGAACTATTCTGGCAGCAAATGCAGGCGATTTTAGAAAACATCCCTGAAAAAGCATAACCAGAAGTACGACTGATATCGATAAATAACAAGGCCAGTGAATACCATTCCACTGGCCTTTTTCTATAAAGCTAAAGAGAGCTGTTGAGCTTTATCTTTATTTTCCAACATCACATTTAACCCAAGCAGTCGAATTTCTCTGCCTTTTTGTCTGCACAGGATATCTTTTAATAATGGCTTAAATTGCTCTAAATCCAGACAAGGTTGAATATGTTCAATGGTGGTGAGCTGAAAATCATCAAATTTCAGCTTTATTCCCTGCTTGGCAATTTTTTTTTCAGGGGACGCTTTTAATAAACGTTTCTCTAACTCTGGGTACAAACGCTCTTTAATGATCTGCCAACACTCATCAAAACTGCTTATATTTTGGCTAAAAGTTCTTTCAACACCGACCGATTTTCTTACTCGCTCTACCACTATTTTACGCTCATCAATACCCTGTGAACGGTTCCACAACATGGCCCCAAGCTTACCAAATTCAACAATAAGCTCCCGCTGAGTACGCTGTTGTACATCTCTACACGTGTACAAATTTGCACTATGTAATTTTTGAATCGTGACCTTGCCAACGCCTGGAATTTTCTCAAGAGGCAACTCTGAAATTATCGATGCTACATCTTGTGGCGGAATAACAAATTGACCATTTGGCTTATTCAAATCCGAAGCAATTTTGGCTAAAAACTTTAAAGGCGCAATACCTGCCGAAGCGGTTAAATTCAATTCATTCCAAATATCAGCTCGAATGCTTTCTGCAATCAAAGTCGCAGATCCTCTATGTAATAAGCAGTTACTTACATCCAGATACGCTTCATCTAAGGAAAGGGGCTCAATAATAGAAGTATACCGCTGAAAAATTTGCCGAATATGCTGTGAAACTTCTTTATACACACTCATTCGTCCAGGAACGACGTGTAAAGTAGGACACAATTGCAGTGCTTTTGCTGTCGACATCGCTGAACGAACGCCATATTTACGAGCTAAATAATTACAAGTTGAAATAACGCCTCGCTGAGATTCTCGGCCCCCAACAGCAAGTGGAATATCTCTCCATTGCGGATTATCTCTCATCTCCACTGCCGCAAAAAAACAATCCATATCTATGTGAATAATTTTCTGCACACCTAATTCCAACCACTGTTTATTTAACCAGTAACCACAACATAATAGCAATGGATTATTTTAAAATCAAAACTTGCACTTATATAAAATACGAACAAATATTATAGAGATTGGTACAACGGAGGTTCAATTTCTTCCGGCTGATATTGTAGTTCGCCATTAAGGAGTTGTAGGTGGCAGAGAAGGTACTTGTTGTCGAAGACAGCCGAACAATCAGACATTTACTTGAATCACAACTAACCCGAGATGGGTTTGAGCCTGTATTAACAACATGCATAAGTGAAGCAAAAGAATACCTTTCTCAAGGAATGGATTTCCTCTGTGCTATCTTAGATTATTGCCTGCCCGATGGCCAAGATGGAGAGATAATTGACTTGGTTCTCTCCCATAAAATTAAGTCCATTGTTCTAACTGCACACATGGAAGACGATATTCGTCAACAAGTCTTGGACAAAGGTGTCATTGATTATATCCCTAAAGATAGCCCTGCCTCCGTCGCGTATATTAGTCCGTTATTAAAACGCCTCAGCGCTAATAAAAAACACACGGTCTTAGTTGTCGATGACTCCCTGACGATTCGTAATTACCTATCATCTCTTCTTACACAGCAATACCTCAATGTCGTTACAGCAAATGATGGCTTACAGGGGCTGGCTGAGCTAGAACGCCATAACATTACTATGGTGATTACCGATCATGACATGCCGAATATGGATGGCATTTCTATGATTCGGGAAATTCGTCGCCATCAAAACAGAAACCAACTCGTTATTTTAGGCGTTTCTGGAACCTGTGATGACAGCCTAACAGCTCGATTTTTAAAAGCAGGGGCTAACGATTACGTGAAAAAGCCATTCAACCAGGAAGAGTTTTATTGCCGTATTCATCATATGTTGAATATGAAAGACACAGGCGACAAGCTCTATGCTTTGGCACATCGAGACTCATTAACAGGTCTGTGGAACCGCCATCACTTTTTCGATTTTGCCACGAAAAAAGCACAAAGCATACGTCACTGTTACGCCATGTTAGATATTGATTTTTTTAAACAGGTCAATGATACCTATGGTCACGATGGGGGTGATACGGTATTACAAGAAATGGGAAAGTTACTTAAAGATTTTTTTCCTAAAGACTTAGTCGCTCGACTCGGTGGAGAGGAGTTTGTCATTCAAAGTGAAATGCCATTGAACAACTTCACTGAACAACTTGAGAGAATGCGCGAAAAATTAGAAAACCACTCCATCATTCACGGCAGTGATCAAATTTGTGTCACTATCAGTATCGGTGTTACTGAAGGGGTTGGCTGTATCGAGCACTTACTAAAAAAAGCGGACCAAAACCTGTATACGGCCAAAAACAGTGGCCGAAATCAATGCATGGTAGCTTAAATTCACGATTGATTTCTAACAGCCTATAAAAAAGGAGCGTATAGCCAACTATATGCTCCTCTTTATACTCACATACCAGCGCCAATAAGCATCCCGCTCACTTCACCTGATACTCAAACATATTAGACAATACGATCTTTCTTCCATTGTTCTTGTCTTGCTTCGCGTGCCTCTCGTTTTAAACGAGCATCACATGGCTCTGGGCAGTTGCATTCTTTTTCAATGCCTACTGCACCTAAACCACCACAGCTCCCTTTCACAACTTTACGTTGGAAAATATACCCCACTGCCATTGCCGCAATCACTAATAGGAAAGCAGCAAAAGTAACTAAAAAAGTAGTCATCTTAGCTCCTATTTTTCAAATAAGGTTTAAAGGCTTCAGAAGCGATTTCATCGTAGCCATCTGCCGTTTTTACAACCATAAACACTGCAATGTCTTCTTTATTCGCTAACTCTAACGCTTTCTCAGAACCCAATACCATCATACCAGTTGATAGACCATCGGCAGTCATCGAAGTCGGTGCAATGACCGTAACAGAAACCACTTTATGCTTAATTGGCTGGCCAGTTTGCGGGTTAATGATGTGTGAATAACGAACACCATCTCTTTCAAAATAGTTTCGATAATCTCCAGAAGTCGCTACCGCCATATCGCCTGGTTCAACAATTTCCTGAATGCTCCGTTCATTATCAACGGGCTTTTCAATGGCGATACGCCACGCTATGTCGTCTTTATTTTTGCCCTTCAAGCGTAGCTCACCACCGATTTCAACAAGGTAGTCTTGAACCCCAATACTATCGAGATAATCTGCAACTTTATCAACACCCCATCCTTTTGCAATGGTAGATAAATCAACATACAACTCAGGAATGTCTTTGATCAACTTATTGCCATCTAAGCTAAGGTGCTCAATCCCAATAACAGAACGACGAGCAGCAAGCTCTGCTTCTGTAGGAACAACTTCTGGTCTCCCTTCAGGACCAAAGCCCCATAAATTAACCAAAGGCCCAACAGTCACATCCAAAGCACCACTTGTTAATTGATTTAAACGAATAGATTCTTTAACCACCGCAGCGGTATCGGCTGATACTTCAAAGCCATCTGAACCTTGATATTGATTAAATTGACTAAGCTCAGAATGTTTACGGTAAGTCGACATTTGATCATTCACTAATTCAAGCACACGATCTATCTCTGCCTGAATAGCAACTTGCTCAGGTAAACCATCCTGCTTAATCAACTTAACGGAATAATAGGTGCCCATAGTAGAGCCAGTAAGATGCACTTGTTCACGAGAAGCACCACATGCCGTAACAGCAAGTAATAAAACAGATGTAACAACAAGGCGCTTAATATTTTGGGTTAGGTGACAAAAAAACAGCTTCATCGACCAACTCCTTAAATCAATACATTATAAATCTACGACCTAAGACGAAAAAAGGCTGACTCAAAAAGAGCCAGCCAATCTATTCAGCCTTTAGTGATTAACCACCAAAGTCATCAAGCAAGATGTTTTCATCTTCAACACCAAGATCTTTCAGCATGCCGATAACAGCTGCGTTCATCATTGGTGGACCACACATGTAGTACTCACAATCTTCTGGTGATTCATGATCTTTCAAGTAGTTTTCATAAATCACGTTGTGAATGAAGCCTGTGTAACCATCCCAGTTATCTTCTGGTAATGGATCCGACAGAGCACAGTGCCATACGAAGTTATCATTCTCAGCTTGTAGCATGTCGAAATCTTCAACATAGAACATTTCACGCTTAGAACGAGCACCGTACCAGTAAGACATCTTACGAGTAGAGTTAAGACGCTTAAGTTGGTCGAAGATATGGGAACGCATTGGCGCCATACCTGCACCACCACCAATGAAGACCATTTCATTGTCAGTATCTTTAGCAAAGAACTCACCGAATGGACCTGAAATCGTTACTTTATCACCTTCTTTTAGTGACCAAATAAACGATGACATCTGACCTGGTGGTACATCAGGATTATTAGGTGGCGGCGCAGCAACACGCACGTTCAACATAATAATGCCTTCTTCTTCCGGGTAGTTCGCCATTGAGTAAGCACGGATGATATCTTCATCAACTTTAGACTCATAGCGGAACAGATTAAATTTATCCCAATCTTCACGATACTCTTCAGGAACATCGAAATCAGAATATTTAATGTGGTGAGCCGGCGCTTCAATCTGAATGTAACCACCAGCACGGAAAGGTACTGATTCGCCATCAGGGATTTGCAGCTTAAGCTCTTTGATGAAAGTAGCTTTGTTATCGTTAGAGATAACCGTACATTCCCACTTTTTAACACCAAAGATTTCTTCAGGTAGCTCAATGTCCATGTCAGTTTTAATGTTAACCTGACAGGCCAGACGCTCACCTTCGCGAGCTTCACCTTTAGAAATGTGGTCAAGCTCAGTTGGTAGAATATCACCACCGCCCGACTTAACTTTTACGCGACACTGACCACAAGAGCCACCGCCACCACAAGCTGATGATACGAAAATACCAGAACCAGCTAGTGCGCCAAGCAGCTTGCTGCCAGCACCAGTAGTAATCGCTTTTTCCGGATCACCGTTTACAGAAATTGTAATGTCACCTGTTGGTACTAACTTAGATTTAGCGAAAAGAATCACTAAAACTAGGGCTAGTATGATCAAGGTAAACATGACTACACCAAGAATAATGTCCATTGACTATTCCTTTATTGCGCGGTTTACCCGACTTACAGTTGAACACCAGAGAAAGACATAAAGCCTAACGCCATCAAACCAACAGTGATGAAAGTAATACCTAGACCACGAAGACCTGGAGGTACGTCTGAATACTTCATCTTCTCACGGATACCCGCAAGAGCAACGATGGCTAGCATCCAACCTACACCGGAGCCGAAGCCGTAAACAACAGATTCAGCAAAGTTATAATCACGCTGTACCATGAAAGATACACCACCAAAGATTGCACAGTTAACCGTGATTAACGGTAGGAAAATACCCAGTGCGTTGTACAGAGGTGGGAAAAAGCGGTCTAGAACCATTTCTAGGATCTGAACCAATGCTGCGATTACACCGATAAAGGTAATAAAGTTCAGGAAGCTAAGATCAACCCCTTGAACCAATGCATTTTCTTTCAATACTAGGTTATAAACTAAGTTGTTTACTGGTACAGCGATTGTTAGTACAACAATTACTGCAACACCAAGACCAAACGAAGTTTTTACTTTCTTAGAAACTGCTAGGAAAGTACACATACCTAAGAAGAAAGACAGTGCCATGTTCTCGATAAAAATCGATTTCACTAGCAGACTAATATAATGTTCCATAGCTGCCTTACTCCTTCGCTTCGATTTGTGCTGGTTTAAAGGTACGGATAGCCCAGATCATAAAACCAATCAAGAAGAATGCTGATGGTGCAAGAAGCATCAAGCCGTTTGGCTGGTACCAACCACCATCAGAAACTAAAGGTAGAACTTCAACACCGAATAACTTACCTGAACCTAATAGCTCACGGAAGAAACCAACAGTGATAAGAACAAAACCGTAACCAAGACCATTACCAATACCATCAATGAATGAAGGTAGTGGCTTAGACTTCATAGCAAACGCTTCAGCACGACCCATTACAATACAGTTTGTAATGATCAGACCAACGAATACAGAAAGCTGCTTAGAGATCTCATAAACATAAGCTTTCAATACTTGGTCTACCACGATTACTAACGATGCAATGATCGCCATCTGAGCGATGATACGTACACTGTTAGGGATCTGGTTACGAACTAAAGATACGAAGAAGTTAGAAAGCGCCGTAACAAAAATTACAGCTAGCGTCATAACAAACGCAGTTTCTAACTTAGTCGTTACCGCTAACGCAGAACATACGCCAAGAACTTGAAGCGCGATTGGGTTGTTATCCAATACTGGCGCTAAAACGCTCTTTTTCATTTCTTTCATATTAGACATTAGTTAAGGTCTCCCGCACGAACTTTAGCAAGGAAAGGACCAAAGCCCATATCACCTAACCAGAAGTCGAAGGTGTGTTGAACACCGTTACCTGTCAGCGTTGCACCAGATAGGCCATCAATACCGTGTTCAGTACCTTCAGGAGCACCACCCTTGACAATTTTAATTGCAGGCAGGTTGTTAGCATCAAACAGTTTTTTGCCAACAAATTGATTACGCCATGTCGGGTTCTCAACTTCACCACCAAGTCCCGGAGTTTCACCTTGCTCGTAGTAAGTAATGCCAGCAATAGTATTACCATCCGTTTCGATAGCTACAAATGCGTACATCATTGACCATAGGCCGTTACCGTGAACAGGAAGAATGATACGAGAAATCGCGTCGCCATCTTTCACAAGATAAATCAGACCCGTGTTTGAACGGCGTAAGATTTTTGCTTTATCTTGCTCAGCAGTTAGTTTAATAGACTGCGCTGGATCTTTAGCAGCTTTACGCTGGTCAAAAGCCGCTGCATCACCATCAACAAAATCACCCGTATCTAGATCAACTAGACGAGGTTCGATGTTTGCTTTGTATAGCTCACGAATATCATTGGCACTTTGGGCTTCAAAGCCAGCAACAGCCACAATGTTCTTTTGCTTATCTAAAACAGCGTTGTCTTGTTGCAATGGACGAAGAGCAACCGCTGCAACTGATACCACGACAGAGCACACAAGGCTCAACGCGACAACAACAGTTAGCGTTTTTTTAATGCTATCGTTATTACTTGCCATAACGCGCTAGTCTCCGTTTGATGTTGCCTTGAACAACTAAGTTGTCGAACAGAGGAGCAAACAGGTTTGCAAATAAGATTGCTAACATCATACCTTCTGGGTATGCCGGGTTAACAACACGGATCATCACAGCCATAGCACCGATTAAGATACCGTAGCCCCACTTCGCTCTGTCTGTAAATGCAGCAGATACTGGGTCTGTTGCCATGAAGATCATACCAAATGCAAAACCACCTAGAACTAGGTGCCAGTGCCACGGCATGCTAAACAACGCGTTAGTATCAGAACCAATTAGGTTAAACAGAGTTGAAACAGCAACCATACCGATCATTACACCTGCAATGATGCGCCATGAAGCGATGCCCATGTAAACAATCATCAAACCACCTAGGATCAGAGCAAGTGTAGATACTTCACCCATAGAGCCTGGCATGTTACCGATGAACGCGTCCATCCAAGAGATTGCTTCACCTGTAACGTTGTTTACAAGACCAGCTTGACCGCCTTGAGACCACTGACTTAGAGCAGTAGCGCCAGAGAAGCCATCAGCAGCAACCCAAACCGTATCACCAGAGATTTGTGCTGGGTATGCGAAGAATAGGAACGCACGACCAGCAAGTGCTGGGTTTAGGAAGTTACGGCCTGTACCACCAAAGATTTCTTTAGCAACAACAACACCAAAGGTAATACCTAGTGCCGCTTGCCATAAAGGAAGTGTTGGTGGAACGATAAGAGCAAATAAGATAGAAGTAACAAAGAAGCCTTCATTAACTTCGTGCTTACGAACCATACAGAACAGCACTTCCCAAAAACCACCAACAACAAAAACTGTTGCGTAGATAGGTAGGAAGAACGTTGCACCAAGTAGCATCTTACTTCCCCAGCCAGCATCAGCCGCCAGAGATCCACCTAACATTTCTGTTAGCCAGTAATGCCAATTGCCACCAATAATTGCTGCAAGCTGCTCGCCACTGTACATGTGGTTTAGAGCAATGATTGATTGATGACCAGTGTTGTACATACCCCAGAATACTGCAGGGAAAACAGCAAACCACACCATGATCATGATGCGCTTTAAATCAATGCTGTCACGTACGTGAGAACCTTTCTTAGTTACTGTACCTGGTGTGTACATAAGAGTTGCGAATGCTTCGTATAAAGCAAACCACTTCTCATGCTTACCGCCTGGTTCAAAATCAGGTTCGATTTTCTCAAGAAACTGTTTAAGTCCCATGGAATTACCCTTCCTTCTCGATTGTGTCCAAACACTGGCGCAGCATTGGACCATACTCATATTTGCCTGGACATACATAAGTACACAGTGCTAAATCTTCTTCATCTAATTCTAGTGCGCCAAGTGCTTGAGCACTTTCCACATCACCAGCACATAGATCACGAAGTAGCATGGTAGGTTCCATGTCTAAAGGCATTACTTTCTCATAGTTACCAATTGGCACCATTGAACGGTCACTACCATTGGTAGTTGTTGTCATGTTGAATAATTGGCCAGAGAAAACATGGCTTAAGAAGGCACGAGTTACTGAGAATTTGTTCTTACCTGGAGAGATCCAACCAAAAAGTTCTTTCTCGCGACCTTCACGCAATGCAGAAACCTGTAGGTGATAACGACCTAGGTAAGCGTGAGGGCCAGAAGCTTGAGTACCACTCAATACAGAGCCAGAAAGTACACGCACTTCACCTGGCATTAGTTCACTGTCAGTCAGCTCAGTTAAGCTAGCACCAACAACAGTACGAACTAAACGCGGGTTATTTACCACTGGGCCAGCTAAAGAAACAACACGATCAGAATACACTTCACCTGTTTGGAATAGCTTGCCAAAAGCAATAACGTCTTGGTAGTTAATGTTCCAAGCAACGTGGTCTAGGCTCACAGGGTATAATAAATGCATGTGAGTACCCACTAAACCAGCTGGGTGCGGACCATCAAACACATGTTCTTCAACGTTTTTAGCTGAAGAACGAGGTAAGCTTTCACCTTTCTTACAAACAAACACTTTACCGTCAGTTAATTTTGACAGTAAGTCTAAGCCTGCAACAAATGCTTCAGATTGCTCGTTAATAACCACTTCTGGTTCAGCGGCTAGAGGGTTAGTATCGATAGCGGTAACAAAGATAGCCTTTGTTTCTGAATCAATAGCTGGAACCTTGCTAAACGGACGAGTACGCAAAGCAGTCCACGCACCAGAATCCACTAACTGCTGCTTAATCGTAGCACGATCAAGGTTTGTTAGTTCTTCGGCACTGTAGTTATTGAAAGTAACTTGCTCATTGCCTTCAACTGCAATTACTACAGATTGAAGTACACGTTTTGCACCACGGTTAATTTCAACGACTTTACCACTTGCAGGCGCAGTGAATTTAACACCTGGGTTCTTTTTATCTTCAAAAAGAACTTGGCCTTTTTTCACTACGTCATCTACACGAACATGCATTGTTGGGCGCATGCCCACGTACTCTTCGCCAAGCAAGGCGACTTTAGTGATGGATTTACCATCATTAATCACCTGAGTTGGAACTCCAGCTATAGGAAGATCCAGACCCTTTTTTATTGTAATCATACGCACTTGCACTACATTAATGGGAAAAAGATTTAATCTTACGCAATTAAGACACGACAGTCCTGTGTCCGGTGCTGACATCATCCGTAGCCAACACCGCAACATCCTATTAATCTACTCGTTACATAAAAACAGTAGGAGTAATTTTTAAGGCCGAGATTCTAGCATTTTTTCCAGTCCGGTTACTATGACCATTCGCCGGAATCCGATCTTATTTTTGTTATCTTTACGCACATTTAGCACGCCGACATGGATAAGTTTGAAGTGACGCACATTTACAATACAGATTGGATATTTAACAACCACTTCTAATGACTTTAAGCTCATAAGCAGTGTTTTTAACATCCTCGTGTTTAAAATGTTGCTGTATTGTTGTTCGGTTTAACGAATCTTGTATAAATTACGCCAATGTTTACCCAGTAATCTCGCACTCTTAATATAAGCTAGAGCAATTTCTTTCATTTAACTTAATATTTTTTATTTTTTGACACTTCATACGACAATAGGCCGAATATTTCGGCCTATTGTCGTTTGAATTTTCATATTTTGGAAGCTATGCCACACTACCTCCACGGCAAGGAGGAGATGTTGGGGCACCAGCATGCTGACTACGCCACTCTGTTTCTGTGTAAGTATGAATTGCCAATGCATGAATCATATTACTCAGTTCATCTGCCAATGCCGTATTTACCAATCGATGTCGAGCAAGCAGTCGTTTTCCCTCAAACAGCTCACTAACCACAATAACCTTAAAGTGGCTCTCCGCCCCCGCAGGAACATTATGCATGTAACTTTCATTAATCACCTGTAAGTGAACAGGCGCTAACTCATTATGTAATTTTTGTTCAATTGTTTCTTGTATCATATGCCCTATCCTAGCTCCTGCACTGCATACTTAAATAGAAATTCATTCACCCATATAAAGACAATTTAGAACCAAATAACTGCTTTTCGCAATAATCGTCTTGGAAGTCTATATTCTAGTTCCCAGTTTATACGCCTTTTGAGACAATGGACAGTTGACCACCATTCATAAACACAGAGCTTACATAGCAATGAAAACAGAATTATCTTTATTCGATCGTTCGCTTACCCTGCTGCGCTACCCAAGAAGAAACCAAGAAACACTGCAAGCTTGGGATGCCGGAGATGAATACCTTATCAACCATCTCGAAGAACTTGATCTACCTGATAACCAGAATATTTTAATTCTAAATGACAGCTTTGGTGCGTTGTCATGTTGGTTTTCTGCTCGTCACCAGGTCACGATGATGAGTGACTCCTATATTTCTCATCGCGGTACGTTAAAAAACCTACAACGTAACAAATGTGAGCAAATCACTTTCCTTAATTGCTTAGATGAATTGCCAGACGACATAGATATTGTGTTACTACAGCTGCCAAAAAGTAATCGCCTTTTAACTTGGCAGCTCACCCTGCTAAGAAAAAAGCTGCCTAAAGGCTGTCGCGTTATTGGTGTGAATAAAGCCAAAGAGATCCATACATCGACTCTGAACCTATTTGAAAAGTTCTTAGGGACAACGACAACTTCCCTCGCGTGGAAAAAGCATCGACTGGTTTTCTCTACGCCAGATTCAGAGCACATACATAATGTAGATACTGTCAAAGAGTGGCAGGTTGATGATGAAAACATCACCCTAAAAAATCACGCGAACGTATATTCTGGAGAAAGCTTAGACCAAGGTTCGCGCTTTATGCTCAAGCACATTCCACAGGATGATGAATTAAGACACATCATCGATTTAGGATGTGGTAATGGCGTATTAGCAATTAAGGCTGGTCAATTAAACCCACAGGCACGATTAACCTGTGTTGATGAAAGTTTCATGGCCGTTGAGTCAGCCAAGATGAACCTAGCCGAAAACCTAGGTCCAGATCGTAATGTTCAATGCATCGCTAATAATTGCTTAGATGGTTTCAAAGACACCAGTAGCTTCCTTGTGCTCTGCAACCCTCCTTTCCATCAGCAACAAGCCATTACGGATCACATCGCTTGGCAAATGTTCTGTGACGCGAAAGACGCGTTAGGTCATGGCGGGCATTTAATGGTGGTGGGTAACTCGCATTTAGGCTACCACCATAAGCTACGTCGCTTATTTGGTGAAGAAAACGTTAAGACAGTTGCTAGGAACTCCAAATTTGTTATTTTACAGGCAACTAAAGATTCGGATCGAAAGAAAAAAGGATATTAATATGATGAAAAAAGCATTGTTGGCTGCTTCCGTTTTGGTATTAGCTGCTTGTTCTGCGCCGTCTGAACCTCAATTAAATCTAGCCCCTCAAGCCTCCACCAGCTCACAAATGTCGGTAAATGGCTTAGCACTAACATTGGAAAGTCGCGATCTACGCACAGCACAATACGTGGCTGTTGTTGATAGTGGCCGCCAAAGCGTTCAACCTTTACACGCAAAACAAAATTTACGTGTGACGTTGGAAAAAGCGATTTCAACCCAGCTTCGTTCTCAAGGCTTTAACTTAACAGTTGATAGTGAAAGTACTCTGCGTTTAGACATTTTAGAAGCGATTGTTAACGTTCAACACAGCATCATGAGCAATGAAATGAACGGTAAAGTTCAATTCCAACTGGTTGCTGAAACGCCAAAAGGTAAGTTTGTTAAACGCTACACAGGTAAATCGAAAAAAACAGGTTCAATGAGCGCTTCAGCAACAGATATGGAACTCGTGCTAAACGACCTAATGACAGCAGTACTGGCTGACATTGCCGCTGACGAAGAGCTACTAACCTACCTTAAGGAGAACGTGAATGCGTAAGTTCACTTTAGCACTGGCGATGCTGACCTCTGTATCGGCTTTTGCTGCACCAACAGTGACAATCGACACCACTCTTGGTGCTTTTACGGTTGAGTTAAACGAAGAAAAAGCGCCAGTAACTGTCGAAAACTTCTTGCGTTATGTAAAAGATGGTAGCTACAAGGGTGCTCAATTTCACCGTGTTATCCCTGGATTTATGGCACAAGGTGGTGGCTTTGATGAAAAAATGACTCGCTTACCAAGCTATGCTCCAATTAAAAACGAAGCATCAAACGGGCTGCCCAATAATACCGCGACCATTGCTATGGCAAGAACGAACGACCCAAACTCTGCCACTCGTCAATTTTTCATCAACCTAAAAGACAATAACTTTCTTGATGCAGCACAGCGCCCACCGGGTTATGCCGTATTTGGTAAAGTTACTAGTGGTTTTGATGTGATCAAAGCAATGGCAACAAAACCTACCGTGGTAAAACAAGGTATGCGTGATGTGCCTAAAACGCCGATCGTGATCAACAGCGTCACATTAGAACAATAAAATACCTTCGTATTAAAGGCTAAGTAATCAACTTAGCCTTTCTTTTCCCTCTCTCTATTTCCTAATAAAAATAAACAAGGAGTGTTGATATGACTAATGGTATGTCATGGAAACACACATTCCAAAGTTACCTTGATAAACGCTTGCTGTGGGTTTTCATGCTTGGCTGCTCTAGTGGCTTTCCGTGGGTTTTAATCGGCTCTAACATGTCTGGCTGGCTAAAAGACGCAGGCCTAACCCGTGCTGCAATTGGCTACTTTGGTTCAGTTTTTGCTGTCTATGCTATTAACTTTTTATGGGCACCTTTAGTCGATCGTGTCAAACTCCCTCTGCTGGGGAAAGCACTAGGCCAGCGACGAAGTTGGATCTTATTATGTCAATCCCTCGTTTTGCTGTGTACCTTGAAAATTGCAGGGTTAGATCCGACTCAAAATCTAATGCTGACTTCCATGTTTGCTCTCTTAATCGCAATCGCTTCAGCAACACAAGATATTGCGATTGACGCCTTTCGTATCGATACATTCAGTAAAGCCGAATCTCATAAAATGCCACAAGGCTCAGCCATGGCTGTCGTAGGTTGGTGGACAGGTTATTCATTACCTGGCTATTTGGCCTTTATCAATGCCGACAGCATCGGATGGAATGGCGTTTATTATGGCATGGCCGCCATTGTTGCTTTATTAATGGTATTCACCTTATTAGTAGGCGAACCACAGACAAACCGAGATGAACTCCAACACCAAGCTGAAGAGCGCCACTCAAAAGTCGTAAGATCTAAAGTTGCCGCTTGGTTTACAGTTACCATTATTGAACCATTCTGGGACTTCTTTAAACGTAATGGCGTAAAAACGGCACTGACTCTCTTACTGTTTGTTTTCTTGTTTAAAATTGGTGAAGCCTTTCTTGGCCGTATGTCGATTATCTTCTACAAAGAAGTTGGCTTTTCTAATGAACAAATAGGCTACTACTCCAAGCTTATTGGTTGGGGAGCAACCGTGTTCTTCACTCTTGTTGGTAGTATGTTTAATGTGAAATTTGGCATTGTACGCGGCCTAATGATTGGTGGCATAGCAATGGCTGGAAGTAACTTAATGTTTGCATGGATAGCAGCTGTTGGTCCCAACGAAGACCTCTTCCTCGCCACAATTTTGGTTGATAACTTTACTACGGCCTTCTCTACGGTTGCCTTTGTGTCTTTCTTAACGGTATTAACCGGGCAAGCTTTTTCTGCAACACAATATGCCCTACTCGCTTCTTTAGGCAACTTCGGACGCACGACACTCGCCTCATTCAGTGGTGAATTAGCAGATGTACTCAACAGCTGGCCTATCTTCTTTATATTGACATCAGTGATGGTAATTCCAAGCTTACTGATGCTTTACTCCTTAAGAAACCACTTTCGTAACATTCTAAATAAATAGTCAAGAGGAACTGACTTTCCATACAGTGCGTATCTCAAAATTTGGGATGCGCATCACCTTTAATTGATAAAACACTACAGCGCAAACGTTTACCATTAGTGATTTAGATCACCTTTAGGGATAGTTAATTGAACTTTTTGGAGATCAAGATCAAATAGAAACATTTCGATTACATACCTTGCATTCACAGCTGTGATTTAAAAGCGTAGACTGCGCTCAATTCATAAACACCGCTTATTTTATAGATCCAGTTTTACTTTAGATAAGAGAGCCTCCAAATGCGCAAATCACTTTTAGCACTGAGCGTTTTAACCGCTGCGACAGCAATCCCAGCACAAGCTGAATACCTATACGGTTTTGGTAGCATGTATGTAGACCAACAAATGTGGGATCAAGGTTTCGAGAACGGTAAAAGTATTTCTGACCGTAACCAGCTTGTACTAGGTATTGAAGGTGGTGCAGGCTTTGATTGGGGACAAATCTACGGCTTCTACGACTACGAAGGTGTGGATCGCTCAGGTGATGATCGCGGTGCATCAACCAAAGGTACTATCCACTACAACCTAACTGAATCTGGTGTGAGCTTATACGCACAAGTTTACAACACAGACACAGACTCAGGTTTCCACGAACAAAACCGTGTTCTTGGCTTAGGTTACACTGGCCTAAAAGGTGATGGCTGGGCATTTACTCCATTTGTAGGCGCACACCAAATCAACACAGTTGGCGGCATCAGCGGTAGCAATGGCGGCATGTTAGGCTGGGTTGGTTTTTACAACACAGATTTTGCTGGCCAAAACTTCACGTTCTCGACTTGGGGTGAATACGAGTTCAACCGCAACGATGAGTACGCTGCGGCTCAAGGTGGCAAAGAAGGCCTAAACGGTAGCTTTAACGCAATGTGGAACGTAACAGAAGACTGGTCTACGGGTGTGTTATACCGTTTCACACACAACAAACTAGGTCGTGACGACTACGGCGATCTACTGATCTACCGCGTACAATACAACTTCTAATTTAAGAAGTGATCTCAGATACAGCAAAGGTGCTTTTCATCGCACCTTTGTTTTTTCTGGTAATACGATTAGGATAACCTCAATATTTATGACGTGAGTATATCCGGTGAACATTACTATTCTTGGCCCTGGAGCCATTGGATCTTTATGGGCTTGTCATCTTTCTAAGGCTGGCCATCGTGTCTCACTGTGGCAACGAAAACCATCTGACATCCAGCCTCTTACTCTTTCAGAGCAGTCGTACTCCTTTCCGAGTAATGACCAAAACGAATTGGCTCACTGTGATTTGCTTCTGGTTACTGTAAAAGCATGGCAAGTCAAAGATGCTCTACCACCATTGTTAAAAAATCTTCATACGGACACCATAATTATGCTAATGCACAATGGCATGGGTGCCTATGAAGAGCTTGAGCATCAACTTGCAGCTTTCCCCGTTTTACTCTCAACCACGACACAAGCGGCTTTTAAACCGAGTAAAACAGACGTAAAACACACAGGTCTCGGAACCACTGTAGTTGGGGCGGCCAATCCTTTAGGCCAACAGTGCCAATTCATTACCGATGTACTGAATCACGCTTTGCCCCAAGTGGAGTGGCTAGAAGAGATTCGAACTGCGCTTTGGAAAAAGCTTGCGATTAACTGTGCCATTAACCCCTTAACAGCAATTCATCAATGCTCAAACGGTTCATTAGCAGAGCAAAAATACCAACATACCATTACAAAAGTCTGCCAAGAAGTGCATCAAGTCATGCACCATGCGGGGATTACATGGCCTTTAAAAGAACTAGAGGCCACAGTGCATGCTGTTATTCAATCGACAGCAAACAATTACTCTTCTATGCACCAAGACATTCACTATCAACGCAAAACAGAGATAGACTATATTACAGGTTATTTGCTCAATAAGGCTCAGCAATTCCAGCTTGAGACACCAACAAACTACGAGCTTTTTCAGCAAATTAAACAACAAGAACAATAAGGCTAGTTCATAATGACACATAAAATACTCGTCTGTATCGCACCTGGTACAGAAGAAATGGAAGCAATTACGGCAATCGATATTCTAGTTAGAGCAGGATATGAGGTTATCACAGCCAGCGTTGCTTCTGATGGTGCATTAACCATGAAAGCATCAAGAGGCGTTATTCTTACTGCTGACAAAAAGCTTGTTGACGTGGCCGATGATGAGTTTGACTGTATTGTTTTACCTGGCGGATTAGAAGGTTCTGAATGTTTCCGTGATAGCCCGCTGCTGGTCGAAACAGTGAAACAACAAAAATACGATGGCAAACTCGTTGCCGCTATTTGTGCCGCGCCTGCACTTGTATTGCAACATCACAACATTTACCCAGAAGCCATCATGACCTGCCACCCCGCGTTTATGGAAAACATTCCAGAAGAAAAACGTAGAGTAAAACGAGTGGTTACCGATGTGCTAAACAACCTCATCACCAGTCAAGGCCCAGGCTCTGCGTTAGAGTTTGCTATGGAGATTGTGATTCAATTATCAGGTAAAGAAAAGGCAGCGAAAGTCGCTGCCCCTATGGTCGTATTGCCTAACCTACATTACGATGACTATTAATTACTACGGACGGTAAACTTTTACGTTATTAAAGCCGTTTTCTTGTAGGTATAGCGCTTGAAGACGGCTCATAACACCACGGTCACAGTACAGAAGGTATTCTTTGCTCTGATCTAAGTCACCAAACTGAGTCGCTAGCTTGTAGAAAGGAATGTGCTTCACTTCTACCGTTTCGATCTCAAGAGGGTTTTCATCTTCTTCATCAGGGCTACGAATATCTAACACAATAGCGCTGTTGCTGTCTAACTCTGAAACCAACTCCACTTCTGGTGCTTGTTCCATGCTTTGCTTTTCAATGTCACGAATGTCCATCACACGAGCTTCAGCTACAACGCGATCAAGGATTTCAAAATCGAATTTCGCTTCTTCTTTTTCTAGCTTCTCACGTACTGCTTTAACGGTTGGACTTTTCGAAATCACACCACAGAACTCAGGCATGGTTTTCGCGAAATCTTCAGTACCGATTTCACGCGCTAAATCGATAATGTCTTCTTTATCCCAGTTAATGAGAGGACGCAGAATCAAAGATTCCGTCACACCATCAATATGACGCAAGTTAGTTAGCGTTTGACTTGAAACTTGCCCTAATGCTTCACCCGTTACAAGCGCTTGAATGCCAAATTTATCAGCAACCGCACCTGCTGCACGCATGAACATACGCTTCAAGATCACACCCATTTGGCCGTCATCCACTTTTTCTAGGATTTCAGCGACAACTGGCTCAAAATCAACAGAAATAAACTTCACCTTGGCAGATGAACCGTATTTATTCCATAAGAAATGAGAAACTTGCTTAACACCAATCTCGTGAGCAGGACCACCCAAATTAAAGAAGCAGTAATGTGTTTTACTACCACGCTTAATATGTAGGTAACTTGAAACACCAGAGTCAAAACCACCAGAGATTAAGCTAAGTACATCTTCTTGAGTACCAAGAGGGAAACCGCCTAAACCTTTATGGCGCGCAAGAACTTGGTTCAATAGCTCATTAGCCACTTCCAACTTCACCGTCACTTCCGGGTCACGAAGTCTCACACTTGCTGACTCAACCGCTTGATTTAAACCACCACCAACATAGCGCTCAAGCTCAATGGAAGTAAAATCATGTTTACCGCGGCGCTTAACACGCACACAAAAAGACTTTCCTTCAATCTTATCGCGGCTCAACTCTAAGCATTGCTCATAGATATCGTGCATGTCTTTAAATGGCGTTTGATAAACCTCAAGTACATGGTGAATACCCGGTGTTTGAGTCAATACCGCAAGAACCTGCTCACGAAATTCATCCGTTTTTGCAGTCACTTCGATATGATCACGGCGATTATATACAGCAACAGATTCCGAAACACGCTGAACAATAATGCGGATGTTGCATTCTAAAATTCGAGTAAAGCGCTTACGTACAGAGTCACTCTTTACAAAAATTTCAGGATGGGGTTTTACAATAAATCTCATAGGTATACTTCGCTACACTGGGCCAAACTTAAGGCGCAAAATTATACATCAATGATAGTAGAGCTGAAACTAAGATGTGAAAAAGGCAGAGTAAAAACCCTGCCTTTGGTATAAAAATTGATTTGAACAGACTCAGCTATGGCGAAGGTTCAGCGCTGACTTCACCACTGAAATGTGCCTTACCTTGCATAATAGAGATTTCAACACGGCGGTTTTCCGAACGTTGAGCCGCAGTTGCATTTCCAACTCTTGGTTCAGTATCAGCCATACCACGAACCCGTAAACGAGTGTGTTCAAAGCCTTTTACAGACTCCATAATTTGAGCCACAGACACAGCACGTTGCGCTGATAAATCCCAATTAGAACGGTATAACTCCGAATCTAGTTTACGATTGTCCGTATGGCCTGACACTCGAATAATACCCGGAACGTCTTTCACCAACTCTGCTACTTGTCGAACTAAAGGCCTAAATTTAGGCTGTAAAAACGCAGATCCCGCTGGGAATGCACCTTTTTCTTTAATTCGAATAACAAGCTGCTGACCTAAGTTCTCAACCTCAATTGCCCCTTCTTTAATTTCTTTATCCAGAGCTTTTTGTATGCTTTCCATCAACTTCTGCTGAGTTTCAGTTTGCTCCGATTCAGAGCTCTGATTCATCCGAGTTGATGTGCTGGTTGATTGCCCACCCGTTAACTGGCCTGCATCACGCTTAGTACCACCAGCTCGATCTGAATCACCTTCATGAAAATCCAGTGTTTCTTGGGTAATATCAATAGTTTGTTGCATGATAACTTCAATTGGTGTCGGCTCTGGTCGTCCAGGTCGAAACTCTTGTGCTATCACACTGGTGCCCTTAGGTATGTCTTTTACTTCCAACATATTCTGAACACCAAATGCAAACTTCATTGAACCTGCGATTTGTTTGAATTTCAGTACATCCATTTCCGAGAATGAAAGGAGTAATACGAAAAAACACATAAGCAGTGTTGCCAAATCCGCAAAGGTTGCCATCCACAAGGGGGCACCAGGAGGGCATTTGCACTCTTCTTCATCTTGATCATCCACGATCGACTCTCCTATTACTCATCATCAACATCTACTGAACGTTTTTTCTCATTCAGGTAGTTTTTCAAGTAGCTATCAATCACTCGTGGATTCTGACCATCTTGAATTGCCAATACACCATCAAGAATTAAACTGCGGTTCAATTTTTCTTGCTCTTTACGCATACCCAACTTATCAGCAATAGGAATGGCGATCATATTCGCAATGATCGCACCATACAAAGTTGTTAAAAGTGCTACCGCCATCGCAGGACCAATCGACTTAGGATCATCCATGTTTGACAACATGGCAACCAGACCAATCAGTGTACCAATCATACCCATCGCAGGGGCTACATCGCCAAAAGCACTGAAAATACCTACGCCGCGATCATGGCGCTCATTGGTTAAGACGATGTCTTTTTTCAACGTACTTTTTACGACTTCGGCATCATGGCCATCCACCAATAAATCAATGCCCTTACGCATAAAAGAGTTGGTAATTTCCATCTCTTCTAATGCAAGAAAACCACCTTTACGAGCCGCATCAGCCATTTCAACAATTTTAGCGATCAGATCTTCTGGGTTATCGGTTTTAAAAATAAATGCCTTAGCAGCAATTTTTGCGGCACCAAAAAATTGACCAATAGTAAACTTCATCAACACCACAAATGAAGAACCGCCGATTACAATAAGTACGGAAGTCACATCGACAAACATACTCATGCTTCCACCCAGCAGCATTGCCATAATTATGAAGGCAAAACCACCAACTAAGCCTATTAACGTTGCCAAATCCACAGAGCATTCCCCTTTTGTGTTTGCGTTGATTCTGTATTCAATATAATAACGGACTCAAACCTTATCGGCATCATCTCCATAAGGTTTAATTATTTAAGTCAAAAGTTTAAATTTAGTGCCAGTAACACATAATATAGCCAGCAAATTTGACCAAGCCCCTTTCGTGGGGTAACTTTTCCAGCATTCTACCTAAAGCAAGACAATTATGGCCGCAAAAAAACCAGATAACATGACGTTTGAAGCAGCGTTAGATGAATTAGACACCCTTGTCAATCAATTAGAAAGTGGCGACTTAGCTCTCGAAGACGCCCTGAAAAAGTTTGAACGCGGAATTGCTCTTGCACGCTCAGGACAACACAAGCTGACTCAAGCAGAACAGCGAGTAGAAATTTTACTTCAAGCTGATGATAACGCCGCATTAACTTCATTTGACACTAAGAATAATGACTAATTCACTCGCAGCGACATTAACTGCCTACCAAGAACGTAACAACCAGCAACTAAAACTTTGGCTTGATAAAATAGCTTATCAAGATCAAAAGCTTACGCAAGCAATGAGTTACGGCCTATTATTAGGTGGAAAAAGAGCCAGACCTTATCTAACCTACATTACTGGTGAGATGCTTCAAAGCGAACCCCAAGCGATGGATACAGCAGCGGCCGCAGTAGAATGTATTCATGCGTATTCCTTAATCCACGACGATTTGCCCGCCATGGATGATGATAACTTACGCCGTGGCCAGCCAACCTGCCACATCGAATTTGATGAGGCAAGTGCAATCCTAACTGGTGATGCACTACAAACCTTAGCATTTGATATTTTAGCAAATGGGCCACTTTCCAAGCATGCTGAAGCCTACCGCATTCATATGATCCGAGAGTTAGCCGCTGCTTCTGGTGCGTCTGGTATGTGTATGGGGCAAGCCCTTGACTTAGAAGCGGAAGGAAAATCCATCACGCTTGAGCATTTAGAAGCCATTCATAAACACAAGACTGGCGCGCTCATTAAATGTGCCATTCGACTTGGTGCATTAAGTGCAGGTGAAAAAGGCCTTGAGATTATGCCGCAACTGGATCGCTATGCCGATGCCATTGGCCTTGCTTTCCAAGTACAAGACGACATTCTTGATGTGATAAGCGATACTGAAACCTTAGGAAAGCCCCAAGGCTCGGATCAGGAATTAGAAAAAAGCACTTACCCAGCTCTACTAGGCTTAGAGGGCGCAATACAAAAAGCGAAAGAACTGCATCAAGAAGCATTACTCGCTTTGGAAGCAATCCCATATAATACTACTCAGTTAGAACTATTCGCCCGATATGTCATCGAGCGCAATAAATAGAACAGAATAAAAGCGCTGAACCACTATGACACTTGATATTTCGAAATACCCAACACTGGCTTTGGCTGACACGCCTGATGAATTACGACTATTACCACGAGATAGCCTTTCTACACTGTGTGATGAACTGCGAACTTACCTATTAAACTCAGTAAGTAAATCAAGTGGTCATCTTGCTTCAGGCCTTGGTACTGTTGAGCTAACCGTTGCCTTACACTACGTTTATAACACCCCTTTCGATCAATTAATTTGGGATGTTGGCCACCAAGCCTACCCACATAAAATCTTAACTGGCCGCCGTGAACAGTTGCCAACCATTCGCCAAAAAGATGGGCTACACCCTTTCCCATGGCGCGAAGAAAGTGAATATGACGTGCTGTCTGTTGGCCACTCTTCAACTTCCATTAGTGCCGGTTTAGGCATGGCAATTTGTGCCGAAAAAGAAGGGAAAAACCGCAAAGTAGTGAGCGTCATCGGTGATGGTGCAATTACAGCAGGCATGGCATTTGAAGCCATGAACCACGCAGGTGATGTTCACCAAGACATGCTGGTGATTCTAAATGACAATGAGATGTCTATTTCAGAAAATGTAGGCGCATTGAATAATCACTTAGCTCGTATTCTTTCTGGCAACCTATATACCTCTATCCGCGAAGGTGGCAAAAAAGTCCTATCCGGTGCACCACCAATCAAAGAGCTTGTAAAACGTGCCGAAGAACACCTAAAAGGCATGGTTGTACCCGGTACTATGTTTGAAGAACTCGGCTTTAATTACATTGGCCCTATTGATGGCCACGATGTAGAAGAGCTAGTCAAAACATTGAAGAATATGCGTAACCTAAAAGGCCCGCAATTTCTTCACATTATGACCAAAAAAGGCAAAGGCTACGAGCCAGCTGAAAAAGATCCAATTGGTTATCATGGTGTACCTAAATTCGATCCAAATCATGCCTCTTTACCAAAAAGCTCTGGTGGAAAGCCCACTTTCTCTAACGTCTTTGGAGACTGGCTGTGTGACATGGCAAGCCAAGATGAAAAGCTACTGGCCATCACTCCTGCCATGCGTGAAGGCTCTGGTATGGTACGTTTTTCGAAAGAATACCCTGATCAATATTTTGATGTCGCCATCGCAGAGCAACATGCAGTGACTCTCGGTACGGGCATGGCCATTGCGGGCTATAACCCGGTGGTTGCGATCTACTCAACGTTCTTACAGCGGGGTTACGATCAATTAATCCATGATGTAGCTGTTATGGATCTGCCAGTCATGTTTGCCATTGACCGTGGTGGCCTTGTAGGCGCAGATGGGCAAACTCACCAAGGAGCTTTTGATTTAAGCTTCATGCGTTGTATCCCTAACATGACCATCATGGCACCAAGCGATGAAAATGAGTGTCGCCAAATGCTCTACACTGGCCATAAACACCAAGGGCCGAGTGCCGTTCGTTACCCGAGAGGCTCAGGTTGTGGTGCTGAAATTCAAGAGACAATGACTGAACTTGAAATTGGTAAAGGTATCGTGCGCCGACAAGGTGAGAAGATTGCCATTTTAAACTTTGGTACTTTCCTACCAGATGCATTAACAGCAGCTGAGAACCTAAACGCCACTGTGGCTGATATGCGCTTTGTTAAGCCACTTGATGAAGAACTGATCAAAGAGTTAGCAGCCTCTCATAATGTACTGATCACACTGGAAGAGAACGCGATTGCTGGCGGTGCCGGTGCTGGTGTGATTGAGTTTATGATGCAAGAAAAGATCATTAAACCTGTCTTAAACTTAGGCCTACCAGATAAGTTTATCTCTCAAGGTACGCAAGCGGAAATGCATGCAGAACTTGGTTTAGATGCAGAAGGTATCGAGCGCCAAATCCGTGAGTATGTAGAAAAATAATCTTGTAATACTCAACAATTTAAAGGGCCGTTGATGGTTATCAACGGCCCTTTTCTTTACCCGATATCAACTAGTTTAAAGCCAGCCTAAATAATAACCTAAAGCCCATAGGCATCCTAAAGCCATAAGCCCGGCGACAATATCATCCAGCATAATGCCGAAGCCACCGTGTACCTGTTTATCAAGCCAGCTAATCGGCCAAGGTTTTACCATATCAAAAAAACGAAATAGAACAAAACCAGCCACAGGCCAACGCCAGTCGAAAGGCGCTAAATGCAATAATGGTACAATGGACATGGTGATCCAAAAACCTGCGAACTCATCCCAAACAATAGAGCCATGATCATGCACCCCCATGTCTTTTGAAGTTTGATCACAAATCTTAATTCCAATCACACATGCAGCTAAAACCGCGAATAAATAGAGTGGCGTAGGTAATTGCACCAATAAAAAATAGAATGGAACCGACGCTAATGTGCCAATTGTACCGGGAACAAATGGTGCTAATCCACTACCAAAGCCTGTTGCTAATAAATGCCATGGATTTTTTAAACTAATAAGAGCCAGAGGATTACTCATGATCCACTCCGAAAATGATCAAAACCACTAAGATGCCAGTCAAGCTCGGTGTCACCATCACATAATGTGATCCCTTTTCCTGCTTGGATCTGGCCAATGCATGTTACTTTTGTGTCGGTATGAGCTAACGCATCTTCAATGTGCTGCTTATTCTCTTCAGATACCGTAAAACACAATTCGTACTCTTCACCGCTACTTAATGCCATCTGTTGCGCAGTCTCTTTATCATGACAAAAATCAAGCAGCTCAGCTGATAAAGGCAACTTATTCACATCAATGGCCGCACTGACGTTAGAACTTTCGAGAATATGACCCAGGTCGGCTATCAAGCCATCTGAAATATCTAATGCCGAAGAAGCAACGCCACGTAGGGCTTGACCAACTAAAACACGAGGCTCAGAAAAGTAATGTCTGTTTTCCAATGTCTTTTCTAATGCAGATTCAGAGCAACGTTCACTAAGAATCACTTCCAACCCAGCGGCACTGTCCCCCAAGTTTCCCGTTACAAAGAGCCAGTCTCCAACCTTAGCGCCGCTACGTAATAACGCTTTGCCCTGTGGCACGGTTCCTTGAATCGTTAGAGTAATACTAAGGGGCCCCTTTGTTGTATCTCCACCAATTAACTGAATCTGGTGACGATCCGCTAATTCAAAAAAACCATCACAAAACTGTGCTAACCAAGCTTCATTAGGCTTTGGCATTGTTAACGCTAAAGAGACCCAGCTTGGGGTTGCTCCCATCGCAGCCAAATCACTGATGTTAGAAGCCAGCGCCTTATACGCCACTTTTTTAGGATCGGCATCAGCGAGAAAATGGGTACCTGCAACTAAACTGTCAGTGCTGATGGCAATTTGGCTATTCACTGGCGCTTGCACTAACGCACAATCATCACCAATGGCAAGAGCAACATCTCGCCGCTGGACTTGCTGTCGAGAGAAATATTGCCTTATCAGACTAAATTCACTGTTAGCCATAATAGTTCTCACTTAAATACTCAGACGATAAATAACAAAAAGGCCAGCATTGCTGACCTCTTTAATCTAATAACTTAATATCTACTACTCGGTTCGAGATTACTTTTTACGAACGTGTGGAGCAGCCTTATCAAGTACACCATTAACAAATTTGTGGCTATCTTCTGCCGCAAATACTTTTGCTAACTCAATGGCTTCATTGATAACAACTTTGTAAGGAACATCTTCACGCTTAGTCATTTCATACATAGCTAAACGAAGTAGAGCCAGTTCCATCAGATCTAAGTCCTGTAACGGACGAGATAGATATGGGCGCATTTTGCTATCCAGTTCCATGTGGTTTAATACCACACCAGAGAACAAATCACGGAAATAAGCCACATCAGTCTCTGGAGCCTTTAGTAGGGGCTCATCAGCATGGTGTTCTTCTTCACCGTACTTTTCATCTGATAGGAAATGTTGCTCAATATCAGCAATGTTATCTTTGCTGATTTGCCATGAATAAATTGCTTGTACAGCGAATTGACGTGCATTACGACGCGCGGCTGGTTTCACACTAACCCCCATTAGGATTCGATTTGAGACAGTACATTAATCATTTCAAGCGCGCTTAGTGCAGCCTCTGCCCCTTTATTACCAGCCTTGGTACCCGCGCGCTCGATCGCTTGATCTATGGTATCAACAGTCAATACGCCAAATGCCACAGGAATGCTATATTCCAATGAAACCTGAGCAAGACCTTTGTTACACTCACTACAAACATAGTCAAAATGCGGTGTTCCGCCACGAATGACAGAGCCTAAAGAAACAATCGCATCAAATTTGCCAGTTTTTGCAACACGTTGAGCTACAAGCGGAAGCTCTACAGCGCCTGGGCAACGAAATACCGTGATGTCTTCATCGGCAACTTGGCCATGGCGTTTTAAAGTATCAATAGCACCTGAAAGTAGGCTTTCATTGATGAAGCTATTGAAACGAGAGATAACGATAGCAATTTTAGCATTTGGTGCCGCGATGGCGCCTTCGATTACTTTCATGGTCCTTCCTGTAACTATGTTATTCCAGAGTGAGAAACCGACGGATTCTATCACACTTTTGTTAAAAATCGCTAAGTGGATTCCGAAGTTTCTTGCTTTTCTTTTTGAAATCGAAAAAGCCGTTCATTAACAAGGCATGAGCGGCTTTCTCATATATGAGTGGTTTACTTATTCGCAAACGTATTCAACAACGTTGAGGCCAAACCCCGATAAGGCATGATAACGCTTTGAGCTAGAAGAAAGTAAACGCATGTCTTTTACGCCCAGATCCGCCAAAATTTGTGAGCCCACGCCAACACGACGGGAAGTCCCCTGCCATTTAGCTGACGTTGGTGCTTCACCACGATCTTGACGTTCAAAGGCTGTTACTTTGTGAATAATGCTCTCTGGCGTTTCTTCTTTACCAAGTACCACCAGTACACCGCCTTCTGACGCGATACGTGTCATAGCATCCGTTAACGACCAACTGCGCTCAGCGGAACGATCAGAGTGCAACACATCCGTAAAAGTATCTTGTAAGTGAACGCGCACCAGACACGCCTCACCTGCTTTCACGTCGCCTTTTTGCAATGCATAGTGAACCTGATTATCAATGGTGTCACGGTAAGTAATTAAATCAAATTCACCATAATCTGTTGGCAACTTACACTTAGCAATACGCTCAATGGTCGTTTCATTGTTATTGCGATATTCAATCAGATCGGCAATCGTCCCTAGTTTAATGTCATGCTTTTCTGCAAACACTTCTAAATCCGGGCGACGAGCCATCGTACCGTCGTCATTTAAGATCTCAACAATCACCCCCGCAGGCTCAAAACCAGCAAGGCGAGCTAAGTCACACCCCGCCTCTGTATGGCCAGCACGTGTTAATACACCACCATCTTGAGCCGCTAATGGGAAAATATGGCCAGGTTGAACAAGATCTGCGGCTACTGCGTCTTTTGCAACCGCCGCTTCTACTGTACGGGAGCGGTCTGACGCTGAAATCCCCGTTGTCACCCCTTCTGCGGCTTCAATTGACACAGTGAAGTTTGTCGTAAACTGAGCGTTATTGTCCTGAACCATTGGAGGTAAACCCAAATGTTCACAACGCTCTTTTGTCATGGTTAAACAAATTAAGCCTCGGCCATGAGTTGCCATGAAATTAATCGCTTCTGGCGTAATTTTTTCGGCTGCAATGATCAGATCGCCTTCATTTTCACGATCTTCATCATCCATTAAAATAACCATTTTGCCTAAACGGATATCGTCAATAATCTCTTGCGCACTGCTGATCGCCATTTTAAGTCCCTATATAAATGCTTTATCCAAGAAAACCTGATCTTGCGAGAAGATCCATACTCACAGACGATGTCGACTGCTCTTCTTTATTGCCAATAACTAGTCGCTCTAAGTAACGGGCGATAACATCTACTTCTAAATTAACTGCACGCCCCACAGTAAAGCTGTCTATTGTTGTTTCACCTGCTGTGTGAGGCACAATCGTTAATTTAAAGGCATTTTTACGTAAATCATTCACCGTTAAGCTAATACCATCAACGGTAATTGAACCTTTTTCGGCAATGTATTTACCAAGCTCAGGTGGGTATTGAATCCAAAATTCAACCGCACGGCCTGTTTGGTTGCGCTCCACAACTTCACCAACCCCATCCACATGCCCTGAAACAATATGACCACCAAATCGTGTCGTAGGCAGCATGGCTTTTTCAAGGTTAGCTTTATCACCGACTTTATAGCTTGCAAACCCAGTACGCTTTAATGTCTCTAAAGATAAATCAGCGGTATAACTGCTTTCATTAAAATCAACAACAGTTAGACAGACGCCATTCGTTGCAATGCTGTCGCCTAACTTTACGTCAGACATATCTAACTTATCAGCAGACACCGTCACTGAAATATCATCACCTTTTGGTGTAATCGCAGTTAATGTTCCTACCGCTTCAATAATACCTGTAAACATTTTTTACCTTAATGCGTAAATGTTGCCGTGATCCGAATGTCTTTACCTACCATACGAACATCAGAAATATTCAACTCCAATACTTCTGACATCTCTTCAAGCCCAATGAGGTTAAGCAAACCACGGCTATCGGTCCCCATTAATTTTGGAGCGAGATATAAAATAAGTTCGTCCACTACCTTTGCTTTTACTAAGCTGGCTGCTAATGTCGCGCCCGCTTCCACCCATATATGATTAATATGGTGTTTGGCAGCCAGTTGATGAAGTAGGGCTATTAAATCAAATTCGTTATTTTCTGCCTCAGCCACAAGTGTCTCAACTGTCGAGGCCATCGAGTCAGAATATGGTCGCTCTGAAACAAGCAATAATTCCGATTCCGTATTAAATAACTGTAATTCAGGCTTAAGCTGCTGCTGTCTATCGAGAATAATTCGTGCAGGTTGACGTAACTTGCTCTGAGGGTAAAGCTTCTGTACTTCCTCTCCAAGTTCAGACCAGCGCACAGTCAAAGAAGCATTATCAGCCACAACGGTTGAGCTCGTTGAAAGAATAGCGCCTGACTTAGCTCGATAGCGTTGCACATCGTGCCTAGCTTCCGATGATGTGATCCACTGACTCTTACCGTTACTTAATGCGGTCTTACCATCTAAGCTTGCCGCTAACTTAAGCTGAATATAAGGTCGGCCAGATTCCATTTTTTTGATAAAACCTGGGTTTAGTTTTCGAGACGCTTGTTCAAGTAAGCCGATCTCTACTTCAATGCCCGCTTCACGTAGCATCGCAACCCCGCGACCCGCCACTTGTGGATTTGGGTCCACCATGGCACAAATCACTTTTTTCACACCAGCTTTAATCAGCGCTTCGGAACAAGGGGGAGTTCGGCCATAATGTGAGCACGGCTCTAACGTAACGTAAACTGTCGCCCCTTTTGCTTGAGCACCAGCTTGACGTAAGGCGTGCACTTCTGCGTGTGGCTCTCCTGCTTTGGCATGAAAACCTTCACCCACGATTTGATCATTTTGAGTAATCACACACCCTACATTTGGATTAGGTGCCGTTGTGTAGATGCCCTTTTGAGCCAATTTAATGGCTCGCAACATCATGGAGTGTTCAAGTTCAGAAAACATCATTATTTTTCAAGGCGAGCGATTTCTTCGCCGAATTCGCGAATATCTTCAAAACTACGGTAGACAGAAGCAAAACGGATATAAGCGACCTTATCTAGCTCTTTTAATTGGTCCATCACTAAATTTCCTATCATTTCTGTGGACACTTCACGCTCACCAGTTGCTCTAAGCTGGGACTTAATGGTATTCATCGCTAGTTCAATAGCATCAGCACTAACAGGGCGCTTTTCCAATGAACGCTGTAAGCCGCCTGATAACTTATCTTCGTTAAAGGGCTCTCTATTACCGTTAGATTTAATCACTTTTGGCATGACTAATTCCGCAGATTCAAACGTGGTAAACCGTTCACTACACGCTAAACATTGACGGCGACGACGTACTTGGTGACCATCAGAGACCAGCCTCGAATCAATCACTTTTGTATCGTTGGCACTACAAAATGGACAATGCATTATGCCTCCTTTTTATTTGCTTTCAGTTTAGCGGGATTTCTATTCTGGTTACAGCCCCTTACCTCGTTATCTCAGAAGAAATATTCCTAAAATAATAAAAAAGCAGTACTTCCCTCGAAGTACCGCTTTATTAGCATTATTTACTCAAAATTAAGCGTAAACTGGTAGACGCTTACAAATCTCAAGTACTTTCGCTTTTGTAGATTCAATAACAGCTGGGTTATTGATATCGTCTAGGATGTCACAAATCCAACCCGCAAGTTCTTTTGCATCTTCCTGCGTGAAGCCACGACGAGTAATTGAAGGGGCGCCAATACGAATACCAGAAGTAACAAATGGGCTACGCGGATCATTTGGAACGCTGTTTTTGTTCACTGTAATGTTAGCAGCACCTAGAGCAGCGTCCGCCTCTTTACCTGTGATCCCTTTATCAATTAGATCAACAAGGAACAGGTGGTTCTCAGTCGAACCTGAAACAATTTTATAACCGCGTTCGATGAACTCAGCTACCATTGCTTTTGCATTCGCTACAACATTTTGTTGGTAAACTTTAAACTCAGGCTCCATAGCTTCTTTGAATGCTACAGCTTTACCAGCGATAACATGCATTAGAGGACCACCTTGGCCACCAGGGAATACTGCAGAATTTAGCTTCTTGTAAAGATCTTCACCTTCATTAGAAAGAATCAAACCACCACGAGGACCCGCTAATGTTTTATGAGTTGTTGTCGTAACGACGTGAGCATGAGGAACCGGGTTTGGGTATACACCAGCAGCGATTAAACCCGCTACGTGAGCCATATCTACAAAGAAGTACGCACCCACTTTGTCAGCAATTTCACGCATGCGTGCCCAGTCAACAACTTGAGAGTATGCAGAGAAACCACCAATGATCATCTTAGGCTTATGCTCAAGAGCTAGTGCTTCCATCTCTTCATAGTTAATTTGACCAGCTTCATCAATGCCGTAAGGGATGATGTTGTACAGCTTACCAGAGAAGTTTACTGGTGAACCGTGAGTCAAGTGACCGCCGTGAGCAAGGCTCATACCTAATACTGTATCACCAGCATTCAGTAGCGCCATGTAAACTGCATTGTTTGCTTGAGAACCAGAATGTGGCTGTACGTTTGCGTATTCAGCACCAAATAGTTCACATGCACGATCAATCGCTAGTTGCTCTGCTTTGTCTACGTATTCACAGCCACCGTAGTAACGCTTACCAGGGTAACCTTCAGCGTATTTATTTGTTAGCTGTGAACCTTGAGCTTCCATTACACGTGGGCTTGTGTAGTTTTCAGAGGCGATTAGCTCAATGTGCTCTTCCTGACGTAAAGTTTCTTCCTGGATAGCTGAAAAAAGTTCCGCATCGTAATCTGCGATATTCATGTCACGTTTAAGCATCTGTATCTCCTGACTCAGATTTTGTGTAAATCCCAAAAAAAAAACACAACGACCAAAAGCAAACGTTTTCGTCACTCGTATTAGATGGGCGTATTCTACATAATTTGATTTGTATCAGGTAGCCTCAATATGGATTTTCTTCAAAATTAAGATGGCGATATCTCATGCGAGGCTTGAAGAATACTCATGTTTGACTATTTTTTACGCGCTGTAAAATAATGACTTTACATATTGTAAAGGTATAAATACAACGCTTAGCCACTGTTTTTAGAAGGTAACTGTTAGAAATACACCTTTTTATTTAGTATTGCGGGCCAATTATTATAGGAATGTCATACAAATGGAAAAACATAGCTACAAGGAAGATATTATTGCGATGCTCACCGGCTCTTTTTTAGTCGCACAAGGTGTTTTCTTCCTCCAATCGGCTAACTTACTGACCGGAGGCACCACAGGGCTTGCCTTATTGATTAGTCAATTCACCCCACTAAGCTTTGGCATTCTTTATTTTCTCGCAAACCTCCCTTTTTATGGCTTAGCGTGGATACGCTTTGGAAAGCAATTCGCTTTGAACAGTTTAGTCTGTGGCGCTTTAGTCTCGGTCATCACGGATCATTTAGATTTATTTATTACTTTGGATCGTATTAATGAGCTGTATTGCGCACTAGCAGGAGGCTTATTAATGGGTCTTGGCATGTTGATACTGTTTCGACACAGAGCAAGCTTAGGTGGATTCAATGTATTATGTTTGTTCATTCAAGATAAGTTTGGGATTTCCGTGGGTAAAACTCAAATGACCATCGATTGCTGCATCTTATTATTGTCTTTCCTATTTGTTCCTGCTTGGCTTATCGGTGTTTCTGTCTTTGGTGCTATCGTCCTAAACATTGTCCTAACTATGAACCATAAACCACACCGTTACCAAGTTAACTACGGCGTACCGAGCAAGTAAAAGATTAGACAATATGTTTCTGGATACCACAGTAGCCCTCTATGATGAATACGACTACTGTGTATCAAGAGAAAACTAACGCAAATATAAAGGCATTAATAACTCGTACAACTTGCCCATAAGAAAAATACAGCTCAAGACAGCTTATCTCTTTCTTCTGAATAGCCTCAAAACCATTTCTATCAACTTATCCCTTCTCCCCCCTTTCAGAGCTAAACTAGTGTTCACTTTCTCTCTGACCATGCACTAAATCCCTGGTTAACTCCGATATCGTAATCAGGATTCAAAAAAGTTCGCATTAAGAGTGTATTGCGGATAACTTTAACCACAATGTACGCTTGCCTACTCAATTGAGCTACCTTCGATATAAAAGGCCTAGATAAGAAAACAAACTAGAGACTCACAATACCTTCAGAGCGACATCGTTATTCAGTACTACTGAACTTGAAATAAGTAAAATGAGTTAAAGTGGGGATGAATAAAAACCAATCACTCCACTTTAAAAAAGAAACGAAGGTTTGATGTTTAAGTCTTAGATTAGCTCAATATAAAGATAGAATATCCGGCGTAGATATGGATTTTATTCAGACGTAAAAAAGCCCGACTCTTTCGAATCGGGCTTTTCCAATAAGTGGCGGAGTGGACGGGACTCGAACCCGCGACCCCCGGCGTGACAGGCCGGTATTCTAACCAACTGAACTACCACTCCGCA
>NZ_JAKRGH010000030.1 GCF_022347565.1 Vibrio sp. Of7-15
AAATCTGCCGGCACTGCCTTCGATGGTTCGAATCCGTCCCCCTCCACCATTATTACAATTTAGTTGCTCAATCAGTGAATTTGGCCTAGGCGACTAATATTAATATAGAAATACCCCGTGGAGGGGTTCCCGAGTGGCCAAAGGGAGCAGACTGTAAATCTGCCGGCACTGCCTTCGATGGTTCGAATCCGTCCCCCTCCACCATTATTTACTGTTTAGAAACAATTTCTAGATAGGCAATCAGATTGCAAATTGCAAAACGAACCCTGTGGAGGGGTTCCCGAGTGGCCAAAGGGAGCAGACTGTAAATCTGCCGGCACTGCCTTCGATGGTTCGAATCCGTCCCCCTCCACCATCATTCAAGCCAGTCCTGAAAAGGGCTGGCTTTTTTGTTACCACTCATCCAAAGCTAAAGACAGCACCAGTCTCAATGCCTCCTAACCTCCTGGCATTTCACTTGCAGCTCTAACCTTCATAATGGATCTGTATTGCAAATTGCAATATTGCTTTAGCAGAGAAGGAGATCGCAATGGATGCAATCATGACTTACCTATCTGAGCAAAACTTACAGTTTGTAATGAATAATTCAGCACACTCTGAAGTTCATGCGTTAATCATTGAAGATCAACGTTCGGCGTCTTATATGCTCAAATCATTGCTTCAAAATCTACATATCTACAATGTTGATCTGGCGAGTACTGAGCAAGAAGCGACCCGCTACTGCCAACTCAAACATTACGATTTAGTGATCATGGACTATCACTTAAATGGCGAAAATACAGGCAGTGAATTACTGGCCAATTTACGCACCAATAATCTCATTAGTATTAACACCACTTGCGTCATTATTTCTGGTGATAGCAGTCACGAAGTCATTCTTTCTTCGATGGAGGCAAAACCTGATGCTTTTATTTGCAAACCCGTTAACTTAACGTCTTTGTCTGAGCAATTACAACGTGCCTGCTCAGAAACAGCAGTCCGTTATCCATTTATGAGCATTGCTCAACAGCAAGGCCCACAAGCCGCTATTCATTATGGCCTTACACAACTAAAACCCCTGAATACTCAAAATCGCAGCTTACACACCCTGCTACTGGATATGCTGATCGCACAGAAAGACTGGCCACAGTTAGAGCATGTCATTAACCTAGTTGGGGAAGTGAAGGATGTGCCTTTACTGGAAGTCGCAAAAGCGCATTTAGACATTCAGCAAGAGAGTTTACAGGACGCAGAGCGTCGGTTAAAAACGTTACTAAAACACCAACCGTTGTTTCTAGCAGCAATCGATTTGTTATGCCAAATAAAAATCAAACAACATGAGTTTTCGGAAGCACTTATTTACGCAGAGCAAGCCAGCAAACTGACCCCAAACAATACAGAAAGAATCATGCTTCTAGCTCGGTTAGCCGTAAAAGAAAAAGAATACGATATTTTTAATAAGACTGGCGACATGCTCGCAGCGCATCTTCATTTTCAAGAATCGAACTGGTTAGTTCAACTGACAGATTATGTCGTATTATGTGAATCTGTCTATCAACAGAAAAAACAGCTTAAAGCACAACAGAATAACTACAAAGAAATTAACCTTTTTTTTCAAAAAGTTAAGTTGCGCCTACCAAAACGCCATTATTCATCATTTTATGCATTAGCCAACATAGCCTTGGCTCGCAATGAGCTGCTGCACAATAGCCCACATAGAGCAAAACAACACATCTACCTTGCTCTAACACCACACTTAACAGAGCTAAACAACTTATCGTTGGTTGTTCAAATCTACGCACTTACCCCAATCATGGAGTTGGCGGAATCCAACTTAAGTATGGTGATTTATCAATCCATGAAGAACAATAACACCCTCACTGTCACCTTAAAAAATCAATTACAGAAACTAAAACAAAGCCTGCTTTTTAAACGGCACTTACAGCTCATCAAAGCACTAAAAGAGGCCAAAAATGCACTTTCTCACCAACCAACGGAAGCGCTAATGCATTACAACAAAGTGCTTGAGGCCCATCCAGCTTGTAGCGAAGCACATTTAGGTCGGCTGGAAGCAAGCCTTAAGCTTCAGAATATGGATAAAAACCTGATTCTAACCAGTTTTTCAGCCATTACTTTAGTCGCTCTGCCTCTGCCCCTAAAAATCTGGTGTGATGAATTGGCTAAGAAGTATCAAGAGCTGGGAATATCGAGCCCCTTGCATAAACATCGCCAGGGCGAGCTCTTTGCCCGCCCAGCAATAAGCTAGCGTGAAATATCGTCTCGATAGTGCGGAGAATCGAAATCCAGTATTGGCCCAGCAGGAACAATCTGAGTCGGGTTAATACTGGTGTGGCTATTATAGTAGTGTCGCTTAATGTGGTACATATCCACTGTTTCTTTCACTTTAGGGTATTGGTACAACTCTTTTAAATAGCCTTGAATATTAGAATAATCTTGGATCCGCTTTTGGTTACACTTAAAGTGCCCAACATACACTGCATCAAAGCGAATTAACGTCGTGAATAAACGCCAATCGGCTTCGGTTACTGTATCCGAAACCAAATACCGACTTCTGCCTAAATGATCGTCTAACTTATCTAATGCCGAGAATAAAGACGTGAACGCTTCTTCATAAGCTTCCTGAGTCGTCGCAAAGCCACAACGATATACACCGTTATTGATATTTGGGTAAACAAAATCATTCCATTCATCAATCTGAGAGTGCAGTGTTTCTGGGTAAAAATCGGTGGTGTTTCCCGTTAACTCATTAAACTCAGAGTTAAACATACGAATAATTTCAGAAGATTCATTACTGACAATGGTATTGGTTTTCTTATCCCATAACACAGGCACAGTAACTCGCCCTGTGTAGTCCGATTTCGCTTTCGTATAAATTTGATGCATAAAGTCAAACTGAAAGAGCGGCTCCGGAGTATCAAACTGCCACCCTTTATCATGCATATCTGGGCTAACCACGGTGACATCAATATGATCAACAAGATCTTTCAATTGCCTAAAGATCAATGTTCGATGTGCCCAAGGACAAGCTAATGAGACATAGAGATGATAACGCCCAGACTCTGGTTTAAACATCGCATCAGGCTTATTTGCTACCCAGTTCCGAAACCCCGCATCTTCACGAATAAACTTTCCGTTACTGCTTTTTGTGTCGTACCACACATCATGCCAAACACCCTCAACTAACTTACCCATACCGATTCTCCGCTCTGTATTTATACGTTAATGGAAACAGTATAAGAGCCTCGATGAATGGTTAAAGCCTGAAAATTTGCTCAAGATGCTCAAGATATTCGAACAAGATCATATAACAACAGAGCACAGAAAGCCCTACGCTCACTTTAGACTAATCGCTAAAGACAACTAGACTCAAATAATTGGGTTGCTACATAAGAATAAACTCAAGGCGGAAAACTTATGAACTTGACGATAAAAACCAAGATCTGGCTGTTCATCGTATTGATTATGTTACTCATGCTTGGTTCAGGTTTATATTCAAGTTCGAAACTACAGCACATGGGGCAAGTTTTAGAAAAGTTAACCCAATTCGACCTACCGCTTGCTGAAAAAATCTCAAACATAAAAGCACTGCACAACGAGCAAACCATCCATTTAGAGCGCTACTTTCGCTCATTCAACACAACAGAACAACAAGCCTTTGGCACTCTCGATGAAAGAACACATGCACAATTTAGCGAAATAAAAACCCTAATCGCAGAACACCAAAGTCATAATCGCAAGTTAACCCATATTTTTTCTCAACATAAAGCCCAACTTGATGCATTAGAAAATCAATATCTACAACTTGGCCAACTGAGTAATGAACTGATCGAAGTGATCACCACAAGCCAACTCAAATCATTACCTAGACTAGAAAGGTCCTTAAGCCAAACCGCCAAAGAAGTCGGTTCAGGCTTATATCTACTTCTGGTTCAATTAGAAAAAGACGCTCTTGAACTCAGCGAAGTGGATGAACTTCTGAGCCTAAAAATATTGAATCACGCCTACCTTCCAACCATTAACAACATCACGACCATTAAACATAAGCAGCTATCCCAACAAACTAATATTCAAGCGCTATTTCGCCACTTAAATGAAAACACAGCCTATAATCTAGCCCTGCTTTCCAAACAGATCAGCGGCGAATTTGTGAAAGCAGAAACGTTACTCCAACAGTTACTCACCTCTTGGCTATCTCCTGAAGCCATGAATAAATTTTCGACTTATCTCATCAGCTTAAAAGCCACCAACAGCAAACATGAGCAATTTAAAATCGCGCTGAACACCGCAATTGATGAAATACTTAAAAACCAGTTGGCGCTTATCAGTGACAAACAACAACTCATACAAGAAAGATCAGCACAGCTCAATACGGATTTAGATACCTTCTTAATTCGTATAGAAACAGAAGCTTTTAAACAAGAACAACAAGCAGAACAAGACCGAAAACAAGCAACCCTGCTGTCGTTAACTACGTACGTATCAGGAATTATCATTGCCGCCATCGCAGGCTTCATTTTAGTTCGTAACATCGTTTCTGGCCTGAATTCCGTCGCTTTAGCCACCAAACGGTTTTCTAGCGGAGACCTAACCACTGAATTGGTTCTCACGGGCGGAAGTGAAATCAGTAACCTCACCAAAGAGTTTAACCTCATGCGGGATAACTTCCGTGACATGGCTGAAAAAGCAAGGAACTTTGCTGCCGGTGACGAGAGCCAATTAATCGAACCAAAAACAGACTCCGATGAGCTCGGCATTGCGCTTTCTAATATGATGAAACAGGGCATAGCCAGAACCCAATTAATTGCAGACACTGAAGCGCGCACCCGAGCCATTATTGATACCGCCGTCGATGGTATCATCATCATCAGTGAAAAAGGCCTGATTGAAAACCTAAACCCAGCAGCAGAAAAACTCTTTCAGTACGCAAAAGAAGAGCTTATAGGCAATAATATCAACGTATTAATGCCAAGCCCCTACCGTGAAGAACATGATGGCTACCTTGCCAATTATCGAGTCTCTGGCATCAAAAAAATCATCGGTAAAGGCCGGGAAGTCGAAGGGAAAAAGAAAGATGGATCCGTATTCCCCATTTCACTGTCGATTGGTGAGATCCTGTTAGGAAATTGCCGACTCTTTACGGGCATAGTGCGCGACATCAGTGCTGAACGACAAGCCAAAAAACTGCTAGAGCAAAGTGAAGAAAAAGGCCGAGCCATTATCAACAATGCCCAAGATGGCATCATATTAATTACAGAACACGGCTTAATTGAATCGTTCAACCCTGCTGCTGAACGCCTATTTGGTTACAAAGAAAGTGAGGTGGTGGGGAAAAATATTAAAGTACTGATGCCTTCTCCCTTTCATGAAGAGCATGACACTTACCTCGAAAACTATCGAAACTCAGGCATCAAGAAAATCATCGGGATTGGCCGTGAAGTAGAGGGAAAAAGGCGTGATGGCAGCTGTTTTCCCATCGCCTTATCTGTTGATGAAATTACCCTCGGCAATCAACGCTTCTTTACTGGCATCGTAAGAGACATCACCCAAATCAAAGCCAGCGAATTAAAACTCAAAGAGAGTGAAATACGCAGTCGAGGCGTTATCGAAACCGCCGTTGATGGCATTATTATTATTACCGACAAAGGCATTATTGAAGACTTTAATCCAGCATCAGAGCGGCTATTTGGCTATAAAAAAGAACAAGTAATTGGAAAAAATATAAAAATACTGATGCCCTCTCCTTATACAGAAGAGCATGATTCCTACCTTGAAAATTACAAAAACACAGGTATTAAAAAAATCATTGGTATTGGTAGAGAAGTGAGCGGACGTCGGCAAGACGGCACCACTTTTCCCGTGCAATTGTCCGTAGGAGAAATGACAGTTTTTGATCGAACCTATTTTACTGGTGTAGTTAGAGATATTTCAGCCCAAAAAAACAATGAAAAAGCACTCATAGAACGCACTAAAGAAATGGAGCTACAAAACTGGTTTAAAAGCCAAGTGGCCAGAGTGTTGAAAGTCTCGTCCTCAGGGCAAAATATGCTGCAACTGACGCAAACCGTGATTTCTGAACTGGCCGACATATTCACCATTGGCCATGGGACTTTTTATATGTCCAATCACGACCAGTCAGGTTCACAACACTTTTCATTATTGGCAAGCTACGCCTATCAGGAGCGCAAAAACTTATCGAACCACTTTGTTCTCGGTCAAGGTCTCATTGGCCAAGCAGCATTAGAGAAAAAAGCCATACACCTTACTCAGGTCCCTGAGGATTATATAAAAATCAGCTCTGGGCTTGGTGAAAAATCCCCTTTAAATATTATCGCTATGCCGATTGTGTTTGAAAATCAGGTCCTCGGTGTGATTGAACTTGCCTCTTTCACCGCTTTTGAAGAAATTCAACTAGAGCTACTTCAACAAATCAGCGATGGCCTAGGGGTTATTATTAATAACTCACTCAGTAAAGAGAACATCGAAAAACTGCTCGACGAATCAAAAAAGCAAAGTGAAGAACTTCAAACCCAACAAGAAGAGCTCAAAGCTTCGAATGAAGAGCTTCAATCCCAAACTCAAGCATTACAGCAGTCTCAAGCCCAACTAGAAGAACAGAAAGAAACGTTAGAACAATCCAATACCGCTCTGGAAGAAAGACAACTTGAAATCAAAAAACAAAATGAACAATTAGAACAATCCCGCGCAGAGTTAGAGAAAAAGAGTCAGGCACTGGCTCTATCGAGCAAATATAAATCTGAATTTTTGGCCAACATGTCACATGAACTCAGAACGCCATTAAATAGCTTACTTATTCTCTCTAAATCGCTATCAGACAACAAAGAAGGCAATTTAACCGATAAACAAATCAAATCAGCCAAAGTGATCCACGATGGCGGATCCAGCTTATTGGAAATGATCAACGACATTCTCGATCTTTCAAAAGTAGAAGCAGGAAAACTCGAAATTGAGATGATCAACGTGGATCTAAAAGACATTTGCCACAGTGTCTATGCCATTTTTGAAGCACAAGCCATAGATAAAAGAATTCAGTTTACGACCCAGATACCACAAACAATCGACACAACAATTACAACCGACAGCCACCGCGTTGAGCAAATTCTGCGTAACTTCCTCTCCAATGCTTTCAAGTTTACCGAGTCTGGCACCATCGACATTCAAATCCACCAGCCAGCCAACACCACTACGTTTACTTCTTCTGTCTGTAACCCAAGTAACATGATTGGGATTTCGATTTCAGACACAGGCATGGGGATCAGCGAAGATAAACTTGATTTGATTTTTGAAGCCTTCCAACAACAAGATGGCTCCATCAGCAGAAAATACGGCGGAACCGGCCTAGGCCTAACGATTTCTCGTGAACTGGCTCATTTACTGGGCGGGGAAATTCAGGTCACTAGCCAGATTAATCAGGGAAGTATATTTAGCTTGTATCTCCCTACATCTAGACTGTCATCCCACCCAAATGGCTTAATCAGTCCAAACTATAACGCTGAGCCAGCAAACTATGAGGAGCCTGAAATATATGATGTACCTGAAGCAGGCGAAAAATCTGGGATACAAGAACTGCAAGATGCCGACGAGATATTAAATGCAGATGCATATACCCCGCCCAAAGCACCTACGAATAAAAGCGATTACCGAAACCACATACTGATTGTGGAAGACGACAAAATTTTTGCCGATGAGCTAGAACGAATAGTAAAAGAAAACGGTTTTTCTTGTTTAAGAGCAAACACAGGCCGAGAAGCCCTATACCAAACTTTAGAACATCATCCTCGAGCCGTACTGCTCGATATTGGCCTACCTGATATCGATGGTTTTGAAGTCATTGAGCAAATTAAAGCAAACAGTTCAACCAGAAGAATTCCGGTACACGTCATATCAGGCGCTGATTGTAAGTCAGACAGCTTAAGTCACGGTGCTTACGGCTTTTCAATGAAACCAGTATCCGAAGACGATGTTAAAAAGTCTCTACTGAGCTTATACGCCAGTAAAACCACCCCCATGAAAAAAATCCTTGTGGTTGAGGACGATTCTGGAGAGCGAATCGCTCTGGATGTCTTATTAACAAACGACAGTACTGACATACAATACGCCTCCAGCGGAAAAGAAGCCTGCGATAAGCTAACCAGTGATCACGATTTTGACTGCCTAATTTTAGATCTAGGCTTACCTGACATGAGCGGTATCGATGTATTAGATAGGATTCAAGTATTGCCCAAAAACTCACGCCTGCCCGTTATCATTTACACGGGTAAAGAGCTAGAAGAAGATCAACAAGCCAAGCTACATAGTTATGCATGTGACATTATTATCAAGGGTGCAGAATCTCCAGAGCGATTAATGGATGACATCACTCTATTTGTACACAGTGTCAGTAAAAAAGAGCAGCAAACTATCTCACACGATCACTCTTCTTTAGAAGATAGAAAAGTTTTATTAGTGGATGATGATATAAGAAATGTTTATGCCCTTTCCAGCCAGCTAGAGCAAGAAGGTATGCTCGTTGAGGTAGCAGACAACGGCCAACAAGCAGTCAAAATGGCAACAGAAAACCGAGATTTTGAACTAATTCTAATGGATATCATGATGCCTGAAATGGATGGTTTTGAAGCCACTCGGAGGATCAGAAAGTTATCGGGGTATGAATCCACTCCGATTATTGCTCTAACTGCCAAGGCCATGCCCGAAGACAGGATAGCCTGTGTTAAAGCGGGAGCCTCTGAATATTTAGCGAAACCAGTCAATATGGACAGACTGCTTTCAATGTTAAAAGTTTGGTTATACAAACCGACGCAGGGTTAGCATATGGACAGTGTTGATATTGAAAACCACGAGCTAGAGCTATTACTTTCCACCTTACTTACCCACCATAATTTAGATTTCACCAACTACGCCAGAGCTTCATTAAAACGAGGGGTTAAACGGCACGTTGAACAAGCTAAATTACAATATATTTCGGAGCTAATTCCAAAAGTCATTCATGAACCTCAGTGTATTCACCAATTGTTAGATAGCCTGACCATTCGCGTTTCTGAAATGTTCAGAGACCCCAACGTTTTCCTAACGATTCGTAAAAAAGTCCTGCCTGTGCTGAGAACCTACCCAAGAATTAATATCTGGCATGTTGGGTGCGCCAGTGGGGAAGAAATTTACTCTATGGCGATCATGTTACTGGAGGAGGGGCTGCTCAATCGCTCTCACCTGTACGCGACAGACATTTCAGATACTGCCATTCAAAATTCTAAAAGTGCTATTTACGATGCCAGTAAAATTACCCTATTTGGTGAAAACTACTTAAAAGCAGGTGGCACACGTGACATTAGTGACTACTTTACAATGGCTTATGGCTCCATCAAACTACAAGATTATTTAAAAGAGCATATTACGTTTGCTTACCATAACTTAACCCAAGACCCTGAATTTGCTGAAGTTCACCTTGTTATGTGCCGTAATGTACTGATCTATTTCAATCAAAAGCTGCAAAACCGCAGCCTATTAAAATTTAAAGACAGTTTAATTCATCGCGGTTGGCTCGTATTAGGAGACAAAGAAACGTTAAACGGCACATCGGTTCAATCTGATTTTGATAACACCTATCAGAGTTTACGTATCTTCCAGAAAAAGCTCCCTAGTGTGATATGAAAAAAAAACCACCAATACATTCTTATAAAGCTGTGGTTATTGGTGCTTCTGCTGGCGGATTATCAGCACTTAAAACGCTTATTCAGCACCTCCCTGCTTCTTTCCCTCTACCTATTTTTATTGTTCAGCATGTCTCCCCCAACAGTGATGACTTTTTACCCCATTACCTCAACAGCCATGTGGCACTTAATAGCCAAGTGGTATTTCATGGCACGCAAATCCAAAATAGCACCATTTATTGCGCACCTCCGGGCTATCACATGCTTATAGAAAGCGATGGCACCATCAGCCTTTCTATTGATCCACACGTTTTATTCAGCCGCCCTTCCATTGATGTTATGTTTGAATCGGCTGCGGAGGTATACCGGTCATGCCTTATTGGGGTTTTGCTCACAGGAGCAAACAGAGATGGAAGCCAAGGTTTAGTCACCATAAAAAAATATGGCGGCACCGTATTAGTTCAAGATCCAAGTACCGCTGAGTACCCTGAAATGCCTCAATCGGCCGTTAATACTGGTGTTGCCGATCACGTATTAGATTTATCTGGCCTTGCTCATACACTCTCACACTTAGTGCTACCAACGTGAAAAATAAATCCATAACTCACGATAGTCCAAGACTTGCATTCATCCCCTCATGCTTTACGATAGCGAATATTAGAATTAGCCCACCCAAACACATAGGCTCAACAAACAATGAAAGTCATCTCTTTTAATATCAACGGTCTTCGCGCAAGATTACACCAACTTCAAGCTTTGATTGAAAAACACCAGCCGGATGTAATAGGCCTTCAAGAAATTAAAGTGCATGATGAAGCCTTCCCACTGGAAGACGTAGAGGCCATGGGTTACAAAGTGTACCACCACGGCCAAAAAGCGCATTACGGTGTCGCTATGTTGTGTAAACAAGAGCCTGTATCCGTACAAAAAGGCTTTCCAACCGACGATGAAGACGCGCAACGCCGTATGATCATGGCAACGTTTGAGCAAGAAGATGGCCGTAAAGTAACAGTACTTAATGGTTATTTCCCTCAAGGCGATAACATTAAACACGAAACGAAATACCCATATAAGCGTCAATTCTACAAAGACTTAATGACCTACCTAAACGACCATCACACAAACGAAGAAGATGTGATTGTGATGGGTGACATAAACATTAGCCCAATCGATGCCGATATCGGTATTGGTGAGCCAAACGCAAAACGTTGGCTAAAAACGGGTAAGTGTTCATTCCAACCAGAAGAGCGTGAATGGCTAAAAACCCTTATGGATTGGGGTTTTGTTGATACATTCCGCCAACTTCACCCTGATGTCACCGATCAATTCTCATGGTTTGACTATCGCTCTAAGGGCTTTGTCGATAACCGTGGGCTTCGTATTGATGTGGTTTTGGCAACGCCTTCGTTAGCAGCGAAATGTCAGGACGCGGGGATTGATTACGAACTGCGTGGCATTGAAAAACCATCGGATCATGCGCCTATCTGGTCAACATTTTCAAAGTAATAGTGCCCCTATCGACTATCTATTGCTCATAAACAAATAAACAAATAAACAAATAAACAAAAAAGAGCGTACTTTATCGGTACGCTCTTTTATTTATAAAAATGACGATTAGTTAACCAACAGTATAAAGTTAGCTTAATGGCCTTAAATAACGTAAGAATCGACCTTCCGCTTTTTTAAACGCATAAATAATAATAAACGTCAGTGCCATGTAGAATAAGCCAGCTGTTAAGAAGGATTCAAACGGCGCATAGTAACGAGAATTTACTAAACGTGCAGCGCCTGTTAGATCCATAATGGTCACAATACCTGCAACCGCAGAGCCATGTAACATGAAAATAACTTCATTACTGTAAGCAGGTAAAGCACGACGTAAAGCACTTGGCAGCACAATTCGACGGTAAGTCTGGAAAGGACTCATGCCATACGCTTTTGCAGCTTCTACTTCCCCTTTTGGCAAACCATTTATAGCACCACGAATAATTTCAGATGTGTAAGCACTTGTATTCAATACAAACGCTACCAGTGCACAAAACCATGCGTGCTCCCATAGCGTGCCTTGGATCTCAAGGAACTGATCCATCCCGTAATAGATCAAGTACAGCTGAACTAATAAAGGTGTACCACGGAAAAAATAAATAAACGCCCAAGCCGGAGTCCACATCAAAAGGTTTTGACTATTACGAGCAATCGCCATAGGAATAGCCACGATCAAACCAATAATCAATGCGCTAATCACCAACCATGTTGTCGTCCATAAGCCATCAAGGTAAATCGGGAAGCTCTCAATAATTAATGAAAAGTCCATATCTACCTCGTATGAATACTGAATTTACGTTCAACTAATTTAAGTGCACCAGTTGAAAGAGCCGTAAATATCAAGAACATGATGGCTACAGCCATGTAAAACGTAAATGGCATTTTAGTTGTGCCTGCCGCCATTGCCCCAACTCGAACCATGTCTTCTAAACCAATGATGGACACTAATGCCGTAGTCTTTAAAAGTACTAACCAATTATTACCAAACCCCGGTAATGCATGGCGGATCATTTGAGGCAACAAAATACGGCGGAAAGCCAATGTACTGCTCATTCCGTAAGCTTTAGCCGCTTCCAACTCTCCGCGATCAACCGCCATAATGGCCCCACGGAACGTTTCAGCCATATAAGCTCCGAAGATAAACCCAATCGTCAGTACCCCAGCAATAAATGGGCTCACATCCACATAATCAGGCAGATAAGAAACCCACTCATGTTCTGGGTTACTGGATGTCATCCACTCGTTAATCCATTCGTTGATTGCATAGAGACCATTATTCAACATCATTTGGCCGCCATAGAAGATCAACATCATAAGAACGAGATCAGGAATGCCTCGAATAACAGTGGTATAAAATGTTGCAATGGCTCTTGCCCAGCGATAAGGCGCTAATTTGGCCAAAGCACCAAGCATGCCCAAAACCATGGCAAGCACCAATGACAGTAGGGCTACTTCAATGGTGATCACCGCCCCTTTTAAAATCGAGGCTTCATATCCTTTTAAATCCAACATACTACTGAGGGCGGCACTTACATACCGCCCCTCCGCTGGTGATTATTGACCGTAAACGTCGTACGCGAAGTATTTACTAGCAATCTTCTGGTAAACACCTTTCTCACGTAGAGATTGAATTGCTTCGTTTAACTGCTTCGTTAAATCTTTATCTTGTTTACGAACCGCAATACCAAAGCCATCACCGAACCATTTCGGATTCGTTAATGAAGGACCAATAAATTCATACGCTTTACCACCAGGCTTGTTCAATAACCCTTCTTCAAGAGCTGACGCATCACCCAATACGGTCGCAATACGGCCCGCTCGTAGATCTAAATAAGCCTCATCAAATGAACCGTAACGAACAATATCTACTGAGCTACCATAGTTATCCGTTAGGTATTTATCATGCGTGGTTGCACGTTGAACACCAACTTTAACGCCTTTTAGACCTTCTTTTGTGAAGTTTAAGTCTGTGCCTTTCTTCGCAACAAACTTATTTGGAATAAGCGCATACTTACCTGTGAAATCTACTTTCTTTTTACGCTCTTCAGTAATCGACATTGCCGCAATAATGGCGTCGTATTTACGAGCAAGCAACGACGGAATAATGCCATCCCAATCTTGCGCTACGATCTTACATTTAGCCTGCATCTCTTTACACAAAGCATTTGCCATATCGACATCAAAGCCTTTTAGCTCACCACTTGGTTCAGTCCAACTGAACGGAGGATACGCCCCTTCAATACCAAAACGAACGACTTTCCAATCCTTTGCTTGTGCTGCACCTGCTAGTGTTGAAGCAACCAATGCCGTTGCTAATACCCACTTTTTCATTTCCTTACTCCTATGTGCATGTTGTGTAAAGCATCGTCATCTGCTTGCACCCCAATGCAAGTCAGAATCCAGCTCTGTGTTTTAATAAATAGACGAAATAAACTGCTGTAAACGCTCTGAATCAGGGTTTGTAAATAGTTTAGAAGGGTGTCCTTGTTCTTCCACTAATCCTTGGTGTAAGAACATCACATGATTTGAGACATCACGTGCAAATGCCATCTCATGCGTCACGACTAACATGGTGCGTCCCTCTTCGGCCAAACCTTGCATAACACCAAGAACTTCGCCGACCAATTCAGGGTCAAGTGCTGAGGTAGGTTCATCAAACAACATTACTTCTGGATCGACCGCAAGCGCTCGTGCAATGGCTGCACGCTGCTGCTGACCACCAGATAAATGGCCTGGGTAATAGTCTCGACGCTCATACAGACCTACTTTTTGTAGAATCTGCTCTGCTTTCTCAATGGCCTCAGATTTTGGCACACCAAGTACGTGAACTGGAGCTTCTATCACATTTTCCAGCACCGTCATGTGTGACCATAAGTTAAACCCTTGAAAAACCATAGCAAGACGAGAACGAATACGTTGAACTTGCTTCTCATTAGCAGGAACAGGATCGCCCATACGGCCATTTTTCATTTCGATTAATTCACCGTTAACCCAAATTTCTCCCCCAGTTGGGGTTTCAAGTAGGTTTATACAGCGTAAAAAGGTGCTCTTACCGGAACCGGAAGAACCGATGATTGATATTACATCACCTTTATTGGCAGTTAGCGAAATCCCCTTCAGCACTTCATTTTGACCAAAGTGCTTATGCAGTTCCTTAACTTCCAGCGCTATGGCATCCTTCATGCGCCTTCACTCCTGTTATACTGATGAACTGAATAACATCAAAAATAATTGTTATTTTGTAAAACTCCAGTGAAAAATAACACCTGAAGTTTCGCTCTGCAACATTTTATTAACTAAAATGAGAGGCTATATATAGTCGAATTATTTGCATAAAAATCCATTATCGCGTTTTTATGCTGATTTGCAACCACAAAGTACATATTGTACGGTATTCATATTTTTTATAAACTTGACTATCAATTGCTCTGAGATATTAATTTATGCCTAGACTGTTTTTTGCTCTTTTACAGGGCATTTGTCTAATGATGTTCACTCTAACAGCCTACGCACAGACCACCCTTACTGTTGTACCTGAGATCCGTGAAGATTTTACGCGCCGATTCAATCCGTTTGTGGGAAATTCTTTACCAACAACCCATGAATTTATTTTTGAACCACTGATTATTTTCAACTCAATGAAAGACAATAAACCAGAATATCGCCTAGCCACAGGTTACGAACTGGACGATGATCTCAAGGGGGTTACTTTCTTTTTAAGAAAAAATATAAAATGGTCAGATGGAAAGTTATTCACTTCCTCAGATATCGCATTCACATTTAAGTTAATAAAAAAACACCCAGAACTTGATTACTTATTGATCAGCGATCATATTAAAGATGTCACCCCTATTGACCCACATCGTATTTACATTGAGTTGCATAAAGCCAACTCTCAAATCGCTCGTGTACTGGTTACTTTATCTATTGTGCCCGAGCATATCTGGAGCAAAGTGAGTGATCCGGTAAGCTTTGCTAATCCGAACCCTGTGGGTAGCGGTCCCTTTACCACCATTGAGTCCTTTTCAAACAATGAACTGATCCAATGTCAAAACCCTTACTACTGGAATAAAGAAGATCTGGACATTGATTGCCTTCGTTTACCCAAAGTCGTTAGTAACAATGATTTTCTTTCGCGAGTCGGTAAAAGTGAATTTGATTGGAGTAGCTTTTTTATTCCCAATATTGAGCGACATTATGCGGCTATTGCACCAAATTTTCGCTATTGGTTAACTCCAGCAAGCACCGTTAGCTTAGTCTTTAATTTTGAAACTGAGAATGAACAATGGCGAGATCTGTTTGCACAAGTCAAATTTAGACGTGCTATTTCAATGGCCATGCAAAGAGCACTGCTCATTAATATTGCCGCTTATGGTCAAGGGCAACCCATCACACACGCTTCTGGTATGAGTAATAAATTCAATACTTGGGCAGATCCAATGACCACCCAACAATACGAATACTTTATTAACTATCAGCCTAATGCCAGTGATGACTACCTACGCCAGCTAGGGCTACTAGATAGAACTGGCGACAAACTACGAAACTTTCCAAACGGTGATCCCGCTCAATTGACACTCATTGTACCTAGAGGCTGGAATGATTTTACTGCTTGTGCGTATTTAACGGCAGAGATGCTGTTTCATCGTGGGATTCGCATTGATGTGCAAGAATTGCCTTATCGTGAGTACTACAAACGCATGGCAACCAAAGACTATCAACTTGCCATAACAAACTTCCCTCATGGTGCAACACCATTTAGGTATTTCGAGGCGACATTTAATACCGAACACCAGACAGAACTATCCCCACGCTATGGCATGCATTATTACAAAAACAAAGAAGTGGATAAATTACTTAAAAAGTACTTACTAACACGTGAACTTAAAGAGCAAAAATCTTTAATTAAAGAACTCAATGCCCTTATTGCGGAAGAACAAGTCACAGTTCCTCTATTTAATACAATGAACTTTTATCAATACAATACCGAACGCTTTACTGGCTGGTTTAATGAGCACAACCCTCAAGCAAACCCGGTCGCTTGGTCTCAAAACCCTGAGCGTCTACTACAAGTGTTGGCATTAAAGCCAGTCACTACTCAGAAGCAAGGTATTTCACTCTAAATACAAACAACAACTTGGCAAGGATAGCGGCTAAAACCCATTCTTTGTCAGGTTTTATTCCCTCTATGTTTTCTATTAATAACGCCTAAAAATGAAACCTAACCTTTCATTCCTCTTCTTTTAAATCAACAAAAAATTAAAGTTCATACATTTCAAGCAGTTAAGAGTTAATAACACTTAGATTAATATGTAATAAAATTACAATCTAAAAATTATTTTAATTTCTCAAATATTTTATAACCTTATTAATCAACATCTTAACTTAACTACACTTTGCAAAAACGATCACAACTCGTCATTAATTTTCATAAGATGATCTATATCAAGTCTGCAGCGTTACTCCTTTGGTATTATCGCTACCAAGAGATTTTCAACGTGAATAGAGTATTGAAGTGAAAACTGAACTGAATGCATTTGACTCGCTCATGCCACCTGAAATGGCCCGTAAAGCCGAAGAGGTAGGTGTCTATAAAGCAACTAAGAACCCATTACAATCGTTCTTCCTTGCCATTACTGCGGGTATCTTCATTTCAATTGCTTTCGTTTTTTATACTACTGTTACAACGGGTGCCGGTGACATGCCTTATGGTATGGCTAAATTTATCGGCGGGTTAGCTTTTAGTCTTGGCCTTATTCTAGTGGTTGTATTAGGCGGTGAACTTTTTACCTCTTCTGTTTTAACCACCGTAGCAAAAGCAAGCGGCCGCATTACTTGGACTCAGCTACTCAGAAATTGGGTGACCGTTTATTTTGGCAACATGGCTGGCGCGTTCTTTTTTGTCGCTCTTATATGGATTGCCCAACAGCACTTAGCAGCTAATGGCGCTTGGGGCATTAATGCAATGAAAATTGCTCAGCACAAACTTCATCATACCTTTGCTCAAGCGGTTGTATTAGGCATGTTATGTAACTTAATGGTTTGCCTAGCTACTTGGATGACATTTTCTTGCCGCAGCGTATCAGACAAAATTTTAGTTATGTTGCTGCCTGTTTCTATGTTTGTGGCCAGCGGTTTTGAGCATAGCATCGCCAACATGTTTATGATCCCAATGGGTATTGCAATTCATACTTTTGCAGGCCCTGAGTTTTGGGCTCTTACTGGCGCCAACCCAGCAGATTTTGCAGATTTAACAATGAGCCACTTTATTTTCAATAATCTTATCCCTGTGACTATCGGTAACATCATTGGTGGCGGATTATTAGTAGGTATGACTTATTGGTTTATTCACCGTCGTGCGGAATTGAAAAAGTAGTTTCTCACGCCGAAAAAATGTAAGTATTTAATTTTTCTACTGAATAACTTTATTAAAAGGTAGGTATATCATGGCAGAGCAATTTGCTAACGCTTGGAAAGGTTTCGCTAACGGCGAATGGCAGAACGAAGTAAACGTTCGTGACTTCATCCAAAAGAACTACGCACCATATGAAGGTGATGAGTCTTTCCTTGAATCTGAAGCGACGCCAGCTACAGCTAAGCTGTGGGACCAAGTTATGGAAGGCATCAAGCAGGAAAACAGCACTCATGCTCCTGTTGACTTCGATACTTCAGTTATCTCTACTATTACTTCTCACGATGCAGGCTACATCAACAAAGATCTAGAAACGATCGTTGGTCTTCAAACTGAAGCTCCTCTTAAACGTGCGATTATCCCTAACGGTGGTATTCGTATGGTTGAAGGTTCTTGTAAAGCGTATGACCGCGAGCTAGATCCTCAAGTATCTAAGATTTACTCTGAGTACCGTAAAACACACAATGCTGGTGTTTTCGATATCTACACACCTGATATTCTAAAATGTCGTAAGTCTGGTGTTCTAACTGGCCTTCCTGATGCGTACGGCCGTGGTCGTATTATCGGTGACTACCGTCGTGTTGCTCTTTACGGTATCGACTTCCTAATGAAGGACAAACTGGCTCAGTTTGCTTCTCTTCAAGAGCGTTTCGAGAACGGTGAAGATCTACAAATGACAATGCAACTTCGTGAAGAAATTGCAGAGCAACACCGTGCTCTAGGCCAAATCAAACAAATGGCTGCGAAATACGGTTTCGACATTTCAGGCCCAGCGAACACCGCGCAAGAAGCGATTCAGTGGACTTACTTCGGCTACCTAGCAGCGGTTAAATCTCAAAACGGTGCTGCAATGTCTCTAGGCCGTACTTCTACGTTCCTAGATATCTACATCGAGCGTGACATCGCTGCTGGTACTATCACTGAAACTCAAGCTCAAGAAATGATTGACCACTTCGTAATGAAGCTGCGCATGGTTCGTTTCTTACGTACGCCTGAGTACGATGAGCTATTCTCTGGTGACCCAATCTGGGCAACAGAATCTATGGGTGGTATGGGTCTTGACGGTCGTACACTGGTTACACGTACAAACTTCCGTTTCCTAAACAGCTTGTACACTATGGGCCCTTCTCCAGAGCCAAACATTACTGTACTTTGGTCTGAGCAGCTACCTGATGGCTTCAAACGTTTCTGTGCGAAAGTATCTATCGATACCTCTTCTATCCAGTACGAAAATGATGATCTAATGCGCCCAGACTTCGAGTCTGATGATTACGCTATCGCATGTTGTGTATCTCCAATGATCATTGGTAAACACATGCAGTTCTTCGGTGCTCGTGCCAACCTTGCGAAAACAATGCTTTACGCAATCAACGGTGGTGTCGATGAGAAACTGAAGATCCAAGTGGGTCCTAAGTCTGATGCAATTACCGATGAAGTTCTAAACTACGACGATGTAATGACTCGCTTAGACAGCTTCATGGATTGGTTAGCAACACAGTACGTGACTGCATTGAACTCAATTCATTACATGCACGATAAATACAGCTACGAAGCCTCTCTAATGGCTCTGCACGATCGTGACGTTCGTCGTACCATGGCGTGTGGTATTGCTGGTCTATCTGTTGCCGCTGACTCACTGTCTGCCATTAAATACGCAACAGTGAAACCTGTTCGTGACGAAGACGGCATCGCAACTGACTTCGAAATCGAAGGCGACTACCCTAAATTTGGTAACAACGATTCTCGCGTAGATGACATTGCTTGTGAGCTTGTTGAAAGCTTCATGAACAAGATCCGTAAGCTTAAGACTTACCGTGATGCAATCCCTACACAGTCTATTCTTACTATTACATCTAACGTTGTATACGGTAAGAAAACAGGTAACACACCTGATGGCCGTCGTGCTGGTGCTCCATTTGCTCCAGGTGCTAACCCAATGCACGGTCGTGACGAAAAAGGTGCGGTAGCATCACTGACGTCTGTAGGTAAACTGCCGTTTGCACATGCGAAAGATGGTATTTCTTATACTTTCTCTATCGTACCAAACGCACTAGGTAAAACTGACGACTCTCAAAAAGCGAACCTAGCTGGTCTTATGGATGGTTACTTCCACCATGAATCAGGCATTGAAGGTGGCCAGCACTTAAACGTGAATGTTCTTAACCGTGAAACTCTAGAAGACGCTGTTAAAAACCCTGAGAAATACCCTCAGCTGACAATCCGTGTTTCTGGTTACGCAGTACGTTTTAACTCTCTAACAACAGAGCAGCAAAAAGACGTAATCGCACGTACTTTCACTGACTCTCTATAGCTTCAGTCAGATTCACCGCGATTAAACAATAAATGAAAAAGCCCAGCACACCACCATGTGCTGGGCTTTTTAACATTTATTGCGTTTTAATATTTATTTTTAAGCCAGCTACTACAGCTAAATTCAGACCGAAAACTGCTTACAATCTTCGTTCAGGTTGTGTGAACGATCACCAACAGCTTTGCTGTTCTCTCGAAGTAGCGTGTTATTGTCATCACTGTCTTTCATGGCTGCAGAGATTTGTGTCATGCTGTCTGCCATGGAATGGCTCGTTACCGCGAGTTCTTTTATGGATTCAAAAATCAACTCTGTCTGGTGGTTGGCTTCATCCGCTTTTTGAATGATCCCTTTAATAGCATTCATCGCTTCATGGCCACGCTTTAAACCAAGCTCCATCGACTCTTCACTTTGGCTAATATACTGGATCACCTCTGCACTTTCTTTTTTCATGGTATCAATAGTGCCTGAAATTTCTCCAACGGCTGTTACCGTACGTACAGCAAGATTTCGAACCTCATCCGCTACCACAGCAAACCCTCGCCCTTGTTCCCCCGCCCTTGCCGCTTCTATTGCCGCATTTAATGCTAGAAGGTTAGTTTGCTCTGCAATGCCATTGATTATTTCCATCACCGAATCTACTTTACTGGACGCCTCTTCCAATTGCTGAATATGTGTTGCTGCTGCCGTTAAAATTTTTCCCACATCTTCCAATGATGTAATGGCTGAGGTAATCACTTCCCCCCCATCTTCTGCTGACCGACTGGACTCTTTGCTGACTTCGGCCACCATGGATAAGCTGTTCGACACTTCTTGAGTGGTCACACTCACCTCTTCGGTCGCGGACGCAAGCACTTGAGTTTGTTCCACTACCTCAGATTGACTATTAACCAAATAATCCACCGTTTGGTTCAACTCAGTGGCATTTTTTGATAAGTCGCCACTGCTCTGCTGTACTTTGCTCACCAGCTGACCGAGATTCTCACACGTTTGATTGATCGCAATCGCAAGGCGGTTAAATTCATCTTTGTCATTATCTGTAATAGATAACCGTTGGCTTAGATTACCACTGGACATGGCTTCCAACACCCCTGTCGTACGGGTTAAAGCTCGTGTAATGCTAATACTTAAAGTCATGAAGATAGACAGGGTGATCGCCGCTAAAATAAAACAAGCAACAGTGGTAGAAACCAGTGTGGTGGAGGCTGCGTCGCTAGATTGGTCTTGATATAACTCCGCCATCGCTTCTAATTTTAAATCCACGTTATCAATCGTCGACAATACATTTTCTTGACTATTAAAAAGGCGATCTTCTAACTGACCAAGTTGCTGTGATAATTCACTGACTCGAACAAAGGTCACTTTAAACTGTTCAATCTCTTTTTCGTACAAATCGAGCATAGCGTAAACATTCGACATACTAACAAACGCACCGAGCGCCCGATTAAAAAGCTTTTTATTTTTTTCAGTTGGAAGTAATAAGTAATTTTGTTGCATTTTGATCATATTCTGAAAATCAGAATCTAGCGTCACCATACCGGTTTCTTTAATTTTTGCTTCAATTGTCGACGCTAATGTTTTTAATTCTCCAAGCTTGCCATCTTCCACATTAAACCCGAGTTCAGACCTTAGCTCTAACCAAGGATTAAAGGCTTTTATATAACCACTCAACGCTTGTTCAAGTTTGGTAGCTTCACTTGGGAGATCAAAATTAATCAAAGATTGCTGGTTGTTTTTAACGCTATTTTGAACTTCTTTTAAATCTGACTTTGCCTTAGGTATCTTGCTCACATCCATGTCATTTAAGCTGCCAGCTAACTTAAGCAATTGAACTTCCGTTGATTTAAGAGTAGCAACCGCACTTGAAAGTCGATTACTTTGTATCATTTGCTCACTCATGTGGCTTAGGCTAATTGCTGTATAGCCTCCAAGGATCGCGAACCCAAATAGCAAGACAACCACCGCAGCTGTCAATTTTTGCTTTTGAGACACGTTTACTGTGCTCATATAACCTCCAACGGCCACCGCTATAATAGCAACCAAGTTATTTACACTTATATCATTTTATTAACATAGCAGTATTCATGGAAGCAGCAATAGATTTTATGAACCTAAGGGGGGTTGGTATTTTGTTTTTATGACATTTTCTTACTGGTAATCACTACATTATCCCTACTTTTTGTAATAAAATAACGCACAGCAGATTACCTTCTTGGAGTACACGTTATGTCAGTTACAGGCCGTATTCACTCATTTGAATCATGTGGTACCGTCGATGGTCCGGGTATTCGTTTTATCGTCTTTTTACAAGGCTGCTTAATGCGATGTAAATACTGTCATAACCGAGATACGTGGGATACTCACGATGGTAAAGAAGTGACTGTTGATGAAATCATTAACGATGCTAAAAGCTACCGTCATTTCATGAAAGCATCCGGTGGTGGTGTTACCGCATCTGGTGGTGAAGCTATGCTGCAACCAGAATTTGTCCGAGACTTTTTCAGAGCGGCCAAAGCCGAAGGCATTCACACCTGTTTAGATACCAATGGCTACATTCGTAAGCACACTGATGTGGTGGATGAAGTGCTGGAAGCCTCTGATCTGGTTATGCTGGATCTCAAACACATGAAAGATGAAATCCACCAAGATCTAATCGGTGTTTCCAACCGCCGCACGTTAGATTTTGCTCGCTACTTACACAAAATTGGGCAAAAAACGTGGATCCGATATGTGGTAGTGCCAGGCTATACGGATGATGAAGAAGCTGCCCATATGTTAGGCGAATTCATTAAAGACATGGACAACATCGAAAAAGTGGAGCTGCTGCCTTACCATAAATTAGGCGCTCATAAATGGGAAGCACTAGGCCATGAATACCCATTAGAAGGAGTGAACCCACCTTCGAAAGAAAGTATGGAAGCCATTGTCACTATTTTAAATAAATACCACGATAATGTGATGTACTAAGCCGTCATTAGACTGTCAAAAATCACGTTTATTATTGGGCTGATATTCACATCAGCCCAATCTATATTTACCTCATTATTCCCTTCGTGAACTTTATGAACAGAATTGGTTTTATAGCCAATATTCTTTTTATCGACGCTATCTAGCCATTTCCATCACTTGCATTTAACTTTTCCTTAACCTTTGAACGTCAAACCCTCGGTTCAAAGCGATTTATAACTACTATAAACCTACACATAAGGAATGTGAGTCATGCTTAAGGTTTTCAAAAAGCGATTTACCGCATCAATGATTGCAGCGAGTATTGCCACCCTTTCAAGTTCTGCTTTTGCTAGTGAACTAGAAAAACTCCACTTTTTGATCCCTGGTGGTGCTGGCGGCGGCTGGGATATGACCGCTCGTGGTACTGGTGACGCTCTCATCAAGTCAGATTTGGTTGAGCAAGTCTCTTTTCAAAACTTGTCTGGCGGTGGTGGTGGTAAAGCCATTGCACACTTAATTGAAACGGCGAAACGTCAAGAAGACACCTTAATGGTGAACTCCACTCCTATTGTTGTTCGCTCACTCACCGGTATTTTTCCCCAATCTTTCCGTGATCTCACACCAGTAGCTGCAACCATCGCCGATTACGGTGCCATCGTGGTGGCTGCGGATTCCAAATTTACAAGTTGGGAGCAAGTCTCTGCCGCTTTTAAAGAAAACCCACGTTCTGTAAAAATCGCAGGCGGATCAGCACGTGGCAGCATGGATCATCTTGTTGTGGCAGCTGCGTTTAAAGGTGAAGGCTTTGATGCTAGAAAAGTTCGTTATATCGCCTACGATGCTGGTGGTAAAGCCATGGCAGCCCTGCTTTCCGGTGAAACTCAATTGCTTTCAACAGGCTTAGGCGAAGTTCTGGAAATGTCGAAAAATGGCCAAGTTCGCATACTGGCAGTCACAGCACCGGAGCGCTTACCAGCAGCACCAAACATTCCAACACTAAAAGAATATGGTAACGAAACCGTATTTGCGAACTGGCGTGGTTTCTTTGCCGCTCCAGGCACAAGCCAAGAAAAGCTAGACGAGTGGAACCAAGCTCTGAGCAAAATGTACAAAACAGAGCAATGGGCTACCGTTCGTGACCGCAATGGCTGGATTGACAACTACAAAGCCGATAAAGACTTCTACAAATTCCTTGAAGATCAAGAGAAACAAATGGGCGATCTAATGCGTGAATTAGGTTTCCTTAAGTAACGAATACACTCGCACCGCCTTTGTCTGGCTACAGTGCCAGACGTAAGCTGCATCAACTATCAGTTCCCCGGATACGGAACTCTCCTTGCCCAACACTAATGAGTTAGTTTGGTTTGATGCAGCTTATTTTTCCTTTCTTATTTCAGCTCAAGGACATGGAGAGAACCTATGCAGTTAACGACCTCTTCGCTGTTATGTCGAGACAGAATCGGCGCATTAATCTTTTTAGCGGTCAGCTTATGTTATGGATACCAAACCAGCCTGATCCCTTTATTCCCTGGTGATGAGTACGAACCGTTTACCGCAAGAACTCTGCCATACCTACTTACTTTTGCTGGTATTGGCTTATCACTGATTTTATTAGTCACCGCAAAACCTGAAGAACAAGGCCAATTACCATCCAATTTAAATTGGCGTTTATTAATCAGCTTTTTAGTCCTAATGGCAGCCTATGGCGTTGGCCTGACATGGTTAGGATTTGTGTTGGCCACCAGCCTTTTCTTACTCGGTGGTTTTTATTTACTTGGTGAGCGCAGAAAAAAAGTATTGTTTGGCGCTTCATTTCCCTTTGTCCTTGCCTTTTGGTTATTACTGACAAAAGGGTTAGATATTTACCTTGAGCCTGGCAACCTCTTTACGGCTTGGTAGGAGACACGGATATGTTAGATGGAATTTTAGCGGGCCTTTCAACCGCAGTCATGCCAACCAACTTAATGATGGTGATGATCGGCTGTTTTGTCGGCACTTTTATTGGCATGTTACCAGGGCTTGGGCCTATTTCAGCCATTGCCTTGATGATCCCAATTAGCTACGGGTTAGATCCCGCTTCAGGTCTGATCCTGATGGCGGGTGTGTATTATGGCGCTGTTTTTGGGGGTTCAACTTCCTCAATCTTAATCAACGCACCGGGGTGTTCTTCTACGGTGGTAACCGCCTTTGATGGCTACCCAATGGCTAAAAAAGGCCAAGCAGGTAAAGCACTGGCCCTTGCAGCTTACTCCTCTTTTACTGGTGGCACGCTTTCAGCCATCATGCTATTAGTCGCAGCTCCAGCTCTTGCTAGTGTGTCACTCAGCTTCCAATCTTCTGATTACTTTGCCTTAATGTTACTTGGCCTTTCTGCAGTTGCTGCCTTTGCTGGTAAAGGTTTAGTGGTAAAAGCATGGATGATGACCGTATTAGGCTTGATGCTCTCTACTGTTGGTATTGATAAAGGTGTCGGCGTTGAACGTTTCACTTTTGGACTGACTGATCTAATGGATGGTTTTAGCTTCTTACTGCTGGCCATGGCCACCTTTGCCTTAGGTGAAACCCTCATGGGGGTACTAAAACCGGCAAAAGACACGCGTGATGAAGAAAGCCAAAAACTGGATGAGCTTGGCAGCATGAAGGTCACGAAAGAAGAAGTGAAAGAAGTTGCTCCTGTGGCTGTTCGCTCCTCCATTTTAGGTTTCTTCACTGGCGTCTTACCTGGTGCAGGGGCAACCATTGCCGCTTTCTTAAGTTACGGTATGGAACGTAATATCGCACCAAAAGAAAAACGTGAAGAATTTGGTAAAGGCAGCATTCGTGGCTTAGTGGCTCCAGAATCAGCTAACAATGCCGCTTCAAGTGGTTCATTTGTCCCGCTACTGACGCTGGGTATTCCTGGCTCTGGTACAACGGCCATTATGCTTGGTGCACTAATCGCTTACGGTATTCAACCTGGCCCACGCTTGTTTGTCGATCACCCTGATATTTTCTGGTCAGTCATTATCTCTATGTACTTTGGTAACATTGTATTGGTGATTTTAAACTTACCGCTTATCCCATACATCGCTAAGCTACTGATGATCCCAAGAACGGTATTACTGCCTATGATTCTGTTCTTCTCAATCACGGGGGTGTACTTAGTCTCCTTTAATACGGTGGATGTCTTCATTATGCTGGCAGTGGCTATCGGAGCCATCGGCCTTCGACTAGCTAACTTCCCACTCGCCCCCTTGTTACTTGGCTTTATTCTAGGTGGATTAATGGAAGAAAACTTACGACGAGCACTAATGATCAGTGACGGCGAGCTCAGCTTCCTATGGGAGCGTCCTATTACCCTATCGTTCACAGCATTAGCAGTGGTGGTACTGCTTGCCCCTGTCTTCATGGCATTATGGAAAAAGATAAAGCCAGCCCCAACGGTAGAAAACGTTAAACCGTAGATACATTTCAAGGTGGTATACGCAATAATCAAAAAGGCTGAACAAGTGGTTGTTCAGCCTTTTTATTTTCGTCTTTTGTTTCCAATGCCTAAGTCACGGACCATGGTCAAAAAATACTAAGAAACCACTCGATACGTTCGCTCTGGTCTTCCCACCGTGCCATAGTTTAAATCGGCTTCGACCTCACCGGATGTAATCAGATACTCCAAATATCGTCTTGCAGTGGTACGGCTCGCTCCAATCAGCTCCCCAGCTTCATCAGCGGTGACTGCTGTTCGCTCAGAAAACAGAGCTCGAACCTTATCCAGTGTTACCCCATCAATCCCTTTTGGTAACCGCTTCTGAGTGGTGACTGGAGTACTGTCACGACTGGTGAGCATGGCATCAACCACACTCTGATCCAAATCGGAGGCCATGTGTAATTTACGCTTTTGTTCAAGGTACTTTTGTAATGACGCCTCTAGGCGAGAGAAAATGACAGGCTTTAATAAATAATCCACCACTCCGCCACGCATGGCCTCTTGTAAGGTATCCACATCCCTAGCCGCAGTAATTAAAATCACATCACACGATTGTTGGTGCTGACGCAACTGGCGCAGAATATCGAGCCCATTTCCATCAGGCAGGTACACATCTAACAAAACAAGATCTGGTTTTAGTACATCTAATAACGTGTTCGCTTCCATACATGATGTTGCTATCCCAATGACTTCAATGGCTTCCATTTGACTCAAATAGCGCCTATGAACCTCAGCAATGGCCACATCATCTTCTATGATCAAAACCTGTGTGATGACCGTTGTTTGATCTGCCATGTTATTAGCATCACGCATGTTGGATTTCCTTGGGGATATAAACTGTCATCCTCGTTCCTTGTGTTGATTTATTTTCCATGACTAACTGGCCTTGATAACGCTGAACCAATTGATTCACTAAATATAATCCGACTCCACGATTATTGGCTGATTTACTGGAAACACCACGCTGGGTTAACGTGTCTGGATTAACATCCGCAGGTAAACCGCAGCCCTGATCATCCACCTCAATGATCAATTCTCGGCCATAATCGGTCACACTAATTTGCACGGTTTTATGCTCTAGATTAGGTTGCCCATCATGTGTCAATGATGCCTCAAAAGCATTATCAATTAAGTTACCAATGATGGTCACCATGTCTTCTGAGCGCACACGCGTTGGCAATACTTCCAACCGAGTCCCTTCATCAATCTCTAATGATAAGCCGAGTTCTCTTGCTCGCTCACTTTTCCCTAAGATCACGCCCGCGATGACCGGATCACTAACCGCTTCTCGTAAAAATTGAATCAGGTTTTGATAGTGCTCGGTTTCTTGACCAATTAATCGCTGTACATCTTGAGTTTTCCCAAGCTGAACTAAACCACTGATCGTATTAAGCTTGTTACGGTGTTCATGAGTTTGAGAACGAAGCAAATCAGCATACTCACGAACTTGGGATAATTGCTTTGTCAGCTCCGAAATTTCATCTTTTAGACGAAAGCTCGATACCGCCCCAACGATCACCCCATTCATCAGTAGGGGCTCACGATTGGCGACCACAACTTGCCCATTAAGCAATAGTTCTGTGTCATGCTCAGATTGATGGGTGATCAATAACTTAGTTAAATCACTGTCTGGCAACACCTGAGATAAAGGCTTACCCAGTGCCTGCTGCTCATCAATGCCTAAAATTTCACACGCACTGCGGTTAATGGATCGCAAATTACCATCAGCATCAATACTGATCACCCCTTCTCGAAGGGTACTTAAGGTCACGTCTAATTCGACGTATAAACGGCCAATTTCTTCAGGTTCAAAGCCTAAAATAGCCCTCTGAAAACGACGAGCAGCATAGTTCGACAAAATCGCATTAGCTAAGACCACCAGAAGGGCCATCCCAATCAAAAACAATAAAAACGGCTCTACTTTGTCGTGAATGCTCGTCAGCAAATAACCCACAGAGACAACCCCAATGATCTCACCTCGGTGGTTAAAGATTGGTGTTTTGCCACGAACCGATTTACCTAAAGAGCCTTCAGCAAAAGAGACATACGACAAACCCATTTTAAGCGCTTTGTCGTTATCGCCTCCTCTCATAGGGAGACCTAAACGTTCTGGGATGGGGTGAGCAAGACGGATCCCATGTTTATCGCCTACAACAATAAATGCCGCACCAATGGAAGCTCTTAAACGCTCAATTTTATGTGCTATCAAATCAGGCTGATTGGATTCAACCGCCTTTAGGACTGTTGGAGAGTCCGCCAAGAATTTAGCAATGCCAAGGGCTTTTTCACCTGAATCTGTCGCTTCCCAGTATTTGATGTAGCTAAACCCTGCCGCCGATAAGATCATCAGCTCAATTAAACCAGATAGGGTCATGACTAGTAATAAACGGCGGCGAAAGCTTAATTTACTCCATTGAGACACGTGTTATTCCTTTACTCTAACTAAGTTCCACATCCATTAGCTTTGGGTTTTATGTGCTGAACACACAGAAATACCACACTTTGCAGATACTGTTAAAAAACATAATAACACTGGAGTAATCTAATTACTTTGCTCAACTTCATAGGGTGAAAGTTCCAAGAGTTACACTGAAGATGTGCTGGAACTGTTACGCTCGGCAACGATTTGTTCTGAGTAAATATCAATAAAGCTAGCCAAGACCGTTTGCCTTACTGGTTTAGAAATAAAGTCGTTCATACCCGCATCGGCACAACGTTTACGCTCTTCAACGGTAACATTGGCAGTAAGAGCAATAATGGGGGTTGCCATGATATGATCATCTCTAGCAGCTTCAAGCTCACGGATTTTCTCTGTCGCTTTAAAACCGTCTAATACAGGCATCTGGCAATCCATGAATACTAAGTCGTAGTCGTGGCTTTTCCACAGATCCACTGCCACCAGCCCATTTTCAGCAATAGTGACTTCATGGCCAAGCTTGGTGAGCATGGCTTCCGCGACTTTCTGATTAACATGAGTATCTTCCACCACCAAAATAGACAGTGAAATATCATTACTGACCGCCACATTCTCACGACTTACTTGTAATCCATAGCTGGTATCACCGATCGCAGGACTAAGCACATTATGCTCAGATTTATTATGTCGTCCTAGCGCCCTCTGTAACAATAGTTTCAGATCCGTCAAGCGATAGGGACGAGCTAAATAGCCACGAAGCTGACAATCTCTGATTTGCTGGCTGTCCTCTTTATCAGGTGCTGCCGTTATCATTAGCAAAATAGGACTTTGATCATTAAATTGATGACGAATTTTTTTCGATAATGAAAAGCCATCCATATGCGGCATGATTTTATCTAGCAAGACAATATCAACTGGATTTGAACTATTAATGCCTTTTTCAATGTTCAGCAAAGCTTCTTGCGCTGTACCACAACAATGCACTGACGCTCCAAACTCTTCAAGTTGAGCACTGGTAATACGCATATTGAGCTTGCTATCATCCACTAACAGAATCGAAATACCTTCAAAAAGCTGACTGTCATACAAATCCACTTCTGACAGGTTAGAGCGTTCCAATTTCACATCAAAATAGAATGTGCTCCCTAAACCGACTTCACTGTCTAATTTAAGATCGCCACCCATCAGATCAATAATTTGACGACAAATAGCCAAACCAAGCCCTGTACCACCATAATTTCTGGTGGTGCTACCATCCGCTTGTTGGAATTTTTCAAAGATAAGTGATTGCTTATCTTTAGGAATGCCGATCCCGGTGTCTTTCACTGAAAAACGAATCGTTAAATGATCAGAATCTTCCTGAAGCAAGTGGGCACTAACACCAATAAAACCATCGCTGGTAAACTTCAAGGCGTTACCCACTAAGTTGATCAACACCTGTCGTAAACGGGTAGGATCACCAATTAATAAAGGGCTAATATTACTGTCCACTTCACACGAGAACTTCACAGCTTGCTCCGAAGCCTTCAACTGGAACAGGATTTCAATGTCTTTAAACACCTCAAATACATTCAGATCGGCATTTTCAAGCTCTAACTGACCCGCCTCTATTTTTGAAAAATCGAGTATGTCATTGATAATATCCAACAAAGAGAGAGAGCTTGTATGCAGCATATCGATGTATTCACGTTGCTGCTGATCTAAAGATGTCGATTGCAATAACGCAGATAAACCAATAATACCATTCATAGGAGTACGAATTTCATGGCTCATGTTCGCCAAAAATTCACTTTTTTTCCGGTTGGCATCTTCCGCGACCTGTTTGGCTTCAACCAGCTCATTATTATAATGTCGGACTTTTTCAACAGATTGATTATACCCTTCCGCTAATGTGGATATTTCATCATCAAACATCTTTGGCAGCATAGTAACCGGATTAGGTGTTCCATCCTCCTGGTTATTTAATTCTTTTGTTAAGTGCACCAGATGACGACCAATAATCTGATACACAATAAACATAATAAAGGCGGTAATAATGAAGGTTTTTATCGCTTGAGTAATTAACAGAAAGGTAAATTTTTCATACAACTGCTCATAAACAGTCACTAAGCTGGACTCAACATACAGCATACCAATCTCATATTTCTTACCATTTACGTGGTAATTCATTGGCCACTGTTCTGTGAGTTTATATTCATTTTGAGGGGTTCCTAATTCAATGATCGTTTCAAACTGATCACTGACTTTTACATAATGAACATCAGGTAAATGTAATAAACCAGACGAGAGCATGGCCAGTTGCTCTCTATCTTCCACCCATAAGCTTGCCGTCAGGCTCGATAGATAACTCCCTTGAATTTCATCCATGCGAGTATGTATGCTATCGACCTCTTGGTCATAATCGAGGAAAAGATTCAAGCAAGTAATAGCAAAAGTAAAAATTGAACTTACTAGTAAAATCCAACTAACTAGTTGCCTACCGATGCCTACTTTTTTCTTTGAGCCAACTCTAAAACGAGTAATCATGCAAACCCGACGCTATTATTCTAATATCTAATTATTAGCATAAAAATGTATTCAATGCTGCCTAGAGGGAACAAAATGAAGATAAAAAGCTCAATACCACCAGCTCTAATAACTTCAATAATATCAATAAGCTTCTCGGCCAGTTCTTGGGCCAGTGATGTTCCGTATTTTGTCATTTCAAAACAAGCTCGTCCTTTCCAAATTGAAACAAATAATCAGCAACACCAAGGGATAATTACAGAAATTGTTGAAGCGGTATTTGAGAACAATAACTACTCCCTCAGTTACAATACATTCCCCTATAATAGGATGATGATACAACTTGCATCAGATAATTATCCTAATTGGGTCACTTATGGCAGCCCTAATTGGGGAGGCTTACAAGGAGAGAATTTATCTTCTATTCCAGTATATAAAGTTCAGCATGCTTTGTTAAGTAGTAAAAAAGTACCTTTTGAATTCGAAGGTATCGATAAAATGAAAGGCAAAATAGCGGTACTGTTGGATGGCTTTCAATATCCGGGGCTACAACCTTATATTGATTCAGGGCATTTGAACGAATTACGGGTAAAAGATTATCGTGCGGCCTTTAAAGTTGTTGAAAGATTAGCAGGAGAGTCTTTCTTTGTAGAAATGGATACACGAATAAAATATAACCTAATGCAGCAAAATAAAGATCTACAAAAATACAGCCTTCAATACTTTGGTTCAGTGATCCCTGATTATCAAATTCACTTAGCCTACGATCCAAACATGAAACCAGAATTACAAAAATATATTGATTCTCGTCTAATGGAAATGAATCAAAATGGAAAGTTAAATAAAATAGTTCAAAAATACCAGTAATAGTAAATTTAATTAATGAACTTACTATAATAAGAAGGCAGCTTAATCACTGCCTTTTTATTATTGGCAACTAGGTTTATTAAGCTTTATTAACATCGTAAGGCACAAACATATGCCCTAACTTGGTGGCTTTGGTGTTTAAATAGCCCACATTATGCGGATTCTTTCCTTCTTTTAACGCAACACGTTCAACCACCTCAATGCCGACATCTTTAAGTGCTTTGACCTTACGTGGGTTATTTGTCATCAAGCGCACTTGCTTAATGTCTAGAAAGTTCAGCATACCTCTGCAAAAATCGTACTTCCTCATATCAGCTTCAAAGCCAAGGGCTTCATTCGCTTCAACCGTATCGGCTCCGTCATCTTGTAGGTTATACGCTTTAATTTTGTTCAAAAGGCCAATACCTCGCCCTTCTTGACGCAAATACAATAATACGCCACTGCCATTTTCAACTATGTTTTCTAGGGCTTTTGATAATTGAAAACCACAATCGCAACGAGCACTAAACAAGGCATCACCAGTTAAACACTCTGAATGTAATCGTATCAGAATCGGAGTATCTGGCTCTAAATCACCATACACTAAGGCCAAATGCTCTTTTCCCGTATCCGGCTCATAAAAACCATGCATCATAAAAGTGCCCCATTGAGTTGGGAGCTTAGCTTTTTCGACAAACTGAACCGTATTACTTGAGCGTTCTCTGACTAACTCATCACGAACATCCATTAAGATTTTACCGAGTTCATTACGGCCACTGCCATCCCCCCCATCGCCCCAAAAGTTATCTTTATGCGAATGTTCTTTAATTATGCAATTACCAGTGCTGATTAATTTATCTGCAATTTGGGGATTTTGTTTAAATTTTTCAGATACAATTAATTTCATTACCTCACTACGAATATCTTCCCAATCTTCTCGCACATCACTGACGTATTCACGACTGAGCTGAAAAGCAATATCTGGTGTTTTTGCATTTCGTATTTTTTCTTGTAGCTCAGGACAATGAAACTTTTGAGCCTGGTAATAATGCTCGCTTGTTGCCCATATTTGACCTTCAAGGTTCACTTCTACAGGGGCAAAATTAGAAAGATACCCGTGTAAATCTTCTGGCTCATAAAAAAAGACTTCTTTATACATAATTACCTCTACAGCAACGCCTAACCAACTAGGGACTTCGTTATAAATTTAGCTGAAATTCTTTATATGCATGTAATTTTCTAGAAACAACACTCAGTGAAATTATAATCAAACAGTTCCATTATTAATATTTTCATTTATGAATGAATAACCTAACTACATATATTAGAACTCTATTTTTCTTTCTCAGCGCTGCCTTTTTAGAAGCCCTTCACACTACCTTGTTGATTTATTAATCACCTTTCATTTTTAGAGCCATATTTAATGAAAGTTTCTTTCAATATACCTACATCGGCTTTCTTACTGGGTTTTCTATTCATGGTTAGTATTCGTATTTTTCCTCAATTGCTGTTACAACTGAATAATCGATTAATTTACCAACAATTAACATGACTGAACTACAATGGTTAGGCTGGTTCTTCTGGCTTGGAATACTCATAAAGTTTTTCCCTGCTGAATTTATTCCAAAACTAAAACAAGAAAAAACCTATCAGCACATCGTGTTTTCGAGCTGTATTTTCTTATTTATTCTTTGGGGTCTAAGAGCAGGTATTAAGGAAGGGTTAGATGTACACTTTCTTGCCATGACAGTGCTCACTTTAACGCATGGTTGGCGCATTGCGGTTCTAATCAGCACAGTTCCAATTGCCGCTTTAGCACTATTTGGCTTTGTTTCCACAGCAGATTTAGGTGTTTATGCCCTGATAAACACAGTATTACCTGCGTTGTTAAGCTATAGCGTCTTTAGTTTGAGTTTTCATTACCTACCGCGTAACTTGTTCGTTTTTATCTTTGTCGCAGGCTTTTTTAACGGTGCCTTAAATATTGCTATTCAACTTCTTCTTACCTCTGGTTGGCTGTATTTTGCAGGTATTCATACTTGGCACAGTATTGTGGACAACTACCTCGTGTTTCTACCTCTACTGCTGTTTCCGGAAGGGCTTTTAAACGGAATGTCGATTACTCTATTAACTATTTTTAGACCAGAGTGGATTCGTACGTTTTCTGATCGGCAATATTTATATCAGCATCCTAACGATAAAAAATAGCGCAAGTGAGCCTCAATTTTTATGTAAAAATCCTACAAAACATGTGTTGAGATCATGTTATCACGTGCCACATGGCTGCTAATCTTGCCTGTAGATTGATACATAAATTTTTGAGGCCCTATTATGGAAATGACTAATGCTCAACGTCTGATTCTGTCTAATCAATACTACCTAATGGCAAAAATGGATCCTGAAAATGCAGAAAAATACCAACGACAACAAACGATTGTTGAGCGCGGTTATGCATTACAAATCAGAGAGCTAGACAAAGACTTTGGTTGTCTATCTGAAGAAAAGTGCCGAGAAGTGATCGATTTCATGGAAATGTATCACGCGATGCAAGAATCAAACAAAATGTTATCAGAGACTGAGCGCAAAGAAGTGGATCAGCGTCGTTTACAATTTTTAGGTTTTGATATTGCTTCTGAAGCTCAACACGTTAATTATGTTCGCTTCCTAACTGGTTCTGAAGGTCTATACCCTCAATTTGATAAGGCCGATCATCACTTTAACAGCCAGATGCCAATGCTGGATAAGTACCGCCGTATGTTAGCCGTCTGGCGTAACTGTCCACGTCAATACCACCTTTGTGCAACAGAGCTTAGCCAAATATTCAACGCTTAGTGCGCTTAAGAATAACGCACTTAAAAGAAAAACACTTAATAATATAGTGAACTGCATAGAAAAAGACCTGCACGATGGCAGGTCTTTTCCTTTGTGCTTATTTCTATCGTTTCAATGCTTCCTCCACGAGAGCATTGAAGTGGATTAGAAACCGTAAGAAGCACCAAATACGAACGCATTGTTATTATTGTCAGATTGGTTACGGTACTCAAAATACGGTTGAACACCAGAACGAGTCCACGTAGCTCGAAGCTCATGATCCATCGTATTATCACGAGATGCACCCGCCTCTGTGTCCCCTGCAATAACGTACACATTATTATAACTTAGTGTCAGATCCATATCGGTCACATCATAGCCAATCCGGTTATCCATGCGCAGATCCATGTCATTATTGGTATCCGTTGCATCAATGTGTGCACGAGTACGGTTTGACAAAGCAATCCCGTTATCAAAGTTATAACCAATCTTCACTAATGGGCGGTACTGAACGGTTTTACCTAAGCTCATTAAGTGCTGATAACCTGCTGCAACCCACAACTTGTCTGAAAGATTAAAAGACTGTTCACCACCTACAGTTAAACCAGCGCCAACTTGGCCTGGAGAGTCATCTCCCGTTTGAATTGTGCCTAATTGAATACCATCTATCTCAGCGTAAGCAGTAAAGCCACCATAAGTATTATCAAACGTATGGCCTGCTTCTAATGTCGATGTGGCGTTAGAGCCATGAATACCATCTGAATGCAACTGAGCATTACCCGTCACATAAGAAGAATCTGCCATTGCAGTACCAGATATTAGAGCAGCAGGAAGAGTTAATGTTAATAATGTTTTTTTCATTTTAATTACCTCAGCTCCCAAAGAAAGTCACCTTACTTTCTAGTTTCTTATGCTCAAAAACAAACATAAGGAACTGTATTTATTGGGAAAAAGTCGAGCAATCCATCCATCAATTGCCTAGTATTTTCTTGATAAACTCAAGATACCCGACCTAACTGAACAAACACTGAACACCTATTTCGATTTAATTCACATTGAAAAATAACACTTAATAAATTTGAACTAGATAACATTTTTATTATCAATAACAACAAAAATAACCATCAAGGTTATCCCTAAAAAACCAAAAAGAACCACAAGAGTAATGAACACGCCTTGCCCCAACTAAGCCCAGAGATTAGACTTGCCCGGTTATTTTCAATTAGGTCACGCTATGTCTTTTCTTTGTCCACTTTGTCAGCACACTCTTACTCACAACGATAAACAATTACGTTGCGATAATAATCACCAGTTTGATATGGCAAAAGAAGGCTATGTAAACCTGATGCCAGCTCATCACAAACGCTCTAAAAATCCGGGTGACAATAAAGAAATGATGCAGGCACGACGTGCATTCCTAGAAGCAGACCATTACCAACCAATGCAACAAGCGGTTGCTCAGCTTTGTGCTGATAATTTATCAGATGATGCCACTAAGCTACTGGACATTGGCTGTGGTGAGGGTTACTACACCACAGAAATCGCTAACCAATTAACGTCACTTCCACACTTACAAGTTTTTGGTTTAGACATCTCAAAAATCGCTATTCGCTATGCCGCTAAACGCTATCAAAATAGCCAATTTTGTGTCGCTTCCAGCCATAAGTTGCCATTTTCGGACCAATCTTTAGATGCAGTTGTACGTATTTATGCGCCATGCAAGCAAGAAGAGTTACAACGAACAATCAAAGATAATGGTGTGATTATCACTGTCACACCAGCAAGCCGTCATTTATACGAGCTGCGCGCAGAAGTGTACGACGACGTTAGGCTCCACCCTGAAACACCAGAAAATATTGAAGGGTTCAACCTACAAGAAGAGAAAAAGTTGTCATACATGATGGACTTATCAGGAGCACAAGCACTGAATTTACTCCAGATGACACCATTTGCTTGGAAGGCGACTGAAGATCTAAAAACAAGGCTCTCCAGTCAAGAACAGTTCAGCTGTGAAGCTGACTTCATGCTTCGAGTGTACCGAAAAGCATAAGGCTCAAACCGAACTGTAATTAATTCTCATTTAGATTGATAAAGTACAACAACTCCACTACTATCTGGCCCCTATAATTGGTATATACATCAGGCAAGTGGAGTTGTTATGAAATCTTGGCTATCACCAAAAAAAACATTACTGGCTATTCTCGCGCTCAATGCTTTAACAGGCTGCGCTTCTGCTTCTATCGAGCCGACCACGGCCACCCCCGTCAACACATTTTATGATTACCAGCTACACACTCCTCAAGGAAATGACATTACTGTTGCTGATTTTGCCAACACATTAAGCAACGCCGATGTGATCCTAGTTGGAGAATGGCACACTCACCCGGGTATTCATCGTTTTCAAACCGACTTATTACAAGCGCTGCACCTTAATTTCTCCAAGGTTGCTCTGTCTATGGAACAATTCACCCGAGATAACCAAGATATCGTTAACCTATATTTAGAAGGGAAGATCGGGGAACAATTATTAATAAAAAAAGGCAGCGCATGGCCAAACTACGAAAGTGATTACCGCCCCTTAGTGGAGTACGCAAAAGCCAATCAGCTTGATATCATTGCCGCTAATGCCCCGAAAACCACCGTGCGCTGTATTGGTAGACAAGGCATTGACTACCTAGAAAAGCTGGATACAGAAGAGAGACAATGGCTAGCAGACACAATTTCAATACAAGATAGTCCATACAGAAAAAAATTTTTGGCCTCCATGCACCATGGCAATGAAGAGCAAACCCTAAAACAGTTTGCAGCTCAAATCACTTGGGATGAAACCATGGCCGACAGCATTGTGGATTACTTAGCAGAGAACCCAACAAAACAGGTCATGCACATTGCCGGAAAGTTTCATATTGAAAATGGACTAGGCACAGCAGCCAGTATTAAAGCCCGAAATCCGGAGTTAAATGTGGTTCTAGTAAGTCCAACCAGCAAACAAAATCCACTAGCAGAAAACAGTGAAGATTATCGTTTAGAGGTCCTAAACCTACCGAAACGTTTTGTAAGTCACGAAAGCATGATGGCTTCAATGAAACATATAGGTAAGCGTAATAAAACACTAACCTGTAAATAATTTCTTACTTGTCGGCAAGGCATGAGTGTGAAATCCATGCCTTTATTTTATGGTCACTATCAACTTTAGCTTTCTTCCTGCCAAGATAATGCTCTAGGCCCAGAGCGAGGAGATCTTGTTGATGACCAACATAGTAAAGAACCTAGTACCACCAATACACACCCTTCAAACATACTGATACCAGGTGATACACCAAGCCACAAGGCAGCCACTAAAATCGACAGTAAAGGGGTAAAATAAGACAAGGCTGCGACTAATGTTAAGTTACCTTTCTGCATCGCCAAATCCCAACACGAGTACGCCAACGCACAAGTCCCAGAAAGTAATAACAACTCAAATGCCGCTTTCCAAGTCAGTGTTCCAACGCCACCAACCCAAAACGCTTGTAGCCACATCACGATAGAAGTCAGCAACAAAAAAAACGCTAATGCTCCACGGTTTCGGCACCAGAGTCGAGTTAGATTAGAATACAAAGCCCAACATAGCGCGGCACCAAACGCTAACCCATAAGGCAAAGGGTTCGCGATAATATTATGACTCATGCTAGCAATATCAAGCCCCTGTCCACCGGACACCACATGCACCACACCAACTAGAGAACAGATAATACCAGGAACTAACCACCACCTTGCTTGCTGTTTATGAATAGGGATGGCCAAACATAAGGTTAAGCTCGGCCAGAGGTAATTGATAAGCCCAATCTCTAACGTTTGTTGGTGATTATTGGAAAAACCAATGGCTAGGGCGAAAGCTGCCATATAAAAGATAAATAACCCACCACACACAATTAGATACCGTTTCGACTCCCCTTTCATACCAAGTTCACGACGAGCAAGAAAAATAAATACAGCGCTCAAGGTATATACAGCAGCCCCTGTTGCTTCAGGGCCTAAGATTTCAGAAATACTTCTAAATAGGGCGACACTTAGGCTCCACATTAAAATCGCCAACATCCCAGCCAGCGTTCCTTGCTTTGTCATTACTTTATCCATCTGATTTAGGTGGCTCTACTCTACTAATAAATGCCGAATAAAAAAGAGAGGAATACTGCAGTTTTGTATACGAAATTGTTATAAAAGTGAAAAAATAGGCAGTTCAAGTCTGCCTATTTTTCTCTTTATTAAGTCACGCTTTATTAGTTCAAAAGTAAGCTATCATCTGCCAATTCTTCGCCACGAACTTTGCTGAACATCTCCAGTAAATCTTTTACTTCCATATTCGCTCGTTCTTCCCCGGCAACATCCAGTACAATCTCTCCTTGGTGTAACATCACAGTACGATCACCACATGCCAACGCATCTTTCATCGAATGCGTTACCATCATTACGGTTAAATCAAACTCTGTGACAACCCTTTTCGTCAAATCAATAACAAAAGCAGCCATACGTGGATCTAATGCAGCAGTGTGCTCATCGAGCAATAGAAGTTTGCTGTCCGATAAGGTCGCCATGACTAAGCTTACCGCTTGTCGCTGACCGCCAGATAACAGTCCAATACTATCACCTAGACGATCTTCTAACCCTAATCCTAAAATGCTGATCCGCTCTTGGAACAACTTTCTACGATTAGAAGATAAAGCCAGCTTCCAACCACGGCTTTTACCTCGGCTGTACGCCAACGCCATGTTCTCTTCAATGGTCAGCTCACCACATGTCCCCGCCAAAGGGTCTTGAAATACTCTTGCGGCTAACCGAGCACGTTGGTGAACATGCTGCGAGGTAACATCTTGGCCACCTATCACCACTTGACCACCCACCATGGGTGTTTCCCCACTCACAGCACCAAGTAAAGTCGACTTACCAGCCCCATTTGAACCTATAACAGTGAGAAACTGATGCTCCGGTACTTCAAGCGAGATCCCTCTTAATGCTCGGTTCTCTAAAATAGTCCCTTGATTGAAGGTGACTTGAATATCTTCCAACTGGATCATGACACCTCCTTACTGGTTTTTAGGCTTTGCGTTTGCGACTTTTTTGCGCGCAGTTTTCCTTTCATTTTTGGTGCAATTAGCGCAACAGCAACCAGAACCGCCGTGATTAAATTAAGATCAGAGGCTTGCATACCAAACATGCCGGAACTTAATGCAAAAGCTACCGCTAAACGGTATAGAATAGAGCCCAGAATAACCGCAACAACCGCTACCCAAATTTTACGTCCTGGAATCAGTGTCTGGCCAAGTATGACCGCCGCTAACCCCACCACAATAGTACCAACACCTGAAGTAACATCCGCAAAACTGTTGGTTTGCGCAAATAACGCCCCAGAGAAGCCTACGAACGCATTCGACAGCGCTAAACCGAAGTAAGTATAGAAACCAGTACTACCACCTTGAGCCTTCACCATACGACTATTTACGCCCGTAGCACGCAAGGCCAACCCAAAATCACTGGCTAATAATCGGACAATGAACCAAGCACTCAAGGCAACCAAAACCGCAACCACCAATGGGCGAACATACATAGGATCAACCCCCATGTTCTCAAATGGCGTTAAAATTGTATCTTCACCTAACAATGCAATGTTGGGACGCCCCATGATGCGAATATTAATCGAAAACGCGGCGATCATGGTTAAGATGCTGGCAAGCAAATGCAAGATCCCACAACGTACAGCAAGAAACGCAGTAACAAGCCCAGTTAACCCTCCGGCTAGAATTGCCATTCCTGTTGCGATCCATGGATTAACCCCAGACACAATCGCGGTAGCCGCTACTGCAGCGCCCATAGGAAAGCTACCATCAACACTCAAGTCGGGGAAATCGAGCACGCGGAAGGTAAGATAAACACCCAAAGCCACCAGCCCGTATACTAAGCCGATTTCTAAGGTGCCAAAAAAAGCAAAAGCAGACATGTATTCTCCCTAGATACTACCCCTGCTTACTTGCACTGTAAGCAGGTAACACACCCTGTATTATTTATAGTTACTCTTGTACTTTCGTTGCACGGCCTAATACATCAGATGAGAAAGAAATCCCTAGCTTATTGGCAGCAGCTTTATTTAAAACAAGATCAGAGCCCTTTGCTACTTTAACCGCAATCTCACCCGGCTTTTGACCATCTAAAATAGCGGCGACATAATCGGCGGTTTGAACACCAACTTGGTAGTAATCAAAACCCAAGCCAGCAAAAGCACCGTTTGTTACGTATGATGTGGCACCGCCAAATACGGGAGTTTTCGCTTGATTAGCCGCCACAATCATGCCATCAATGGCGCTTGCTACGGTGTTGTCTGTAGGGGCATAAATCACATCCGACTTAGATGCGACAATCTGCGTTGCAGCTTGAACGTCTGCACTTTTTAATGCCGTACCTTCCACAACTCTTAAACCTTCTTTCTTCGCAGCACTCTTTAAGAGATCAACCAATGTCACGGCATTTGCTTCCCCTGGGTTGTACACCACACCAATGGATTTAGCATTTGGTAATAACTCTTTAATCAAAGAGACATGCTGCGCTACCGGAGACAGATCGGACAGCCCCGTGACATTTCGACCCGGCTTATCCATATTTTTTACCAATTTAGCACCAACAGGGTCTGTTACTGCCGTAAACACAACGGGAATTGAGCGAGTAGCAGCCACCAATGCTTGAGCGGTTGGTGTTGCAATACCTACTAACACGTCTGGCTTTTCCCCCACATACTGACGAGCAATCTGCACTGCGATAGCCGGGTTACCTTGTGCCGTTTGATAAACAAATTCTAAGTTTTCCCCTTCAACATAGCCTTTTGCTTTTAAACCATCTAATAAGCCTTGACGAGAGGCGTCAAGTGCTGGGTGTTCAACAATCTGTGAAACAGCAACTTTAGCCATTTTTGCCAAAACGGTCGTCGGTGCCAATAAAAGCGATCCAGCGATGCACGCTGCGGTAATAATCTTCGACGCTTTCATGTTATCTCCTTGGTCTTATTGCGATTTGTTTATTGTTTGCGCGAGCGTCATCTTCCTGTGACGCCTTTTAATTATTAGACAAACTTCGTCGTCTTTTCTATTTATCCCAAAAAACCGCCAATAAATATACATTTTATTAACATTTATTTTTGGTTATTTAGATAATGCGTAAACTAAATCACCTTCTCTCTCAAATATGCTGATATATTCATATTAAAAAGGAAGGTATGAAGAAGGGGTATTTAAAGAAAAACTACGGATAAAAAAAAGCAGGTGCGTAAACACCTGCTTTAATGAATAGAGAAGAGAGAAAGAAAAAGCCGTTAAAACCAGCGCTCCAGCGCCGACCGATCTAGCTGTTTAAATGCACGAGAAAGCACTTTCGCTAACTCTTTATATCTAGGTTGAGCTTTTAAAGGCTCTAAAGCACCGCCGTTTTCAATAATTTTCTGGTGTAATTCTCGATACCATCCGGCTAGCGCTGGCGGTAATTGCGTATTTGAACGGTTACCTAACCACCAAAAACCTTGTAGTGGCATGCTCAAAGCAAACAACGCCATCACAATGGCTTGTGGCAACGCATCATAGTTATTAAATGCCATTTGTGTAAGAACACTAATAACTGCAACAGCAGGCATAACTTTAATTGCAAAGCGAGTGGCCTTGATCACTCTTTGCTCTGGAAATAAAGGCGCTAACTCTTTTCGCAGTGGCCACATGTCCATATATTTCTGACCATCTCGAAAACGGTATAAAAAGCTTTTTTCGCTCATATCGCCCCTCCCACTCAAAAAAAACTATAACTTTTCAAAAAAACTGATAACAAACTTGATTAAAATTAATATTTTTTCAAAATCTTTTTGTTATCTTGGCGCACAATCGCTATCCTACGCGCACTCCAATTTTCATTGTTGCCCTTATTGACTAATAAGGCAACTTTGTTTGATGAATGCAAGGAAAGCACACAGCATTCGCGTTGTGTTTCAATATACGGAAATTAACGATTTTTTGACCGAGAATAGGCTTGTTGATACAAAACTCGTCTATTCTTGTGATTAATTTTCATACTTACTGAATTTTATATTCAGACGAATAACAGGTAGTAACTCATGTCTAAGCTGGTTTTAGTTTTAAACTGTGGTAGTTCTTCTCTTAAATTTGCAGTTGTTGATGCAGTATCAGGTGAAGAGCACCTGACTGGTCTTGCTGAATGTTTGCAGCTTCCTGAAGCTCGCATCAAGTGGAAACTTGACGGCAAGCACGAAGCACAACTAGGTAACGGTGCAGCTCACGAAGAAGCACTTGCTTTCATGGTTGAAACTATCCTTGCTTCTAAGCCAGAGCTTTCTGAAAACATCGCGGCTATCGGTCACCGTGTTGTTCACGGTGGTGAGCAATTCACAAAGTCAGCACTTATCACTGACGATGTACTTAAAGGCATCGAAGATTGTGCAGCTCTTGCTCCTCTTCACAACCCTGCGCACATCATTGGTATTAAAGCAGCTCAAAAATCATTCCCAGCACTTAAAAACGTTGCTGTATTTGATACTGCTTTCCACCAAACTATGCCTGAAGAAGCTTACCTATACGCTCTTCCGTACAACCTATACAAAGAGCACGGTATCCGTCGTTACGGCATGCACGGTACTTCTCACCTATTCATTACTCGTGAGTGTGCAAACATTCTTGAGAAGCCAGTTGAAGAGCTAAACATCATCAACTGTCACTTAGGTAACGGTGCTTCTGTTTGTGCAATCAAGAACGGCCAATCTGTAGATACTTCTATGGGTCTAACTCCTCTTGAAGGTCTTGTAATGGGTACTCGTTGTGGTGACATCGACCCTGCAATCATCTTTCACCTACACGACACGCTAGGTTACTCTGTTGAGAAAATCAACAACATGCTAACTAAAGAGTCTGGCCTTGCTGGTCTTACTGAAGTAACTTCTGACTGTCGTTTCGTTGAAGACAACTACGGTACTAAAGAAGAAGCAACTCGTGCAATGGACGTATTCTGTCACCGTCTAGCTAAATATGTTGCTGGCTACACAGCAACTCTAGAAGGCCGTCTAGACGCTATCGTATTTACTGGTGGTATCGGTGAAAACTCTGGCCCTATCCGTGAGATGGTTCTAAACCGTCTTGGCGTATTCGGCATCGAAGTTGATGGTGAAGCAAACCTTAAAGCGCGTTTCGGTGGTGAAGGTACTATCACAACTGCAAACAGCCGCGTACCAGCAATGGTTATCTCAACTAACGAAGAGTTAGTTATCGCTGAAGATACAGCTCGTCTAGCTGAAATCTAATCTCAGTGTCTACTGGCTAATCTATGCTTAATTAGGTTAGCCAGTTCTTCTTTTTATAGCTTTGTAGTCTGTATACGAAGCTTTTGCCCCAAATAGTGTAGAGGAATTATCCTGTGTCTCGTACTATTATGCTTATCCCTGCTAGTGCTGGTGTTGGTCTTACCAGTGTTAGTTTAGGTGTCCTACGTTCTATGGAGCGTAAAGGCGTAAGTGTTGCTTTCTTTAAGCCTATCGCTCAGCCACGTCACGGTGGTTCTCAGCCTGATTTAACATCAACTATCATTCGCTCTAACAGCGACATGAACATTGCTGAACCAATTGCAATGTCTCACGCTGAGAAGCTAATCAGTAATGATCAAAGCGATGTATTACTTGAAGAAATCGTTGCTCGTTATAAAGAAGCAACAAAAGATGTGGAAGTTGCTTTAATCGAAGGTCTAGTACCTACTCGTAAGCAACCATTCGCAAACCAGATCAACTACGAAATCGCCAAAACGCTTGGTGCAGAAATCGTATTTGTTGCAACACCTGGCACAGATAATCCAGCACAGCTTAAAGAGCGCATTGAAGTTGCATGTTCTAACTTCGGTGGCACTAAAAACAAGCAAATTTCTGGCGTAATTGTAAACAAGCTAAATGCGCCTGTTGATGATGCTGGCCGTACACGCCCAGATCTATCTGAAATTTTCGATGACGCAGATGCAACAAAACCAACAAATGTTGAAGTTATGCAGCTGTTCAACTCTAGCCCTATCCGTGTTCTTGGCTGTGTGCCATGGAGCATCGATTTAATCGCAACACGTGCGATCGATATGGCGAAGCACTTGAATGCTGAAGTGATTAACGAAGGTGAAATGAATACTCGTCGTATCAAGAGTATTACTTTCTGTGCTCGTTCTATCCCACACATGATTGAGCATTTCAAACCAGGTTCACTGCTTGTTACTTCTGCTGACCGTCCTGACGTTATCGTTGCCGCTTGTCTTGCTGCAATGAACGGTATCGAAATCGGCGCTATGCTACTGACTGGTGGTTACGAAGTACCTGCTGAAATCATGACTCTGTGTGAGCGTGCATTTGCAACTGGCCTTCCGGTATTCACAGCACCAGGTAACACATGGCAGACTTCTCTTAACCTACAGAGCTTCAACCTAGAAGTACCTGCAGACGATAAAGAGCGTGTTGAGTTCGTTAAAGATCACGTGGCAAGCCACATTGACGGCCAGTGGATTGATTCTTTATCTGAAGGCACTGACGGTATCCGTCGCCTAAGCCCACCAGCATTCCGTTACCAGCTAACTGAATTTGCACGTATGGCTAACAAGCGTATCGTACTTCCTGAAGGTGATGAGCCACGTACAGTAAAAGCAGCATCTATTTGTGCTGAGCGCGGCATTGCTGAATGTGTGCTTCTTGGTAACCCAGACGAAATCCGCCGTGTTGCAGAGCAGCAAGGTGTAGAACTAGGTACTGGCGTTCAAATCATCGACTCTGATGCTGTTCGTGAGAACTACGTTGCTCGTCTAGTAGAACTTCGTGAGAAGAAGGGCATGACGGAAGTTGTTGCTCGTGAAAAACTAGAAGACTCTGTATTCCTAGGTACTATGATGCTTGAGTGTGGTGAAGTTGACGGCCTAGTATCTGGTGCAGTTCACACCACAGCAAATACTATCGTTCCTCCATTCCAGATCATCAAGACGGCTCCTGAAGCGTCTATCGTATCTTCTATCTTCTTCATGCTTCTGCCTGATCAAGTACTGGTATACGGTGACTGTGCAATCAACCCAGATCCAAACGCTGAACAACTGGCTGAAATCGCAATCCAATCAGCGGATTCTGCTAAAGCATTCGGCATTGATCCTCGCGTTGCTATGATCTCTTACTCTACTGGTACTTCTGGTAAAGGTGCAGACGTAGATAAAGTTCGCGAAGCAACTCGTATTGCTCAAGAGAAACGTCCTGATCTTATCATTGATGGTCCTCTACAGTACGATGCAGCAATCATGGAAAATGTGGCAGCTTCTAAAGCGCCTAACTCTCCTGTTGCTGGTAAAGCGACAGTATTCGTATTCCCAGACTTGAACACGGGTAACACGACGTACAAAGCCGTGCAACGTTCAGCAGATCTAGTATCTATTGGCCCAATGCTTCAAGGTATGCGTAAGCCAGTAAATGATTTGTCTCGCGGCGCATTGGTAGACGACATTGTTTACACTGTTGCTCTAACTGCTATCCAAGCAGGTCAAGCTGAAGAACAAGCTCAATAATCCCTCTTTCGGTTTTATTGCCTAGATAAAAAACGGCCACCTACAGTAAAGGTGGCCGTTTTTATATTTAAAGTATTACATTAAACGATAAGCAGGCCTTGGTTTGTTTTTCGTGATTACTTCCACTTCCTTAAACTCTCTCGTTTTCATGATCGCATATAGCAATACCGGTGACTGACTGCGATACACACTTAATAGAACGTCCCCTAGCTCTTCATCCGCAACTTTTTTGTACATTGAGACAGCAGCAATGCAAGCAATTACATTATCGTCCACAATATTGAGCTCTAACACCTGAGCCACTTTTATTAATACGGAAATATCGTTCATCGTAATTTCATGTCCATTTAACTTTTATTATTGTACGGTATAGCTATACCGCTTTTGGCATATCGATATTACAACGTAGAAACAGGGTTCCAAACACCAAAAATGCGCAACAAGTTTAATATCTTGTACGATAAAATGTAAACAAAGGAAAAGAAAGTGATTTGATTGAGAGAAAAGAATTGAATTAGCTTCACACTTTATCGTACGGAGTATGCACTAATGAAGCTAACAATTTATGTTCAGGCGAAACTACAGTTTTTGCCTTCCCATTAATGAATGGGAAAGTGTCATGCCATCAACGAGTTCGAGTTCACCGCCGACAGGAACACCATGCGCAATGCGGCTAGCCGACACTTGATGTTCAGTACATAACTCAGCCACATAATGGGCTGTTGCTTCACCTTCAACGGTTGGGTTTGTCGCAAGAATAACTTCCGAAATATTACCTTGAGATAAACGCATATCAAGCAAGTCTAAACCAATGTCACTTGGCCCAATACCATCAAGAGGTGACAAATGCCCCATCAGGACAAAATAACGACCTGAGAATTGGCCCGTAGCCTCAACAGCCACAATATCTGCTGGGCTTTCAACAACACATAGTTGGCCGTTTTCTTGGCGACGCGGATTTAGACAAATGGCACACGTTTCTTCTTCCGTGAATGTCCGACATTCAGAGCAATGCCCAATTTCGGTCATGGATTGTGAAAGTGCATCTGCCAATTGTAGGCCGCCTTGTCTATTACGCTGCAATAAATGAAAGGCCATACGCTGAGCTGACTTGGGGCCAACCCCAGGTAGACAACGTAAGGCCTCCATCAATTGTTCCAGCAAATGGCTGGTACGCATAATTAGAATGGCATCTTAAAGCCTGGTGGTAGTTGCATACCGCCAGTAACGTCACCCATTTTCTCTTTTTGTGTCTCTTCAACACGACGAGATGCATCGTTGAATGCAGCGGCAATCAAGTCTTCGATCATTTCTTTGTCGTCTTCCATTAAGCTGTCATCCAGCTCAACGCGACGAACGCTGTGACTACCAGTAATAGTTACTTTTACTAGGCCTGCACCTGCTTCACCAGTCACTTCCATGTTTGCAATCTCTTCCTGCATTTTCTGCATACGATCTTGCATTTGTTGCGCCTGCTTCATCAGGTTGCCCATTCCGCCTTTGCCAAACATATTACTCTCTCTTTATTCGCTTGGATGGTTAACTTATGTATCTCTTATATGGGGAATTTGGTTCGTAAATTCAACCCAAAGAACATCATTAAATTGGTCGAATACTCTCTTCATCTACTGCGGCTGAAAAGCGCTGTACAATGAAAGCGACATTCGGATCGCTTTGCAAACTACGCTGAGCCTGCACTAATTTTTTCTGGTAAAGGCTTTCACGCCATTCAAGCGGCGTTACACCTTTCTCGCCCAGCTCTATGTCTAATTGTATCTCACTACCTAGCAAGGCACCTAATTCTACTGCCAGCTGAGCTTGAGCCCGCTCACTGTTTAAATGCGCTTGAGCACTTCTTAAACATAACTGAACTTGCTGGCCATTCTGCTCGAAGGCTGAGTTTAGTGCCAACTGCTGGATCAATTTAGGAACCTTCAGTTTTCCGACTAATGCAGACCAAGCATCTTGCTCTGCCGCCTCTAAAGTCAACTTAGCCACCATTTCAGGTGTTTTCTCTTGCTCCAACGCCTGCTTTTCTTTAGATGGCGTTACCTGAATCACAGGCTTATCTTCAACTTGGGTTGTTGGCTTCCAGCGATAGCCATCATCTTCGATAACATCCACAGGTTGACCGGGCTCAGTAATATGATGCGACGGCTGCATCCCTTTTGATGTAGGGTGCTTTTCAGCTAAGCGATCCAGCACTGAGCTTGCCTTTTTTACAGGCGCCGCATTACTCTTTTTTACATTATCACTCGGTTTAATCTCCCCAGCAGGAGCCAAACCTTTCGAACGACTGCGCAACTGGTTACGTGCAGCCAATAAGTTGGATGCTGGTGAGTCTACTTTTGTTTCACGTGGTGCAGTGGCCGTATTCACGGGCTGAGGAGCTGCCTGCGGCGCTGATTCAACGGGGTTCATCGGAGGTGGAGACATCGGCTTCTGAGCATGCTGTGGTGCATTCTGCATCGGAGCTTGTTGTTGCATGGCCTGTTTTGCTTGCGATAGCCCTCTTGGCTGCGCTGAGCTCTCTTGCGGTGCACTCGGCATCTGAGGTGGTGCCACTCGTTGAGGCGCACTGTGAGGCTGTCTCATCCCACTTTGAGGTGATTGAGGTTGAGCAGCGACAGTCTGCGGGCTCATTTGCTGCTGAATTGGAGCAGGTTCTGCCGCCGGGACATTCACTATTTGAGGTTGATGAGCAGGCATGGCCATAGGTCTAAACGCCAACATCCTCAGCAACATCATTTCTACCCCTGTTTTTCCATCAGGAGCAAAAGGTAAATCTTTACGACCTTGCAATGCTATTTGGTAACAAAGTTGGACATCTTGAGGATCTAGCTGCTTACTTAAGAGCTCGATTCGTTCAGCATCTGGCAAAGACAGATCTAAACTGGCAGGCAATGCTTGATACATTGCAATACGATGTAACTGCGACGCGAGTTCTTTTGCTAAAGCGTCCCACTCAATCCCAACTTTGGCTAACTCCGCCAAACAAGTCATTGCTTGCTGAGGATCTTTAGCAGTCATGGATTCAAGTAAACGAATCGCTTGGTCAGTATCAAGAGTACCTAACATCGTTGATACGATATCGTCACTCACCTGCCCGTTGCCAAGAGCGATAGCTTGATCGGTTAAACTTAACGCATCACGCATACTGCCATCAGCAGCGTGAGACAATAAGCTCACAGCACGCGCATCTGCAGTCACGTTTTCATGCTCTAAAACATGGTCAAGCTGAGTGTGGATTTGATCAACGCTGATGTGCTTCAAATGAAACTGTAAACAACGAGATAGGATCGTGACAGGTAGCTTCTGAGGATCGGTCGTCGCCAGTAAAAATTTAACGTATTCTGGTGGCTCTTCTAGCGTTTTCAAAAGCGCATTAAAACTATGACGAGACAACATGTGAACTTCATCAATAAGGTACACTTTAAAGCGACCACGCGCTGGCTTGTACTGAACGTTATCCAACAGTTCACGAGTGTCTTCAACTTTTGTTCTTGAAGCTGCATCAATTTCCAGCAGATCAACAAAACGCCCTTCATCAATTTCGCGACAAGTACCACACTCACCACAAGGCGTTGCGGTAATGCCTTGCTCACAGTTCAAGCCTTTAGCAAATAAACGAGCAATTGTCGTTTTACCTACCCCGCGAGTGCCACTGAAAAGATAAGCATGATGAAGACGATTATGTTCTAGCGCATTTTCCAACGCTGTTAGCACATGAGGCTGGCCCACAACATCTTTAAAGTGATGAGGACGCCATTTGCGTGCTAAAACCTGATAACTCATAGAATAGTGCCTGACAGAATTAAGGGGGTAATCCTAGCATATACCTAAGTGACCGAAAATACTGATGAGGTTATATTAAGGTCACTTAGTATTAATCTGGCTATTGCAGCCAGCTCTTTTTTAAAGATTGGGCAAATGGCAGATTAATGGCCTTCAAATTCACAGATACTGTACACATCAATATCCAATGCTTGTAGGCGCTTATCACCACCAATTTCAGGTAAATTAATAACAAAAGCAGCGTGGTTAACTTGACCACCTAGCTGACGAATCAACTTTGTTGTAGCCTCAATAGTGCCACCAGTTGCCAGCAAGTCGTCAACCATCAGTACTTTATCACCTTCAACGATAGCATCTGTGTGAATTTCTAACGTATCCGTACCGTACTCTAACTCGTAGCTTTGAGCAATCGTATTACGTGGCAACTTTCCAGGTTTACGCACAGGAACAAAACCAACACCTAGCTCTAATGCTAACGGCGCACCAAATAAAAAGCCACGTGCTTCTGTGCCCACAATTTTGGTAAAACCGCCATCTCGATATGTATCGGCTAATAATTGGATTGTCGCCTGATACGCGGCAGGGTTTTCCATTAGGCTAGTCACATCGCGGAATAAGATCCCTTCTTTAGGATAATCAGGAATGCTTTTGATACTGTCTTTAATTAGAGTAAGAGTTTCTACTGTCATATTTGTAACCGGAGTCAACCGGAACCTATTTTATACCGAGTAAACAATCAATCCGGTATGGCTAAAATAACAACGCCCACTCAGAAGAGCAGGCGCATCCAACACTTCACCATAATGTTAGTTATTTTCAGACTCTTCAGCAACAGGCTCGTATTCAGGCAAGCGATTAAACCACCATAAGAGTGATACCCCCATCACAACTAACATGATTTTTTGCCATAGTGTCGGGATTAACCAAATAGAAAGGCTAAAGCTCATCACCATTAACAGTGATGCTCGTCGTTTAATGACAGGGCTAACGGCACCATTTTCATTCCATTGAATGATTATTGGACCAAACGTCTTATGTTGAAGAAGCCATGCATGAAAACGAGGTGAGCCTCGCATAAAGCACGCACTGGCTAAAAGTAGAAAAGGAGTAGTAGGTAGGAGCGGAAGAAATATACCCAAAAAACCTAGGCAAACAAATATCCAACCGATCACAACAAAAAATAACCTTTTTATCGAATCAGTCACTTCCCCTCCTTTGTAAACTAAAAATTAATACGTCCCAGATATAATTTTGATCCAAGTTAGGGTTGCAGGCAAGGTCGGAAGCAATAAAGCGAGCAAAAAACCAATAAAATAAAATACGTTATAAGGATCTTTAAAATCTTTTTCCATGATGGCCTCTGTTTTTGTTGCCCACTCAATTCCAATCATAGCTAGCGTAAGATTTATCATTACAGCTTAGCTACATTTCGTACACAGCGCGACAATATATACAAAAACTTTAGAAACAAAAACCGAGGAAAAGTAAGGTTTAAAACCGTTTGATCTTAACTTAAAGACAGCAGCCTGTTTGATTCAACCTGCTTTTTATGCAACTGAATTGATTTATATCAGCTCATTACTAACCGACTTTATTACACTGAGACTTACTTGTAGAAAGGACGACGGTAAAAAGGTGGCTAAGATGGACTTCATTGAACAACAAACACAAAAACTAAGTGATGAAAAAAGCCAACTGCTCCAAAAGCTGGTGGGCAATTTAAAAAATCACCATCTAAGCTCTGACAATCAAAACTCTTCTGTCACACACATCATCAAACAAGCTAAAGGGCTATACATCGATAGCCTAAATAGGGACGCCATTAGATTGGAAAAAGTAGATGCAAGCTTAGCCCTCATTGAAACCCAAATGTATGGTTTTTGCGTAGATTGCGAAGAAGAATTAGAAGTTTCACAAATCCTGCAAGATCCAGCCGAAAATCGATGCTTAAAATGCCAACAGCACAGTAGATACAAACATAAAAATAGCACTCAATAATACTGAGTGCTATATGGGGATGCTCACTAACTCACAGCTTCACTTGGAATAAAAAATTAAAGAGCGTCTAAGTTTTTTAAGGTTAAGCTTAAGCTTGATGCTCCTGCTTCACTAAGGGTTAAGTCACCACCCAATGCGCCTACCTGCAATTCAACAACTTTATTCTCATGGCTATTGTTACCCAAATTTTGTGAAGGCTGAATACGAGTAGCAACGGAATTCACATTCCAACACCCACCTAACCCTGCGGGTAAAATTTCAAGCTCGCCATTACATACATTAAAGATCCCAAACAGAGCATTAATGGGTTCTGCATAGCCTGAATGGGTAATCCCTTTTTCAATCAATGACGCTAAATGCGTTAAATCATTTTCTTGTGCGATCCGAGTTCGAATGTAATCGTTAAAAAACGCGCGAACTAAAAGCGCTGTACCCACACCATTTTCTCCCCCAGAACCGGAGTCAACAAAGTAAAAAATCAAACGGCCATCCATCAACCATGAGTAATCCAATACAATCGGCATGCTATCCATCGCTTGCAAAGCACGATAGGTAAATTTCCAACTACCAAGCTGAGAGTCTTGATCGGGTAGTAAGCCGATAAGCAGCTCTCGAGCAGCGTTTGGATTGTCTTTAAGCTGCTCAAGATGCCAGTGTAATTCTTTCTCGATAGGGGCTTCTCCGTCATCTTCAGAAGTACCAAACCACTGGCTCGAAAAATCACGCCCCATCATATCTTCTGAGTTCGTATCTTTTAGCACCGACAACAGTGCTGATTCTAAAATGCTAATATCATCAAGCGGTTTAACCAAAAAGTCTTTTACACCATGCCGCAAGACTTTCGCGACATCTTTCATTTCCCCAGTTCCAGAGACAACGATCATCGGCAACATAGGGTATTCCATGCTCACTTCTTCAACAAACTCCATGCCTGTCATCACTGGCATTGAAAGATCGCACAATAAGATATCAGGAATACTTTGTCTCAGAGCCACTAATCCTTCAAGTCCATTTTCTGCTTCATGAACAATACACGCTTGTTTTTCAAGAAATCCTCTAACCATGCGGCGAAAGATCGGATCATCTTCCACGATTAAGACTTCTTTACCTGCTAACAAACTCGACTCCTCTGCAGATGTACCAATAACAGAACCAAGAGTGTGTGGTACTTCATTTTCTATATTTTCAGTTCTGGTCGGCATAATTTCATCCTTACTTTCTAATTTGCACACCCTTGTTAAAGCATAGGTCTATTCAACAGCATCGTCTTCTTGATACTGTTATTTTTAAGCTCTTTCTTGATAACTGTGACACATAACACACACAAATGTACAATATTTAATACACAAAAATCACTAAAAATAACAACAGTATCAGATAGTAAACATCATACAATTTGTTTAATTATTAATAAAAACGTTTGATATGGAACAAATCCATTGCAGTTTCAGTCATCAATACCTTCGTTCTAAGATACACTCTGGTATCTATACACATTGAACGAAGTATTCTATGAAGCTTGATGATTTAAATCTGTTCCGCCTTGTTGTAGAGCATGGTAGCTACACGGCGGCTTCTCGTTACACTCTTGTGCCTGTTGCCACCATCACTCGCCGCATTCAAGCCTTAGAAGAGTCTCTCAATATCCGCCTCTTAAATCGCCATGCCCGTAAACTCTCTCTCACTGAAGCTGGGCAACGCTTTTACGATGAATGCGGCCCAATTCTGCAAGCCTTAGTAAATAGTAGTGAGCAATTAAGTGAAGAGTGCCGAGGGGCAGCTGGAAAGTTAAAAATTGCAGCACCTTCAAATTTAACAAAAATGCTGATTCAACCCATTTTGAATAAATTTATGTCTATATATCCAGACATCAGTATTGAGTTATCAATGAGCAATCAGCCAGATCAACTCGATCCTACAGAATGGGATGTGATCTTTCGTGTTGGACCACAACGGGACTCAACACTCATTGCACGAAAAATAAGCTCTGTTGAAGATATTTTAGTCGCAAGTCCACGCTATCTAGAAAGTGTTTCCACACCACAACACGCCAGTGAATTACACTCACACATGCTTTTAAAGGGAAAGCCTTTACTAAAATGGCGTTTGAATAACCACCTTGGTGAAACTATTACCATTACTGATCCTGGTCGTTTTGAAGCCAGTGAGCTTAACGTGGTAAGACGCGCTTGTGCCGATGGGTTAGGCATCACACTCATGCCAGATATTATGCTCACTCAATATATGGAAGATGGCAGTTTAGTGAGAATACTAAAAGACTGGTCGGCGAACCCGCGTGATGTCTACATGCTTTATAACCACCGAGAACACCAGCCAGAAAAAGTACGGTTATTTATTGATTTTGTTAGTGACTTTGAGCTTCCCACTTCCTAACTGTTTGCATTGGATCTCAATGCAGTTTCTATTTATAAGAGCCACAAAACTAAAAAGCCAGAGCATAAACTCTGGCTTTTCCCTCTGTGTCATAAAACCTAAGCGTTATGCGCCTTCATTGTGCAACTCGAGGTTAGCAAGATCTTGCTGAATCTCACGTTGAATCTTGGAGTCGTCACTGCGTAAAGACTCAAGGTAATCTAAATAAGACTGATCAATATCATTTGTTACATAGCTACCATTAAACACTGAAGTTTCAAATAATTGCACATCAGGATTACCTTCACCAACAGCATCCACCAAATCTTTTAGATCTTGGAAAATAAGCGCATCGGCACCAATAATTTTGCTGATCTCTTCTACATCACGGCCATGAGCAATTAACTCATTAGCACTTGGCATATCAATACCATAGACGTTAGGGAAACGAATTTCTGGTGCCGCCGATACCATGTATACATTCTTAGCTCCTGAGTCACGAGCCATCTCGATAATTTGCTCAGATGTTGTCCCACGGACAATAGAATCATCAACAAGTAGGACATTCTTACCTTTAAACTCAGAACGAATCGCATTAAGTTTACGGCGCACCGACTTTTTGCGTTGTTGCTGACCAGGCATAATAAAAGTACGGCCAACATAACGGTTTTTCACAAAGCCTTGGCGGTATGGTTTATCGATAATCTGCGCGATTTCTAGTGCAATATCACACGAGGTTTCAGGAATTGGGATCACAACGTCAATGTCTAAGTCGTCCCATTCACGTTTAATCTTTGCGCCCAACTTTTTGCCCATTGCAAGGCGGGCACTGTATACCGAAATCTTATCAATGAATGAATCAGGGCGAGAAAAGTACACAAACTCAAAAATACATGGGTTAAGTTGTGGGCTTTCTGCACATTGCTCTGTGAATAAACCACCTTCAAATGGAGCATACACAGCTTCGCCTGGTGCAATATCACGTACAAAATCAAAGCCTACGGCATCCAATGCCACTGACTCTGAAGCCACCATGTACTCCGTGCGACCATCTACCTCACGCTTACCTAGGCACAGTGGACGAATACCATTTGGATCACGAAATGCAACCATACCATGGCCAATGATCATCGCTGCAACTGCGTAAGCACCTTTAATTTGACGATGTACATTACGTACCGCGTAGAAAATATCATCTTTAGATAGAGGATAGTTTTTCGCGAGATCCACTTGATGTGCAAGTACATTGAGCAGTACTTCCGAATCAGAGGTTGTATTTAAGTGACGGCGATCATGCTCAAACAACTTCTCACGAATCTCATTTGCATTCGTCAGGTTACCGTTATGAGCTAATGTAATGCCATAAGGAGAGTTCACATAAAAAGGCTGTGCTTCCGAAGCGCTAGAACTACCTGCCGTTGGGTATCGAACATGTCCAATACCAACGTTTCCTTGTAATCGTTGCATGTGTCTAGCTTCGAACACATCTTTCACTAATCCGTTAGCCTTACGTAGACGAAAACGATTGCTTTCTATGGTAACAATACCAGCCGCATCTTGGCCACGATGCTGTAAAACAGTTAAAGCGTCATAAATAGACTGATTTACAGGTGTTGCACCCACGATTCCAACAATACCACACATGTCCTTTAATCCTCGTTTGCGAAAGGACTGGCGCTAAAGTGCGCCAGGCAAAAAACTCGATGTTTCTTTTAAATAAGTGAAGAACCACTCAATGACCACCGCAAAGTTAGGGATCAATTGAGATTTCGTCCACCACTCTGCATCTGAAAGTGACGTAAATGCATCAATAAAAAACAGCACTGCAGCGACAATAAGTACGCCACGTAACCCACCAAATACAATACCGAGAATCCGGTCAGTGCCTGATAAGCCTGTTTTTTGAACTAACTGACCAATAACATAATTGACCACGGCCCCAACAACCAATGTTGAAATAAACAATGCAGCAATCGCACTGCCATTTCGTACCATTTCATCATGTATGTTAGTAAAATATACCGCTAACTGAGGGTAGAAGTTACTCGCGACAAAAAAAGCACCAAACCAAATAACTAATGACAGCGCTTCTTTTACAAAACCGCGTATTAAACTAATCAGTGATGAAAGGCCAATTACGCCTAAAATTACAAAGTCGATCCAAATCATGTTGATGTCATATCTTAGTTGGCGCGCATTTTAACAGAAAATCGCGCCACGCAAACGTTTGTTTAAGGATTAAGTGGATTAAATTTCATCATTCGACCTTTTAATCCGGTCAATTTTTCCAGTTTAGGTAGCTCAGATTCCAATTGATCACGGGAAATATCGGGTCCCACAACAACACGAGCTAAATCTCCTGGCTCAGGTTGTTTAGGGTACACATGAGCTTGGAAGCCTTGAGCCCTTAACTTAGTAACCAGTTGGTGTGCATTATCAAAATTTCTAAATACACCCAACTGAACAATCCAAGCACTTTTCTGATAATTATTAACAGGCTCTACCTCATTAATAACTATTTGTGGGTCATCATTATCATCAATAGCGACACTCACTGGCTCATCCGGCAGCTCAGCAGAAAAATCGACAGGCTCTAATACTTCAAAAGTTTCAATTTCTTCTTCGGCATCAGGTTTAATGGGAATGCTGGCAAACTCTTCCTGATAGTGCAATTTTTTACCATCAAAGACATCTGGCAGTACGATGACACCAATAGCAACCAAAATGATGGTGCCTACTAAGCGGCTTTGAAATTTACTTGCCACAGTCACTCCTTATTGAGCCTTGCTCCAATGATCCCATATTTGACCAACCGTATGGAAAGAGCCAAAAACAAGAATAATTTCATCTGACTTAGCCATTTTCTGAGCTTGAACAAATGCGTCCACCGGAGCTTTAAATTCCTGAGTTCCAGTAGGAAGGTAAGCCATTAACTCACTAGACGTGGCAGCACGAGGGCCAGACAAAGAAGCCGGATACCAAACCTCTATGTATGCTGAAAACTCAGCTAAAGTCGACTCAATATCTTTATCATGAAGCATGGCAACAACACCATGTACTTTTTTCCCCGGATACCGCTCTTTAAGCTGGCCAACCAGGTATGCCGCAGAGTGAGGATTATGGGCTACATCAAGAATAATGGTTGGCTCTTGACTTAATAGCTGCATACGGCCAGGCAAATACGCTTTTTTAAGCCCTTCAACAAGGTGTTCATCCGTTAGCTCTAAATCAGAAGCCCCTAACGCCATTAATGCTGTCGCAGCATTAGGAAGTGGAAGATTTGGCAATGGTAAATCAGACAAATCGAATGCACCACACTGCCAGTTCCACTTATCACCATCGATTTGGTAATTAAATTGATAACCAACTTGAAATAGCTCTGCATTGATATCATCAGCATGTGCTGCAACACTGGCTGGTGGATTCGGCTGCCCACAAATCGCAGGTTTGTCTGAACGGAAGATACCGGCTTTCTCAAAACCGATAACATTAATATCATCACCAAGCCAATCAACATGATCCACCGCTAAGCTCGTAATCACTGAAACATCATGATCAACAATATTGGTTGCATCTAGGCGTCCACCTAAACCGACTTCAAGCAGAACCACATCCACTTGATGGACTTTGAATAAATGCAACGCCGCTAATGTACCAAACTCAAACAAACTTAAGCTGATATCACCACGAACCTGTTCAATGAAGGAGAAAGCTTGGCTGTGCTCATTATCCGCAAGATCTTGGCCATTGATACGTACTCGCTCATTATAGCGAATTAAGTGAGGAGAACTGTAAACACCTACTTTGTAACCAGCTTCACGTAAAATGGCTTCCATAAGTGCACAAGTAGAACCTTTGCCATTTGTACCAGCAACGGTAATAACATAAGGAGCAGGCTTAACTAACTCTGCTTTTTGAGCCACCGCTTGAACTCGATCTAAACCCAGATCAATCGCACTGGTATGAAGTTGCTCTAAATAACTAAGCCACATCGCGAGTGGCGATGTGGCTTGAGGAGGAAGAAGTTGAGACATCAATAATAAACCGCTTTATTCTTTTTCGGCTGCGACTTCGCTCTCTTCTGAAGATTCTGCTTCTGGAGTTTCCGTTGCTTCTACAACTGGAACTACTAAAGGTGATGCTTGATTAGTCATTTTTGCAATCAAACCACCAATACGTTGGCGCATCTCACGACGGTCGACAATCATGTCAATCGCACCGTGCTCTAGTAAGAACTCACTACGCTGGAAGCCTTCTGGTAGCTTTTCACGAACCGTTTGTTCGATAACACGTTGGCCAGCAAAACCAATCAATGCTTTAGGTTCACCGATATTAACATCACCTAGCATCGCTAGACTAGCAGAAACACCACCCATGGTCGGATCTGTTAACACAGAGAAGAACGGAAGACCTTTTGAGGACAAACGCTCAAGAGCTGCACTGGTTTTTGCCATTTGCATTAACGACATTAATGCTTCTTGCATACGTGCACCACCACTTGCAGAGAAACAAACTAACGCACAATTATTTTCAATCGCAGCTTCTACAGCACGTACAAAGCGAGCACCAACTACAGATCCCATAGAACCGCCCATGAAGGAGAACTCAAAAGCACAGGCAACAACAGGTAAATCTAATACTTTACCTTTCATTACCACTAGTGCGTCTGTTTCACCACTCGACTTCTGTGCAGCAGAAATACGATCTTTGTATTTTTTAGAGTCTTTAAATTTCAGAAGATCTTTAGGCTCAAGCTCTGCACCTAATTCTTCACGATCACCTTCATCAAGAAATGCTTCTAAACGTTTACGCGCTTTCATACGCATATGGTGATCACACTTAGGACAAACGTCTAGATTACGTTCAAGCTCTGCGTGGTATAAAACCTGATCACAAGAAGTACATTTAGTCCATACACCTTCAGGGATAGACGCCTTACGAGAACTAACGATGTTGCTTTTATTTAAAATCTTTTCAAGCCAACTCATGGAAGACCTTTTCTTTGTATTCCCCAGCTAAAATAGCTAGAGAGAAGTAATTCGTAAATTTTTAGCAGAGAGGATTAAAGCACAAACTTCCCTCTCTGTAGATAAAAAACTGGTTGTACCTATTTTACAATATCGAATTAATACGCCGTTATATAAATAATCAGAGTAATTAATCAGATAAAAAAAGCGGGCCTAGCGGTACTCGTGGTAAATCCAACTCAGCTGGGTAATCAACATCAATAAGATACAATCCCTCAGCTTTTGCTGTTGCGGCTGCTAACGTACGATCTTTAGCATCTAATAGCCATTTTATCCACTCAGGATCTTTTTCGCCTTTACCAACAGCAATTAGGCTTCCTGTTATATTCCGTACCATATGATGAACAAAAGCATTCGCTTTCACATCGATAACAACAAAATCACCATACCGTGACACTTTCAAGTGCATTAGATTACGCCATGGACTACGAGACTGGCAATGAGTGGCACGGAAGGATGTGAAGTCATTCTCACCTAATAAATACTGACCAGCTTCGTGCATTTTTTTCACATCAAGAGGATCATGATAATGACTCACGCCATGCCCTAAAATGGCCGGGCGTAGTGGGTTATTAAAGATAATGTAGCGGTAACGACGTGCCGTTGCACTAAAACGTGCATTAAACTCATCATCCACTGGTTTTGCCCAGCGAACCGCGATGTCTTTTGGTAAATTAGCATTCACCCCCATCGTCCAAGCGGCAATTTTACGAGTAGCATCAGTATCAAAGTGAACTACCTGCCCTGTACCATGAACCCCAGAGTCTGTACGACCAGCACATTGCACGCTTACAGGATGGTTAGCAACTATAGACAACGCATCTTCTAATTTTTCTTGTACACTGATCACATCTCTTTGACGTTGCCAGCCAAAATAATTAGCGCCATCGTACTCGATACCTAAAGCTATTCGCATAGTTTTGTATTCACTTTCATTAATTACGACTAAAGCCGACAATTATAAAAAAAGGCGGTGCTTATCGCTACCGCCTTTAATAAGTATAAAGAAAAATTTTACCTTAAAACCATTAACGCTTAATTTGAGCGAGTAATGCTTCCACTTCTTCTTTTACTGACTCATCACCCAACTGGATTGCCTCTTCTAATAATTCAAGCGCCCCTTCCTGATCACTCATTTCAAGGTATGCTTTTGCTAAATCAAGTTTACTAGAAGCTTCCCCACCAACATCAACATCAAACTCCTTGACATCGCCAAGCACATTTGGGAAGTCATCAAGCCCTACATCAAGGTTCAAGTCTTCCTCTTCGGTTGGCGACTTTTCGCCAGACTCGGCTTCAGCCATTAGCGCTTCAATGCTTAAATACTGATCCTCCCCATGAGGGTCATATTCCACCTCAGGCTGCTCAGACCAATCTTCTTTTTCTAGTTCAGGCTCTGGTGTTGATTCTGTAGTCCATGCTTCTGACTCATCTTTAGGAATATTTTCAGCGTTGGATGAAAGATCAAAGCCATCCCAATCATCTCCCGTGTCTGTTAGTAAGTTATCAAGATCAAGACCAGCACTTTCTATATTCTTCTGGACTAAAGCGTCTAACTCTTCAGAGGTCACGCTATTTTGATTAAATGCCTCACTCAGACCGGATGGCGCATCATCAGGTGTACTTACACTATCAGCATCATGTTCTTCGGCATCTTTTAAAGCGTCAGCTTCACCAAACTCAGGTAAGTCAGAGTCAGATAACACAGTATCAGTACTTTCCGATTCCTGGCTCTGTTCGCTCGAATCTAACTCAGCCAGTGCATCACTTACCGATAAACCTTCGAAATCTGATTCACCTTCACTAAGCTCTGCCAGTAACTCATCGCTATTATCAAGATCTAAATCAGTATCAAAGTCATTTGTTTCAGCTGATAGGCTATCAACATCATCAGCAGGTTCAGGTAAATCGAACTCAGCTTCCACTTCAGGTTCAGCGGCAGTCAAATCAAGATCGTGCACACCAAAGTCATCTGATAAAGAATCTTCCACTTGTTCTGAGGTTGATGATTCCAATGGCTCAGAAAATTCAGCTTCTAATTCCGATAACAACTCATCGCTGTCATCTTCTGCAATGTCGCTGGTTAACTCACTTTCTGGTACTGCTTCTGGCTCTGTAACTAATTCAGCATCAGTGTTCAGTTCTTCCGGTGCATCCACGGCCCAGTCATCATCTAGCGAGTCCAAGTCGTCCAAAGACTCTGACTCTTCCAGAGACACTTCGCTTTCAAGCTCAGGTTCGTCAGCAACCACTGGCTCTTCAAAGGAGAAATCATCTTCGATTGAATCCAGATCGGCGTCATCTGAGACATCTGTGCTGTCTTCGGTCAGCTCAACATCGTCCGCTGCAAGCTCGGCTTCTGGCTCAGAAATATCCGCGTCTAATTCCGATAACAACTCATCGCTGTCGTCTTCCGCGATTTCGTCTAG